>NZ_JBGOFY010000001.1:0-574226 GCF_041520885.1 Xanthomonas sp. NCPPB 2922 | reverse complement strand
AACACCGACTGCCTGTTGGACTCTTGTCGTCCATGATCATCCGCCACCAAGCAGCGCCTGGCTGCGGCTTTTTTTTTGATGTTTCGAACAACCAACGGTGCTGGGCACCATCAAGGAAAAATGCTCTTGGGCGTTACCGCAACTCGTCACGTGGGCGACTATCTGCTAACGGCGCACTTCTCACCGGCTGACGGTAAATTCCTACCCGAACTCCTTATTTCCAAGCCCGGTGGCATCACACTTCATCGTCAATCCATATCCGGTGTTGCCTTCACTGACCGAAAACGCCGCGTACGACTACGCCAAACACTGGTTGGCTACATGCTACGTGTCGAGCAGAGGCTCGGTGAGCGAAGCCTAGCAACACACGCGCTCACCATCGCGCCCTCGTCCGTGGGTTACTCAGCGCATGGAGCATGTGGCATTGGCGTATTCGCTACCTGAAACCTTTGCGAAAGGCAGACAGACCTTGCGGCAGGCGTTGCTCCAACACACATTGCGACACTTTGTCGCAGCCCTTCGACAATCTTGGCCCACAGACCATTCGTCGGCCGCTTCCATTAGAATCGGAATGTGCACCGTTCACGACGCCACCACTGGTTGCTTGCCTGCGCATGGCTCGCCATTCTCTTGATGCTCATTGCGCCGTTGGTAAGTCGCGCCCTGAAGCAGTCCGAAGCATCGGCCTCCTCAGCGCTCAACGTAGTGCATCAGCATGGCTCGCATTTTAAGCAGACGCCTCGCCACCAGCATCACCACGATGCTGTAGACGTGCTGGAGACGGCTTCAATTTCATCCCACGTCTATCCCCATCACGACGCAGACGATGAGACGGCAAATGCACGCCCAATGCCCGGCCCACATGCCGAGCATGACATGGGCGTCGACTGCGATTACTGCGTGATTGCTGCCCGTTTGATCAGTCTGTTGATTGCAGTGCTACTGCTCCTCACTGGCTGCCCTGGCAGCTTCGGGCGATTAGCAAGGCTCGCTAATACGCGCCTATCGCTGCTCTCAAGCACCTTGGGTGCCCGCGGCCCCCCTTCCGTCGTTCTCGCCTGACACAACGTTCCGGTGCGGCATCTTTTCCGTCTTTGCTTTGGGCTGGCGGCTATTGGCTTGTATGGCTGCCAAGTTGAGGTGTAGCGGATCTGCTAGGACGAGACTGAGCCGTCGAGTGCCCGGTTTGAACGATTTGCTCCTGCGCGAGCAAGGGCGGAGCGTCGTCGCACGTTGTGAGGTTGACGCGTACAAGTGCCTGTGCACTGCAGTCCTTACGATTTAGAGCGGCTGACAAAACATAGCGAACAGCCGTCAGGTGGGCGCGGAAGGCGCGTAGGAACCGCAGTGTACGAGTGGTACATGAGGATTCCGAGCACCGGCCGCGCTCGCCTGGCGGCTGCGCAGGAGTTTTGTTAGATGCTCTTAATTGAGGACCAGAGTTCCTGACTCCAACGGACCGACACAGTCCGCCGTGCGCTTGTGCTTTCATGCCAAACGCCTGCTAGCACCCTGTTCGTCCTTCTTGAAATCGGAGCAAAACACCATGAATTGCCAATCCATTAAAGCGTTAGGCCTCAGCGCCCTGCTGGCACTTTCAAATATTGCAGTCGCAGCCGACGCACCTAAAGTCGCCTTCTCGCTACCGGCGCTTCCCTACGCGACCAATGCATTGGAACCGGCCATCGACACGCAAACGATGGAGGTCCATCACGCACGCCATCACAAGGCCTACGTCGATAACCTCAACAACAAGGTCGAAGACTACCCAGCGTTGTCGACCACGTCTGTCGAAGACATCCAGGCCCATATCTCTCTGTACGACGCGGCGGTCCGCAACAATGTCGGCGGCCATTACAACCACAGCCTGTTCTGGACGCTGATGGCACCCGCAGGCCAGGGAGGAACGATATCGCCGGCCCTCAAGGCAAAACTGGCACAGTCGTTCGGCTCCGAAGAGGCCTTCAGAACCAAGTTCTCCGAGGCGGCCACAAAAATTTTCGGCTCGGGATGGGCCTGGTTGATCGTCAAACCAGACGGCTCACTGGCGATCACCACCACGTCCAATCAGGACAACCCATTGATGGATGTCGTGTCCGACCGCGGCACGCCACTGCTGGCCCTGGATATGTGGGAACACGCGTATTACCTGCATTACCAAAACAAGCGGGCCGACTACATCAAGGCGTGGTGGTCGGTGGTCAACTGGACCGAGGTCAACGCCCGCTTTGGCGCTGCAGCCAAGCGCTGACCGGCCAATCCTCGCCCACGCCCATGGCTCTTCGAAGATTCCTTGCCCACGCTATCCGCAGCTGGGCCGCCATGGCGGCCTTGCTGCTGGTGGTTGCGCCGGTTGTCAGCCGGTGGGTTGAATCGCTGCCGCAGCAGATGGTCATGGAGGCCATGTGCGAGACGGGCCACCAGCTGGCAACCAAACCGGCCACGCTGGCCCTGGGTAGTCGCGAAGGGCAAATCCAATTAGGCAAGCACGCCCTGCCCCACGACGCTGCTTGCGAGCACTGCCTGCTGGCAGCGCTTCTTCTCACCCCGCATGACTGGACCTGGAGGCGTGCCGCTCCCACTCATGCCTCAGCCGGCAGTGACGTTTGTGCGTCGAATGTCCCGCGGTTCGCCAGCAGCACCGCGCACCGTCCACGTGGCCCTCCGATGGCGGCGTAGTCGTTCTCAAACAACGCCCGCTTGCGCCCACGGCGCTATTCCACCTGGAACCACCCATGCATTCCTTTCCCTCGGTCCTCCGTCCGGGACGCCTAGCCTTGGCTCTCGTTCCATTCCTGCTGCATTCCACTGGAGTCTTGGCACAACAAGGCCCAGCGCCCCGAACGCTCGACACGGTCCGGGTCGTCGACGATCGCGCAGTCACATTGACTGACATCAGTTCGACCGGTTCGGCACTCGGTCTGAGCGTGCTCGATACTCCCGCAAGCCTGACCGTTATCTTGCGTGAGCAACTGAACGCACGCGGCAATGCCAACCTAAACAATGCCATCACCTGGGCCGGTGCCATCAGCGCGATGCCTCATCCAGGCAATGGCCTGAGTGCCCTATCCAGCCGTGGTTTTACCGACAGTGCGTCGGTCATGCGTCTGTATGACGGCATCCGACAGTACGGCGGCGTGGGAGTCACGTTCCCTTTTGACACGTGGTCGATCGAACGCATCGAAGTGTTGCGTGGCCCGGCCTCCGTCATCTATGGCGACGGCGCGATCGGGGGCGTAGTCAACATCGTGCCCAAGAAGCCTCACTTTGGCCCGGTGGAAAACGAGCTTCGAGCTACCGTGGGCAGCCAGGACACGGCACGACTGGGGGTCGGCAGCGGGGGCGCGTTGAGCTCCAACCTCGCCTACCGGCTGGATGTCAGTGGCAATTACAGTAGCGGCTGGGTGGATCGTGGCTACAACGGTGATGCCACCTTCTCGGGCGCATTGCTCTGGCAAGCGCGGCCGGACCTGCAATTCACACTGACGCATGCAGAAGGCTATCAACGCCCCATGCGTTACTTCGGCACGCCATTGGTGGACGGCCAACAGCTGAATGCGTTGCGCCACGAAAACTACAACGTCTCTGACAGCGTCATCCGGTTCCGAGACCGTTGGAGCCAGCTCGACGCGGTGTGGACGCCCAACGATACGGTTGAATGGCGCACGCGCCTTTACCAGGTCGACAGCCAGCGCGATTGGCGCAATGCCGAGGCCTACGTCTATAACGCGACAACCGGGCTGATCGACCGCTCCGACAACACGCAGATCACGCACAACCAGGACCAGACCGGTCTGACCTCCACGCTGCGGTTGCGGGGTGGTCTTGGCCACATGGACAACACCTTTGCCGTTGGCGTAGATGCCAACCGAGCCCACTTCAAGCACACCAATAACACCTACTCGGGAAGTTCCGGGCCGGTGGACCTGTTCAATCCGGTGCCGGGCCGGTTCATTAGCGACGCGCCGAATATCCCCCGGTATCGCAACAGCGCCGAGCAATACGCGCTCTTCCTTGAAGACCGTTTGGCGCTGACCGACCGCTGGTCCATCTTGGCAGGCCTCCGCCATGACCGTGCCATTGTTCAGCGCACCGACCTGATCAGCGGGCAGCGGACGTTCTCAAAGACTTACTCAAATACCGGCTGGCGTACCGGAACGGTGTTTGCACTCCGGCCAACGTCCACGCTTTACGCCCAGTTCTCTCAAGCGTCTGACCCGATCAGTGGTCTGCTAATGATCAGTCCGAGCAACGGGGCATTTGATCTATCCAGAGGCAAGCAGGTGGAAGTTGGCTTCAAACAGGGCTTTGATGGCGGCGAGTGGACCTTGGCTGCCTATCGCATTCGCAAGACCGGTTTGCTTAGCCGCGACCCCTTGAACCCGGACCGACGTGTCCAGGTGGGCGCACAAACGTCCAAGGGGGTGGAGGCGTCCTTGGCATGGGTCTTCGCGCCGGCATGGTCGCTGGATCTCAACGCCACCGTGCTGAAGGCAGAGTTCGAAGATTTTCTGGAGACCACTGGTTCGCCGGTCATCGCGGTCTCTCGGGATGGCAACGTGCCGCCCAACGTCGCCGAGCACTTGGCCAATGCGTGGGTGAGCTGGCAGGTGGCTACAGACTGGACGGTCGCCACGGGTGTTCGGTATGTCGGAAAGCGCTATGCGGACACTGCCAATACGTTGCAACTTCCGGGCTATGCCACCACGGATGTCACGGTCTCCTGGCAGGCCCGCCCAGCCACCCGACTGACCGCCCGCGTCTTCAATGCCTTCGACAAGACGTTCTACGAAACGGCTTATTACACCGATACCCAGTGGCTGCGGGGTGCCGACAGGCGCGTCGAGTTCACCGTGGACCATCGATTCTGATGGCCAGTCACATCTCGACCTTCCCGCTCATTGTTGGAGTTTCCATGCATCCCTCCAGGGCCACACCGTCCGCTCCCTCCCGCCTGGCGTTCGCGCTTGCGGCTGCTCTCGCTTCGCCAGCACTGCTCGCCGCGCCTTCGCTCGACCAGGACGCAGTGTCAGCACAAGATCCTGCATCACCCCAAACTTCCGAGCCGGCATTCAACAGCTGGACATTGGACACGCTCCAGGTGCGTGCGAAACGCGACAGCTATACCGTTTCCGAATCCAGTGCTGCCACGCGCACCGATACCCCTCTGTTACAAGTACCGCAATCGGTCCAGATACTAAGGTATCCCCACGTTTTACACCGTAAGCATCATCTGCTCGCGCACTGCCGCAGGCAGTGCGCGCAAGCGCCCTATCCCCGTGAGACGGGCTCCATCGGCCACTGCCTGACCAGCGCTTCTCGGCCGATGCGTAGCGTGGAGTAAAGCTTGCGTGTGCTGTTGCGAGGAGACAGCCACCGGGCGATACCGGTCGCTTCGCATCCCAGCCCTGCCAACCAGCTGGCGAATGCAGCCAACGTATTGATCAGCAGCAGGATCTGCAGTCGCTCGCCGCGTCGGGTCAAACTGTCTTCCAGCGCCTGGCCGTAGCGATGTGATTTCAGATCGCGAAATGCCAGCTCGATCTGCATCCGTCGTGCGTACACATTAACCAACTGCTTTGCGCTGGGTGCCTGCAGCTGTGGGGATGCAACGATCAGCCAAGGCTCGCGCTCACGCGCCGCGGCCTTCAGACTCGATGACGCACGTGAGGCTTTGGCGGGTGAGCGGCGATTGCACCGTTTGCGCCCTTGCCGTGCCTTGGCGTAAACCACCAACCTGCAATCGAGTGGATCGCTGTGATTGGCCTGCATCGGCGGTAACTCGCATGCACGATTGGACGCCAACACATGCAGTTTCCGGCTATCGATCCACTGATCTGCTCCATCCCGCACGTCCTGCGGCTTGACTTGCGTGCGCCCGCGCAGTCGCCCAACCCAACACCAGCCCATGGCCGATACAGCGCGGAACCATGGTGTCCGGAAGCCGGCGTCAGTGACCAGGATCGGGCGAACATCGTCCGGAACCAGTGCCCTCAGTTGGTGCAGGAAGCGTCTTTCTGCACCAGGCGATCCCTGCTGCTTTCCTGGCACTACCATGTCCAGCAAGGTAAGCGTGCGGCCGCCTACCGGCACCGCTGCGCGCAGCAGACACCACGATTTGTCTGGCTTCAAATCGCTCCGGTCGATGACGATTACCGGCTGCGCGCCGCGCAGCAGCCAGTGCGCCATCTCGTGGTCAATCACCGATCGCTCAACCTGCAAATTGCGATTACTCAACAGGCGATCAACTGCCTTGAGCGGCGCGTGCACCCGCAGTGCGCTCGGCCACGAACGTGCGATGTCCATCAGTGTCAGCCTGCGTCCGTGCAACAACGCCTCGACCGCATGCAGCAACGCGCGTTCGCGCAACGCATGCATCCCTGACAGTGAGTTGGGCAGGCACTTCTGCAATACTTCGCTGGCGCGCATGGTCGTCAACCTTCTCTGGCTTAGTCACCTTGAAGATTGCGCCATGCGCGCACTTTCTTCCAGGCGATTATGTCGCAAGTGATTGATCTGACAGGAGGAGATGTGGGGAAACCTCAGGGTTGGGGTCCTTTTCGACGATCCTGCCATTGCGCTTCATCGTCAGGACGGAATTCTTCTTGCCATGCAGGGCCAGGAGCTCTGCAGCGACAGCTGCAAAGCTGGGCTGGGACCGATCAACGCGCACCAGCCTGTCGACCCTCCTCTTCTCACCTGGGTCAATGCCGGACCGGAGGACTTTGCGTGCTTCCAGATGCTGCGCTCGCACCTCCGCCAGGCTGACCTCTGGGTAGACCCCCAGTGCCAAGCGCTTCTCCTTACCGCCAAAGCGATACTTCCATCGCCAGAGCTTGGCACCCTTCGGCGAGATCTCGACGTATAAGCCGCCACCATAGAACAGTCTCACTGGCTTGGTGGCCGGCTTTGCACTACGTACTGCGGCGTCACTTGGGGGCATGGGGGCATCCATATCCGTGCTGGGGGCTGGTGCCCCCATCTATGCCCCCGATCAGCCTGGATTTCAATGGATTAGGGTGGACCTTGCAGGACTGGCAGGCAACAAAAAACCCCCGATTTCTCGGGGGTTTTGGACTTTATTGGATGTCCCTGGAGGGTTCATCTGGTGCGCCCGGAGGGATTCGAACCCCCGACCAATGGCTTCGGAAGCCACTACTCTATCCGGCTGAGCTACGAGCGCCTGGCCGCGCATTATGCCAGAACCGGCGCCATGCGCGTGATCCCTGGGCCGTGGCCCGCTTCCCGGCGCGCATCCCTCCGCGCGCACCAGCCGAAGGCGCATCCACATCTATCCGCGCGGTCGCAAAGATGGGGCTATCCCTCCAGCACCGCAGCGCCCCGCACCTGAAAACCCACTTCAAAAGCGCGCCCAACCGCAGCCAACAGCGACGTCCCTACCGTCAAGCGCATGACCGCGGCCGAGCGGCGCTGCTACCCTTTGCAGCATGAGCAAGCAAGGTTTCGAGAACGTGCCCATGGCCCCTGCGCTGACGTGGCCAGAGCGCCTGGGACAGTATTGGAAGTTGGTCCGTGGTGACCGCCCGATCGGCAGCCTGCTGCTGCTCTGGCCCACCTGGTGGGCGCTATGGCTGGCGGCCGGGGGCCTGCCGCCGTTGTGGACCTTGTTCGTGTTCACCGCTGGCGTCTGGCTGACCCGTTCGGCCGGCTGCGTGATCAACGACTACGCCGACCGCTGGCTGGATCCGCACGTAGAGCGCACAAAGTCGCGTCCGCTCGCCACCGGCGCGGTCTCCGGCCGCGAGGCGCTGTGGGTGTTCGTGGTGTTGATGCTGGTCGCCTTCGCGCTGGTGCTCAGCCTCAACTGGCTGACCGTGGCGCTGAGCGTGCCCGGCCTGTTTCTGGCCGCCAGCTATCCCTATCTGAAGCGCCACACCCATCTGCCGCAGGTATACCTGGGCATGGCGTTCGGCTGGGGCATCCCGATGGGCTTCGCCGCCGTGCAGGGCAGCGTGCCGCTGCTGGCCTGGCTGCTATACGCCGCCAACATCCTCTGGGCCACCGCCTACGACACCTGGTATGCCATGGTCGACCGCGAGGACGACCTCCGCATGGGCAGCAAGTCCACCGCCATCCTGTTCGGCCGTTACGACCTGATCGCGCAAGGCGTGCTGTATGCGCTGATGTTCGCGGCCCTGGTGCTGGTGGGCTTGCGCGCCGGCCTCAGCATCGCTTACTGGGCTGGGCTGGGCATCGCAGCGCTGCTGGTGGCCTACGAATTCCATATCGCGCGCCACCGCGAACGCGGCCCCTGCTTCCGCGCCTTCCTGCATAACAACTGGGTAGGCCTGGCGATCTTCGTCGGCATCGCCGCGTCGCTGGCGTTGCGCTAGCGGGTAGATGCGCTAATCGCGCCGCGCGTTAAGCCCGCAGGGGCCGCGAAGACACAGGTTGCCCGGCACTGGTGCGCGCCTTGGAGCGCCCGCGCAGCAACCGCGGGCCGGGGCGCGGAAAGTGGTTTGGTTGCGGCATGGCTCCACCTGTCAGGCGCCGGCTTCGGTGGGCTGCGCCAGCGCGCCCGGGAATCGGCTATTCGGCTCGGTCAGACGTCCTCTGTCTGACTCGCCGCCGCGACACATTCATGTGCCGCTCTAGGCCGATCCCCGGGCGCGCTGTCGCCTCGGCACGTTGTCCTCGTGACACCGATAGCAGCGCAACTGGAGGACCGTCGCCGACAACGTTGCGGGCCAAACCTCACGGCGCGACGCTACAACGCGCAAGCCACCACGCCCTCACGGCACCCGCGCGCAGACCCAGGCGTCCACGCGCTGCACACCGGCGCGCCGCAACGCCTGTGCGGCTGCATGCAAGGTGGCGCCCGTGGTCATGACGTCGTCCACCAGCGCCACATGGATGGGCAGCGGCCCACGCGCCAGAAACGCATCGCGCAGATTGCGCCGGCGCTCATCGGCATCCAGTTCGGACTGTGGCGCGGTGGCGCGTACGCGGCGCAACAGCGGCAGGCAGGGCAGCTGCAGTGCGCGGCCCAGCGGCCGGGCCAACTCCAGCGCCTGGTCGTAACCGCGCTGGCGTAGCCGCTGCCGGTGCAGGCTCACCGGCACCAGTGCCTGTGGCCGCGGCAAGGCGGCACAGCGCGCGGCCATCAACTCGCTCAGCACCCGTCCGGCCGCCAGATCCTGATGGAACTTGAAGCGTCGCAGCAGCCCGTCCACCGGCCAGCGATAGGTGAAGCAGGCATATGCGCGCTGCAGCGGCGGCGGGTGCTGCAGGCACTGGCCGCACAGTGGCAGCCCGGCAGCGGCAAACAACGGCGTGGCGCAGCACGCGCAGGCAGTGCCATGGTCTGGCAGCGCCGCCCGGCAGGACGAGCACAGGTCGCAATCGTCGGTGCCCGACTCCGCGCACACCAGGCACAGCGATGGCAGCAGCAATCGCAGCAGCCGTTGTGGCCACCTGTAAACCGAATGCGGATGCGTGAAGTTGACAGCCTCGTCCATGCTCACCAGACTGCCTGGCTTCCAAGCCGCTGACTGTCAGGAAACCCCGATGTCCGTTGTCGTCCGCCATGACTGGGATCGCAAAGAACTGCATGCGCTGTTCGCGCTGCCGTTTCCCGAGCTGCTGCATCGCGCCGCCAGCGTGCACCGTGCCCACTTCGACCCGGCCGAGGTGCAGGTCTCCACGCTGCTGTCGGTCAAGACCGGCGGCTGCCCGGAAGACTGCGCCTACTGCCCGCAGGCGCAGCGCTACGACACCGGGGTGAGCGCACAGAAACTGATGGACACCGAAGACGTGGTGGCCAAGGCCCGCCAGGCCAAGGCCGCCGGCGCCTCGCGCTTCTGCATGGGCGCGGCGTGGCGCTCGCCCAAGGACCGCGACATCCCCAAGGTGGCCGCCATGATCCGCGAGGTGAAGGCGATGGGCCTGGAAACCTGCGCCACCTTGGGCATGCTCGACGCCGGCCAGGCGCGCGCGCTCAAGGACGCCGGGCTGGACTACTACAACCACAATCTGGACACCGCGCCGGATTACTACGATTCGATCATCCACACCCGCCAGTACCAGGACCGCCTGAACACCCTGGAGCACGTGCGCGATGTGGGCTTGAAGACCTGCTGCGGCGGCATCGTCGGCATGGGTGAAACCCGCGAGCACCGCGTCGGCCTGTTGCATGCGCTGGCCACGTTGCCCGCGCACCCGGACTCGGTGCCGATCAACCAGCTGGTGCAGGTTCCCGGCACTCCGTTGCACGGCACCGAGCCCCTGGATGCATTCGAGTTCGTGCGCATGATCGCGGTGGCGCGCATCGCCATGCCCAAGTCGATGGTGCGCCTGTCCGCCGGCCGCGAGGCGATGAGCGACGAACTGCAGGCGCTGTGCTTCCTGGCCGGTGCCAACTCGATCTTCTACGGCGAAAAGCTGCTCACCACCGCCAACCCTGATACCGAGCGCGACCAGGCGTTGTTCCAGCGGCTGGGCCTGCGCCCGATGCAGATCACCGTCGACGCCGCCGAGCACGACCACCCCGGCACCGTGCATGCGGACATCACCTGCGGCGCCGCCTGCGAGCACGCGGCCTGACCGCATCAGCGCTCAGCCCGCACCGGCCGTCGGTGCCGGCTGGGCGCGCTGGGCCCGGCACGCTACGCTAGCGGCCCTCTTCCGCTGTCGACGAACACCATGGCTCGCCCCGATCTGCACGAACGGATTTCGTCGCTGCGCAAATTGCGCGTGGCCCAGGAGCGGGTGCGAGTGCGGCGGCAGGTGGGCCGCCGCGACGGCGTGCGCCTGGAAATCGATGGGCGCTGGCTGACCGGTTTCTGCTCCAACGATTACCTGGGCCTGTCGCAACAGTTCGAAGTGGTGGCCGCACTGCAGGATGCCGCCGCGCGCGATGGTGCCGGGGCGACTGCCTCGCATCTGATCTGCGGCCATCACACCGCGCACGAAACGCTGGAGCGCGACATCGCCGAATGGCTGGGCTATCCGTCGGCGCTGCTGTTCGGCAGTGGCTTCATCGCCAACCTGGCCGTGCAGCAGGCGCTGCTCAGCGAAGAAGACGATGTCTGCGTGCAGGACCGGCTCAATCACGCCAGCCTGCTGGATGCCACGCGCCTGGCCGGCTGCCGGTTGCGCCGCTACCCGCACCTGGATGTGGAAGGCGCGATGCGCCAGCTCAAGGGCGCGCCGGAGGGCGCGGCAATGCTCGCCAGCGACGGTGTTTTCAGCATGGATGGCGACGTTGCGCCACTGCGTGCGCTGAGCCTGGTCGCGCGCATGCAGGAGGCCTTGTTCTATGTCGACGATGCGCACGGCGTGGGCGTGCTGGGGCCGCAGGGCCGCGGTTGCGTGGCCGATGCCGGGCTCGGCGTGGCCGAAGTGCCGCTGCAACTGGTGACCCTGGGCAAGGCCCTGGGCGGCTATGGCGCGGTGGTGGTGGGCGAAGAAGCGCTGATCCGCCACCTGGCCGAAACCGCGCGCCCGTACATCTACACCACCGCGCTGCCGCCCGCGCAGATGGCCGCCACCCTGGCTGCAGTGCGCCTGGCGCGTCGCGACGATTGGCGCCGCACGCGGCTGACCGAACTGATCGGCACATTCCGCGATGGTGCGCGCCGGCATGGCTTCGAACTGATGGCCTCGGACACCCCGATCCAGCCGCTGCTGTGCGGCGAGGAAGCCACCGTGATGGCGATGTCGGCGGCGCTGGAGCAAGCCGGCTTCTTGGTCGGTGCGATCCGCCCGCCCACCGTGCCCGAAGGCAAGGCGCGGCTGCGGGTGACGTTGTCGGCGTTGCACACGCCGCAACAGGTGCAGGCCCTGGTCGATGCCATTGTGCAGGCGCGCGATGTGGTCAGCCGCCAGCCGCAGCGCGCGCTGGCCTGAGCATGCACGCCCCGACGCCGGCGCAACGCCGCGTGTGGGAGGCAATGGCCGAGCTGTATCTGGACACCGCAGTCGATGCCATGCACGCGCGCATCGTGCACTGCCTGGCGGAGTCGCCGTTTTCGCTGGAACAGCTGCGCACGATGTTGTTGCACGACGTGCACCCGGTGCTGCGCAGCAATGTGTACAGCGTGGCCGGCGTGTGGGACGGCTTCGATCCGGCGTGGTTGAGCGCGGCCATCGCCGCACACCGTGCGCGCGCGTGGCGCTGGCCCGATCGCTGGTGCTGGCGCGGCTACGCACGTGCGCAATGGCGTTGGCTCGGCCCACGCGTGGCTGCGTTGCGCGCCGAGGCCGCAGCTACCTGACCCAGCACGCGTGATCGGCGACACTACGCGCATGCATATCGACGTCATCGGCCACGGGCCGGCACTGGTTCTTCTGCACGGCTGGGCACTGCATGGCGGTGTGTTCGCACCCTTGGTGGAGCGCCTGGCACCGCACTACCAACTGCATCTGGTGGACCTGCCCGGGCATGGCTTCAGCCACGACGACACTACGCCGCTGGCCTTGCCGCACGTGGTGGCCGCAATCGCCGCGGCCACGCCGCCGGCGGCCTGGGTGGGCTGGTCGTTGGGCGGCCTGTTCGCACTGCATGCAGCGGCCACCCAACCGCAGGTCCGCGCGCTGGCGATGATCGCCGCCACACCGCGCTTCGTGCGTGGCAATGACTGGCCCGATGCGGTGGAACGCGAGGTCTTCGTGCAATTCGGCCAGGATCTTGCGCGCGATTACCGCGGCACGCTCGACCGGTTTCTCGCCCTGGACACGCTGGGCTCGGCGCATGCGCGCAGCGAGTTGCGCAGCCTGCGCGAGACGCTCACTGCGCGCGGCGAACCGGCAGCCAGCGCGCTGCAGGATGGCCTGGGCCTGCTCGAACGCACCGACCTGCGCCGCGCGCTGGCAGCGCTTGCGCGGCCCAGCCTGTGGATCGCCGGGCAACGCGACCGCCTGGTGCCGGCCGCCGGCATGCATGCCGCAGCTGCGCGCGCGCCACACGCACAGGCACTGACCATCGACGGCGGCGGACATGCACCGTTCCTGGGCCACGCCGACCAGGTGGCCGAGGCGCTGCAGCGCTTTGTTGCAGCATTGCCCTGAGAGACTCGCACTGTGTGATGCGACGCGGCAGCAAGGTGCATCTGCCCGTGCGCAGATGCATGGCAAAGGCTTCACGTCGGCCGCGGCGTGTAGTGAGGATTCACTGGCCGCAAGCAATCGTGAGCTGCGTTGGATGGGGTGCACTTCCGCTGACGCAGGCCTGAGCCTGCCCAGTACATCGATAACGCAATGCGCGAGCGCTGCAGATACAACCTATCTCGTCAGCCGCTTTCGGTGGCATGCCGCCCAGGATCGCGCATGGCGGACTCGTGCTTTCTCCGCGCCACAGTGCGAATCGCACTGCACGCAGCACACTGTTTTTTTGTTTCCCGTCGCTATCGACGGTCAGCGCAACAGCCTCTCGCGCCGGATCAACTCCAGCTACGTCTGCCGAGCCTGAAGGACACGTGCGTGCGCGCCGACAAGCTGCCGTACACCGGCCTGTACGTACGCAAGCCACTCAGGCGTTTCAATCCGCATCGACGACCTGCTGATCCCGGATGAGAAGACGGGTGCGCGCATCCTGCGCAGGATGTGCGCCCGACCAACTAAAACGCACACCTGAGATGATGAGCTCATGCCGTCCTGGTGCCACCGCGCCCATGAGCCGCGGCAATCCACGCAGCACGCATCGCAGCCGCCTCTCGCAGCCATTGCAGTGATCGCGAATCGCCACGCAATGCGAGATCACTGCCTCGGACTACCGCCAATCAACACACTGTCCGATCCACCAGCACACGCCGTGCAGCCACGATCACCGATCATGCGCATTCGTTGATTTGAAGGAGCACCGCATGGATCTGGGAATCGCCGGGCGCTGGGCCTTGGTATGTGCCGCCAGCAAGGGCCTGGGCCTGGGCTGCGCACAGGCGTTGGCACGCGAAGGCGCCAATGTCGTGATTGTCGCGCGTGGCCGCGAGGCTTTGGAGCAGTCCGCCAGCAACTTGCGCGCCCTGCCCAATGCGGGTGAGGTGCGCAGCGTCGTCGCCGACATCACCACCAGCGAAGGCCGTGCCGCTGCGCTGGCCGCCTGCCCGCAGGTCGACATCCTGATCAACAACGCCGGCGGGCCGCCGCCGGGCGATTTCCGCCAATGGGAACGCGCGGACTGGCTGCGTGCGCTCGACACCAACATGCTGGCCCCGATCGAACTGATCCGCGCCACGGTCGATGCGATGCGCGCGCGGCGCTTCGGCCGCATCGTCAACATCACCTCCAGCGCGGTGAAGGCGCCGATCGACATCCTGGGCCTGTCCAACGGTGCGCGTGCCGGTCTCACCGGCTTTGTGGCCGGGCTGGCGCGCAGCACCGTGGCCGACAACGTCACCCTCAACAACCTGTTGCCGGGCCAGTTCGCCACCGACCGGCTGCGCGGCAACTTCGCCGTGATCGCCGAGCAACAAGGCATCAGCGCCGAGGCGGTGGCCGCGCAAAAACGCGCCGGCATCCCGGCCGGGCGCTTTGGCGAGCCGGACGAATTCGGCGCGGCCTGCGCATTCCTGTGCAGTGCCCAGGCCGGCTACATCACCGGACAGAACCTGTTGATCGACGGCGGCGCCTACCCGGGCACGTTTTGACGCCACTGGCGCTGCGCATCAACACGCCAGCGCGCATCACACCGTGTCGCTGCGGCAATTCCCTCGGCGGCGCGCAGCGGCGACAATAGCGCGGCAATGAACAGCACTTTCGACCCCCGCCACGTCCGGCGCGCCTTCGCGCGTGCCGCCAGCAGCTATGCCGCCGCCGCCGCCCTGCAACGCGAGGTGGGAACGCGCCTGCTGGAGTCGCTCGACTATCTCGGCGACACCGCGCCTAAGGTGGTGCTGGATGTGGGTGCCGGCCCGGGCCATGCCAGCGCCACGATCAAGAAACGCTGGCCCAAGGCGCAGGTGATCGCGCTCGACCAGGCGCTGCCGATGCTGCGCCAGGCGCGCAAGACCGCCGGCTGGTGGAAGCCGTTTGCGCAGGTCTGCGCCGATGCCCGCGCGCTGCCGGTAGCCGATGGCAGCGTGGATGTGATCTTCAGCAATCTGTGCTTGCAGTGGGTGGAAGACCTGCCGGCGGTGTTCGCCGGCTTTCGGCGCGCGTTGCGGCCCGGCGGCCTGCTGCTGTGCTCCACCTTCGGCCCGGAGACGCTGATCGAACTGCGCGAGGCCTTCGCGCAGGCCGACCCGGCCCCGCATGTGAGCCGCTTCCCGCCGATTGCGCAGTTCGGCGATGCGCTGATGATGTCCGGCTTCCGCGACCCGGTGCTGGACCGCGACCTGTTCACCCTCACCTACAACGACCTGCCCGCCTTGATGCGCGAGTTGCGCGCGATGGGCGCCACCAATGCACTCAGCAACCGCCGCGCCACGCTGACCGGCCGCGGCCGCTTTGCCGCCGCCAGTGCGGCCTACGAACCCCTGCGGCGGCCCGATGGCACCCTGCCCAGTTCGTGGGAAGTCATCTACGCGCACGCCTGGGCACCGGCGCCGGGCGCCCCGATCCGCGAGCGCGGGCAGGACATCGCCAGCGTGCCGGTGGGCGCGATCCCGATCCGCCGCCGCCAGGACTAAGCGTGGCGATCACTGCGCGGGCGCAGCCGCCAGGCAGGCGCGGCCGCGGCATGCACCAGTCGCCTGCTTCGGTCCACCGTTGCCTCCGGCAGCACCCCGGCGCCCGCGCCACGGTGCGTCAACCGCACGCAAGCGGCGCACACCCTGCCGGCGCATGTCGCCGGTCTTTGGTAGGACACAGTATTACCGCCGAGCCCATCCCGATCAGGCAGGCTCGGCGCTTGCAACCGGTAGAATTCACCAGTTAACGGCCCCCGCCCCCAAACCGGCCTCCCCAATGTTGAAGTGGCTCATCATCGCGCTGTTCATTGCCTCAGCGCTGTACATCCATTACCGCGGTCGCGTGCGCCACCGGCTCAGCCGGCAGCTGCTGGACCATTCCACCTTCATGGCCCCGATCAACACGCTGATGTATCTGTGTTCGCGGGTGCCGACCACGCCGTTCATCGATCCGGGCAAGGAATTTCCGGAGCTGGCCCCGTTGCGTGCGAACTGGACGCTGATCCGCGATGAGGCAGTGGCGCTGCAGCAGATGCAGAAGATCCGCGCGGCCGACGGCTACACCGATATCGGCTTCAACTCGTTCTTCCGCCGCGGCTGGAAGCGCTTCTACCTGAAGTGGTACGGCACCGCGCACCCGTCTGCGGCCGAGCTGTGCCCGCAGACCACCGCGCTGCTGCGCTCCATTCCCACGGTCAAGGCGGCGATGTTCGCCGAGCTGCCGCCGGGCAGCGAACTGCGCCCGCACCGCGACCCGTTCGCCGGCTCCATGCGCCTGCACCTGGGCCTGGCCACGCCCAACGACGACCGCTGCTTCATCGACGTCGACGGCCAGCGCCACAGCTGGCGCGACGGCGAGTGGACCATGTTCGACGAGACCTACATCCACCACGCGCGCAACGACACCGACCAGGACCGCATCATCCTGTTCTGCGATATCGAGCGCCCGATGCGCTGGCGCTGGGCGGCCGCGGTGAACCGCTTCGTCGGCCGTAGCCTGCTCTCGGCCGGCGCCTCGCCGAACCAGGAAGGCGACAAGACCGGCGGCATCAACCGGGTGTTCCGGTATTTCTACGCCGCACGGCTCAAGGCCAAGGCGCTGAAGGAGCGCAACAACCCGCTCTACCAGACGCTCAAGTGGGGCATCTTCGTGCTGGTGGTCGTGGGCATCGTGCTGCTGTAACGCAGGCATTACGCCCGTCAGCTGCTGCAATGCCCGACCAACCACGTAGGAGCGCGCTCGCGCGCGATGTGGCGTTATCGGTATCGCTTCATTGCGCGCGAGCGCGCTCCTACGCAGTCCAGCGTGCTGATTTAGCCAACCTGCACCGCAGCAGCCGTGGCGTCAGCGCGATACCTGCGCAATCCATTCCTGCAGGTTGTAGTAATTGGTCACCCGCGTGATCTGCCCATCGCGCACATCGAAGAACGCGCCGCCGGGCAAGACATAGGTCTGCCCGTTCGCATCCGGCAGGCCTTCGTCGGTGGTGTGGTAGACGCCATGCACCACGTACTCGGCGCCGACGCGCGTGCCCGCGTCATTGGCAGTCACCACGATGTCGCGCAGCTGCTCGCGGTAGCTGTCATTCATGCGCTGCAGGAAGCTGGCGAAGGCCGCCCGGCCGATCTCGCGTGGGCCCTGGTTGAGGTCGTGGGCGACGTCCTCAGCCAGGAACGCCAGCATGGCATCCCAATCACCGCGGTTGAATGCCTCGTAGTAGGCCTGGACCAGGCCGGTGGCGCGTTGCCGATTGCTCTCGCTCATGCTCGAACCTGCCGCTGGGAAAGCCGCCATCATAGGCCCGGCATCAGGCGCCCTGCACCACCAGATCGCGGTGGAAGTAATAGACCTCCTGCAACAGGAAGCGCCAGCTGGTGTGGAAGCTGCGGAAGCGCGTGCTCGGGGTGGACGACGCCAGCGCATCCACGCCCAGCTCCTGGCACAGCCGCAGCGCGCGCGCCATGTGCAGCGGGTCGCTGACGATGATCGCCCGGTGCATGCCATGCCGCTCCATCAGCGCGCGCGCCTGCAGCAGGTTCTGCCGGGTGGTGCGCGAACTGGTCTCGATCACGATGGCTTCCGACGGCACGCCATGCCGCAGCGCGTAGCGCCGCGCCACCTGGGATTCGGCAAAACGCGCCCCGTTGCCAAAGCCGCCGGTAAACAGCAGATGCGGCGCGTAGCCGCGTGCATACAGGTCCAGCGCGTGCCGGATGCGCTCTTCGAACACGGGAGAGGGGCGCGCGTCGTAGGCCGCCGCGCCCAGCACGATGATCACGTCAGCCGGTGCGGCCTGGTCGCGGTCGCCCACCCAGACGATCCAGCCGGCCACGCCCACCAGCCAGATCAGCGCCAGCATGCACAGCCGCCACCCCCAACCCCACAGGCCGAGCCCACGCGAGGGCCTGCTCACGCGGCGGCCCACGACAAGGCGTCCAGGTCGACATTGCCGCCAGACAAGATGACGCCCACCCGCTTCCCGGCAAAGCGCGCCGGGTCGGCCAGCACGGCCGCCAGCGCGATGGCCGACGACGGTTCCACCACCTGTTTCAAGACCTGCCAGAGCAGGCGCATGGCCTGCACCACGGCGGCATCGTCAACGGTGATGACCTGCGCTCCGGCGGCCTGCAGCAGCGCGAAGTTGGGCGCCCCCAGGGTGCCGCGCAGCCCGTCGCACACGGTGTCGGGAACGAAGTCCACCAGCCGCTGCCCTGCCGCCAGCGACCGCGCGGTGTCGGCTGCGCCCGCCGGCTCGGCCAGCACCAGCGCGCAGCCGGGTGAAGCCTGCAGCGCCAGGGCCGCCCCGGCCGCCAGCCCGCCGCCGCCCACGGGCGCCACCAGCACATCCAGGCCGCCGCTGTCGTGCAGCAACTCCAGGGTTGCGGTGCCCTGGCCGGCAATCACCGCTGGATCGGTATACGGGTGAACCAGGGTCGCACCGCTGCTGGCCTGGACCTCGGCGCACAGCTGCTCGCGTGCGGCGATGGTCGGCGCGCAGCGCCACAGGGTGGCGCCATGCCGGGAAATATTGGCCAGCTTGGCAGCCACCGCGCCTTCGGGCACCACCACATGGCAGCCGATGCCGCGGGTGCGCGCGGCCAGTGCCAGCGCCGCGCCATGGTTGCCGGAAGAGTGCGTCACCACGCCATGTGCGGCGGTCTCGGCCGGCAACGCCCAGACCGCATTGCAGGCGCCGCGGAATTTGAACGCACCGCTGCGCTGCAGGTGCTCGGCCTTGAACATCAGCTGCGCACCGCTGAGCGCGTCCAGCGTGTGCGAGCGCAGCAACGGGGTCGGTGCGGTGTGCGGGGCAATGCGTGCAGCCGCCTGCAGGACGTCGGAATAGGCAGGAAGAAGCGTTTCGATCATGCTCCCAAGATTAACGTATCGCCTCACTCTTCACGGTCGAGGGTCGGCGTTCCGCGCATGCTCGTTCAATGAACATACGCGCCATCACCGCACAGTTAAGGACCGATTCAATGCCGCGGTTCGACAGTGACACCATGGTTGCAGGAGGGCACCATCCATGAAATTCCGTCTGATCCTTGCCGCCGGCCTGCTGGCCTTGAGCGGCTGCGCGACGTATGACTACACCGGCGCCGGGTCGGGTGGGTATTACCGTGGTGCGCCCGCGGTGCAGTACCGCTACCCGCCGGGCTATGCGCCGTATTCCTATGGCAGCCCTTACGGAGCCGGCGGGATCGGTCTGTACGACTATCCGGTGTACCCGGTCTATCGCGGCGGCGGCGGCTATTATTACCGCGAGTACGATCGACGTCCGCAGTACCGTCCTTACAACAACTATGGTCCCCGGCCGAATGGCCCACGCCCGAGTGGCCGGCCCAACGGTCCGCGCCCGCAGCGCCCCAACCCGCCGCCAGCCACCGGCGCGCCACCGCGTCCGGCGCAGCCGCCACGTATCGGTGCTCCGCCGCGGGTGATCCGCGAGATCCAGCGGCAGACCGCACCCCGCACTACGCGCCAGCAGATTCCCTGATCTGCTCACTGCGACGCAGCCCACACTTGGCAATGTTGGGGGCTTGCGTTCAGTCTGCACTTGGCTGCAAGCTAGGTGCACTGTGTGACCCGCCACGTCGTTTTCTGACCTGGCCACTCCACTGACCGACTTATGTCGATGTCCGACAGGGAAATCTGGATCCCCCCTGTTCCGGCCCTGTCGGATATCGGCGCCTCCAATGCACAAAGCCCCGGCATCCCGGGGCTTTGTGCATTGGAGCGTTGCGAAGCGGGCCAGAGCGTGTGCGCCGGCGACGTGCAGATAAAACTAAGGGCCGGCAGTCCCCCGACTACCGGCCCTTACGCTACCCCATCGCACGCGCGGCTGGCCCCTGTTCCAATTCCAGCCTTGCGCCCATGTCGCAATGCCACGACGGGTGCAGTAGGGATATCCGCACGAAACATGCCAACTTGAGTGTCAGTGTTTGATAATGTGATTTGCATCACATATTTCGCGTGTTAATGCCGCAAACCGCCCTTCAGCCGCTACGTTCGCGGCCGCTGGTCTTCCTCCTGCTTCTGGTCCACGCCCATGTCCGACTCCTTCTATCTCTACGACGTCATCGTGATTGGTGGCGGCCACGCCGGCACCGAGGCGGCGCTGGCGGCTGCCCGCGCCGGTGCGCGCACGCTGCTGCTGACCCACAACATCGAGACCGTGGGCGCGATGAGCTGCAACCCGGCCATCGGCGGGATCGGCAAGGGGCACCTGGTCAAGGAGATCGACGCATTGGGCGGGGCGATGGCCAAGGCGGCGGACCTGGCCGGCATCCAGTGGCGCACCCTCAATGCCTCCAAGGGGCCGGCGGTGCGGGCCACCCGCTGCCAGGCCGATCGCAACCTGTACCGCAGCGCGATCCGCCGCATCGTCGAAGCGCAGCCCAACCTGACCGTGTTCCAGGCGGCGGTGGACGATCTGATCATCCATAACGGTGCCGCCGAAGGCGACAGCGTGCGTGGGGTGATCACCCAGACCGGGTTGCGCTTCGAGGCCACGGCCGTGGTCCTGACCGCGGGCACCTTCCTGGCCGGCAAGATCCATGTCGGCGAGACCCAGTACGCGGCCGGGCGCATGGGCGACCCGCCGGCCACCACGCTGGCCGCGCGTCTGCGCGAGCGCCCGTTCGCCATCGATCGCCTCAAGACCGGGACTCCGCCGCGTATTGATGGGCGCACCCTCGACTACACGCTGATGGATGAGCAGCCAGGTGATGACCCGCTGCCGGTGATGTCGTTCATGGGCCAGCTCAGCGACCACCCGACCCAGGTCAGCTGCTGGATCACCCATACCACCGAGCAGACCCACCACATCATCCGTGGCGCGTTGCACCGCTCGCCGCTGTATTCGGGGCAGATCGAGGGCATTGGCCCGCGCTACTGCCCGTCGATCGAAGACAAGGTGGTGCGTTTCGCCGACAAGACCAGCCATCAGATCTTTGTCGAACCGGAAGGCCTGGACGTCACCGAGATCTATCCCAACGGCATTTCCACCTCACTGCCATTCGACGTGCAGCTAGCGCTGGTGCGCTCGATTCGCGGCTTTGCGCAGGCGCATATCACCCGCCCCGGCTATGCGATCGAGTACGACTTCTTCGACCCGCGCGGGCTCAAAGCCTCGCTGGAAACCAAGGCGGTGGGCGGGCTGTTCTTCGCCGGGCAGATCAACGGCACCACCGGTTACGAAGAAGCCGCCGCGCAGGGCCTGTTGGCCGGGCTCAACGCTGCACGCCACGTGCAGGCGCTGCCGGCCTGGTCGCCGCGCCGCGACGAAGCCTACCTGGGCGTGCTGGTGGACGACCTGATCACCCACGGCACCACCGAGCCGTACCGTATGTTCACCAGCCGCGCCGAATACCGGCTGCAGCTGCGCGAAGACAACGCCGATCTGCGGCTGACCGGCGTGGGGCGCGCGATGGGCCTGGTCGACGACGCGCGCTGGGCACGTTTTTCCAGCAAGCAGGAGGCGGTGCAGCGCGAAACCGCGCGCCTGTCGGCACTCTGGGCCACGCCGGGCAATGCCCTGGGCCGCGAGGTGGTCGATACCCTGGGCGTACCGATGAGCCGCGAGACCAATGTGCTGGACCTGATCAAGCGCCCGGAACTCAGCTACGCCGCGCTGATGCGGGTGCCGACGCTGGGCCCGGGCGTGGACGATGCGCAGGTCGCCGAACAGGTGGAAATCGGCGTCAAATACGCCGGTTACCTGGATCGCCAGCGCGACGAAATCGCCCGCCAGCAGCGCCACGAAACGACGCCGATCCCCGAAGGTTTCGACTACGCCGGCGTGCGTGGCCTGTCGATGGAAGTGCAGCAGAAACTCGAACGCGTGCGCCCGCAAAGTATCGGCCAGGCACAGCGCATTCCGGGCATGACCCCGGCCGCGATCTCGCTGCTGCTGGTGCACCTGGAACGCGCGCGGCGCAGCCAGGTGGCGTGACGCTGTCATTGGCATGCAAGGCAGCGACGTGACGTTACACGCGCTGCCTTGGCCTTGAGGTCTGCATTGGCGTGAGTGACGGATGTTCCTGGCTGCCGTGCAGCCGGGTGCCCGCAGAACCCTTATGTGTCTGCTCGACTCGGCCGATCGTTCGCGAGAAACGGGGGCACCGAAACGCAGGCGCTGATTGCCAACAGATGTCACGCAGCGAGTTCATGTCGCCCGGTGCGAAGCGATTGAGCCGTATCGCATGGCGGATGCCGGGAAGTTTGATGGCGGTCGCGACCGAGTTGGTATGCTCCGGCACCACTGACGACTTCCTGATCATGAACAGACTGCGTGCGCTGCTGACGGCAACCTACCGAATCGCCTGTCCCGCTCTGTTGCTGATGCTGGGCAGCACCTCGCAGGCGGCGGCACAGACCGAAGAAGACGGGCGTTACTGGCTGAGCGTGTATGCGCAAGGCAAGCTGCCGGTCGAGAATCTTTACTGGAGCATGGACGTGCACCCGCGCTGGCGCGAGGAAGGCGAGCAGTTCGATCAATTGATCCTGCGCCCTGCCGTGTTCTACCGGCTCAATCCCAAAGCCAGTGTCTGGATGGGCTACGACACCATCATCAGCCGCCCGGCCGGGCAGCCGTCCAATCGCGAAAATCGCTGGTGGGGGCAGTTCCAGTATCAGTTCGATCCGATCGCCAACATCACCATCACCAGCCGCACGCGTCTGGAGCAACGCCACCGCGAGGGCTTCAGCGATGAAGGCTACCGGGTGCGGCAGATGATCAGGGCCGTGCGTCCGAGCAGCCTGAGCCCGCAGTTGTCGTGGGTGGCATTCAACGAGCTGTTCGTCAATCTGGATCAGACCCAGTGGGGCGCACGCAGCGGCATCGATCAGAACCGGGTGTTCGTGGGCATCAACTGGAAGTTCAATGCAATCTCCAATGTCGATGTCGGGTATTTGAATCAGTTCGTCAATAACCGCACGATCGACCGCGAAAACCACGTCTTGATGACCACCTTCCGCTTCAATTTCTGAGCGCACGCACAGGCCGCGCGACTTGGTCAGCGGCCTTTCGATAATGCGTTGAATGCGCCGCCGGCGCGCCGACGCAAGTGCTAGCTACGCAGCAAAGCGCGGCTGCACTGGCAGCAGCCGTTGCCGCAGCATCAGCGCCGCCAGCTCGATGGTTTCCTCGGCCGCGCGGATCACACCACCCATGGTGATGAAGCCATGGATCATGCCGACACAGGTGCGCTGGGTGACTTCCACGCCGGCGGTGCGCAGGCGCTCGGCGTATTGCAGTCCCTCGTCGTGCAGGATGTCGCGGTCGGCCAGCACCACCAGAGCCGGCGCCACGCCGGCCACGTCCGGCGCCAGCAGCACGGAGATGTGCCAGTGGTCGGCCAGGCGCATGTCCGGCAGCAACAGGCGATTGAAGAACTGCACCGCGCTGCGCGTCAGCGGCGGGATCTCGGCATTGCGGCCGCGTGAGGGATGCAGGCCGGTATCCGGGCGCGCATCCGTCAGCGGGTACAGCAACAGCTGACAGCGCAACGCGATGCCTCGCTGCTGTGCAGTGATCGCGGCCACCGCCGCCATGCCACCTCCGATACTGTCACCGCAGATCGCAAGACGCTGCGAATCGGCGCCCACCGCGTCGGCATGCTCGGCCAGCCAGTGCAGCGTGGCGATGACATCCTCCACGCCGGCCGGCGCCGAATGTTCGGGCGCGAGGCGATAGTCCACCGCCAGCACCTGACACGGCGTGCGTGCCGCCAGCTGCCGGCAGACGTCGTCATGCGAGTCCAGATCGCCCACCACACCGCCACCGCCGTGCACGAACAGGCACGTCGGTGCGGACGTGTCATCCAGGCCCTGCGGCCGGTACAGACGTAGCGGCACCGTGCCGGCGGCAGTGTCGGCCTGCAGGTCGGTTACCTGCGCCATCGGCAGCCGTGGAAATCCCAGCTGCGCTCCCATGCCGCGCATCATGGCGCGTGCTTCCTGCAACGGCAGCGCCTCCATCGGGGGCTGCCCCGCTTGCTGCAGCTGCATGAACAGGCGCACGACATCGGGATCGAATTCCATGACGGACTCCAGCAGCGATGAGAGACGCCGAGCTTGCCAGATCGTTATGGTCTTTAACCATTACGGCTCATCAATTGTTTCGATCATGCGCGTGATGTCGATGCAGGCAGGTCACTGCAATGCGGCGTATTGACCGAGCGCATCACCGCGGCATCGTCCATGCTGGCGTCACGTGTGCGCGCCGTTAGCCACAGGCAGCCAAGTGCTGTTGCGGATGACCGCAGCAGCTTTAGACAGCAGCGTTAGCCGCTGGTAACGCCGCAGCCACACCTGCTGCAGCCATCGCGATCAATCGTCTTCGGCGGCCGCCTCGCGGCCCTGCTGACGGATCAGGTTTTCCTGGCGCGCGTCCTCGATCGAGGCGCGGATGGCACGCACGTCGGCGCGCTTGGTGTCGAAGGTGAAACGGCCGGTCAATGCACTGTCCGGGCGCAGCTCGCCCTTTTCGAACAACGCCCACATTTCTTCGCCGTAATAAGTGTCCAGCAGCTCGGGGGCGAATCGGCCCAGGCAGTCGCGCAGGTTGTGCACGTCGCGCAGCAACATGTCGCGTGCGGCGTTGTTGCCGGCCGCGCTGACCACCTGCGGGAAGTCGATCACCACCGGGCCGTCGGGCGAGACCAGCACGTTGTATTCGGAGAGGTCGCCATGCACCAGGCCCAGGCACAACATCTTGACCACGTCGCCGACCAGGCTGGTGTGGAAGAGGCGCGCCTGTTCCGGCTCCAGTTCCACTTCGCCCAGCCGTGGCGCGCTGTGGCCGGCGTCGTCGGTCACCAGGTCCATCAGCAGCACGCCGTGGAAATAGCCGCGCGGCTTGGGCACGTGCACGCCGGCGTCCACCAGTTGGTAGAGCGCGTCGGCCTCGGTGTTCTTCCAGGCGGTCTCGGCTTCCTTGCGGCCGAACTTGGTGGCCTTGCCCATCGCACGGGCCTGGCGGCTGCCGCGCACCTTGCGTCCTTCCTGGTATTGCACGCGCGCCTGGAAGCTGCGCTGCGCCATGTCCTTGTAGACCTTCGCGCACAGGATGTCTTCGCCCGCGCTGACCACGTAGACGGAGGCTTCCTTGCCGCTTTTCAGTGGTCGCAACACTTCGTCGATGACGCCATCGTCGATCAGCGGTTGCAGGCCCTTGGGGGTTTTCATGGAGGAAGGGAACCAACGCAGGAAAAAGACCAGTGACGATTATGCGTCAAGCAGGGTGAAGCGCTCACCCCGCAAGGGGCCAAGCTGAGACCGGGGCCATGCATTGGGACGATGCGCTTACCATGCAGGCACCTGCCCCTAGCGCGATGCGATGCCCGAGCCCACCTCTTCCCGCCGCAAACGTCCCGCCGCGCCGGCCATCGCCAGCAGCGAGCGCGGCCTGCCGCATGCCTTGATGCAGCAGATTGCCGCTGCCAAAGGTGACCCGGATTTCATGACCTCGCTCGGGCGCGGGCTGGTGGTGCTGAGCGTGTTCGCCCAGCACGCACGCGAGGTGACGACGTCGCAGATCAGCCTGGAGACCGGCATCTCGCGCGCCGCAGTCAGGCGCGTGCTGCACACCCTGGCGGCCCTGGGTTATGTGGGTGAGCAGGGCCGCGGCTATGTGTTGCTGCCGCGGGTGCTGGGGCTGGGCGGTGCGTACACCGCGTCCTCGTCGATGACCGCCGCGGCGCAGCCGGTGCTGGATGGCCTGCGCGACCAGGTGCACGAGTCGTGCTCGCTGGGGGTGCTGGATGGCGATGACCTGCTGTACGTGGCACGCGCGGAAACCGTGCGCATCATGTCGATCGGGCTGCGGCCCGGCACCCGCCTGCCGGCCTATTGCACGTCGATGGGGCGGGTGCTGCTGGCGGCCCTGCCTGCCGACACGCTGCAGGCCTATCTGGAACGCACCACCTTGCGTCCGCGCACCGACCGCACCGTGACCCAGCCCGCCGCCCTGCTCGAGGTGCTGGCACGGGCGCGCCGCGAAGGCGTCTGCCTGACCGACCAGGAGCTGGAGATCGGCCTGCGCTCGATCGCGGTGCCGGTGCGCAACCTGCGTGGCGAGGTGATTGCCGCGCTCAATATCGGTGCGCAGGCCGGGCGCGTGAGCCTGCAGACGATGCAGACCCAGTGGGTGGAGCCGCTCAAGCAGGCGGCGCAGCGCTTGGGCGCCCTGCTCAGCTGAGCGCGTCCGGCTGGTTCAGCGCGGGCGGCGCAGGAAGGCGACCACCGCGTCCACCCAGGCGGCATGGCTGTCTTCGACATGCGCCACATGGTCGGCGTGCGGCAAGGTGACCCAGCTGCGGTCGGCGCTGCCCAGGCGTGCGAACAGGTGCGCATTCTCTGACTGCGTGGCGAGTGGGTCATCCACACCGCGCAGCAGCAGCACCGGCACGCGCGTCACCTGCTCGGGCTGGTAGGCGAATTGCTCCATCGCGCGCCAGTCGGTGCGCACCGGGTCGGCCGCGAGTGCGGCGGCCACATACGCCTTCTGTACGGCGGCGGGCGCGGCATTGGCGGTGATGAAGTCCGAGCCAGCGGCTTCGGCGGTGGTGCGCTCGCGCGGCGGCTGTGCGGGCACGGCCGTGGCCTGCGGCGCGACATCGACATCGTCGGGAAAGCCATACAGCACCAGCGCCGACAGCAGCTCCGGCTGCGCCTGGGCGAGCAGCAAGGCCACCCGTGCGCCATTGGAATACCCCAGCAGGGCGGGCGGCGGCAGACCGGGGTGGCGCTTGGCGATCCATGTCAGCGTGGCGCGCACGTCAGCCATGGCGCGTACCGGCGTGTTCCACCCGCTGCCATCGCGCGCGGTGCCGCCATAGCCGCGTAGATCCAGCGCATACACCGCGTAGCCCGCCTGTGCCAACGCCGCCAGCACCGAGCGTGTGTCGGCAGGCTCGCCGGCCACTTGCAGATCGAAGTTGGGCAATGCACTCCAGGTGCGCCCATGCACCAGCAGCAGCGTGCCACGCGGCCGTGCCGGCAGCCGCGACCACACCACCAGTGGCTGGCCATCGTCGGCCTGCACCTGCGCACGCTGCGTGCCCGGGCCGGGCTGTGGTTGCGCCTGCGCGCCGCAGGTAAGGAGCAGCAGCACTGCCAGGCAGGCGAGACGTAGCATCATGTGGAGCCTCGTGGATGGCGGCGCGCTGCAAGGACGCGGCAGGCCGGCGTATTGGGAGGCTGCATCATCGCCGTAGTGCGGGCGGTGTGTCATGGCCGCTGGCGATCAGGCGATGCGCTGGCGGAACCAGTGCGGGGATGCGCTGCTGTCGGATATGTTTCTTGCGGCGCGCGTGCGGGTGGTTCTCCATCGTTGATCACGGCGTTCTCTCAACGAACCCTCTCCAACGCAGAGCGACTACGGTGCAATTGCATGGTTGGTGCGCGGCCGCCGCCGGTACGACGCATGCGAGGCGCGTCCATGCGCTTGACCATCTTCGATCACAACACGGTCTTGCGCCGTGCACGCGCCCTGCCTCTTTCCTGGCGGACGAATGGCATCGGGTGCGATGTATCCGTGTTGATGTGCGCTGCGGGCGCCGACGCGTCTCATCCGTTACGCGTGCATGGTGTGCCGTGCCACCCGCGCTCGCGATCGTGCCGATCAGCTAACCGTCGGTTGCCGGCGCACCTTCGGCCGCCTGTGCGTCCAGGATCGGTTGGGCCAGTGCGAAAGCGTGGTTGGCCGCTGGCACGCCGCAGTAGATCGCTGCCTGCAGCAATACTTCCTTGATCTGCGCGGCAGTGACGCCGTTGTTGCGCGCGGCACGCACATGCAGCTTGAATTCCTCATCACACCCCAGCGCCACCATCATCGCCAGGGTCAGCAGCGAGCGGGTGTGGGCGGGCAGGCCGTCGCGGGTCCAGATGGTGCCCCAGGCGTGGCGGGTGATCATGTCCTGGAACTCGCCGGTGAACTCGGTGCGCGCGGCCAGCGCGCGGTCGACATGCGCATCGCCCAGCACGCGCCGGCGCTCGCGCAGGCCGGCCTGGTACCGTTCGTCTTCGTGCATCGGGTGTCCTTGCAGTTGGGGGAAAGCTCACTCGGCCTGGAGAAAACCCAGCAGCACGTCGTTGAACGCTGCCGGCGATTCCAGGTTGCAGATGTGGCGGCCGGGCACCTGCGCGTACTGGCCGTCGGGCACCGCATAGGCGATGTCGCGCAGGTCGGTGGGCGGGCAGACCGGATCGTCGTCGCCGGCGATGGCCAGCACTGGCACCTCCAGGGCGTCCAGTGCGCCACGGAAATCGGCATCGGCTACCGCCTGGCAACAGGCGATGTAGCCGTCGGGGGAGGTGGATACGAACGCGGCGGCGATCATGTCCAGACGCTGAGCATGCGAGATGGCGAAGTGCGGGGTGAACCAGCGCTGCAACGTGGCGTCGATCAACACCGGCAAGCCGTCGTGGCGCACCTGCTCGATCCGTGTGGCCCAGGTGTCGGCGCTGCCGATCTTCTGCGCTGTGGCGCAGACCACCAGCCGCCGCAATCGCTGCGGCACGTTGAGGCCGAGCCATTGGCCGGTGAGCCCGCCGATCGAGAGCCCACAAAAATCACTGCGCGCAATCTGCAGCGCATCCCAGAGCGCAATCACATCCTGGCCCAGGTCGGCCACGCTGTATGGGCCGGGCGGCGACTCGGAGTAGCCGTGACCACGGCGGTCGTAGCGCAGGATGCGGTAGTGCGGCGCAAGCGCCTCCAGCTGCACGTCCCACATGTGCAGGTCGGTGCCAAGCGAGTTGCAGAAGGTCAGCCAGGGGCGTCCTTCAGTGCCATCCAGGCGGTAATGCAGGCGATGTGTCGGCAACTGGAGAAATGCCATGGGCCACCGTCAGGGGGAAGGTGAAGCGGCCAGGACGCGGTCGATCCAGACCGACGCCATGCCACGCCAGCTGTCGGGCGCGAAGATCGCCTCCAGTTGTGCCGGCGAGAGCATTGCCTGCACGTGAGGATCGTCGGCCAGCTCCTCGCGCAGATGACGCCCTGCCGACTGCGCACGCGCCACCGCATGTTCGACCAGCGTATGCGCCTGCGACTTGCCCAGCTGCCGCGCCAGTGCGAACACCGCGGCCTCCGCGTAGAGCACGCCACCGTGGCTGTGCAGATGCGCCTGCATGCGCGTGCGGTCCAGTTCCAGTCCGGCCAGGCAGGCCTGCATCTGCGCCAGGCTGCCGGCGGTCAGGCGCACGATCTCCGGTAGCGTTTCCCATTCGGCATGCCACTGCCCGGCCGCGCGCTCGTGTGGCTGCGCCATCGTGGCGAACAAGGTGGCCACCAGCCCGGGCACGCGCGCGGCCGCGGCGACCGCCACCACGCCGGCCACCGGGTTGCGCTTATGCGGCATCGCCGAGGAGCCGCCCTTGCCCGCCGCCGCCGGCTCGAACGCCTCGCCCACTTCCGATTGCATCAGCAGCACCACATCGCCGCCGATCTTGCCCAGGCTGCCGGCCAGCAACGCGAATGCGCAACCCACCTCCACCAGGCGGTCGCGCGCGGTGTGCCAGGGCAACGCCGGCAGCGGCAACTGCAGCGCATGCGCCAAGGCCTGCGCCACCTCCAGCCCACGCGTTTCCAGCGCCGCCAGGGTGCCGGCGGCGCCGCCGAATTGCAGCACCAAGGCCTCGGTGCGCGCGGTATGCAGGCGGCGGCGTGCGCGCTGCAAGGCGTCCAGCCAGCCGGCGGCCTTGAGCCCGAAGGTCACGGGTACCGCCTGCTGCAACAGGGTGCGGCCCGGCAGCCCGGTGGCGCGCTCGCGTGCGGCCAGCGTCGCCAGGCAGGCGCACAGTGCGTCCAGGCGCGGCAGCAGCAGGTCGAAGGCCGCGCGCAGTTGCAGCACACTGCCGGTATCGATCACGTCCTGGCTGGTGGCGCCCCAATGCACCCAGCGCGCGGCATCGGCATCGTGCGCGGCCACCTGCCGGGTCAGCTCCTTGATCAACGGAATGGCAGGGTTGCCGGCCAGTGCGGTGGCCTGCGCCAATGCGGCCAGGTCGTAGTGCGCTGCGTGACACTGCGCGGCAATGACCTGCGCAGCCGCCAGCGGAATCACCCCGCATTGCGCTTGCGCCCGGGCCAGCGCGGACTCGAAGTCCAGCATCGCCTGCACGCGTGCGGCATCGTCGAACACTTCATCGCACGCGGGGTCGCCAAACAGGCCGCCCAGCAGGGAAAACGGTGCACTCATGCATTGCATCTCTTGGCGTGGCCGGAGCATGGCACCGATGCGCACAGGTGCCAACCATGCGCGTGCCGGACGCGCGGCTCGCGTGAGCGGCGGCGGTGCACCGGCACCTCGCTTGCGCGGGCGCGATGCCACGCCGATGACGCGACGTGCAGGCCCTGCTTGCATGCACCAACACCCTGGCGACCTGTGCAAACAACTGCCTCTTCAGGCACGCGTTTCAGTGCACGCGCCCATCAGTAACTGAAGAACACCGTCTCGGCATCGCCCTGCATGTGGATGTCCCACACGTAGTCGCCAGCGCTGCGCGCGCGCGCCAGCAATGTGCCGCGCCGTTCGGGCGGCACCAGCGCGAGGATGGGGTCACCGCTCAGCTGTGGGTCGTCGGCGAAGTACAGCCGCGTTGCCACGCCGCGCAACAGCCCGCGCATGAACACGAGCACGACCAGATGCGCCGCCTGCGGCTGCCCGTTCGGACCGGCCACCGGGCCTGGCAGGATGGTGCTGAGCCGGTAGCGGCCCTGTGCATCGGTGGGCACGCGGCCCCAGCCATCGAAACTGGGGTCGTGCGCGGCGCAGCGCGGATCGTGCGCATGGGCATAGATGCCGGCGGCATCGGCCTGCCACAGCTCCAGCACCGCATCGCTCACCGGCATGCCGGCCCCATCGAACACGCATCCGCTGATCTGCACCTGCGTGCCGGCCGCGTGCTCCGGTGCGATCTGTGCGCGATACAAGGGCTCCAGCCCCAGCCGGTAGTACGGGCCGACCGTTTGCGACGGCGTTGCATGCAGGCTCATTGGCTCACTCCCAGACGGTTTGCTTGCGGCCGCGCAGCACGATGTCGAACCGATAAGCCAGCGCGTATTCGCTCACCGCGTGCTCCCAATCGAAACTAGACACCATGCGTTCGCGTGCCAGCGGGTCGTCCACGCAGTTGTAGATCGGGTCGTGCGCGAGCAACGGATCACCGGGGAAATACATCTGCGTGATCAGGCGTTGGCCGATGCCATCGCCGTGCAGCGAGAAATGGATATGCGCCGGCCGCCAGGCGTTGTAGTGGTTGCGCCAGGGATAGGCGCCGGGCTTGATGGTCTTGAAGGCATAGCGCCCGTGCGCGTCGGTCAGCACCTGGCCGGTGCCGCGAAAGTTGGGGTCCAGCGGCGCATCGTGGCGGTCGCCTTCGTGCTGGTAGCGCCCGGCCGCATTGCATTGCCAGACTTCCACCACGCTATTGCGGACCGGCGCGCCGTTTTCGTCGAGCACACGGCCTGAAACGATAATGCGCTCGCCCAGTGGCTCACCGGCAAAGCCGGCGGTGAGGTCGGCCGCATGCGCGCCCAGGGTGATTTGCGAAGGCCGTGGCCCGGTGACTTCCGACAGCGTGACCGGCATGGCGATCGGTGCACGTGTGGGCGCACGCAACGCGGTGGACGCATACGGCGCATGCAGATAGGCAGGCTGTGTGCCGGCGCGGGGGCGCCGATAGCCGAGCAGGGCATCGCCGGGCGGCGTATCAGGGGGAAGGTCGTGCATCGGCATCTCCGTCAGACGCAGGTGTGAGCGTGATCGATGAAGTGGGCATGCAACGGCGCGGGCACGAGATCATGGCGCTCAAACACGCTCGATCGCCAGCGCTACGCCCTGGCCAACGCCAATACACATGCTGGCCAGCCCGCGGCGGCCATTGCAGGCGTCGAGTTGACGCAGCAGCGTCAGTGCGAGCCGTGCACCGCTCATGCCCAGCGGGTGGCCCAGCGCAATCGCGCCGCCATTAGCATTGACGTGCGCGGCATCGTCGGCCAATCCGAACGCGCGCGTGCAGGCCAGCGCCTGCGCGGCGAATGCTTCGTTGAATTCGATCGCATCGAATTGCGCGATCTGCAGCCCCAGCCGCGCCAGCAGGCGTTGCGTGGCCGGGATCGGGCCGATGCCCATGTAGGTCGGCTCCACGCCCGCCGAGGCAAACCCCAGCACCCGCGCGCGTGGCGTGAGCCCGTGTAGGTGCAGCGCGCGCGCCGAGGCCAGCAACAGGCTGGCGGCACCGTCATTGAGGCCGGCCGCATTGCCGGCCGTGACCGTGCCCGGCTGGCGGAACACCGGCTTGAGCCGCGCCAGGGCCTCGGCACTGGCATCGGCCCGCGGATGTTCGTCGCGCATCACCTGCACGCGCTCGCCGCCCTTGCGCCCGGCCACCGCCACTGCGGTGATCTCGTCGTCGAAGAACCCGGCAGCCTGCGCGGCGGCGGTGCGCTGCTGGCTGCGCAGGGCAAACGCATCCTGGTCGTCGCGGCTGATGGCGTAGCGCTGCGCGACGTTCTCGGCGGTCTCGCCCATCAGCTCCACGCCGTAGGTCGCTTCCAGGCGCGGATTGATGAAGCGCCAGCCCATCGTGGTGTCGTGCAGGTGCTGGTTCCGGGCGAACGCCGATTCCGCCTTGCCCATCACCCACGGCGCGCGCGACATCGACTCCACGCCCCCAGCCAATGCCAGCTCCAGTTCGCCGGCACGGATGCCGCGTGCCGCAATGCCCACCGCTTCCAGTCCCGAGCCGCACAGGCGATTCACCGTGCTGCCCGGCACCGAACTGGGCAAGCCAGCCAGCAACACACTCATCCGCGCGACATTGCGGTTGTCTTCGCCGGCCTGGTTGGCGCAGCCCAGGTAGACATCGTCGATGGCCGCCGGGTCCAGCTGTGGATGCCGCGCCAGCAACGCGGCGATCGGCACCGCGCCCAGATCGTCGGCGCGCACGCTGGACAGTGCGCCGCCGTAACGGCCGATCGGCGTGCGAATGCCATCCACCAGATAGACCTCGCTCATGCCTCGGCTCCCGCCGCTTGCGTTCCGTGGGCTGCGGCGGTGCGTGCCTGCAACGCACGCAAGGCGTGCAACTCGGTGGCGGTGGGTGCGGCAGTTTCGGTCAGCGTTGCGGCAAAGAGCACCGCCCAGCCGGTGGCCGCGGTGACCTGCGCCTGGGTCACGCCAGGATGCAGCGCGGTCACGGTGAGCTCGCGGCTGACCGGGTCGGGTTCCATCACGCATAGATCGGTGACCACCACGGTGGGGCCGGCACCGGGCAGGCCGGCGCGGGTGCGCGCATCACCGCCGTCCAGATGACCGACGGTGGTGATGAAGTCCAGCGTCTGCACGAAGCTGCGCGTGGACTGCCGCATGATGATGAACACCTGCTTGGCGCTGGTGGCGATTTCCGGCGCGCCGCCGGCACCGGGCAGGCGCGTCTTCGGTGCAGCGTACGGGCCGATCACGGTGGTGTTGAGGTTGGCATGGCGATCGATTTGCGCCGCGCCCAGGAACCCTACATCCACCCGCCCGCCTTGCAGCCAATAGCGAAAGATCTCCGGGGTAGAGACCACGGTGTCGGCGGTCTCGGCCAGTTCGCCATCGCCGATCGACAGTGGCAACACCTGCGGGCGCGCACCGATCGGGCCGGATTCGTAGATCAACGTGACCTCCGGTGCATGCGTCAGACGCGCCAGATTCGCCGCGGTGGAGGGCAGGCCGATGCCGACGAAACACACCGCGCCATCGGGCAGGCGACGTGCCGCCGCCACGGTCATCATTTCGTTGGTGCTGTAGTCGCTCATGCCGCCTCCGCGTGCTGGCTGCCGGCATATACGCGCTGGAACCCGGCAAAGTCGTCGGTGTCCAGGATGTGGGCCTGGATCCACGCCTGGAACCGCGCGCGATCGCGGGCGATGGCATCCCAGGCCAGATAGAAGCGGTTGTCGCGCGCGGAGTAGCCATGCGCATACGACGGCGCGGCGCCCCCGGGCACCACGCAGACCGCACTCACCACCCAACGCGGCAGGATGCAGGCATTGGGCGGCGCATCGAGTGTGTCGACGATCTCCTCCACCGTCACGATCACCTTGCGCGCGGCCAGCGCGGCCTCTTTCTGCACGCCCAGAATGCCCCACAGCAACACATTGCCGCGGCGGTCGGCCTGCTGCGCGTGGATCACGGTGACATCCGGATTCACCGCCGGCGAGGTCGCCAGGGTCTGCCCGGTGTAGGGGCATTGCAGGAAGCGGACGCTGTCGTTGACCTTGGGCAGGTCCGAGCCCACATAGCCGCGCAGGACCGCGAATGGCAGGCCCGACGCGCCGGCCACATACGCGTTGGCCATGTCTGCGTGGCTGTGTTCGCGCAGTTGCAGCGGCGCAGGCCAGCCATGTTCCACCGCATCGCGCAGCCGGTGCAGCGAGCCCACGCCAGGATTGCCGCCCCAGGAAAAGCGCAGCGCCGACGCGCAGCCGGCGCCGATCAGCTGGTCGTAGATCAGGTCCGGGGTCATCCGGACCAGCCGCAGGTTGCGTTTGCGCTGGCGGATCACCTCGTGGCCGGCGGCGTGCGGGATCAGGTGGGTAAAGCCTTCCATCGCCACGCAATCGCCATCGGCGATCAGCTGTGCCACGGCCTCGGACAGGGAAACGATGTCGGCCATTCCAGACTCCTGCACACCACGGTGTCGCCACGGTAGGCCCCGGTTTGCGTGCCGGTCAATCCGATTATCGAAATTGCCATTCGATAATCGCACATGAATACCAGCCACTTGTGCCACCAACATTGTCTCCGGTGTATACATAACTTCGCCCGCAAGCGGACGCCAGCGCGGCAGTGCGCGTCAACTTCGGGTTGGGCGCAGTGTCTTGCGCCAGTCCTTACCCAGGTTGCCTAGAAGCCCAGGAGTCACGGTCATGTCACAGTCCAAGCCGCTGTTCCCCCTCAACGCGTGGTACGCCGTCGCCTGGGACCACGAGGTCAAGCACGCGCTCACCCCGCGCAAGCTCTGCAACCTGGACGTGGTGCTCTACCGCACCACCGCCGGGGCCGTGGTGGCGTTGGAAGATGCCTGCTGGCACCGGCTGGTGCCGTTGTCGATGGGCAAGCTGCGCGGCGACGACGTGGTCTGCGGCTACCACGGGCTGGTCTACAACGCGCAGGGCCGCTGCGTGCACATGCCCTCGCAGGAAACCATCAACCCCTCGGCCTGCGTGCGCGGCTTTCCTGTCGCCGAAAAGCACCGCTACGTGTGGGTGTGGCCGGGCGACCCGGCGCAGGCCGATGTGGCGCTGATCCCGGACCTGCACTGGTCGCACGATCCGGCCTGGGCCGGCGACGGCCGCACCATCCACGCCAAATGCGATTACCGGCTGGTGCTGGACAACCTGATGGACCTCACCCACGAAACCTTCGTGCATGGCTCGAGTATCGGCCAGGACGAAGTGGCCGAAGCGCCGTTCGAGGTGGTGCACGGCGACCGCACGGTGACCGTGTCGCGCTGGATGCACAACATCGACCCACCGCCGTTCTGGGCCGGCCAGATCGCGCGGCACCTGAACTACCACGGCAAGGTGGACCGCTGGCAGATCATCCATTTCGAAGCACCGGGCACCATCGCCATCGATGTCGGCGTGGCCATCACCGGCACCGGCGCGCCGCAGGGTGACCGCAGCCAGGGCGTCAACGGGTTCGTGCTCAACACCATCACCCCGGAAACCGACACCACCTGCCATTACTTCTGGGCGTTCATGCGCAACTACGCGCTGCATGACCAGTCATTGACCACGCTCACGCGCGAAGGCGTCACCGGCGTATTCGGCGAAGACGAAGCCGTGCTGGAAGCCCAGCAACGCGCGATCGACGCGCATCCGGACCACGCGTTCTACAACCTCAACGTAGACGCCGGCGGCATGTGGGCGCGACGCGTCATCGACCGCCTGATCGCGCGCGAACAGCGCGCCGGCGACCTGTCCCTGCGCATGGTGGGGTGATGGCCATGCGCGATGCATCAACACCGCTGCACGTTGCGTGCGTGGCCCGTGCGCTGTCGCCAGTGCCTGCAGCGCATCAACGCCACGCACGTGCTGCACAAGCGCCAGGCGCAGGCCGCATACCGGGATCGAAGCAAGGAGATCAGCATGCGTAAAGACACCCATTGGCACCACGCCCGCGTGGTGAGTGTTGCCGATGCCTGCCAGGGCGTGCGCGAGATCGTGCTCGACCCGGGCGCGAACACGCGCAGCTTCGAGGTGGGCAGCCATCTGGATTTCCGCCTGCAGCTCCACGGGCGCGAGGATGTGCGGTCCTATTCGCTGGTGGGCGAGCCCCGCGCCGATGGCTATTACCAGGTGGCGGTGCGGCAGATGCCCGAAAGCCGCGGCGGCTCGCGGCATATGTGGACCTTGGCACCGGGCGACGTGGTGGAAATTTCGCCACCCAGCAATAACTTCGCGCTGGATGAAGCAGGCGAGGAAATCCTGCTGATTGCAGGCGGTATCGGCGTGACGCCCATCATGGGCATGGCGCAGCGGCTGGCGCGCCGGCATGCCGCGTTCCGCATGCTGTACGTGGGCCGCGCACGCGACACCATGGCCTATGTGGACACGCTGGAGGCGCTGCTCGGCGCACGCCTGCAAGTGCATTGCGACGACCAGGCCGGCCCGCCGGATCTGGCCGCGGAACTGGCCACCTTGTCGCCCAATGCCGAGGTCTATGTCTGCGGGCCGCTGGGCATGCTCGAAGCAGTGCGCCAGCAGTGGCACGCCGCCGGCCGGCCGCGCGCGCGCCTGCATTTCGAGACCTTCGGCAACAGCGGGCGGGTGCCGGCACAGGCCTTCGTGGTCAAGTTGCCTGGGCTGGGCATGGAAGTGCAGGTGGCCGAGAACGTATCGATGCTCGACGCCCTGGCCGACGCCGGCGTGGAGCTGATCGCCGAATGCCGACGCGGCGAGTGCGGGTTGTGCGCGGTGGACGTGCTCGACACGGCGGCCGACATCGACCACCGCGACGTGTTCTTCAGCGATGCCCAGCGCAGCGAGAACCGCAAGCTGTGCGCGTGCGTGTCACGTGCGGTGGGCGGCAGCATCAGCATCGATACAGGCTACCGCGCGGGCTCCGGCTGAGCGCGCAGGCATCGTGCTTGGGTCGCGTCATGCGACACCATCGCGGCGGTGTGAGCGACAGACCCCGTCGCCTTTCGGGGCAGTCAAAGTCGAGCCGTTCGCCACCACCCACCATCCACCGACTGGCCGGTGGTGCGTATGACACGCAGTGATTGCAGTGGTCAGGCGGCCACTGCCGTGGTCGGTCTGGCCCAGCGCGGCGCGGCCATGCTCGTGCTTGCATCCTCACGCGCATGGGCGATGATCTGCGCATGGAGTCGACTCATTACAGGACCGTGCCGGCGCCGGCACTCAATCCGCGCCAGGAGCAGTTGGTGGCCTTGGTGCGCCAACAGGGCTTTGCCGACGTGGAAGGGCTGGCAACGCGCTTTGAGGTCACGCCGCAGACCATTCGCCGCGATCTGACCTTGCTCTGCGATGCCGGCGTGCTGCGCCGGTATCACGGCGGTGTCAGCATGCCGTCCAGCGTGGAGAACCTGGCGTATGCGGCGCGCAAGGCGCTGCAGGCGCGCGAGAAGCAACAGATCGCCACGCAGGTGGCGCGCTTCATTCCCGACGACGCCTCGCTGTTCATCAATCTCGGCACCACCAACGAGGAAGTGGCGCGTGCTTTGCTGCAGCACCGCGGCCTGCGCGTGATCACCAACAACCTCAACGTGGCGGTAATGCTCAGCGCCAATCCCAGCTTCGAGGTGATCGTGGCCGGCGGCGTGGTGCGTGGCCGCGACCAGGGCGTCACCGGCGAGGCGACGGTGGAGCTCATCCGCCAGTTCAAGGTGGACTTCGGGGTGATCGGCATTTCCGGGATCGACCTGGACGGCACGCTGCTGGATTTCGATTACCAGGAAGTGCGCGTGGCCCAGGCGATCATCGAGCATTCTCGGCAGGTGCTGCTGGCCGCCGACCACAGCAAGTTCGGCCGCAACGCGATGGTGCGGCTGGGGGCGATTGCACAGGTGCACGACTGGTTCACCGACCGGCCGCCGCCGGAGGAGCTGCGCACGGTGCTGGCCGAGGCTGGCACGCGCGTGCATCTGGCCGGCGTCGCGGGCTGACTCCCGCGCTTGAGGGCTGGGCGGCCGGAGCCGCAGGGCTTGTCCCGGCGGTCCAGCAGGCGGCTGATGTGCGTGGTGGTGTTCGGCATGCAGCCGGGCTCGGGCCGGGGTTACCGACCAAGCCCGGACAATGTTCGTTTGTGTGCGATTGCGGCGATCTGCGGCACACGCGCCATCCATCCATCGCTAATATCTATCGAAATACGCGGATCAATAGTCTCATTGTTACCAGAAGCCGCAGATCAGCCACATACGCCTCTTCACGCCTCCGCAAGGCGTCATGTTCGAATATGTTCGAACATGACAACTTAGGTTCGCTCTTGCTGGCGAGCCCGGACGGAGGCACCGATGGGCGAGACATACGATCTTCTGGTAATCGGCGGCGGCATCAACGGGGTCGGCATCGCCCGTGACGCGGCCGGGCGCGGTCTGTCGGTGTGCCTGTGCGAACAGGACGACCTGGCCGCGCATACCAGCAGCGCCAGCACCAAGCTCATCCACGGTGGCCTGCGCTATCTGGAGCAGTACGAGTTCGCATTGGTCGGCAAGGCGCTGGCCGAACGCGAGGTACTGCTGCGGCTAGCGCCGCACATCATCTGGCCGCTGCGCTTCCTGCTGCCGCATCAGCCGCATCTGCGCCCGGCCTGGATGATTCGCGCCGGGCTGTTCCTGTACGACCATCTTGGCGGCAGCAAGCGCAGCCTGCCGCGCTCGCGCCGGCTGTCGCTGCGCACCCATCCGGTTGGCCAGCCGCTGCAGGAGTCGCTGCGCACCGGCTTTGTGTATTCCGACGCATGGGTGCAGGACGCGCGGTTGGTGGTGCTCAACGCGATGGATGCGGCCAAGCGTGGCGCGCAGATCCATACGCGTACGCGTTGCGTTGGCGCCTGGCGCGATGCCGGGTTCTGGTATGCGGAGCTGGAAGGCTGCGACGGACGCCGCCGCACCGTGCAGTCGCGTGCGCTGGCCAATGCGGCCGGTCCGTGGGCGGTGTCGTTCCTGGACAAGGTGGCCGCGGTGCCGCACCAGCATGCGCTGCGCCTGGTCAAGGGCAGCCACATCGTGGTGCCCAAGCTGTTCGACCACGACCACGCGTACATCTTCCAGCAACCCGACCGACGCATCGTGTTTGCCATTCCCTACGAGCACGACTTCACCTTGATCGGCACCACCGACGTGGATTACGAGGCCGACCCGTCCGCTCCCAAGATCGACGCGGCCGAGGTGCAGTACCTGTGCGATGCGGTGAACTTGTATTTCCAGCAGCAGATCACCCCGCAGGATGTGGTGTGGAACTACAGCGGGGTGCGTCCGCTACTCGACGACGCCGAAGACAACGCCGCCGAAGTGACCCGCGACTATCAGCTGGAAGTGCTCACCGACGGCGCACCATTGCTCAACGTGTTCGGCGGCAAGCTCACCACCTACCGCAAGCTCGCCGAAGAAGCCGTCGACCGGCTGACCCATGCCCTGGGCGCGCGCAAGCCGGCGTGGACCGCGCGTGGCGAGGCCCTGCCCGGCGGCGAACAACGCGACATCGCCAGCCTGCTGGAGCGCGTGCGTACTGCGCGTCCCTGGCTGCCGGCGGCCACCGCACAGCGGCTGGTGCGCAACTACGGCACCTGTGCCGAGCAGCTGCTTGGCGATGCGCAGGACATGGCTGCACTCGGCCAGCATTTTGGTGCGGACCTCTACCAGGCCGAGGTGGATTACCTGTGCGCCCGCGAATGGGCGCAGACCGCCGACGACATCCTGTGGCGCCGCAGCAAACTGGGCCTGCGTGTAGATGCCGAGGCGCGCGCGCGCCTGGAGGCGTATCTGCAGACGCGGCCAGCTGCGCACGCCAACGCGCAGACGCACGCGGTGCCAGCCTGACAGCGTGACTGACGTTGCCAACGAGGAAGGGTCGTTGGCAACGTATCCTGGCGCGCGCGCCGCGCATCATCATGGGTATTTCGTGGAGGGCAACTGAGATGAGCACAACCAGACACACTTGCGCGTCGCCAGACGCATCGCAACACCGCCATGGCCGTGCACCGCGCAGCGCGCAAGGCCGCCCATGAGCCGTCAACTCGTGGGTGAGTTGATCTCCGAAGCGGTGGCGATGTTCATCATCATCGCGCTGGGCGATTCGGTCGCGGCGATGTACATCCTCTACGACCCCAGCCCGTATCAAAACGCCTACTGGGGGGTGTGCATCGCCTGGGGTCTGGCGGTGACGCTGGCGATTTATGTAACCGGTTCGGTGTCCGGCACGCACGCCAACCCTGCCGTCACGCTGGCGCTGGCGTTGTTCCGCGATTTTTCCTGGAAAAAGGTGCTGCCGTACTGGGGCGCGCAAGTGGTCGGCGCGTTTCTTGGCGCGGCGATTGTCTACCAGCTCTACGGGCCGGTGATCGACCACTACAACCAGGTGCAGCAGCTCACCCGCGAAGCCGGCGGCGCTGCGGGGGTGTTCTTCACCGCGCCGGGCCTGGCGGTCACGCCGATGCATGCGTTGGTGGACCAGATCATCATCACCGCGTTTCTGATCTTCGGTATCTTCGCCATCACCGAGCGCTTCAACGAGGCGGCGCCAACCGCCAACTCGGGCGCGTTGATGATCGGCTTGCTGGTGGCCACGCTGGGCGCCTCGATGGGCTATCTGGAAGCCTGGGCGATGAACCCCGCGCGTGACTTCGGCCCGCGCCTGTTCGCGTATTTCGCCGGCTGGGGCGAAGCCGCACTGCCGGCCAAGGACAACTACTGGTGGATCCCGATCGTCGGGCCATTGATCGGTGGCCCGCTGGGCGCCCTCGCCTACCAGTGGCTGATCCTGCCGTTCCTGCCGGCGCGGGTGTTGCACCTGCAAAAAGCCGCCACCCCGCCACTCGATCCGCCGTGATCGCACCGCTGCACTGACAGTCACGCCGTGCGCGCGGTGCGCCGGCCTTTGTTTCGAGGAATGCACGATGGAAAAGAAATACGTCCTTGCGATCGACCAGGGCACCACCAGCTCGCGCGCGATGTTGTTCGATCGCCAGGGCAAGGTGGCCGGCGTGGCGCAGCGCGAATTCGGCCAGATCTTTCCGCAGCCGGGCTGGGTGGAACACAACCCGCGCGAGATCATGACCAGCGTCTACACCACCATTACCGAGCTGCTCAACAACGCGCAGATCGACGCGCGCGAGATCTCAGGCATCGGCATCACCAACCAGCGCGAGACCGCGGTGGTGTGGGACAAGGCCACCGGCCAGCCGATCTACAACGCCATCGTCTGGCAATCGCGGCAGACCAAGGACATCTGCACCCAGCTCAAAGAGGCCGGCCATGAGCAGATGGTGCGCGACAAGACCGGGCTGCTGATCGATGCGTATTTTTCCGGCACCAAGGTCAAGTGGATACTCGACCACGTGGAGGGCGCACGCGAACGCGCACGCAAGGGCGAGCTCGCCTTCGGCACCATCGACAGCTGGCTGATCTGGAACCTCACCGGCGGCAAGGTGCACGTGACCGACTACACCAATGCCTCGCGCACCATGATGTACAACATCCACACCCTGGAGTGGGATGCAGAGCTGCTGGAGATGCTGGACGTGCCCGCGCAGATGCTGCCGGAAGTGCGCTCTTCCAGCGAGGTCTATGGCATGACCCAGACCCAGTATTTCTACGGCGAACAGGTGCCCATTGCCGGCATTGCCGGCGACCAGCAGGCCGCATTGTTCGGGCAAGCGTGCTTTGAACCGGGCATGGCGAAGAACACCTATGGCACCGGCTGTTTCATGCTGATGAATACCGGCGACAAGGCCGTGGCCTCCAAGGCCGGCTTGCTGACCACCATCGCCTGGGGCATCGACGGCAAGGTGGAATACGCACTGGAAGGCGCCATCTTCGTGGCTGGCTCGGTGGTGCAGTGGCTGCGCGATGGGCTGCGCATGTTCGGCAAGGCGAGCGATTCGCAAGCCTATGCGGAGCGTGCCGGCGACAACGACGGCGTGTATTTCGTCCCGGCCTTCGTGGGCCTGGGCGCACCGTACTGGCGCAGCGATATCCGCGGTGCGGTGTTCGGCCTGACCCGCGGCACCAGCAAGGAACACTTCGTGCGCGCGGCGGTGGAATCGATGGCTTACCAGACCCGCGATGTGCTCACTGCGATGCAGAGCGATTCGGGGATCGAACTGAAGGAGCTGCGCGCCGACGGTGGCGCGATCGCCAACGACTTCATGGCGCAATTCCAGAGCGACATTCTCAACGTGCCGGTGCTGCGTCCGGAGGTGGCCGAAACCACCGCGCTGGGCGCGGCCTACCTGGCGGGCCTGGCCACCGGGTTCTGGAGCAGCCGCGAAGAAATCGCCAAACAATGGGCGGTGGATCGCCGCTTCGAGCCGAACATGCCCGAAGAGCGGCGCGAACAGTTGTATGCCGGCTGGCAGCAGGCAGTGGAAGCCACCATGGGCTTCCGCATCAGCTAAGCACTACCACCGAAACGACTGCGCCCACCATCCGGTGGGCGCAACGTTAGGTTGGCAACTCGCGTGAGTTACGCACTGCAGTGCTACACGCTGCAGCCCTGCAGTGTCGCAGCAGTTACTGGCCGCCAGTATTGGCACGGCCGGCGATGGTGTCCGGGTCCCAATGTTCCTTGATCAGGCCTTTTTCGATGCGGAACATGTCGAACCAGGTGGTGGTGTAGGTCTTGGACGGATCACGCGGGTCCGGCAAGGTCCGCACCGATACCAGCGTGACCAGATCGCCATCGGCGGTGATCGCCACCAGCGGCAACTGCACACGCGACTGCACCGGGGTGGGCGGCACGAATGCGGTGAGGAAGGCGATGAACGAATCGCGGCCGTTGGCCACGTTCGGGTTGTGCTGGATGTAGTTCTTGTCCATGTACATCGGCGCGTACTGCACCTGGCCGGCTTCGAACACGATGCGCCAGAAATCGTAGACCAGGCGCTTGTTGGCAGTTTCGGACCAATTGGAGCCGATCAGCAGTTTCTGGTGGTTGGGATTGGCGGTGACGGCGGTCTGCGCGAAGGCCGCCATCGGCGCCAACAGCATGACCAGCAACAGCGCGCGGGAGAACAGTTGTTTCATGGGGTACTCCTGGGTGGGGAGGCCAGCCTGCCGCTCGCATGCCATCAAGGCGGTCAGTGCCGACGATTGGGGGAATGACGCGTCCTTGCCAACGTTGCGCTCCGCACGCGTCACCGCCACCCTACCGGCCGCGCTCGCTCGCCCGCTAGACGCTTTGACGTGTACCAGGGCACTTTTTGCTTCCCTTTGACCGGCCATCGCGTTGGTGTGCGGGGCTCAATCAGGCAAGGTGACCAGCGGCAAGCCGGCATAATTTTCCGCCACGGTGGTGCGGCCAGCATCGCTTTGCAGCAGATACGCCAGCTCGGCATCGCGGATGCGTGCAGTAAATGCATCTTCGCCCTCGAAGGTGTGCAGCAAACTGGTCATCCACCATGAGAAACGCTCGGCTTTCCACACCCGCTGCAATGCCAGCGCCGAATACTGCTGCAACACCGCCGCATCGCTGCACTGATGCCAGCGCGCGAACAGCTGGGCCAGCAAACCGACGTCGGCCAGCGCCAGATTCAAGCCCTTGGCGCCGGTCGGCGGCACGATATGCGCCGCATCGCCGGCCAGGAACAGCCGCCCGTATTGCATGGGCTCGGCAACGAAACTGCGCAGTGGCGCGATGCTCTTTTCGATCGATGCGCCGGTCACCAACTGCTCGCCGAGCGATGCCGGCAGGCGCGCGCGCAACTCCGCCCAGAACGCATGATCGTCCCACTGCGCAAGCTGCGTGCCGGTGGGCACTTGCAGGTAGTAACGGCTGAGGGTGGGCGAGCGCATCGAACACAGCGCAAAGCCGTGCGCGTGGCGTGCGTAGATCAGCTCCTCATGCACCGGCGGCACGTCGGCCAGCACCCCCAGCCACCCGAACGGATACACCCGCTCGAAGAGTTGCAGCCGCTCGGGCGGAATCGCCGCACGGCTGATGCCATGGAAGCCGTCGCAACCAACGATGTAATCGCAGCTCACGCGATGATGCTGCCCGCGCTGGGTGAATTCCACCGCCGGCTGCGCGCTGCTGATGTCGCACAGCGCCACGTCCTGCGCTTGATAGTAGCTGCGCAGCCCAGCGCGCTCGCGTGCCTGCATCAGGTCGAAGGTGATCTCGGTCTGCCCATAGACAGTCACGCTGCGCCCACCTGCGCGCTGCAGGTCGATGCGTTCGCGGCGGCCGTCCACGACCAGTTCGAACCCGCTGTGGCGCAGCCCTTCGCGCTGCAGGCGTGCGTCGACGCCGGCGTGCTGCAACAGCGCCACGCTGCCCTGCTCCAGCACGCCGGCGCGAATGCGTGAGAGCACGTGTTCAGGCGTCTGGCGCTCGATCAACACCGCATCGATGCCGACGTTCGCCAACAGCTGGCCCAGTAGCAGACCGGCAGGGCCGGCGCCGATGATGGCAACCTGGGTGCGCATACGGAGTTCCTACAGCGACGATGCGTTGCAGTGTCGGTAGCCATGCCGCCCGATTGAAGGGATGATTGCCGGCAGTGCTTGGACTTTTCGACGATGCCTACTCGCGTGCGTAATGTATCTGCGGCTGTAGCGGTTCCGGCGTTCGGCCTGTATGGCGAACACGGCGTGGCGGTGCCGGATCTGCTGCACTGGGAATCGATCGGTGCGCGCAGCCGGCTGCATGATTGGCGGATTGCGCCACACCGGCACGACGAACTGGCGCAGTTGCTCTATGTGCAACGTGGCCCGGCCACCGTGCATCTGGATGGCCGCACACAGCGCATCGGCGGTGCCACGGTGATCTGGTTGCCACCGATGTGCGTGCATGGCTTCAATTTCGATCCGCGGGTGCGCGGGCATATCGCCACGCTGTGCATGCCGCTGGTGCACGCCACCGTGCAGGGTGCGCCTGCGTTGCGTCAGGCGTTAGCGTCTCCCCAGCTACTTGCGGCTGGGCGCAGCCGCCCATTGCTCGATCTTGTCTTTGCCAGCCTTGCCGACGACCACGCGCGGCAACGCATCGGCCGCGAGGCGGCGATGCAGGCAGCGGCCGCGCAACTGCTGGTCTGGTGCGCGCGCACGGCGCTGGAAAAAGCCCACGACCACGCAATCACTGCTGCGCATGCGGACCCAGGCCTGCGGCATCTGCGCAGCTTCCAGGCCTTGATCGATGTGCACTACCGCGCGCATTGGTCCATTGCCCGCTATGCCGCGCAGGTGGGGCTCACCCCCGGGCACCTCAACGCGGTGTGCCAGCGCCTGGCCAACGCCTCGGCGCTGCAGTTGCTGCAACGCCGGCTCATGCTGGAAGCCCGGCGCAGCCTGCGCTACACCAGCATGAGCGTGCAGCAGGTGGCTGCCGACCTTGGATTTTTCGACGCTGCGTACTTCAGCCGGTTTTTCGCCCGGCACGCCGGCTGCTCCCCATCGCACTTCCGTGCGGCGGGGTAAGCCACCGGCCGGGCATCAGCCGCACACTCAGAACGGGTACTGCGGCACCGCGTGCTTGATCGTCAGCCATTGCCAGTGCATGTACTGCTCCCAATCGGCCGGCCCACCCACGCTGGTGCCGTTGCCCGAAGCGCCCGTGCCACCGAATGGATTGATGACCTCATCGGCCACGGTCTGGTCATTGATGTGCAGCAAGCCGGTGTGCAATTGCTCGCCCAGCACCATGGCGCGCGACACCGACGCCGACATGATGCCTGCCACCAGGCCGTATTCGCCGTGATTGGCCAGTACCGCGGCTTCTTCGTCGGTATCGAACACCGTGATGTTGATCACCGGGCCGAACACTTCCTCATCGAACACCCGCATGCCCGGGCGCGCGTTCGACAACACGGTCGCTGCATAGAACAGGCCGTCGTGGGTGGCGCCGGCTTCGACCACCGCGCCGGCGTCGATGCTGTCATCGACGATGTCCAGCACGCGCTGCAACTGGCGCTGGTCGATGATCGGGCCCAGCGCCACCGTGCCGCTGACCGGGTCACCCACCGGCAGGTGGCGTGCCTTGTCGGCCAGCAGTTTGGTCAGCGCGTCGGCCACGCCGCGTTGCACCAGCACACGGCCGGTGGCCATGCAGATCTGGCCTTGATGCAGGTATGCACCGAAGGCGATTGCCGATGCGGCGCGCTCCAGGTCGGCGTCGTCGAGCACGATCACTGCATTATTGCCACCGAGTTCCAGCGCCACCTTTTTCAGGTGACGGCCGGCGAGCTCGCCGATCCGGCGCCCGGCAGCGGTGGAGCCGGTGAAGGCAATCATCGGCACGTCCGGCGCTTCGACCAGGGCCTGGCCGATGTCGGCGCCGCCGTGCAGCACGTGCAGCAGCCCCTTGGGTAGTCCGGCTTCTTCGAGCACTTGAGCGATGATCACACCGCCGGTATACGGCGTGCGCGGGTCCGGCTTGAGGATCACCGCATTGCCCATCGCCAGCGCCGGTGCCACCGACCGCAGCGACAGGATCAGCGGGAAGTTGAACGGCGAAATCACCGCAATGATGCCCAGCGGCAAATGCCTGGCCAGGCTGAGCTGGCCTGCGGCGGTTGGCAGCACCTGGCCCATCGCCTGCAGCGGCAGCCCGGCCGCTTGCTGGTAGTAGGCAATCGCCTCGCTCACCTCACGCTCGGCCTTGGGCATGATGCCGCCGGTCTCGCGCGCGATCAGCAAGGTAGCCTCGGCGCGGTGCGCTTCCATCAGTTGCGCAGCGCGGTGGAACACCGCTGCACGCTCGCGCGGCGAGGTGGTTGCCCAGGCACGTTGGGCATGCTTGGCCTGCGCAATGGCGGCCTCCACATCGGATAGATCGGCCTTGCCGACCTCGTGCAACAGGCCGCCGGTGGCCGGCTCATGGATCTGCAGCGTGCCGCCGCTACCGGGAACCCAGTCGCCATTGAAGATACAGCCGTGCCACGCCGGTGTGGCGGTCGTGGGTGTCGCAATGCTGGGGAGCGCATGCATGGTCGAGCCTCCTGCTGGTTGGGGGTCCAAGGGGACTTACAAAGTGGTGGATGCCAGGCCGCCATCGACCGGCAAGGTGATGCCATTGATCCAGCGCGCGGCGTCCGATGCCAGGAACACGATCGCCTCGGCCACCTCGTCGGCATACGCGGGGCGTTGCATGCGTTTGGCGTCTTCCTGCACACGCTCGGCGCCAAGCATCGCGGCAAAGTCGCCCAGGATCGGGGTGAACACCGGCCCGGGCGAGACGTTGTTGACGCGTACGCCGTGATCGGCGAACCACGGCCACGATTGCAGCAAGGTCCACACGATCAGGGCTTCCTTGAAATACTGATAGCAGGTGTCGTGCGCAACCGGGTGCGCGGCCAGCCAAGCGCTGCCGTCGGCAAAACTGGCAGCGGCGGCCAGCTGCTTGTGCAGGTCCAGCCGCTGCGGCCATTCGGCGCCGAGAATCGATGCGACGTTGATGATGGCGCCGCCACGGCTGATGCGCGGCAGCAGCGCGTGGCTGAGGTGACGCAGGCCCAGGTAGTTGACCCGCGCCACCGCCTCCAGCGGCGCGGTGCCGGGGACGCCGGCCACATTGGCCAGCGCGTCGATCCGTTCCGGCAGTGCCTGCACCAGCGCATCGATCGCAGCGGGATCGCCCAAGTCGGCCTGATGGAAGCCGTGCAGGCTCATATGCACCGGCGTGCGATCGATGCCGATCACGGTTGCGCCTTCAAAGCGCGCCAGGCGCGCCACTTCCGCACCGATGCCCGATGCCACGCCGGTCACCACGATGGTCTTGTTCAACAAGCGCATTGCCTTCTCCGAAGTTGCCGGCATCACCGGCGCTAGAACACGTGGACGAACTGCACATTGAGGTTGCTGCCGGAGGCCGCGTTTTTGACCTCCACCTGCAGATAGAGATTGGCGAACAACAGGTTGTTGGCATCCACGCGCCAGGCACCGCCCGGGCCGGCATGGAACGCGGTCGGGCGACTGTTAGCCACGCGTTGGCCATTGCTGCGGTTGTCGCGCAAATGGATGAGGGAGTAGGCGTTGATGCCGACCCACACATCGCGCACCACCTCCCATGAGGTGGCGACGTTGATCCAGGCCGCATCGCCGGCCTGGCCATTGCGGAACGCAACGCCCTCGGGAAGATTGGGCCGGCGGTGGCTGCGCAAGGTGTCGATGTAGTTCAGGCGCGCACTGATCTCCCAATGCGGCGTGGGCAATGCGGTGACAGCGTAGTTGGGCACCAGCGGCCAGTACCCTGCGCCCGGATTGAGAGCGCGACGACCACTGAACGTGGATCGCAGTCTGGACTGGCGGATACGTGGTGTACTGCACGTGCCGTCGCGCGATGCGCGCGCGTGGTCGGTTACAGCGTGTCGAGGCGATCCAGGCGATCGAGCGCGCGCAGCAACGGCGCTTCGCTGGGGCCGAGCACCACACTGAGCTGCTGTTCCATGCCCAGCACCTCCGCTTCGGCCTGCGCCAGCAGGCTGGCCCCGGTGGCGGTCAAGGACAGATGCTGCATGCGACGGTCCTGGCGCCCACGCACCTGCCGCAGCAGGCGCCGCTTCACCAGACGGGCCACCACGATGGCCAGATTCGGCGCCGAGACATGCAGCACGTCGCCGATCTGGCGTTGATTGATGCCCGGGTTGCCGTCCACCAGCATCAGCAGCGAAAAGTCGACCGGCTTGAGGTCGAAGGCTGCCACGCAATCCTGGAACATGCGCCGCACCAGCAGCTCGGTGCGGGTGATGCGGTAGCCCAGCAACCGCAGCAGGCGCGCCTGGTCCACCGTGGCAACAGGATCGGGGAGCAGCACGGCGCTGGACGTGGCAGGCATGAGGATTCTCGCGACAAGGGCCATCACCGAACCAGGGAGCGGCGCGCCAGGCGCCTGCAACGCCGGCCCGCGACGTGAGCCGCATTGTAGACCTGGCGGGGCGTGCCGGTATCGCTTGCGTTGCGCGGTCAGCCTGCTGTGCCGACCACAGCGGCAGCGCGCCGGCCGCTGCAGTGCCCATGCTGGAGACCACGCACCGGCGCCGCACCGGCGGCGGGAAAGCGAAATGGTCCAGGTGCGGGTACGGCATGGGGATCCGGGCGCCAATGATTGCGTCCCGGAATAGTTATGCACCATAACTACATTGCCAAGCTGCAGCGCAGCATGGTCGCGCTCGCTAGGCTCCAAGCTGGCGGCCGCTGGTAGTGGTGAGCGCCCGTCCAGACGAGGCAAAGCCCTTGCTATGGCAAGCGCATGAGGGCGTGATCGCGCTGGCCGGGGAGGGCCAGGTGCATCGTGGCCTGCGACGGCAGCGCGGCCTGGCCGCCGGCAGTGCCGGGCTGGTGGCGCAAGGTGGACTCTTGGGACGCGCAGCAGCAGCGTCGCGCCGCTGCAGCATCCGGCCGGCGACGGCCGCAGAGCACGCTACAGGGGCGCGTGACGCACCAGACCCTGGAGGAGCGCGCCTGGGCGCGATGAAGCGCCACGCGGCTACCGGTTGCGCGCAAAGCTGATCCGGCACACGGCCCGGCGATCACTACCGCGCGAGCACCAGCAGCACCCTGCACAGCGTCAAACGTGCGAGAGGCCTTACGGCAGCCAGAGTTTCTCAAGATCGCGGAAGCCCCAATCAGTGGGGCTTTCCATCTGCACGATGCGGTCCTGGCACTCCGCACGCGACAGATCGATGTCCTGCACCAGCACGTGGCTGCGCAGCTTGGCCGAATAGAATACCCGTACCTTCGGCTTCAGCAAGGACTCGGCGGCCTGTTCGATCACCACCGCCAGCTTCTGCGACTCCAGCCGCACCAGCGAGCCCACCGGGTAGATGCCCAGCCGCCGTACGAATGCCTGGAACACCACCGGGTCGAAGTGACCGGTCCACGAGGCCATCCGCTTGAGCGATTCGGCCGGGTCCCAGCCGCGCTTGTAGGGCCGGTCAGAGCTGATCGCATCGTAGACATCGCACACCGCGCCCATGCGCGACATCAGCGAGATCTCTTCGCCTACCTGGCCCTTCGGGTAGCCACTGCCATCCATCTTTTCGTGGTGATGCATGGCGATTTCCAGCACCACCGCGTTCTGCACCCCGCCGGCCAACAACAGGCGATGGCCATCCAGCGGATGCCGGCGGATGACGTCCATTTCTTCGTCGGTGAGCTTGCCGGGCTTGTTGAGGATATCCAGCGGCGTCACCGCCTTGCCCATGTCGTGCAGCAGGCCGCCCATCGCCGCCTCCACCACCTGCGCATCGGGCAGGCCGAGCTGGCGCGCCAGCCCGCTCATCAGGCCGGCTACCGCCATCGAATGCAGGTAGGTGTAGTCGTCGGCGGTCTTGAGCCGCGCCACGCTGATCAAGGCCTGCGGATGGCGCAGCACCGAATCGTTGATCGCCTCCACCAGCGGCATCGCCGCCTCGGTGTCGACAGTGCGGCCCAGCCGCACGTCGCGAAACATTTCTTCCACCACGCTGCGGCCGTCTTCGAAGATGCGGCGCGCGCGCACCACTTCGGCCTCGATGCCCACCTTGGGCGCAACGTTAGCGGCGCGTGCGGCGCGTTCGACAGGCGCAGCCACTGGTGGTTCGGAGGCTGCAGGCGCGGGCGCCGGCGGAGCGGGCTCTTCCACTGCGGCGGGCGCAGCCGCTTCCACGTCCAGCCCACGTGCGGTGTCGATCACCAGCTGCTCGATGCGGCTGTCGTGGATCTTGCCCACGTCGTCGGCATCGACCAGGAAGGAGGTCTTCCAGAACGGATGGTGCACCCACGCGCCCAGCAGCTTGTAGACATACATGCCGGGGCGGAGTTGGTCGGAGTCGATGGTTCTGAGCATGCCGGCGCTGGTCTGCAAGTGGTCCGCATAGCGCCCACCACAGGCGTGGCGGGTCTGCGGAGTTATCGGCAGCCGCGCAGAATTCTTTGGACCGGGCGCAACCGCAGCCGCCTCGCCAACCGGCAATAGGCAATCGGCAACGCCCGCGGAGCGGTTCAGCGCTCCGGCAGGCGCATCGCCACCACCGCGGCAGCAGCGAACAACAACGGCACGCCGCAGGCCAGATACAACATGGCCGGCGACCACCCGGCATCCAGCAGCACCCCGGCGCACAGCGGCGAGGCAATCGCGCCCAGCCGCCCGATCCCGATCGACCAGCCCATGCCGGTGGAGCGCACCGCCGCGGTAAACACCACCGGCGCCACCGCATACAGCCCACCCATCGCTGCCGTCAGCGCGGCACCGGTCAGCAACGCGGTGGCAAATGCCCAACTCAGCACCGTGCTGCTCAACCCGAATGCGACCATCCCCACCGCCACCAGCACCAGTGCGCCGGCAGTGAGCCACGACAAGCGACCACGCAGGGCCAACCAACTGAACAGCGTGCCGCCCACAATGCCGCCCAGATTCAACAGCACCCCACCGGTGACACCTTGGCCAGCCGACAGGCCCGCGGTCACCAGCAGCTTGGGAGTCCAGCTGAGCACGAAGTAGAACGCGAACATCAACAAGAAAAATGCCAGCGCGATCAACAGCGATTGCCGCCGCAGCGCACCTACGAACAGGGCCGCATACCCCTGCACCTGCCCGGCCGCCTGCGCAGGTGGCAGCGGCAACTGCGAATGCGGCGGCATCCCCATGCGTGCCAGCACCGCATTGAAGCGCGCCTGCGCATTGGGCGGCCGGCGGGCGATCAGGAACTCCAGCGATTCGGGCAAACAGGCCAGCACCAGCGGGACGCAGAGCAACGCGCCGAACGCGCCAAGCCAGAACACCGATGGCCAGGACCAGTGTTGCAACAGCAGCGCGGCGATCACGCCCCCAATCGTCGCCCCGACCGGGTAACCGGTGGCCTGCAGCACCGTCGCCGTGCTGCGCCAACGTGCAGTGGAATATTCGGCGGCAGTGACCGCCACGCAGGCCAGCATGCCGCCGATGCCGACACCGGTGAACGCCCGCAGTGCGCCCAGCTGCCAGGCATTGCCTGCCAGTGCGGATGCGCCCATGCCGACAGTCAGGATGGCCAGACACACCAGGATCAGCGCACGGCGGCCGATGCGGTCTGCCCACGGCGCCAGCACCAGCGAGCCGACGGCCATGCCGACCAGCCCGGCACTGAACAGCGCTCCCAGCAGCTTCCCGGACAACTGCCAGTCGGCCGACACGTGCGGGGCGGTGAACGCCATCGCCATCACGTCGAAGCCGTCGAGCATCGTCAGCAGCACGCACACCGCCACGGCCCTCCACTGGAACGGCGTCATGCGCTCCAGAACAAAGTGCGCGGAAGTTGGCGTGCTTTGAAGCATTGGCGTGTCCTGTGAGGGGGCTGATATGGCGCAGCGGTGGCACGGGTGCATCCACGCTGCGCGATGGGACAACGCGCGGACGCACCCTCGAAAACCGTGTGTGTTGCGACAGACGCAACCGATACGTCGCAATGGCCTGCACGCTAGGCCGATTACGGATGTCGTTCAAGGCCAATCCCCGCAGTGGTGTGCGCTTATCGGATGCAGACCCAATGAGCTTCGCTTGCGCAGCGCCAGGTTCGGATGTGGTGTCTGCATTGTGTGGTGCGCCTCAAGGCGAGGAGCACGACGGGCAATCAGGTCCTGCGCGGTGGCATCGTTCGTCGCCGCATCGCTACCGCGTTAGCTGTTCGAGATCGCTCTGACGCGCGTGTGGGGTGATTGTCCGCACTGTCGCGCTACCTTGCGCAACGCACGTGTCGGCGAATAGCAACGCGACAGCGATCCATGCGACTTAGAGCGGCTGACAAAACGGGGCGAACAATCGTCAGGTGGTTATGAACTAAGTGCTCAGAATCAGAGCGTACGAGCGGCACATGCCGATTCCGCTAACCGGACGCGCCCGCCTGGCGGTCGCGCACTAGTTTTGTCAGGTGTTCCTGACCATGCACGCATCGTGGTTAGCGGACGCGCTGCGTCCCCCCGTCAGATCGCCGGATACACCGCATGCCAAGCAACAGCACCGCATATGACTTCAAACGCGCGACTCACTTGCAGCGATACACACAGCTTCACCCAACACGCATCGAGATGCACCGCTTCCAAGCATCCACACCCCGTATCCATGCCATCGGCATCATCGCGCAGCACCGCCGCAGCAACACGCACCGCACAGGTATCATCCACCTGTGCCCGCAGTTGGCGGCACGCTAACTTGCCGGAGAGTGCCGTGACCCCCATTCGCCCGTTTCTGGAACACACCCCGCAGCTGGGCGCGCGCGTCTATGTCGACCCGGCCTGCACCATCATCGGCAAGGTGCAGCTGGGCGACGACGTGTCGGTATGGCCGGGCACGGTGATTCGTGGCGACGTCAACTCTGTGCAGATCGGCGCGCGCACCAACGTGCAGGATGGCACCATCATCCATGTCAGCCACCACAGCCCGTTCAACAAGGGCGGCTACCCGACCGTGATCGGCGAAGACGTCACCGTGGGCCACGGCACCATCCTGCATGCCTGCACCATCGAAGACCTGTGCCTGATCGGCATGGGCGCCTGCGTGCTCGATAACGCCACCATCAAACGCTACGGCTTTGTCGGTGCCGGCGCGGTGGTGGGCCCGGGCAAGGTGGTTGGCGAAGCGGAATTGTGGCTGGGCAATCCGGCCCGGCTGGCGCGCCGCCTCAGCGACCAGGAGATCGAAAGCCTGCATTATTCGGCGCAGCATTATGTGCGGCTCAAGGACCAGTATCTGGGCGCGGCCAGCGCGGGCTGACCCGTTGTCTGCCATGTGAACGCGTGGCAAAATCGGCGGCCTGCGGCGTGGGGACGCTGCCATCGAATGGATTCGACCTGCATGCACACCACCGTTGTCCTGCGCGGCCTGCTGGCCGCTTGCCTGCTTGTCGCAAGCCCGCTGCTGTTCGCCATCCCGGCCGATGCTGTCGACGAAGCGCAAGTGCTGGCTGCGCTGCAGTACCGCGACGGCCACATCGCCGTGCCGCAGGCCAAGGCGCATTTCGATCTGGACCCGGCCTTCCGCTATCTGGACAAGGCCGACACGCGCCGTGTGCTCGAACAGCTGTGGGGCAACCCGCCCGACGACAGCGTGCTGGGCATGATCGTGCCGCGCACGCCTGCGCTGGATGCACCAGACAGCTGGGCGGTGGTGGTGACCTATAGCGATGAGGGCTATGTGTCCGACGAGGACGCCGCCAAGATCGACTACAGCGAACTGCTGGCCGACATGCAGAAAGGCACCGCCGAAGACAACGCTGCGCGGCGCGAACAGGGCTACGGCACGGTCGACCTGCTCGGCTGGGCAGTACCGCCGCGCTACGACGCCGGCAGCAAGAAGCTCTACTGGGCCAAGGAGCTGCGCTTCGACGGCGCCCAGCAGCACACGCTCAACTACGACATCCGCGTGCTGGGCCGTAGCGGCTATCTCAGCCTCAACGCCGTCGCCGGCATCGGCCAGCTCGACCAGGTGCGTCAGGGCATGCAGCAACTACTGCCGATGGCCGAGTTCGACCAGGGCGCGCGCTATGCCGACCACAACCCCTCCACCGACAAGATTGCCAGCTATGGCCTGGCCGGCCTGATAGGCGGCGGCCTGGCGGCCAAGGCCGGGCTGTTCGCCAAGCTGGGCCTGCTGCTGGCCAAGGGCTGGAAGCTGGTGCTGTTCGGCGTGCTGGCGCTGGGCGCCGGCATCAGGCGGGTGTTCGCCGGTCGCAAGGCGAACGGCAACGGTTGAACGCGGGGCTGGCGCTGCTTCGCCGTCCTGCATCGGCTATGTGGCTTGGCAGATGTTTCCCGCCTGCCGCGCTGTGAAGCGCGATAGTCGCTGGTGGCACTGCGCTGTGCGGCAATGGTCAGGCTGGCCGGCTGGCATCCGTGCAAGTGCCGGCCCAAGAAGGCTGCCTGGTCACCGCGCCCGGCCCCGGCGAGGATGCAACGCATGCGGCAACAACGCCGCGCTGCATGCGGCGCCTAGGTTGGCATGTCCATCAGAGCCACGCGCCGCTCGATCACATCGCTGCCAGCTTTGCCCGGATTGACATGGAACGCGCAAAGCGGCGCAGCTAAGCCGCAGCGACCCCTGCAGTTCCAGCGCGGCGCTCCAGTCAGCCGTGCGCAACACGACGCGCCTTACATTCAAGGCGCTGTCGCGCGCTCCAGGGCGGCGAGCATCGCCAGCGCCTGCGTCCGCGAGCTGCCGCACATCTCCAATGAAGGACGCAGGCTGGCGCAGACCGCCGGGCGGCTCGGCTGCCCGAACAGGCGGCAGCCCCACTGCGCATCCAGCTGCACGCACGGCACACCGGCCGGCTTGCCGTGCGGCATGCCCGGAATCGGCGAACTGATGGACGGGGCAATGCAGCACGCGGCACAGCCGGAGCGGCACGAAAGGGTGGAGGTCATGCGCACAGTCTAAGAGCAGCTATCAAAAAACTACTGCGCAGCCGCCAGGCGGGCGCGGCCGGTGCTCGGAATCGGCATGTACCCACGTACACTCCGGTTCCTCCGCGCCGTCCGCACCCACCTGACAACTGCTCGCTACGTTTTGTTAGCCACTCTAAACCGCGGCCGCTCGCGCGCAGTTGCGAGTGCCTGCGCTATTGCTGCACATGGATGAACCGTTTGGCGCAGCGGGATGGCGTGCTCGACGTTTGATGTCATCGCCCCAGTGGCAGTCACGTTTGGCCGCCTGTTCACCCGGCAGCTGCGTGCTACCGTGCGAGATCACCGGAACGCGCCGCGACGGTTGCAGCAGCAACAGTCCTGGCGCGGTCTAATTGCCAGCCATCGCTCGCTCACGTTGTCGATCCCGCCATGCCCGAATACCGCTCCAAGACCTCCACCCACGGCCGCAACATGGCGGGCGCCCGCGCACTCTGGCGCGCCACCGGCATGAAGGATGGCGATTTCCACAAGCCGATCATTGCCATCGCCAATTCGTTCACGCAGTTCGTGCCCGGGCATGTGCACCTGAAGGATCTTGGGCAACTCGTGGCACGTGAGATCGAACGTGTCGGCGGCGTAGCCAAGGAGTTCGACACCATCGCCGTGGACGACGGTATCGCGATGGGCCACGACGGCATGCTGTATTCGCTGCCCAGCCGCGAGATCATCGCCGACTCGGTCGAATACATGGTCAACGCGCATTGCGCCGACGCGCTGGTGTGCATTTCCAACTGCGACAAAATCACCCCCGGCATGTTGATGGCCGCGCTGCGGCTCAATATTCCCACCGTGTTCGTCTCCGGCGGCCCGATGGAAGCCGGCAAGACCAAATTGTCCGAACATAAACTCGATTTGATCGACGCAATGGTCATCGCCGCCGACGACAGCGCCTCCGATGAAAAGGTGGCCGAGTTCGAACGCAGCGCTTGCCCCACCTGCGGCTCGTGCTCGGGCATGTTCACCGCCAACTCGATGAACTGCCTGACCGAAGCACTGGGCCTGTCGTTGCCGGGCAACGGCACCGTCGTAGCCACGCACGCCGACCGCGAGCAGCTGTTTCTGCGCGCCGGACGCGTGGCGGTGGAGCTGTGTCACCGCTGGTACGGCGGCGAAGATCCCACAGCCCTGCCGCGCGGCATCGCCACCTTCGAAGCCTTCGAAAACGCGATGACGCTGGATATCGCCATGGGCGGCTCGACCAACACCATTTTGCATCTGCTCGCCGCCGCGCAGGAAGGCGAAGTGCCGTTCGGCATGCAGGATATCGACCGCCTGTCCAAGCGCGTGCCGCAGCTGTGCAAGGTCGCGCCGAACACGCCGAAGTACCACATCGAAGACGTGCATCGCGCCGGCGGCATCATGGCCATCCTCGGCGAACTGGCACGCGGCGGCCTGCTGCACACCAACGCGGCCACGGTGCACGCACGCACGCTGGCCGACGCCATCGCGCAATGGGATGTCACCCAGACCGACGCGGAAGCGGTGCACACCTTCTACAAGGCCGGCCCGGCCGGCATCCCCACCCAGATTGCCTTCAGCCAGGCCACGCGTTGGGACACGTTGGACACGGACCGCAGCGAAGGCTGCATCCGCGATGTCGCCCACGCGTTCTCGCAGGAGGGCGGCCTGGCCGTGCTGTACGGCAATATCGCCCGCGACGGCTGCGTGGTGAAGACCGCGGGCGTGGACGAATCCATTCACGTCTTCGAGGGCAATGCCCGCGTCTACGAAAGCCAGGATTCGGCGGTCAAAGGCATCCTCGCTGACGAAGTGAAAGCCGGCGATATCGTGGTGATCCGCTACGAAGGCCCCAAGGGCGGCCCCGGCATGCAGGAAATGCTCTACCCCACCAGCTATCTCAAATCCAAGGGCCTGGGCAAGCAATGCGCCCTGCTTACCGATGGCCGCTTCTCCGGCGGCACCTCGGGCCTGTCGATTGGCCACGCCTCGCCGGAAGCCGCCGCAGGCGGCGCAATCGGCCTGGTGCGCGATGGCGACAAGATCCTGATCGACATTCCTAACCGCTCGATCAACCTACTGATCTCGGACGAGGAACTTGCTCTTCGTCGCGCAGAGCAGGATGCCAAGGGCTGGAAGCCGGTGGAGGTGCGCCCGCGCAAGGTCACCACGGCGTTAAAGGCGTATGCGTTGCTGGCGACCAGCGCGGATAAGGGTGCGGTGCGGGATAAAGCGTTGCTGGACGGCTAGGGCCAGCGAATACGACGTGGCGAGGCATGCATGCACGCCTCTCTTCGCGCGAGAGCACCGCAGGAATGCGCCTCGGCCGCTTGGCACGCACCAGATTTCCATCCACGGCAGCTCGATGCGCAGAACCTCGCGATAAAGAAATAACAGCGTTGCCAATGCCTGGTTCTGCATCCCCGCAGACACCTGCCCGTCGATCGCCAGCCGGGTCAGGAAGGCCTCGACGTCCGCCTGCTCCATCTGCCTCGGATGCCGCTTGCCGTTAGCCAGGATGAAACGCCGGATCCAACTTACGTACGCCTGCTCGGTGCGCACGCTGTAATGCCGCACGCGCAAGCGGTCGCGCACCTGATCCAGGCGCCTGATCGAAGGGCGTGCTGTTACGCCTTCGTTTTTCTGGCTGTCTCATCCGCCTGCGTCCTTGCTGGATAACGCCAAAAACATCCGTATGGTCGCGTCGGCTTGCCATCGTGCGACCCCGTGATTGCGGCTAGGAGTTCCTCCTTTTACAAAATTCTTGCAATCGAAGATACTCGCTGCGGCACCGCCTTTTGGCGGTCCGATAGTAGTTAGGGGGCATAGGAGGTTCCGTGATTACTCACCCAATACACGTAAGTGCTCGACAGTACCGAGGCAACGATCCGAAGAGACTTCGCAAGCACTCAGAAGAGTCTTCTGCTGCAATGGCGCTTGAGCGTTTGATCAACGGGATGCTTCTCGCGCAGGAGCGACCAGTTCAGATCTACCTGTACTACGACATTGCACGCGCCTCTGGCTACCCAATTGAGTTGGTACGCAAACTTTGCTTCGCAATTGACTGCGGAGGCAACGGTTTCACCGCCATCAAGCCGGGCATGACGTACGAGGAGGCAATGAGTGCGCACAGTGCCGCCTAACAGTTCATTCAAGCCGACGCTGCTTCGCGTCGCGGCTCAATTCAGGCATTAGGCAACATGAACAAGATTGCCGCCCAGCAATTCGCAGCAATGAGCGCGCCAATGCTTCGGCTTACAGAAGCAAGGTACCTGTTTGATCAGTTCAAATCCGCACGTAACGCAGAGCCCAACCAAGGCCTGTTCCTGCTCACGGTGTACTTCGATGCCTTCTTGTTCTGCTTTATATCCATCGAGGAGATGGTCGACACCGCAACACGTGACAAGTTGCGGGCCATTCCATCATTCACGTTCTTCAAGGCGCTTCGCAACATAGCGACACATCACAGCGTTCTTTCCGGAGTCAAGGGGAAGTTCGCCAGACCAATCTCCCGCATTGTCTCTGTTGGCGTTGGCTGTAATGTCGAGTTCTCGGAGCAATTCTTTTTGCTGCCAGAAAAACTTAGAGCCATATTCGACGCAGTCCTGCAGGAGCGTCCTGGCGAGAAGCGGACAATCGAGGCAGCGCGGAGCTACCTGTCGCAACTTGAAAATACTGGCAAGCAAATTATGCTCGTGGATCTGACTCAGGCAGTAGTCTCGGAAGTTGAGCCGCACGTTGCCTAGGAATTCATTCAAGCCGAAGCCGCTTCGCGGCCCGGCTTAACTCAGGTGTTAGGCGCTGCCAAAAAATTGGAATCAATCCGCATGAAGAGCATCCTTTCACTCCTTGCTGGCTTATTTTGCACTAGCGCATTTGCGCAAGATCCAGCCCAAGGGCGCGTTCAACTTGAACTCACCGATACAATGTCTGGGGTTCAGGACAGGAGCACCATTGCTGCCTCTTGTGCCAAAGTTGCAGACGCCGCGGTGAGTGCACATGCGGCCGGGAAACTTTCAGAAGTTATCAACCAAGCCGCAAAGGCAAAGCAAACCGGCTCCAGCGACGACCCTTACTTCAACAGTCTTGTTCGCAGCTATAGCTTCGACCCAAGAGATGATTTTATTTTCTCGGCCCTCTTCTTCTCTCAGCTGAATATAAAGTTGCTAGAGCAAAAGCAACCTTATCAAAGTGGGCTTGAGTCACTATACAAGGCATACGTAGCTGCTTCTTGTGCGCAAGTGGCCAAGATCAGCAGGAGCGACAAGTCATGAATCATGCGCCTAACAATTCATTCAAGCCGAACTGGCTTCGCCAGTCGGCTTAATTCAGGTGTTAGACCTCATGACTATCGACATCGACAAACTGACCGAGGCCGAGCTCATCGACCTCAATCATCGGATTGTTGAGAGACTTCGCTTCATGCAGCAAGCGCGAGCTCACGCAACTATGCTCCGCTTCAGCATTGGTGATCGCGTCACGTTTGAGCCGGACATGCGAGGGCCGGTTTATGGCGTTATCGTTCGCTACAACAAAAAATCGGTCTCCGTGCTTACGGATGACGGTCAACGTTGGAATGTAGCGCCTGGTCTTCTACGTCCAGCATCAATAAAGGGCACTAAGCATTCGTCTTCTGGCAACGTTGTCGCTTTGCCTCGCAAACCGCATAATGAAGCCTAACAATTCATTCAAGTCGACGCTGCTTCGCGGCGCGGCTTAATTCAAGCGTTACGCCTCAGAGGAGAGTGCAATGGCAGATGATGGTTTGGAAGGCGCAGAGAAGCGCGATCTCGCTATCCAGACTGGGTTGCAGCTGATTCCGTATGTCGGCGGCTCCCTCTGCACGCTCTATTTCGGAACAAAGCAGGAGAAGCGTTTTAAGCGCATAGAGTCGTTTTATGCTGAGCTGGCAGAAGAGCTGAAACAGGTTAAGGGGGCCATTCCTCCCGTCGAGAAGCAAGACGCTCCTGCCCTTGAGGCGATCATGGAGTCATTGCACGACAAGGTTGAGGCGGAGCCCACCGCTGAAAAGCGCCAGTTCTTTTTGAACTACCTCAAGCACACTCTGCTCCAGCCAGTCTCGGGAAACTTCGATGAGCGCAAGTACTTTCTCACTGCCCTAGATGAAATGAGCCTTCTAGAATGCGAACTTCTTGCCTTCATTAATGGCTCTGCTCAGGTACAGGTCGGGAGCATACAAAAGCCTGGCACTGAGCAGTACGCAATGGTTGGCGCCATTGGGCGGCTCAAGGCAAGAGGTTTCCTCACTGCCTCCCAAGGCTCCTTTGCCATTGGAGGCGGGGCGGATAACTCGCTCCAAGAAATCGTGCAGGTCTCGTCGTTTGGCAAGCGCTTCCACAGTTTCTGCCTAGATGCATAACAATTCATTCAAGCCGAAGCCGCTTCGCGGCTCGACTTTTACATCGATCGTGTAGGTGCTTGCTCAACCGTCTCCTGCTGCGACCGCTGCGCATCCAAGGCTTGAGACTGGCGGACGCTTTCCTGCAGTGGAGGCACGGCCTCAGACAGATCCACCTTGGCCCGGAAGCCCGGCGTCTGGCCAAGAATAAAGATGCTTCCTTGGTGCAGGGTCACGCTCTGCAGCTGATCGTCACGAAGGATGCCCGCGCGCTTGGCTTCGACGGTGGCGTGCATTGCAACCTCATCAGAGGTGCCCTCTGGCAGCTTGCTGTGAATCGATCGATACAGAGGGTCGTTTGAGACCATCGCAGGTGCAGGCGCAACGCAGCGCTCCAACGACCCACCAATCGGCATCTGCCAGCCCGGTGGCACATAAACTGGCGCATCCTCGCTTTGCATGCGCTGCTGCACCTCCTGCCACCGTGTCGCAGCCATTTCCGTGCGTCCGGCACCTGGGGGAAGCGGATCGCGCAAGTGATCGATGCCATCCGCCAGGCTCATCCCTTGAATGACCCTCGCATTGAAGGTCACGCCCATCCTCAACGTCTCAACATCGCCGCGATACTTGTCGATCATCGGCGCGTGTTGCCGGGCCAGCAGCTGCGTTTGAGGGTCTTCCAACACCGAGCGATCCGGTTTGCCGTTGGCGTCCAACGGAAGGAAGTTGTGGATCCGATGCGAATCTCCCAAGTCCGTTGCGACCATTGGATTGCGTGCATCCAAAAGACTGCTGTCGTTGGCGTAACCAGCCCTATCCAACGCAGTGGTCTCATGCGACGCGGCGTATACCTTCACCTGCCCATAGTGCTTACTTGCAGCACTCACGGCATCGCCTGCCATCACGTGATTGATCACGTCGTTGCCACCTTCCGGAATGCGCCGGTCCAGGCTGACCGCACCATAGGCGTTAAAGGTCTCTCCCTTAAGGCCGAAGTGGTGGGCAGTGACCTGGGCGAGGTTGCCGCCCAGAGAATGACCGGTGACGGTGACATCAGGAGCAGGTTGGCCGGTCTTGAGGTGCTTTTGTTCTGCATACTTCAATGCATTCTGAGTCAATTCGATCGCATCATCGACCTGACGATTGTGACGTGCTGCAACCATGCCACCGTCAGCATACGCACCATCTTGCTTCGGTTGACGATCAAACTCGGTACCGCGATGGGCGACGATAATTTCGCCTGTTTCTATTTTCTCGTAGATAATTCCCTGATAGCCGGACGGGCGATCCATATATTCCAGACGCCTGAACGAGACGCTGCCGATCTTTACTGGCGTACTGTCAGACCCGGTTTCGCCGGGTCGCGCATATACATCATTCGCGAGAAAGGCATTTTGCTGTTCGGCCAGGCTCATTTGGACACCTTCTCAGATTTTAGCGTCACCTGAAATAAACTTCCTCGATTTGACTCAGCATATTTATCCACACTGTATTCACCGGTGTCGGGATAGTTATCCATCTGACTTTGCGGATAGCCTCCTTTCCAGAAATAAAATTTAACGGGCGCTGAATCGTATATTTGCGTCTTAAAGAGCACCGGCTGGAAACGTGTCTCCTCTTTTTTGCCGGTCGCCTTCAGTGTGACACCAACACCATTGAGTTCAAAATTACACACACCCTTTCCGTAATAATCCGCATTGACCATGCCATCTGCATAGATCGTCGCCACATATGTCGTCGGATCTATTTTTTGAAATTTGATGGGTATCCCATCTTCTTTTGACTTACTCCAAACACCCGCAATAGGCTCTATCGGCGTGCATTGCTCATGGTTCGTCATTTGATAAAAGGCGGTGCCCGATATCCACTCAAACGGACCCGGCGCATCCTCGATCGTCATGGTGAGCTTGTAAGCTTCCGTCGGATGTTGATTTTTCCGATAGACCGGGTCTCCGTCGGCCGTGGTCTCGCCGTTTTTTTCGTACTTCTCAGACGCAGCATTCATTGGGTTGCACCCTGTCAAAAGGACTAGGAAAAGACATCCGACAATCTTGATTTTGAAATATACGTTCATGCCACCTCGGTGCCCTGCGTGTTTAGAGTTGGGAGCGAACGGCCTGCCGGTGCGGTACGGCCTGAGTCGCAGTGACTGCAAACCAAGACCTATCATCAGCCGTCCGGCACCCACGAAGCAGCTACTGGACCTTGGACAAATCCAGGAACACCGCTTGTGCAGCTGGAAGATCCTTTGTTGGAGTGTAGCGAATGTGCATTGACTAACCCGCTCTTGACCAATGCCCAGCTCTGACTTTGCCTGGTGAAGCGCCGACGCGCAGATCTTCTATCAACGCTATCCAGAGCGCCGGCATCAACCGGTTGACATGTCACGCAGCGCGTAGCAGTCTCCTCGGCAAGGAGCGTAGAAACTCCTCAGAGAGCGGTACCCACCTCCGTCAAACCGGTGGGTTTTTTGTGCCTGCAGATTCTGTGGGTGCAACCGACGCGATGCCTGCGTCGGGAGGGCGGCTAATACAACACCCTTCGGGGAAATACGCCCGCCGGCTCTCTGCGGTTTCTAACCTCCCGACATCCCGTCGCCACCCGGCGGCGGGGCCTGTTCGTCAAGGAGGGCTTTGCCATGCGTCGACCCACATCCCGTTCCACATCCGCACGCAAGCGCGCCACGGAGCCACCGCCCACCGAGATCGTCTGGCACTCGCTCGACCCCTCGATCAAGCCGCGGCCCTATGTCGAACGCACCCCCATCCCCCCACCTCGCATCGAAGCCCGGGCTCCACGCCCCGGCCACCCACGTGCACCGAGGCACTGCACCGTCGGCTACGGCTATTACCCCGCCAGCGACCTACGCGTGCCCACGCTGCGCCTGCGTGGCCGCTGGCTGGAACAGCTTGGCTTTGCCATCGGCAGCAAGCTGCAGATCCGCATGCGCGATGGCGAGTTGGTCGTCAGCCTGGCACCCGCCGACTGAGCCGGTGTGCCGCACACGCGCAGCATGCACGTGCGCGCCCGCATCGAGTGCAACGCGCACGTCGCACACCGTGCGCGCTTACTGCTCCCCGCGCAGAGGAGGACACAGATGGACCACCCCGCCGTCGTCTTGCATCTCACGCTGGACCAACGCGACCAGCTCGACCGCCTGCTACGCACCCTCATCGCCCACGGCGACGTCATCGCCATGAGCAAACCGGAGTGCCTGGAGGTGCAGACTCTGCCAACGTTGGGACAAGCCATCTTCGATGCTGCCCTTGCCGTGCGCGAGATGCTTGAGCAGCGGGTGGAGCAAAGGCCGGGCAGGTCGTATCTGCACGCCGAAGATGGCGGTTAGGTTGGTTTGAACCTACTGATGGCTAAATTGCTGTCGCATGACGGCATCTTGAAATCTCAGCGGCTTGCCGCGTTACGCCGCACGTCGTCGAACGTAACGCGATGTCCCTGCAAAGATGCGGCATGGCATATGGCCATGGGCAGCCGCACTGTTGCGAAGGCCATGCGATTCACAGGCTTGCAGCGATTGACGGCCGTCAACGCCTCGGCGAGGATCGTGTTACACCGCGCTCAGGCGGCCCAATGATAGCCAGGCGGCTTGGAGGTTCGATGGAGTTGATACTTCTTTTGGGTGCGGTGCTTGCTCTTGGCAATATCGTTGCATCGGTTGCAGTACTTCGCGTTTCGGTGCTCTCGCCATCGACATCCCTAGCATCTGGCGGAAGTTGAGGATCATGGTCTCGTTCGGCACATCATCCAGCCCGCCAATCCCGGTGAAACGACGCATCGACACCGTGTCAGACAAAGCTTCTTCCGCACCTGGGTTGCTCAGTGCTTACCATTGCTGCAAAAAGTGGATGCGAAGCACTGCTTCCGGCGGGCGCGGCTGACGGCCCGGCAGGCTTGACGTCGGATAGTGCCGCTTGATCAGTGCTAGCAGCTCCTTTGACGCCCCCCTGATCCATCTCGGAAAGAAACACCTCTCGACGCGTCCGCTTGCGCTTGCCGTTGTACTCCAAGTCGCCAAAAGAAAGCTGCATCGTCGTCGTCCGGTTGGGGCCGGTGGGAGTGTCGCAGCATAAGGGGGAGTTGTTCAGACCTTCCTTAGGGAACTGTCATTTGCTTGCCTCCACCACGAGAAGGAAGCTATGAGCGCTGATGGTGATCTTGCTTAGCTATAGAAAAAAAGCGCATTCCAATAGGCAACTTCGCTTTGGGCTTTTGCCGCCCAGGCAGAATTAGTAAAAATAGCGCTTGCGACTTAATCTTGACTCAATAGTGCATAGATTAACCTCATTATTCCAGAAAATGAATAGAGGCTGTAAAACCTACAATTGGGAGGTGAGTTCAGCTACCTTAAAAGCCGCCAAAGCTGTGCGTTAAGAGTGTCATGAGCATGGCGAGATGTCGCACACGCTTCCAGCCTGATGCTCTGTAAACCGCAGGTGCTCGTAATCCACACACGTCAAGTGCGCCGGATTATTTTAAGAAAATTTTAACCATACATAGGAGTTGATCATGTTAAAGGCCAAGCCAGTTATTCCAAAATACTCATCGTTTGAAAGATCAGAAACATCGGCGGATTCGGTGAGCGCTGAATTTAATAATAATAAATCAATTGTTGATGGGAAGGAAAGTGACACTTCACGCTTTTCAGTGCTTAGTTCCTCATTGTCACCTGCTCCACAACGCGCTCTTAAATTTAAGAAAAGCTATAGCGCAGCAACTATTGATGGGAAAATATATCATCCCAATGAAAAAACAGATTCAAGCATAGTTGACTTTCTTTCGCAGTCTTTATCGAACAATGCCTATCGTTCGGAAAAGCACCTCCGTAGGCGTGCGCTTGCATATATAAACCATATAAATGCCGAGAATAAACTTATTTCCAATGCTTGCTTCGCAATGAAAGATGTAAGCTCATTTGCTCACAAACAGTCAGAATGGCTTTGCCATCTAGAGCGTAGCTCATGGAAAGATGAGCCTGCGCTACAACGTCGTGACCGTCAACAGCTTGGCGATGAGATCCTTGGACTCAAACAGCCGGATGCACAATCCCCTTATGCCAAGCCACGTGCTTGGAGAATCTCGGATCAGGCAGCGTCCGCTTTTGCGATGATGTTGAAAGGAGAATTGGGCCCCTTCACTAAAGAGCAAGTAAAAACAGGCTTTGAACTGTGTCAAGAGGGCGAATTGTTGGCAGGACGTTTAAAAATACAGGCGAGAATGGCGTTTCGCTTGAAGAATCGCCACGACGCTAACCGCTCGGGGACACATTCAGTTAAGAGCACATCGGGAATGCATCTGTCCAACGATGTAGGCACCCAGATCCGCGAATTCTTTCAGATTCCAGTTATGTCGGGAACATCAGGGACATCGTCAGACGTGGTTATCGCTGCCCGCTATGCAGCTATGCATTCAGGTCTTCAATGGTCCGCGCCAGAGTTGACCGTTGATCAAGCGAAAGACGCCTTAATTGATTTGTCGTTGGATTTCTTCAGGCAAAATAGCCCTGCTATAGTAATGGCCCTACGTATGAATAGCGTACGAAAGAACCAAGGTCTTCCCCACAAGGAGGTGGATAGATATCAGGTATTTACCCATAGTTACGCTGAAATTCATGGTGCAATTTCACTCACGATTGATGGAATCGATCCGACTGACAAGGCCGGAGTTGAAAATCAGCTATACAGCTACACTCTTGATGCAAAGGCAACATTGATGAAGACAGCTGGTCGTTTGATTGAAGAAGCGACCGGTAGAAGTGAAACCGCTAAGATCAACGTCGCCTCTCTGCAAACTCCGCAGCTTCGGCGAGTTATAGAAAAAAAGAAAATAGTGCAAAAAGTAGCGGAACTTTACAACAAAATGGGTAAGGTTGGAAATTTTTCTGCGCTTGAGGAAATAATTAATGAATCGTCCGTCAAAGATCTTCTAGTAAATGACAAGTCGGAAATTTCTAGAGACTACGCTGATGGAAAACCCTTGATGGTTCGAAGTCTGCGATTCTCGCACGATCGTGAGGCTACCAACAGTTTTGGTTCAGCCGGGAAAACACCGGCAAAAAGAGAGATTGATACGCTTTGCAATAATTCAACGGCATTTGATATTGTGATGACGCCTTTTTCCATTATAAATGCAAAGGCAAAGGGCGCGACTATATCCGAGATGAAAGTCCCTCATAGGCCAAAGTGGAAAGGGTTACCTTCAGTACTATATAAGGCTACTGCAGTTGGCGATCTTCCGGAATATGCTAAGGCACGACCAGGATTTGGAGACGTTCATTCATTTAATTCGAATAAGGCATTTAATTCTGAATTTGCAAGGGTTTGTAACTTACTTAGCCACGCGGAGAAAATGGGGCTTATTGAAAATAGTTTAAAGCATTATATAAAGCCTGACCCAGATAGAAATTCATATGATTTCCACCACTCTCTTGATGATTTGGTCGATGCCCAGTGCATGCTGCAATCGAGAAAGCCTGGCTCTATTTTGAGGCACAACGAGTATTGCGCCAAGCTGGAATTATGGGATGCTAAAGCTATAGAAGTTGGAGAGTCACGCTCTGTAGCCGTGGCAACGTTAATCGAGTTCAATATCGAAATGTTGTCCGCTGCGCGTTATATTGAGGATGAGGGCTACGATGGAAAGTTAATCTCGGATTTTCTTGAGCGTCAATTGTCTTGGCTTGGCCAAAATGCTGCGCTTGGCAAGGAAGACACGCTAAAAAAGCTTTCGGGACTGTCTTTTCATGAAAGAAAAACTGTTGCGGAAAAGGTCTGTGAGGCGCTCCGCCAAGGCGTTTCGCTTTGTATTTACGAGAAAAATAAGGAAGGAAGTCGAATTCGAGAATTGAGCCTGCTTGACTTCAATGCCTATGACATTATGCGTGGGATCGAGCTCTTTCTTTCTTCCAAGCTTCTCCAGCCTCCGACTGCGGCCGGTCCAACTATCAAGTCCAGCCTGTAGTGGTATGCGCTGATGCTGGTCAGCTGGATTACTCGTCCGTATTCAAAGGCCATTACCGACGGGTTCTTTGTGCCTGCAGCGTCTTGCGGGCATAACCGACGCGATGCCTGTGTCGACTCCCCACAATTCAGTGCCAGCCAAAACTAGAGGTCTGCGGTAGATGTTGATCACGGAACTCGGCGGGCGTTAGCCCGCCCAGGCTGTCGTGCGGGATCTGCTGGTTGTAGTCGGCCAGCCAGTGTTCGGTCTGTTCGCGAACCTCGCTCAGCGTGCGTAAGAGATGCATGTCCAGCACGCCGCGCCGGTAGCTGCCGTTGAAGCGTTCGATAAAACCGTTTTGCATTGGACGCCCCGGCTCGATGAAGTCCAAGGCGATGCCTTTGCGCTCGGCCCACTCCGCCAAGGCTAATGCGACAAACTCCGGGCCATTGTCCAAGCGAAGTTTGGCGGGGTAGCCGCGCCAGGCTGCGATGCGTTCCAAGGTGCGGATGACGCGGGCGGCCGGAAGATTCAAGTCCACTTCGATCGCCAAGGCTTCCCGACTGAAGTCGTCAATGACATTGAACGTGCGGAAACGCCGACCATCCCACAGCGCATCGGACATGAAGTCGATCGACCATCCAGCATTGGGGCGTGCTCCGCATGCTAACGGTTGTGGATGACGGGTCGGGACCCGGCGCCTGCTGCGACGACGTTGATTGAGCTTCATCAGGCAATACACGCGCCACACCCTTTTGTGATTCCACACATGTCCGCGACGGCGGATGATCTGAAAGAGCTTTCCAAAACCACGCTCGGGGAAGCGCTCGACCAATTCGGACAACAGCGCAATGACCTCCTCATCCCGATCGGGACGACGCCGATAGCGCACTGTCGAGCGAGCCACGCCAACCACCGAACAGGCCCGGCGCTCGCTCCAGCCATGCTGCTCGATGAGCCAGGCAAGAAGCGGGCGTTTGTGCGCCGGGTCTACAGCTTTTTTGCGATGACATCCTTCAATGCATGGTTTTCCATGGCGAGCTCGGCGTACATGCGTTTGAGCTTGCTGTGCTCGGTCTCCAGGTCGCGAAGGCGCTGCACATCGGCTGCCTCCATGCCACCGTACTTGGACTTCCAGACGTAGTACGTCGCATCGGAAATACCCAGCTCACGGCATACATCTTTGACCTGGCGACCGCCCTCCACCTGCTTCAGCGTGGCGACAATCTGGCTCTCGGTGAACTTGCTCTTGCGCATCGTTGGTCTCCTCGGTGGCTAGTGTGCCCGGAGACCTCTAACTATGGATGGATCAATTTTACGGGAGGCTGACACCGCACCTGCTTGCTTACTACTTGCGAATCTTCATGGTGGCTTTGAAGAAGACTGGAGATGCGATAAGGCGGCGGCGCACGGATGCGAAAGTAATTTCGCAACCTGCTAATTCATTTCGCACCTGTCCGTTAAATTGCGGTGTAGCCGCCTCATAATAAGCGCTTATCTAGACCGTCGGTGGCGCCACACCTATAGATCAAACTTCGAATAAAACGCCATATCCTGCTTGCCCCTAAGCAAAAAGCATTCCAGATGCTCCGCGCCCTGCGTCCGAGGTTACTCTTCCCGAGGCGCTGCAACTGCGCCGCGTAGTCGCGCCATCCAGCTCCGCTGACCAGTCAGAATATGCCGACATTAGATCGATGTCACTTTTATTATATTGGAGATCTCCATATAGGCTAGACGATTTACCGCATTTGTTAACCGGAGGTGGTTGGACGGTCAATTAAATTCTGACCCGCGGCCAAGCATAGCGCTCATTGGCCAAGATCCCGCCTCATTTTTAATCATGAAACAGCGCATCAACGCGGCTCTTCCAGTAAAAATAAGAAGGTCCATGCCAAACATCTGGTGTTACGGAATGGCTTTCTCCATCTGGGCTGGGAAGGTCTCGCCACAAGCTGTATTTGCGTTACCCAAACCTGATGAATTTTCCATAAGGTGAACAATATGAAGGCAGTGCTTGCACGATCCCATTCCTTGTCGTCACTCGATCACATACGCCAACCTGAATCTGGCACGGATAATAACTCGGGTTTGGCACCTGACGCGCAGCTTAACCATAGCGTCTACCGTCAGTCCGAAGACAGCAGGCTGCCAACCACCAGGCCCCCGCAGCGGCGCGGTGTAAGCCTCCGGCCAGCTAGCCCAGAGGCTGCCGGGCAAGGATCCGGCCGCACTGATAACAATGGATTGGAAACCCCACTAATGACCTCGTTAGCGGCTTTTCAAAAACCCGGGCATGTCGGCTCGGTGCGCAGGGAGTCGGGCCGACTTGTTTCTGACAACCCGGTCGTGCACGCGTTGTTATCTTTCGCACAGGCTGACCAGCCATTCCCGTCACAGGCCGCGAGCATTGAGGGGGTCCGACTAGAGATGGCGTCGCGTCGAGACCCGGAGAAAGCGCTTGAGGAGTTCAAGGACGCATTCACGGTGGAAACGGCGCAACTGATGCCCGCCGCCGACTCGTCAGAGCGGACAGCTGAGCAAATCAATGCTGACATTCATATCCCCTTGTTGCTTAAGGCAATTGAGCAGGGTTCTGCAGCATTTGGTTCAAACGCGTTGATCGAGATGGCAGATGGCAGCCAGATCAGCGCGAAAGCGTTCCTCGCCTCGTGCGCCCCGAATGTCATGTCCAATGACGATGTCCTGTCGGCGTTCATCAACCAGAAACTCAAAGGGGACGAGGACCTCCAGGTTCGTCTGGGTGCACAGGAATTGCTACATGTGGCGACCAAGAAAGAGTTTCAGCTCGGCGGCCTGGCCGGTAGCATTGGCGTCAGCAGCATGCTCGGCTCCGCATGGGAACTCGGCGCTTCGGAACTGTTGAAAAAAGCCATCTTCGGCAAAAATTTCTCGCCCAGTCAGTATGCTCTGCAATTGGCCGGGATCGATTCAGTGCCGCCTTTGATAATCGAGACCATGGACACCATGTGTGTGCTCGCAATCATCAAGGGGATGAAGGGTGAGGACTGGTCCATGCGCGACCTACTCCCCAAGGCGATGAAAGCCGGTGCCATCTCTTCAGTTGTGTCATTCCCCAATAACGTCTTGCAGTACGCAGGCTTTAAATCAGGATTAGGTGATCTTGCGGCCAATACGACGACAACCGAAGCGGCCATTTTTGGCGCTGCTTCGGGCATTCCACCCGAAGTCAAGGAAAGCGAAGAGTTGATGCGTGCTGGATTGTTCCAGAGCATTAAGGATGGCGTGATGGCGCATCCCGGCGAGAACATGGGCCCGGAGGAGGCGATTGAGCAGATGACGCGCCATGCGCTCGATATTGCCCCCGGCGAAAGCACCGCTGTCAAGTCTATGGGGCTGGCATCCATTGTCGGGATGATCCCGCTGATCGCCAGCGACAAAGCCACAGGATTGCTCTCGGAAAAGGTGCTACGTATCTTCCGGAGCGCCGTCTTCAATCCGATCGAAGCCATCGCTCTGAACGCGCTGGCGCTTGGCGGACGCGTGCATGTTCCTGGGCTATTCGAATCCGACAATGCCAAGCACGCGCGCGTTGTGCAAACCATTCTGACGCGAGCAAGCGAGCACATGGAAAGCGGGGCACGGGAAATTACCGCAGAAGAGTTGCATCAGATTTTGGCTCCCAGGAGCGAGTTCCTTCGTCATGTAGGAACCGCGATTGTCAAAGGCATGAATGCAAGCTTCGAGGCCCTTCCCGCCCTGGCCCGTAAACTTGGATATGGCGAAACTCCTTTGGCCGAACGTATTCCGTATCAGGACCTGGCTGTGTCTGATACATCGCACCAACCCGCACCCTGAGCCGTAATCCACGGGATAGCCAGGGTTGCGATAGTGGTTGGATGGGTCATTGGGAGACCTCGCTCCGCAGCTTCGAGGGATGCACGGCGCTGGCGAAGTCAGCGCCGTTGCCTGCTGCCTAATCCAACAAGAGCGGTAGAGTACCTAGCACAACAACTGCAAATGGTTGTGCTAGGCATCTCAAGGCGTGCTACCAAGTTGTTTGCAACTCGGCCCAACCTTGGGTTGACAGCGCTTACGCCATCGCTTCGTCGGCATCCAGCGCGACGACCGCCTGCTGCGCATGATCGAAGCGTTCGCGTGCGGAGCGAATAGCTGCATGGTTTTCGCCTGCCCAGTTGAGCAACTGCGAGATCGGGCCGAGCAGCGCCACGCCAAGCTTGGACAATGCATATTCCACGCTGGGCGGCTTGGTGGCGTAGACCTTGCGGGTGATCATGCCGTTGCGCTCGAGGTTGCGCAGGGTCTGGGTCAGCATCCGCTTGGAGATGTCCGGCACGGCACGCTGGATGGCGCTGAAGCGGGAGGGCCCGGGGATCAACGTCAGCAGGATCAGCATGGTCCATTTGTCGCCGATCTGATCGAGCACATCGCGCACCGGGCACTTGGTGGCGTCGAAGGGCATGCCTTGCAGGGACGGCGGCGGTGGAAACAGAGCAATCGCGTTCACGGGGGTATCTCACGGTAACCAGGGGGAAGAAAACTGCCTCCTTGTGGAGGATCGAACGGCCCTGATAATGAGTGCGCGGACCTAGAGTCTAGATAGTAGACCACACCTCTTATCAATACCAACTGGAGTTCACCATGGCACACACGTCCCCCCTGATCCTCGTCACCGGCGCCAGCGGCCAGTTAGGCGCGTTGGTCGTCGAAGCCTTGCTAGAGCGTGTGCCAGCGGCACGCATCGTAGCAACGGCCCGCGATACTGCGTCACTCGCAAAGTTCGCAAAACGCGACATCAGCGTGCGTCGCGCCGACTATGCAGACCCGCAGAGCCTGGATGAGGCCTTCGCCGGGGTGGGCCGCGTGCTGCTGGTGTCGTCCAATGCGGTGGGCGAACGCGTGCCGCAGCACCGCAACGTGATCGAGGCGGCCAAGCGTGCCGGCGTGGAATTGCTGGCCTATACGAGCGTGCTGCACGCCGACAGCAGCACGCTGTCGCTGGCCGACGAGCATGTGGCCACCGAAGCGCTGCTGCGCGAGAGCGGCGTGCCGCATGTGCTGCTGCGCAATGGCTGGTACACCGAGAACTACACCGGCTCGCTCGCGGCCGAAGTGGCGCATGGCGCGGTGATCGGCAGCGCCGGCGAGGGCAGGATCAGTGCGGCCACGCGCGCCGACTATGCCGCCGCCGCCGCAGCGGTGCTGGCCGCCGACACACCGCAGGCCGGCAAGGTCTACGAGCTGGCCGGCGATACCGCCTTCACCATGGCCGACTATGCCGCCGAGCTGGCGCAGCAGTCCGGCAAGCCAGTGGCCTATCACGATCTGCCCGAAGCCGACTATGCGGCGGCGCTGGTGCAGATCGGCTTGCCGGCTCCGTTCGCCCAGGTGCTGGCGCAGTGCTCGGCGTCCTCGCGCGGCGGCAGCCTGTTCGACGACAGCCACACGCTGAGCCAGCTGATCGGCCGCCCGACCACCTCGCTGCACGATGCGGTGGCTGCGGCGCTGAAGGCGGCACCGGCGGCCTGAGTCGGGCGTCGGCACGGTGCTGGTCGACATGCGTTGACCAGCACCTGCTCGGCGATACGCCAGGGTGTTTGATCAGACGACGGCGGGCTCTGACCCGCCTTCGCCGCGTTTTGATCCATTCGTCCCCTCGCCCACCGCTGTTCGGGAAGACGACGACAGCGGCGCGGTTGCCGTACGCGGCGCGCGCCTTCCGCCCTGCATCACTATCCGCCTCATGGCGTGGCTGCCTGCCAGTGGAACTGCAGACTTGAGGACGCGCGGCGGCAACAAGAGCGCTGCAAAAACGCCCTGCACCTCACATTGCGTGCTGATGGGTTCGCCTCCCGCGCGTCGCATAACTGACATCAGCCGGACACGCTGCTGACACAGGTATGCGTACGCAGGCGCGGTCGATGTCACCAAACTGACATCAAATCTAAATATAACTGCTGCCATTGCCGCTACGTCAGGACGACCTGGGCGCCTGGCAGGCGCTCGGACGCCATGTTCGCCGCCCCGGTTGGGGGCAGCCGCAGGCCTGACGCTGCCGCCGACCCGTTTCCCTTGCACGAGCCGGACCCATGAAAAAACGCAATCTCGCCACCGTTCTGTGCGCCCTCAGCGCGACCGCCAGTGGCAGTACGCTGGCTGCAGAGCTGGAGCTGTACGTCGACCGCAAGACCAAGCAGATCTTCGCCGAGCCGGCACCGGGGCGCGACAAGCTGGGCAAGTTCGTGCAGGTGGACGAGAACGGCAAGCTGCCGGCCTCGGCACTGCCTGCTGCACCGGCATTGCCGCCACCGCCCGCCGCGCCAGTGGCCGCCGACACCGCCATCGCCCAGACCGCACCTGCACCCGTGCCGGCAGCAGCGCCGGCCAAGCCCGGCGAAGCTGGCAAGAAGTGGTACGACAAGCTGAGCCTGCGCGGCTACACCCAGATCCGCTACAACCAGGGCATCGGCGGCGACGCGCAGGACCTGCGTGCGCCCGGCGACCGCTTTATCGGCAACGACCAGAGCCTGGGCATCCGGCGTGCGCGTCTGGTGCTGAGCGGCGATCTCAACGAGCATGTGTCGCTGTACTTCCAGCCGGACTTTGCGAGCACGCCGACCGGTTCGACCACCTCCAACTTCGCGCAGCTGCGCGATGCGTATGCCGATATCTACTTCGACAAGAAGCGCGAATACCGCGTGCGTGTGGGCCAGTCGAAGATGCCGTACGGCTGGGAAAACCTGCAGTCCAGCCAGAACCGTCTCACGCTGGATCGCGCCGACGCGCTCAACTCCGGCCTGCGCGACGAACGCGATATCGGTGCGGTGTTCTATTACAGCCCCACCGTGGCCAAGGGCCGCTTCCAGGATCTGGTCAAGTCGGGCCTGAAGGGCTCGGGCGATTACGGCGTGCTCGGTGCCGGTGTGTACAACGGCCAGGGCGCCAACCGCGCCGAACGCAACGACGGCATGCATGCGGTGGTGCACGCCACCTATCCGTTCAAGTTCGCTAACGGCCAGTATCTGGAAGTGGGCGCCGATGCCTACAGCGGACGTTTCGTGCCGACTGCGGCTGCGGTGAATATCGGCGGCCGCAGTTTCACCCCCGCCATCACCGACCCGAACGGCTACACCGACCAACGCGTGGCCGCGCACATCATTTACTACCCGCAACCGTTCGGCCTGCAGGCCGAGTGGACAGTGGGCCGCGGCCCGGAGCTGGATGTCGCGCAGCGGCGTATCCGTACCCGTTCGCTGAGCGGCGGTTACGTGCAGGCGATGTTCAAGCACGACTTCAACTACGGCACGCTGCTGCCGTACCTGAAGTGGCAGACCTACCGCGGCGGTTCCAAGTTCGACACCAATGCGCCGCGCATGCGCCTGGACGAAGTGGAAGCCGGTGTCGAGTGGCAACCGATGGATGCGTTGGAACTGGTCTTCGCGTATTCGAAGATGAAGCGCACCGACGTCACCACTGCGCCGTATCCGGTGGTGGAAGGCGATCTGCTGCGGCTGCAGTTGCAGGTCAATTATTGATCGCTGCAACCCGATGGAAGACAAACAAGCCCCCGCATGCGGGGGCTTGTTTGTTAGTGCGGTGCCGGTCTCGGTCGCCCGTTGCAGCGGCGGGATAGCGTTCGCATCGGCCCGCATTCCTTCGGCCGCTGATCTACGCAAGCATCAGCGCGCTACCGCGCCGACAGTTCTGCGCGAATGATGTCTGCGCCTGCACTGAGGGCACTGAGCTTGCCTCGTGCAACGTGGCGGGCGAGCGGCGCCATCCCGCAGTTGGTGGACGGGTAGAGCTTGTCGGCGTCGACAAACCGAAGCGCTTTGCGCAGCGTATCGGCCACCTCCTGCGGTGTTTCGATCGTGTTGCTCGCCACGTCGATGGCACCGACCATCACCTTCTTGCCGCGAACGAGTTCGATCAGATCGATCGGCACATGCGAGTTGTGGCACTCCAGCGAGATGATGTCGATATTGGATGTCTGCAGCTTGGGGAACGACTCTTCGTACTGACGCCACTCCGACCCCAGGGTCTGCTTCCAGTCGGTATTGGCCTTGATGCCGTAGCCATAGCAGATATGGACGGCGGTCTCGCAGGTGAGCCCTTCGATCGCTCGTTCAAGCGTGGCAACGCCCCAGTCGTTGACCTCATCGAAGAAAACATTGAAGGCCGGCTCGTCGAACTGGATGATGTCCACGCCGGCCGCTTCGAGTTCTTTGGCTTCCTGATTGAGAATCTTTGCAAATTCCCAGGCCAGCTTTTCGCGGCTTTTGTAGTGCGCGTCAAAGAGGGTGTCGATCATCGTCATGGGGCCGGGCAGGGCCCATTTGATCGGCTGCCGGGTTTGCTGGCGCAGGAACTTGGCATCGTCCACGAAGACGGGCTTGGGTCGGCTCACTGCGCCAACAACGGTCGGGACGCTGGCGTCATAGCGATTGCGGATCCGCACGGTCTCGCGCTTTTCGAAATCGACGCCGCTGAGGTGTTCGATGAAGGTGGTGACGAAATGCTGGCGGGTCTGCTCGCCGTCGCTGACGATATCGATGCCGGCGTGCTGCTGTTCCTGCAGCGACAGGCGCAACGCGTCCTGCTTGCCTTCGGTCAGTTCCTCGTCCTGCAGCTTCCAGGGCGACCAGAGTTTCTCGGGCTGCGCGAGCCAGGACGGCTTGGGCAGGCTACCGGCGGTGGAGGTGGGGAGCAGCTTATTCATGATGGGCGATGTCTTGCGTTGGTGTTGACGAGAAAGCGTGGCTGGAGGCCCACTGCTCAAGAATGTCCCCGTAGGGCTTGATGAAATGCTCCTGGGTAAATTTGCCCTGCGTCACCGCGAGCTGGCTGCGCTCTTGCCGGTCGTAGACGATCTGGGTGGCGGAGTAATCCTGATGCTTCAGGCTCGGCTGGTAGATGGCCCCTGCTGCGGAATTGGCGTTGTAGATCTCTGGCCGGTAAATCTTCTGGAACGTCTCCATGGTGCTGATGGTGCCGATCAGCTCGAGATTGGTGTAGTCGTTCAGCAGGTCGCCGAGAAAGTAAAACGCCAATGGGGCGACGCTGTTGGGAGGCATGAAATAACGCACCTGCAGGCCCATCTTCTCGAAATACCGATCCGTCAATGAACCTTCGTCCTGCCTGTATTCGATGCCCAGGATGGGGTGCTGGTTTCCGGTGCGGTGATAGACCTTGCTGCTGGAGACGCTGATGCAGATGACCGGCGGCTTGGTGAACCGCGCCTTGTAGGCGTCCGAGTGCACGAAGTGCTTGAACAGCTTGCCATGCAGGCTGCCGAACTCCGCCGGCAGGCTAAAGTTGGACGCGTCCTGATTGTGCGCTGGCAGCAGCACGCTGAAATCGTAGTCGCGCACATAGGAGGAAAAATTATTCCCTGCGATGCCGTCGATGCGCGCGCCGGTTGTTTGATCGAGGATGCTGGGCTGCAATATCTCGATCAACGGGAATGCATCGCCTGTGTCGCGCTCGCCGATCTTCATCTCGACAGAGATGATGTCGAGTTCGACAGCGTAGCGGTCACGCGTGGGGTTATCCCAATGCGCCAGCTCGTTGAAGCGGTTGTTGATCATCGCCAGCGTGTTGCGCAAATTCTCCTGACGCCGCTGCCCTCTGGCCAGGTTGGCAAAATTCGTCGTGTTGCGCGTATTGGCCGCGGGACGGTACTCCTCATCGAAGCGGAGGCTCTTGATGCTGAAGGTCAATTCTTGAGTCATTGCACACTGACGCCTTGTTCTCGAAATCAATACGAAACGCCGTTTTCAGCGCAGCGGTTGATGCTGGCTGGATGGGGGCCGGGACACCGGATCGGCAAGCAATCCGCCAACGGACCCGGTGGCCCGCCAGCGGCGTGGTGGCAAGCCAGGCGCCCGTGGGCGGGTGGCCCTCAAGCCGCGGCCACGTTTTCTTTTGCGATGGCGCTTGCCTGCCGCGTCACTGCGATCAGCGGCAATGCCCGCTGCACCGCTAGCCTGGCGCGTTCGGCCAGGGCCTCGTTGTGCACGCGATAGTCCAGAAAATCCCGGTCGGTTGCGTAGACGCCCAGCGGCAACGTGCGTGCCTGGAAGAAACTGAAAAGCGGCCGCAGCTGGTGGTCGATCACCAACGCATGCCGCTCGCTGCCACCGGTGGCCGCCAACAGGACGGGCGTGTCGATCAAGGCATCTTGATGGACGAAGTCGAAGAAGTGCTTGAACAACCCGGTGAAGGAGCCGCGATACACCGGTGTGGTCACCACCAGCACGTCGGCCTGCTCCACCGCGACCAGTTCCTGCTCCACCGTTGCGGGCAGCTGGGAGCGCCAGAGTGCACCCGCGAACTGCGGTGCCAATGCCCCGAGTTCCACCAGATGCTGTTCGCATGGCACCTGCGTGGCGATCAAGGTCAGCAGGTGCTCGGCCAGGGCGGCCGCCTTGGAGGGCCGTTGCATCCCGCCGGACACCGCAACGATGCGGAGTGGGTGTGGCACGTTGACAGTCATGCAGATGGCCTTAAAACGACGAACCCCGATGCTAGGGCTCGCATTCGATGAAGTAAAATGGTGTTATTTCAACAATCCATGAACTCGGATCATCTGAATGCTTGAGCGCATCCATCTCTCCATCGTCCAGCAGGTCGAGCAGCAGGGCTCGCTGACGGCCGCCGCAGGCGTGTTGAACCTGACCCAGTCGGCGCTGAGCCACAGCATGAAAAAGCTGGAGCAGCAGCTGGGCACCGATGTCTGGCTGCGCGAGGGGCGCAGCTTGCGGCTGACCCAGGCTGGCCAATATTTGCTGGCGGTGGCCAACCGGGTGCTGCCGCAACTGGATCTGGCCGAAGAGCGCCTGGGGCAGTTCGCGCAGGGCGAACGCGGTGCGCTGCGCATCGGCATGGAATGCCATCCCTGCTACCAGTGGCTGCTCAAACTGGTGGCGCCCTATCTGGCCACGTGGCCGGATGTGGATGTGGACGTCAAACAGAAGTTCCAGTTCGGCGGCATTGGCGCCCTGTTCGGCTACGAGATCGATCTGCTGGTCACGCCCGACCCGCTGTACAAGCCCGGGCTGCGCTTCGAGCCGGTATTCGACTACGAGCAGGTGCTTGTGGTGGCCAGCGGTCATGCGCTGGCGTCGGCCGCCTACGTCACGCCGCCGCAGCTGACACGCGAGGTGCTCATCAGCTATCCGGTGGACCTGGAGCGGTTGGATATCTATAGCCAGTTCCTGCTGCCGGCCGGTGTCACGCCCAGGCGCCACAAAGCCATCGAAACCACCGACATCATGATGCAGATGGTGGCCAGTGGCCGCGGCGTGGCCGCCATGCCGCGCTGGCTGGTGGAGGAATATGCCGCCAGGATGGACGTGGTGCCGGTTCGGCTGGGTGCACGCGGCATCGCCAAGCAAATTTTCCTGGGCGCGCGCGAGGCAGATATCGCCATCGACTACCTGCGCGCCTTTATCGAACTGGCGCGCCAGCCTGGCAATGGCAATGGCAGCGGCACTGCGCCGTGACTCCACTGATGGACACCACCGCCCAGGCGCACGTGTTGCATGGCCGCCTCCACGCACGAACGCTGATGTGCGCGAGCCGACCACTCACCACCACAGGACGGCGCCGCCGTTGATGTCCCCGGATCCACCCAGCCGCGCCGCCACCATCACCGATGCCTATTCGTTGGAGGTCGGCGCACACGACATGGCGGCGCTGACTGCAGCAGCGCCAAAGATCATGCGTGGCTCAAGCATGTTCATTCCCTACCTGCCCAGCCAGAACGACGAGGCGCGACTGGCCGCCGCACAGAGGGTGCGCGCCCTCGGCTTCGCGCCTATGCCGCACCTGTCCGCGCGCCGCATGGCCTCGCTGGACGCGCTACAGGCGTTCGTCAGGCGCGCCGTCGATGACGCCGGCGTTGAACGCTGCCTGGTGATTGCGGGTGATGCGCGGTCTGCGGTTGGGCTGTTTTCCGATAGCGTGTCGCTGATCGAGACAGGCGTGTTTGAGCGCTCGGGCATCAAGGCCATCGGCGTGGCAGGACATCCGGAAGGGCACCCGAGCATGCCTGCAAGCGCGCAGTGGGATGTGCTGGAACGCAAGTGCCGCAGCATTGCCGAGCGTGGCATGGCGCCGCTGATCGTCACCCAATTCGCGTTCGATGCCGACACTGTGCTGACGTGGTTGGACGCGCTGCGCGCGCGTGGCATTGCCCATCCTGTGCGTGTGGGCGTGCCAGGTCCTGCGGGCGTCGCAGTGCTCGCACGCTATGCCGCACGGTGCGGTGTTGGCGCGTGTGCATCGATGCTCTCCAAGTACGGCATCTCGCTCGGCAAGCTGTTCGGGACTGCGGGGCCGGATCGCTTTGTGGATCGGCTCACCGCCGGCCTTACCCCAGCGCATGGAAATGTCAGCCTGCATTTCTATCCATTCGGCGGCATCGCACAGTCTGTCGCGTGGGTTGAGCAGTACCGCCACCGCAGCGCGCGTCCCCTGGCGGACTGACACCCGCCAAGTTTCGGGGTTCGCCATCAACCGCAAACCTCTGGTTTTCTGCGGCCTGCAGGTGCGAAAAATCGCAGGTCCACGACCTGGATCACACTCTGTACTTTTTATTTCGGCAGGGTTGTTTGTTGCGCGTGAGGTGTTGCAGCGCACAGCGGCACTGTCATGCGTGCGGGGTATAACCGACTCCGAGTCGCAGCGAGGGGGCGCTGCATCCGATGCCGCTGTGTTCGATCGCAGCGCATCACTTTGCAACTCCAAGGAGCGCTGTTGCCATGCATACGCCGTCGCTGTTGTCGTTGTCGTGCGCCCTCTCGCTCATCGCCGCGCCCCTGGGCGCGGCCGAGCTACAGCCCAAACAATTAGCCGGCCCGCCAGAAGAGTTCGCGCAGATGCGCGCGCCCGATCCGGCGGAATCGGCCATCCTTTCGAAAAGCGCATTACTGCCGGTGGAGCTTGCACCGGCCGGTGCCAGCGCACGCTGGCAAGGCAGCCTGCCGGTGGAAAACGGCCACCTGCGTTTCATGGTGCTGGCCGGTGACCAGCAGTGGGACGCGGCCGTGGCCGCACCGCGCGTTGCCGGCGCGCGCGCCGCAGCAGCGCCGCAACTGCAAGCACAACGTACACAGCTCGGCAGTGCCGACAGCGGCACCAGCGGCATGCGCTATGCAGTGGACGCTGCGCAGAACGGTGTGTGGTCGCTGACGCTGCAGTCGGCCTCGCCCACGGCGCAACGTGGCTATGTGTTGATGGAAGGCGACCCGCGCACGCAGCTGGCCTCCTATCCACGGCATCGCCACCAGCAGGTGGGCCAGTCGCTGACGCTCAATGCGCTGCTCAGCGGCAGCGATGCACAAGGCGCGGGCTTATTGGCTGGCCAGGCCGGGCAGATCGATCAGGCCAGCCTGCGCGTGCTCGATCCACAGGGCACGGCGCGCACGTTTGCGATGGCCGATGACGGCAAGCACGACGACGGCGCTGCCGGCGATGGCGTGTATGGCGGCAGCTTTCAGCCGACCAGTGCCGGCACCTGGATCGCACAGGTGATCGTGCATGGCCGCGACCAGGCCGGGCAGCCGTTCGTGCGGACCAGCGAGCACGTGTTACCCGTGCTGGACACCTCTGTGCGCCTGCTCGGCACCGCGCTCAGCGCGCGCGCCGCGGACGGCACGCGCCTGAGTATCGGGCTGCCGATCGCCGCACGCGGGCAGGCGCCCACGCATTACCGCGTGTTCGGTCAGGTGTGGGGTACCGATGCCAAGGGCAAGCAGATTCCGGTGGCCTGGATCGGCGGCATGCTCACGCCGCAGCAAGGCCAGCTGCCGTTGAGCCTGGACGAGCGCTGGGTGGCGCGTGCCGGTGCGCGCGCACCGTTCACGCTGCGCAGCCTGCGCATTGAAGACCCGGACCATTACATCCCGCTGGCGCAGGCCGACACGCTGCCGCTGCAATTACCTGCACTGCGCCGGGCGAGTATTGCGCGCACCACGGCCGGCATCGACGAAAGCATGCGCATGGGGCCACGCCCGCGCACGCTGGCCACTGCCAGTGCACTGGCGCAACCGCAGGCGGCCGGATCGCGGCTGGTGCTGGTGCATGGGTACTGCTCCAACGGCGTGTGGCCGGAAGCGCAGTTCAGCAACGCGTCGTCGTTTATCGATGCCAAGCAGAACCGCAGCAACGATCAGTTCGCGCAACGCTTGGCGCAGTTTGCCAGCCAGTGGTCCTCGTTCGCCACGGTGGCGCACAGCCAGGGCGGCATGGCCGCGCTGCATCTATACACCTACTACTGGAGCGGGCTGGATAACGCCGCCGGTGGGCGCGTGATGCAGTCGGTTGGCACGCCATACCAGGGCACCAACCTCTCCGGCATTCTGGCTGCAGTAGGTTCGTGGTTCGGCGTCGGGTGCGGCAGCAACACCGACCTCACCTACGACGGCGCCAAGGCCTGGCTGGCCGGCATTCCCGCCGATGCGCGCGCCAAGGTCAACTACTACACAACCTCGTTCGCCAAGACCAACTGGTACACCAACGACTACTGCAACGCCGCCTCGGACCTGGTCTTGAACGACCCCGAAGACGGTACCGTGGAGCAGGCCAACGCGCAGCTGCCGGGCGGCGTAAACCGGGGGCACACCACCGGGCAATGCCACACCACCGGCATGCGCGACCCGGCGCAATACCTGGATGCCAGCCGCAATGCGGTGATGAACGCCAACGCGGCGAAGTGATGTGGGTTTAGCGGTGTGCACTGCGATGGCCGGCGTTTGTGTCGGCCATTGCAGCATGCGTGGGACCACGTAGCGTGTTGCGTGCAGTCAGTTTTCTCTTGCTTAGGCGAGGCCCTACACAACGCCTGCGTTCACCGCTCTTGGTTGCCTTGAGAGGTGTTGAACGGTGTGGATTGGTTGGTTTTTTTTGAGCGAATGATCTGCGGGTTTGCTGCAGGGCGCTTGCCCGCTCACCATCGCGGGACACGCTGCAAGTAAGTCCTTGTAAGCTCTTACGCGGCATCCATGCCGCGTAAGGTCCCGCGACGGTGAGCGGGCAAGGACCAGTCGCGGGTGTCGGTGCGCATGGTGCTAGAAGCGCACGCCGTTCTTCTGATTCGCTCTCTTGTAGTTGTGACCCATACGGCAAACCAATGTAATTAGCGATGGCCCGCTGTTACCTCGCGGCGGACTCCTTTTTGGTGCGGCGCCCTCACGCTTGCGGGACCGTGTGGTTGCATGGATGCCGCCACCGAGCTTCCACAGGATGCGCCTGCAGCTGCGGTGAGAGACAGCTGCAGTTGCGAGCTTGCAGCGCTCCGCTAGCGAAACACCACCGTACGGTGCCCGTTGAGCACGATGCGGTGTTCGACATGGCGGCGTACCGCGCGTGCCAGCACCAGCGATTCGGTGTCGCTGCCCAGGCGCACCAGGTCGCGCGGGGTCATGGCGTGGTCCACGCGGGCGACGTCCTGTTCGATGATCGGGCCTTCGTCCAGGTCTTCGGTGACGTAGTGCGCGGTGGCGCCGATGATCTTGACCCCGCGCGCGTGCGCCTGGTGATACGGCTGGGCGCCCTTGAAACTGGGCAGGAAGCTGTGGTGGATGTTGATCGCACGCCCGGCCAATGCGCGGCACAGTGCAGGCGAAAGGATCTGCATGTAGCGCGCCAGCACCACCAGGTCCACCTGCAGGCGCTCGACCAGCGCCAGCAGCTGCGTTTCCTGTTCGGCGCGCGTGTCTGCGCTCACCGGCAGATGGTGGAAGGCGATGCCGTAGGACGCCGCCAGCGGTGCGAAGTCGGCATGGTTGGAGACTACCGCCACGATATCCACCGGCAACTGCCGGCTATGCATGCGGAACAGCAGATCGTTGAGGCAGTGGCCCTGCTTGCTCACCAGCACCAGCAGCCGCGCGCGGCGGCGCGCATCGTGCAGCTGCCAGGTCATTTCGAAACTGGCGGCCAGCTGTGAAAACTGTTGCTCCAGCTGCGCGATGTCGGTTCGCGGCGGCTTGTCGAAATGCACGCGCAGGAAAAACCGTCCGCTCTCGTCGTCGCCGAATTGCTGGGCGTCGAGAATATTGCAGGCAAGATCGAACAACAGCCCGGTCACGCGATAGACGATGCCGGTACGGTCGGGGCAGGACAGGGTGAGGATGTAGTCAGAGCGCATCGGCGAGATGATAGCCAATGGATGACACCGCTGGCGCAGTGCTTGCGTCGGTAACTTTTACGTTGCGCCGCGGTGCAACCGTTGGGACAGCCGCACTGCAGCTCTGCACCGTGGCACTGTGCTCGCCATGCATGCAGATCCGCTGACCAACGCATCGCAGGTGTTGCGCTGGTGGCATGCATCGCAGAACGCGGTGCGCATGCCACTGACGATGAGGATCAGCGCGGCGGCAGGCGCAGCATCAGCCGCCGGTTGATTTCGTCCAGCTGCGCAAGCGAGGCGTCGACCGAGGTCTCCATCGCTTCCTGGGTGGTGATGTGGGCGCGCAGATGCGCCGGGTCGTCCAGGGCGCCACGCACGAGGAACACGTTTTCGCCCACCTCGCCGAGATGGCGGCTGAGCACCACCAGATCCACCTGGTCGAAGCCATGCTGCTTGGCCAGCGGTAGCAGCCGCGCGGCCATGCGCATGCTGGCCTCGTCGGTAGGTTTACCCAGTTCGGTGTCCAGCACGCTCACCGCTTCCTGGATCTGTGAGAACAGGTGATGGTCCGGATGCTCGGGATGGTCCGGGCCGACTGGGCCCTGATGGATGACCGGTGCGCTGGTCATCGTGCGCCACCACCGGCGTGGGCCGATGTGCGCGTGGTGTGCACGGTCGAACCGGGCCTGATGTTGGGGTGTCGCATCGCATCCTCCCTGGAGCGGCGGCTGTTACGAGCAGGCACCTTAGCCGCTTGCCTGCCAGGCCTCAAGCCAGCCACGTCGCACCAGGCGTCATGCCTGCGGGCACCCCGCAAGATGCGCAACGCGGGCGCCTGATGCGCATGTCGTTGAAGGCGGTTGGCGCAGCGCGTGTGCTTGAGTCGCGTGCCGTCGTAGCCACACCGTGCTGCACGGCACCGCTCGCACACGATGCCACTGCGAACAGCGCGCGCGACTGCAGCAGTCACACGCGCCGGCGGTGTTAGGCCTGCCCTGCGCGGCGTGCGGAGACCTCGGCCAGCACCGCCCAGTCGGCGTTGCCATCGCCGTGCGCAATTGCCTCGTCCAGGCCGCTGCGCAGCAGCTCGCCCAGCGGCATCGGCACCTGTCGCGCCGCGCCGGCCTGGATCGCCAGATCCACATCCTTGCGGCCCAGGGTGGCAGTGAAGCCGGCAGGCGTGTATTGGCGCTGCATGATCAGCTTGCCGTAGCCCTGGTACGCGGGCGCAGCGAACAAGGTGCTGGTGAGCATGCCCAAAAACTGCGTGGCATCCACGCCATGCCCACGCGCCATCGCGCTGGCTTCGGCCATCGCGCCGATCGCACTGGCCAGGCAGAAGTTGGCGGCCAGCTTTACTGCGTTGGCCTGCTCGGGCGCGCTGCCAATCTGCCAGGTCTGCTGGCCCAGCACATCGAACATCGGCTGCACGCGGGCAAGCGCGGCGTCGTCGCCGGCGGCCAGGATGTTGAGCTTGCCCGCTTCGGCCACCTCCACGCGGCCAAGCACCGGGGCGGCGACGTAGGCCACGCCCCGCTCGGCATGCAGTGCGGTCAACTCGTGCGCCAGCGCCACCGAGATGGTGGCCATGTTGACGTGCACGCTGCCGGCCGGCAGCGCATCCAGCACGCCGCCCTCGAGCACCGTCTGCCGCACCGCGGCGTCGTCGGCCAGCATCGAAAACAGCAGTGGGCCGTGCGCGGCCTGCTGCGGCTGCTCCACCAAGTGTGCACCGGCCTCACGCAGCGGCTGCGCACGTGCCGGCGAGCGGTTCCATACCGTCAGTTCAAAGCCGCCGCGCAGCAGGTTGTGCGCCATCGGCAGGCCCATCGTGCCCAGCCCCAGAAATCCTATTGGCATGCATGCCCTCTGCTTGGTCGAGATGATCGGTCCATGGTCGGTTGTGCGCGTGTCAGCTGGCGAACACGCCACGCGCTTCGCGCGGTTCGCAGCGCTGGTACTGCGGCGCCGGGGTGACCGATGCGCCCAGCGCGGCGGCAGCATGCCACGGCCAGCGCGGGTCGTAGAGGATGCCGCGCGCCAGTGCGATCGCATCGGCCTGGCCATCGCGCAGGATCGCTTCGGCCTGTTGCGGCTCGGTGATCAGGCCCACGCCGATCACCGGCGTGTCCACCTGCGCGCGGATCGCCTCGGCAAACGGAATCTGGTAGCTCGCCTGCACCGGAATCTGCTGGCGCGGGTCCAGCCCGCCACTGGACACGTGGATGTAGTGCGCACCCCGCGCATCCAGCGCCTTGGACAACGCAATGCTCTGCGGCAGGTCCCAGCCGCCATCCACCCAGTCGGTGGCCGAGATGCGCACGCCGATGGCCATCTGGTCAGACACCGCAGCGCGTACCGCATCGAAGATGCGCAGCGTCAGTCGCATGCGGTTGTCCAGCGAGCCGCCGTACGCATCGCTGCGCTGGTTGCTCAGCGGCGACAGGAACTGATGCATCAGGTACCCGTGCGCGGCATGCAGTTCGATCAGCTGCAGCCCCAGACGTTCGGCACGTTTGGCCGCGGTCACGAAGGCCTCCACCACCGCATCGATGCCGGCGGCGTCCAGGGCCTGCGGCAGCGGCTGGCCGTCGCGGAACGGCAGTGCCGAGGCGGACACGGTCTGCCAGCCATTGGCGTGGTCGGGGGCAATCGCCTCGCCGCCCTTCCACGGCAGATCGGTGGAGGCCTTGCGCCCGGCATGTGCCAACTGGATGCCGATCGGCATCGGCGACCAGCGCCGTACCGATGCCAGCACCTCGCCCAGCGCCTGCTCGGTGGCGTCGTCGTACAGGCCCAGGTCGGCGTAGGAGATACGGCCCTGCGGCTGCACCGCGGCCGCTTCCAGGATCAACAGCGCGGCACCGGATTGCGACAGCGTGCCCAGGTGGATGCGATGCCAGTCGGTGGCGCGGCCGTCCTGTGCGGAGTACTGGCACATCGGCGCGATCACAATGCGGTTGGCGAGCGCAAGCGGACCAAAATTGATGGGGGTGAACAACTGGCTCAAGGCGACATCCACACGCGACGTAGGGATGCCCATTGCACTGCGCCACGCGCGTGGGCACAACCGCTGCGATGGATCACTGCGTCATGCCGAACGCGCACTGTGGTACCTGGCGGTGGCCGTGTGCAGGGGGTCCGGCGGCTGTTGCAGGAACGCCAGCGCCTGCGCGCAGGATTGCTCCACCTTCAGGCTGAGCAGGTCGTCGGCACGGGTGCGCCCGAAGTTGAGCGCGGCGATCGGCAGGCCTGCACGTGCGGCGGCCTGCACGAAACGGAAGCCGGAATACACCATCAACGAAGACCCCACCACCAGCACCGCATCGGCGGCCTGCAGATGCGCAAAGGCGCGCTCCACGCGCTCGCGCGGCACGTTCTCGCCGAAGAACACCACATCCGGCTTGAGCACGCCGCCGCACGCCGGGCACGCCGGCACCACGAAACTGTCGAAGGCCACGCTGTCCAGGTCGGCATCGCCATCGGGCGCCTGTGCGGCCTCCAGGTCGGCCCAGCCGGGGTTGTCGCGCTCCAGCAGCAACTGGAACTCGGTGCGCGGCATGCGTTGTTCGCAGCCCATGCAACGCACCACATCGAGCCGGCCGTGCAGATCGATCACCGCCTGGCTGCCGGCGGCCTGATGCAGGCGGTCCACGTTCTGGGTGAGCAGCAACTCCAGTTGCCCGCGCGCTTCCAACGCGGCCAGGGCGTGATGGGTGGCGTTGGGCCGCGCCAGGCCGAAGCGCGGCCAGCCCACCAGGCTGCGCGCCCAATAGCGCTGGCGCGTGGACAGCTCGCCCATGAACGCCTGGAAGGTCACCGGTTGCGGGCGCTTCCAGCCGCCCTGCAGATCGCGGTAATCGGGAATGCCAGAATCAGTGCTGCAGCCCGCGCCGCTGAGCACGAACAAGCGCTGGTGGCGCTCGATGAACTCCTGCAGCGCCGGGCCGGTCTGCGTGATCGCAACAGTCATCGTGCAACTCCGGTCATGGTGTGGTCACTGTGCAACAACGCCCGCGTGCGTGCCTGTAGCGGTGCAACACGTTCAGGCGCTGCGGTGAAAGCTGGCTGGTGCCACGGCCGTGGCCTGCACGCTGCGCGCAGGTGCTGGTTGCACATGCGGGCAGGCCTGTCCTTCATGCTCCACGTTGCCACGGACGCGCGCAGTAACGCGGTGCATGGGGCGGGGGATGACGCAGAGCGGTTCACGATGCAAAGACGCCACGGGAGATGGCCTTTCAATTGGGGTGCGTGGTGCGATTCCAAGCACAGGCGCATCTGCCTGCATCGCGGTTGCGCTCGTCTCCTGGTTGCACGCTGCGCGCGTGAGGCGCGGCGTTCACCTCTACCTGCACGCTAAATCTTGCGTTTCAACCGTCTTGGCGAACGCCACCATCACTGATGCAAAGTGCAACGCCGCAGCCGATGCGAGCGCAGGACGCGCCGATGACAGAGCGAAGTAAAGTCTGCACACGTCACAGTTCCACGCACTGCATCGGCGTTTTTGCGTGATCTGCCGCACACGCAACGCATCTGCAATATGACATCGCGAAAGTGACGCGCTCCCCCGCTCGCCCATGCCCGCCATGCCAACCACCGACATCCGGATCGCCTCCGGACTGCGTCGCGCCCCGCTGTGTCTTTGCCTGTCCCTCGCACTTGCCTCCACGCTTGCCGGCCCGGCGCTGGCGCAGCAGACCACCGCGTCACCGCCGGCACGTGCGGCCGACGACGGCATCTTTTCGCTCGACCGCATGATCGTCACCGGTGCCGGCCAGGCACAGAGCCAGTTCGAAGCGTCCTATGCGATCACCTCGATGACCGCCGAACAGATCGACAAACTGGCGCCGCTCAACCTCACCAGCCTGATCGGTTCGATGCCGGGCATTTACGCCGAATCCACCGGCGGCGAAGTGCAGAACGTGTACCGCATCCGTGGCATCCCCGATGAAGGCTCGTTCGCGGTGATCCAGGAGGACGGTATCAGCCCATATCCGGACAACAACGGCTACTTCTACAAGACCGAAGGGCTAGTGCGGCCAGACGTGATGGTCGAATCGGTGGAGACCGTGCGCGGCGGGCCCTCGCCGATCTTCGCCTCCAATGCCGCGGCCATCGTCAACTTCGTCACCCGCCAGGGCGGCGACACGCCCGAAGGCGCAGTGCGCACCACCGTGGGCGATACCGGCCTGTACCGGCTCGATGGCTACTGGTCGGGCAAGCTGGCGCAGGACTGGTACTTGGCCGCCGGCGGCTTCGTGCGCCGCAACGATGGTTACCGGGATGTGGGCTTTCCTGCCGATGAGGGCGGCCAGTTCCGCATGAACCTCACGCACACGCTGGACCACGGCAAGATCACCTTCACCGCCAAGCATCTGGACGACAAGAACGCGTTCTACATGCCGATCCCGCTGTATGACCCGCGCAACACCACGCGGTCGCTGGACCCGTTGATCGACCGCTTCACCGGCACCTTGAGCGCGCCGCAACTGCAGCACGCCACGCTCATTTCCAGCGATGCCAATGGCCAGCCGCAACGCGAGGCGCGCGATCTCTCCGATGGCCGCCACATGAAGTTCAATCATCTGGGCGCGAACCTGGACCTGGCGTTCGACAACGGCTGGAGCCTGTCCAACAAGGCGGTGGTCAATCGCCTGGACATGACCTTCGACGCGCTGTATTCCAGCAACGCGCCGCAGGATGCCACCGCCTATGCGAACAGCCGCCGTGCGGCCGCAAGCGCAGCGTTTCCGGGCCTGACACGGCTGGGCTACGTGTACACCGACGATGGCAGCCGCTTCGATCCGGCCAGCACCGACGGGCTGGTGATCCAGGGCCAGTAACGTGCGATGGATGTGCGCGCCGATTCCATCGCCGACGATCTGCGCCTGCACCGCAGCTTCGACTGGGGCGGCGATACCCACGACATCACGCTGGGCCTGTATGGCGCCTATTACGCGCGTTCCTACAACTCGCGCTATCAAAGCTACCTCTTTGAGATGCGCCAGAACCCGCGCAGCATCGACCTGCTCGGCTATGACGCCAACGGTGCGGTTGTCGGCGGCGTCACCCAGGACGGCGTGGTGATCTACGGCGCCGACCGCACCCAGGGCAAGGCCTACACCAGCATGTTGGCGCCCTACATCGCCGATACCTGGCAGGTGACCGACAAGCTGCGGCTGGAAGGCGGCGTGCGCCACGAGCGCTATCGCTACCGCGCCTGGGCCATGGCCCGCACCACCGGCACGTTGGGCATGCCCGCAACGCTGGCCGACGATGCCGCACGGCTGTTCACCGGTGCCCGCACGCAGACCGCGCTGGATGTGGGCGTGACCAACTGGACGGCGGGCTTCAACTACGACCTCACCCCGATTGTCGGTGTTTACGGCCGCGCCTCGCGTGCGCACCGCGCGCCCAGCGAGGGCGCCAACGAAGGCAACGTCAACATCCCCACCGCCGAACAGTACGAACTGGGCACCAAGCTCAACTTCGCCACGCTGGATGTGTTCGCCACCGCCTTCTACACCAAGTACGACCCGTACAACATCGGCACCAGCGCAGTGAATCCGTTGACCGGTGCAGCCGAGTCCAAGGATTACCGTGGCAGCGTCACCAACCCGGGCGTGGAAGTGGCCGCGGTATGGACGCCGGCGCAGTGGCTGCGCCTGGATGCCAATGTCACCTACAACGACACCAAGGTCTCCGACCTGACCGAAGTGGTGGCCAATGGCGCGGTGGCGGTGGTCGATGTGGACGGCAACATGCCCAACCGCCAGCCCAAGCTCTATGGCAACGTCGGGCCCACGCTGCTGTTCAGCACCGGGGCGTTCGATTGGGAAACCTCGCTGCGCTACGCCTACGTAGGCAAGCGCTACGCCGACCTGGAAAACACCACCGAACTGGCCGCCTATCACACGCTGGCGGCCAACATCCTGGTGCGCAACGGGCCGTGGGATGTGCAGCTGGCGGTGGACAACCTCACCAACACCTTCGCGCTGACCGAAGGCAACCCGCGCACCGACACCATCTCCGGGCAAGGCACGCGCGAACCCATCTACGGGCGCCCGATCTACGAGCGCAACACCCGGCTGGTGGTGACCTACCACTTCTGAGCAGCACGGCCACTGCCGCTTTTGCGTGCGCCGCGGCCCTGCCCGGCGCGCGCCCAATCAGGATCCATATGAAGCCTTCCCTGCTTGCTGCGGCCGTCCTGCTGACGGCCTGCTTCGCCCCCACGGCTGCGCTGGCCTGGGGAAAACGCGCCCACGCGGCGATCGATACCGCGGCAATCCAGGCACTGCCCGACGACGGGCCGGTGTTTCTCAAGCGCCATGTGCAGGTGATTGCCGATGGTGCGGTGCTGCCCGATGGCTGGCGCAGCGAAAGCGAGCCGTTCCTCAAGATCGAGGAAGATCCCAACCACGGCTGGTTCCGCGAGCAGTTCGCATTCATGCAGAATCCGCCGCGCTCGCGCTATGCCTTCGTGCTGGCCTTGTACGACGAACAGCGGCGCCTTGCACAACGCGACCCGGCCGCCGCCGAGCGCATGAATGTGCGCTGGGCCGGCGCCTTGCCGTATGCAGCCACCGAAGGCTACGAACGCATCGTTGCCACCATGCGCCAGATCCGCGCGTTACGTGCGGCCGGTGAGGACACGCGCGAACTGGAGCGCACCTGCGCGTTCCTGGTGAGCTGGTTTGCGCACTACATCGGTGACGGCGCGCAACCGCAGCACGACAGCATCCACCACGATGGCTGGCAGGGACCCAATCCACACGGCTACAGCACCGACCCGAAGGTGCACGGCAAGTTCGAGAGCGACTACGTCGACAAGATCGCGCTCACTCCGCAGGACTTGCTGACCCGCATGCCGGCATTGGCGCATCAGGACGGCGATGTGTTCGAGCAGTTGCTGGGTTTTCTCGCCATCGGCACCGGCCGCGTCGAGCAGGTGTATCGCCTGGAAAAGGCCGGTGCGTTCGATGATACCTCCCGCACCGACGGCCGCGCGATGGTCTATCTCACCGCCGGCGACGGCGCGGCGATGCTGCGCGATCTGCTGGTACGCGCGTGGCGCGAAAGCGCGCTGCAGCCGGTTTCCGTACGCGGGCCGCGCAGCATGGATCCGGCACATCCGCAGTACGACCCCAGCACCGGCAGCGCGCCTGCGCCGCGCTCACCAGCATTGCCTTCAACGCAAACGCAGTAACGCAGGCGCGTTCTAGCGGCACGCGCGTGATGCGGCACGCACGGTTGCCGTTGTTGCACGTCGTCGCGGCGCGCGGATGCAATGGCGGGCGTAACCGGTGCGCGCAGGTGCGCAATCACAGGCCGCAAGCACGTGAGTGCCGACCTTGCGGCAGAGCACATGCAAGCACGCCGACCAACCGTCTAGCGATCGTAGACAGCGCTGCGCTTATTCCCCGCGCGGTGGATGTGGCGCAAAGCGCCCGTACGGGCGCGAGTCGTCCGCACTGCGGCGTAGCACCTGCGCCGCCAGCAAGGCCAGGGCGAGCAAGCTGCCGCAGAACGCCACCAGCGCGCCCCAACCGCCGTGCTGCCAGAACCAGCCGCTGACCGCGCCGACCAGGCTGGCACCGCTGTAGTAGGCCAGCAGATACAACGACGCTGCATGGCTACGCGCCGCACCGCCCAGTCGGCCCACCCAGGCGCTGGCCGACGAATGCGCAATGAAAAACCCGATCGTCAGCAACACCACCCCGGCAATCACCACCGGCAAGGCATGCGCCAGCGTCAACGCCACACCAGCGGCGGCGGTGAGCGTGCCGGCCAGCACCACCGGGCCACGGCCGAAGCGGTCCGAAGCCGCACCGGCCACCGACGAGGACACGATGCCGAACACGTACGCGCTGAAGATCATGCCGATCTGGCTCTGGCTCAGGCCGTATTCCGCGCCGCCCAGGCGGAACCCGGCGTAGTTGTAGACGCTGACGAACACGCCCATCAACAGGAACGGGATCGAGAACAGCCACAACAACTGGCGGTTGCGCAGATGCCCGCCCCAGGCGCGCAGGTGGTAGCGCAGGTTGACGCCGTGCCGGCGCACGAAGTGACGCGAGGGCGGCAGCAGCCACACGAACGCCGCCGCGCACAGCAGGTCGAACACGCTCAACACTGCCAGCGCGGTACGCCAGTCGTAGTGGTCGGTGAGCAGGCTCATCACGATGCGCCCGCTCATGCCGCCAAACGCGTTACCGGCCACGTACAGCCCGGTGGCCGCGCCCAGTTTGCTGGCCGGCAACTCTTCGGCCAGATAGACCATGGCCACCGCCGGCACCCCGCCCAGCGCAATGCCGGACAAAGTGCGCACCGCCACCAGCGCGCCCCAGTGCGGCAGGAAGGCGGCGATCAGGTTGAGCACCGCGGCCAGCGCGATGGAGACAAACATCAGCCCGCGCCGGCCCAGATTTTCCGACACCGCGCCGGCACAGAAGATCGCAATCGCCAGCGCACCGGTCGCCAGCGACAACGGCAACGAGGCCGTGGCCGCATCCACGCCGAAGGTGCGGGCAAATTCCGGCAGCACTGGCTGCACGCTATACAGCAGCGAGAAGGTGGCAAAGCCGGCCAGGAACAACGCCAGGCGGATGCGGCCGGTTGCCGGCGTGTCTGCGGGCAGGGCGGCGGCGGACAGGGCGCCGGGGCGGCAATCGGAGGAAGACACAGGAGCGCAACCGAGACGTGGGACGGCGAGTATTCGCCCCGGCCCACCCCCTGTCCAATATATGATGGTGGCAGCTTCCATATGTGAAACAGATACCTTGGAACTTCGCCACCTGCGCTATTTCCTGGCCGTTGCCGAAGAAGGCAACTTCACCCGCGCCGCGGCACGCGTGGGCATCGGGCAACCGCCGCTGAGCCAGCAGATCCAGGCGCTGGAACGCGACCTGGGTACGCCGTTGTTCCGTCGCACCCATGCCGGCGCCGAGCTCACCCCGGCCGGCGCCGCGTTCCTGGGCGAGGTGCGCCGGGTGTTGGTCGATGTGGAACGGGCTGCCGAAACCGCACGCCGCGTGGCGCGTGGCGAATCCGGCCGGCTGCGGCTGGGCTTCACCGCCTCGGCCGCGTTCAACCCGGTGGTGCCACGGCTGATCCGCGATTTCCGCCGGCAGTGGCCACAGGTGGAGCTCCTGCTGGAAGAAACCAACACCGCTGGTTTGCTGGTGGCCCTGGCCGAAGGAAAGCTGGATGCGGCGTTCGTGCGTTACGGCCTGAGCACACCGCCGGACCTGCAGTTGCTGCGCTTTGCCGACGAACCGATGAAGATTGCCGTGCCCGCCGCGCACCGGCTTGCCGCGTTGGACAGTGCACTGTTGGCGGCCCTGGCCGGCGAGCCGTTCATCCTGTTTCCGCGCAGCTTCGGCTCCAGCCTGTACGACGAGATCCTGGCCGCCTGCCGCGCCTCCGGCGTGACCTTGCGCATCACCCAGGAAGCCCCGCAGATGTCATCGATCGTCAACCTGGTGGCCGCCGAATTGGGCGTGTCGGTGGTACCCGCCTCCACGGCACAGCTGCAGCTGCCCGGCGTGCGCTATCTGGACATCGAAGGCCAGATGCCGCTGGCCCGCCTCGCATTGGCGGTCTCGCCGGGAGCGTTGGAGAGCGCACCGTTGGTGCGGCATTTGTGGGCGTTGGCGGAGTTGATTTGAGGGTAGGTGAGTAGCGGCAGATGGTTGCGATGTCATCGGCCCGGTAGGAGCGCGCTTGCGCGTGACCGTGGCATTCCCGGTAACGCGTTCGCGCACGAGTGCGCTCCTACCAGGGCACGTGCCTATGTGCACTCCATACATGCGGGCTGTACACGCAGCAGTTGCACCGTGCACACCCAACGTAGGAGCGCGCTTGCGCGCGATGTGGCTTTACCGGTAACGCGTTCGCGCACAAGTGCGCTCCTACAAGGGCACGTGCCTATGTGCGCTCCACGCGTGCTGGCTGCATACGCAGCAGCTGCGCTGTGCACAGCCACGTAGGAGCGCGCTTGCGCGCGACGTGGCATTCCCGGTAACGCGTTCGCGCACGAGTGCGCTCCTACAGGGGCACGTGCCTATGTGCATTCCATGCGTGCGGAGATTGCAGACAAACCGCTTGACCTCAACCATGCTTGAGGTCGTTGAATGGGCGCTCCTTCTGACTGGTGTGCTTGCCATGCGTCTGCGTCATCTGCTGTTGCCGTGTCTGGATCCGGATCTCACCCTGCGCTTCTATCGTGATGTGTTGCAGCTGCCGCTCGCCGGCAACAGCGTGCGCATCGGCTGGAGCACGCTGGAATGCGTGCAGGCGCAGCAGCCGGTGGGTAGCGTGCATCTGGCCTTCAATGTGGCACCTGCGCGCTTCGATGCGGCAGCTGCCTGGATCGGCGCACGTGCCGCGCTGCTCACCGATCCACTTGGCCAGGAGCGCTTCCAGCTCGATGGCGCGTGGCAATCGCAGTCGGTGTATTTCGCCTGCCCCGATGGCGCCGTGCTCGAACTGATCGCCCGCAACGCGCTGCAGGACGCACCCACCGGCGAGGGTGCGTTTCACGGTAGCGAACTGCTATGCCTGAGCGAGATCGGGCTGCCCAGCAGCAATGTGGCTGCGGTAACCAGCAGCGTGGGCCATCACTTCGGGGTGCAGCCGTTTGCACCGACGCTGGAAGGGTTTGCCGCGCTCGGCGACGACCACGGGCTGTTGATCGTGGTGGACCAGGCGCGGCGCTGGTTTCCGCAACAACGCCAACTGCCGTGGGCCAGCGGCCTGCGCGTCAGCGTGGACGCGCCGCAGCCAGGCCTGCGATTGCGCGATGCACAGGGCTGGGAATTGCTGGCGGCGTGAACACCGCCGCCGCACTCACGCGGCGGTGGCAGGCACCGGCAGCCGGAAGAATGCGCGCGCGGCGGCCGTGCTGTTGGCAGCGGTCACCGCGACATCCTCGCCGCGGTCGCGCGCCAGCTCTTCGACAATGTGCGAGAGAAACATCGGTTCGTTGCGGCGGTCCTTGGGCAGCGGCTTGAGCGTGCGTGGCAGCAAGTAGGGCGCATCGGTTTCGATCATCAACCGGTTGGCCGGGATGTTGCGCACCAGCTCGCGCAGATGCGCGCCGCGGCGCTCGTCGCACAACCAGCCGGTGATGCCGATGTAGTAATCGCGGTCCAGGTAATCGAACAGTTCTTCGCGCGTGCCGGTGAAGCAGTGCACCACCGCCGCGCCCAGGCGGCCGTCGAACGCGCGCATGATCGAGAGGAAATCGTCATGCGCATCGCGCTGGTGCAGGAACAGCGGTTTGCCGTTATCGGCAGCCAGCTGCAGCTGCCGTTCGAAGGCCTTGTGCTGGGCCGGGCGCGGCGCGAAATCGCGGTAGTAATCCAGCCCGCATTCGCCCACCGCCACCACCTGCGGCTGGGCCTGCAGCGCGCGCATTTCCCGCTCGCATTCGGCGGTGAATTCCACCGCATGGTGCGGATGCACGCCGGCGGTGGCGTAGAGAAATCCAGGATGCTGCTGCGCCAGCTGCAGGGCCAGCGGCGAATGCTCGCGGCTGGCACCGGTGATCACCAGCTGCGCCACACCGGCATCGCGCGCACGTTGCAACACGGCATCGCGGTCGCGGTCGAAGGAGTCATGGGTGAGGTTGGCGCCGATATCGATCAACTGCATGTGCGGGTGTCGTGTGGGGGAAGCCCGGCAAGTTTAACTAACGGAAGTTGTATGCGCTTGGCGTCCCTTCTCCCATCGGGAGAAGGTGGCGCGCAGCGCCGGATGGCGCCTCCTGCATCTGTCAGTGCCTGCAGTGACAACGCGTCGCCACGCGCCTTCAGAAGTGCTGCACCGACTGCTGCGCCGCCGTACCCTCACCCCAACCCCCGCTCCGCGCCCCGGCCCGCGTTTGCGACGCGGGCGCTCCAAGGCACGCGCGCCAGTGGCGCGCAAACTGTGCCCGCTCGCCCCGAGGGGAGAGGGGCTTTGCTCCGTTCTTCCAAGAGGGAGAGGGGTTCAACCAACCGCCGGTACCGCCATCGCGTCGATCTTCGCCGCCAGCGCCTGGATCGCCAGCTGTGCCGAACGCGAGAGCTGGCGCTGCGGGGCCACGCACAGGGCCAGGGTCATCGGTTTGGTCAGGTGCTGGCGGAACGGCACGAAGGCCAGGCGGCCGTCGGCCACATCGGGGGCGGCGTCCAGCCACGACATCAGGCCCACGCCGGCGCCAGCCCGCACCAGCCCACGCAGCGTGCGTACGTCGTTGCAGTGGGTGAGCCGCTTCACGTCGATGTGCTGGCGCTGGTACAGCACCTTGGCGTGCTCGCCCACGATCAACGGCGCAGCCGGCAACAGCAGGCGGTGCTCCAGCGTTTCGCTCAGCTGCAGCTCGCTGCGGCTGCTCAACGGGTGGCCCACCGGCATCGCAATGCCGAGCGGAATGTCGGCAAATGCACGCACCTCCAGGTCCACGCTGCTCACCGGGTCCAGCAGCAGGCCGATGTCCACATCCGCCGAGGTCACCATCTCCATCACCCGCTGGTTGCGCGCGGTGGACAGGTTGAAGGTGATGCCGGGGTATTCCTGCACCAGCGCCGCCACTGCGGCCGGTACCACGCCCTCGCTGAGCGCGTCGATCATGGCGATCTCCACGTGCCCGCGGCGCAGCCCCTTGAGCTCGTCGAAGCGCTCCAGCGTGCGCGCATAGGCCTTCTCCCACTGGCGCACATCCACCAGCAGCAGCTCGCCGGCGGCAGTGAGACGCAGGCGGCCGGGCAGGCGTTCGAACAGCTGCGCGCCCAGCTCTTCCTCGGCCTTGAGTATCTGCCGGTCGATCGCCGAGGCGGACACGTGCAGCACGTCCGATGCCTTGCGGATGCTGCCGCAGCGGGCCACTTCGATGAAGTAGCGGGTGAAGCGGGAGAAGGTCAGCATGGGGCGGGGCTCGGTTGGCCGTTGCATTTTTTGCAATGGCTTGGCGGAAAAACGATGTTTGATCACACACCCCCGGCTTCCTAGAGTCAATCCGGCACCGCTCCCGCCTTACGCCAGAGACCGCCCCATGGATGTCGCCGTCCCCGCCCTGCCACTGCACTGCACCTTTGAGGCCGCCGACTGGCAGCGCCTGGCCCAGCACTGGCACGCGGTGGCGCTGAGCAGCGAGGTGAGCGAGGCGCCGTTCAAGGCCATGCTGCTGGACGAGCCGCTGGTGCTGTACCGGCTGGGCGCCGAGCTGGTGGCCGCGCGCGATGTCTGCCCGCACCGCGGCGTGCCGCTGAGCATGGGCAGCGCCGACGGCGCCGGGGTGGTGTGCGCCTATCACGGGCTGCGCTTCGGCAGCGGCGGGCGCTGCAACCACATCCCGGCCAGCCCGAACCAGAACATCCCCGCCAAGATGCGCCTGCACACCTATGCGGTGGCCGAGCGCTACGGGCTGATCTGGGTGTGCCTGGCCAAGCCGGCCGGGGTGAGCGCGGCCGAGGTGCAGATCCCGCCGATGCCGGGCTGGGACGAGGACGGCTTCCAGCAGATCGTGTGCCCGGGCTTCGACATCGCCGGCAGCGCCGCGCGGCAACTGGAAGGCTTCATCGACGTGGCGCATTTCGCCTTCGTGCACACCGCCACTTTCGCCCAGCCAGACAAGCGCGAAGTGCCGGCCTACACCACCACCGAAACGCCGACCGGTTTCAACGCCGATTACCTCAGCAGCGTGGCCAACTATTCGGTGGACATGCCGCTGCCCGACGTGGACCCCGGCTTCCAGTGGCTGCGCCATTTTGAAGTGCACCTGCCGTTCACCGCCACGCTCACCATCCACTTCCCGGTGCCGGGCAAGCGGCTGGTGATCATGAACGCCGCAAGCCCGGTGTCCAAGCACAAGACCCGGCTGCTGGTGCCGATTGCGCGCAACTTCGACACCCATCTGCCGGTGGAGGATGTGCATGCCTTCAACCTGCGCGTATTCGAGGAAGACCGCGCGATGGTGGAAGCCCAGCGCCCCGAATACCTGCCGCTGGACCCGCTGCTGGAAGTGCACATCCCCGCCGATCGCAGTTCGATCGCCTATCGCCGTGGCCTGCGCAGCCAGGGCTATAGCGACTTTTTCCTGCGTTGACCGGCGAGGATGACGGCATGAGCCTGCATGAGGTGCGTGTGGCGGAAGTCGTCGACCAGGGACATCGCCAGCGGGCGATCCGGTTGGAGCCGATCGGCGCGGAGTTGCCGGCCTTTGAAGCCGGCGCGCATGTGGATCTGCACCTGCCCGATGGTTTGATCCGCCAGTACTCCATCGCCAGCGCGCCGCATGCGCGCGACCATTACCTGTTGTGCGTGAAGCTGGCCGACGCCTCGCGCGGCGGCTCGCGGCATCTGTGCGAACAACTCGCGGCCGGCGACCGGCTGCAGATCTCCACGCCGCGCAACCTGTTCCCGTTACACCCGGGCGAACGCCATGTGCTGCTGGCGGCCGGCATCGGCATCACTCCGCTGCTGTCGATGGCCGAGGCGCTGGAAGCGCGCGGCGAGGCCTTCGTGCTGCACTACTACGCGCGCCGGCAGGCGGATGTGGCCTTCGGGCAGCGCCTGCAGCGGGGCTTCCAGCACGGCCAGGTGCAGGTGCATCTGAGCGATGACGGCGAGAGCCCACGTGTGCACATCCCCACCGAACTGCACCAGGCACGCACGCGTGACCAGCTGTATCTGTGCGGGCCGGCCGCGTTCATGGATCACTTCAGCGCGCTGGCCCTGGCGCAGGGCTGGGCGCCGGCGCAGCTGCATCGCGAACACTTCGCCGCGGTCGCGCCGGCCGTGCCGCACGCCGCCGACGACGCCTTCGAAGTTGAGCTGGCCGCCAGCGGGCGCGTGGTGCAGGTGGCGGCCGATTGCAGTATCGCCAATGCGCTGATGGCCGCAGGCGTGGAGGTGCCGCTGTCGTGCGAGCAAGGCATGTGCGGGGCCTGCCTGACCGGCGTGCTCGACGGTGTGCCCGATCACCGCGACAGCGTGCTCAGCGACAGCGAACACGCGCAGAACACGCAGATCACCCTGTGCTGTTCGCGCAGCCGCACGCCGCGGCTGGTGCTGGAACTTTGAGCACAGCGACAGGGCCGACACGTGATGCGACCGACGCGGCAACGATCAAGCGCGGGCGCGTTGGCGATGCTCGAACACGCTGTGATCCATGTCCCCGCTAGCGACCCCTGCCTTCACTGGCGCCGCTGCGTCACGCTCGCCGCCATTCATCGAAAGCACGAGTCAGCTGTTGCGGTTGCCGGGTGCCGTGTGCGATGCAGACATCAGCACGCTCGGCTTGCCGCCCAGGCACACGCGTGGCGCAACGGCGCGCTGCAACCTTCTCATCAGGCGTTGCCAACCAACGCCATCCACAGGCCACTGCGCATTTCGGGCAACACGTCCACGGCATGCCACCGCGCACAGTGCAAGATACGCAGCCCGCGCTTACGCGCCGGTGCCTGTGTTCGATGAGACGTTGCCGATGACACTGTTCTGCTGTGCCGCCGCCTGCCGGCCGCTGGGGCGCGCCTGATGCGCTGGCCCGACTTTGCGCTTGCCGCCAACGGCAGCAACGTGCGCACCGAACTGCTGGCCGGCGCCACCACCTTCCTCACGATGGCCTACATCGTGTTCGTCAACCCGGACATCCTGGCCACTACCGGCATGGATCACGGCGCGGTGTTTGTGGCCACCTGCCTGGCCGCGGCATTCGGCTCGGCGGTGATGGGCCTGCTGGCCAATTACCCGATCGGCATGGCGCCCGGCATGGGCTTGAACGCCTTCTTCGCCTTCAGCGTGGTGGGCACCCTGGGCTACAGCTGGCAACAGACGCTGGGCCTGGTGTTCGTGTCCGGCTGCGTGTTCCTGCTGCTCACCCTCACCGGCGCGCGCCGGTGGCTGGTGGACGGCATCCCCACCACGTTACGCAGCGCAATCGCCGCCGGTATCGGCCTGTTCCTGGCGGTGATCGGCCTGCAGAAAGCCGGGCTGGTGGTGGCCCACCCGCAGACCTTGATCACCCTGGGTGACCTGCACCGGCCCGAGCCCTTGCTGGCGTTGGCCGGGCTGCTGCTGATCGGCGTGCTGGAGCTGCGGCGCGTGCGCGGGGCGATGCTGCTCGGCATCCTGGCGGTCACCGCTGCGGCACTCGCACTCGGGCTGGTGCAGTACCAGGGCGTGATCGCTCTGCCGCCGAGCCTGGCACCCACCTTGCTGCAACTGGATATTGCCGGTGCCCTGCAGGGCCACGCTGGCGAAGGCGCATTGACCGCGGTACTGCACGTGGTGCTGGTGTTCGTGCTGGTGGAGATGTTCGATGCCACCGGCACCTTGATGGGGGTGGCGCAGCGCGCCGGCTTGCTGCGCACCACTGCCCAGCGGCGGCAGTTCGACCGCGCCCTGCTCGCCGACAGCAGTGCCATCCTGGCCGGTTCGCTGCTTGGCACCTCCAGCACCACGGCTTATGTGGAAAGCGCCGCCGGCGTGCAGGTGGGTGGGCGCACCGGGCTGACCGCGCTGGTGGTGGCCGCGCTGTTCCTGCTGGCCCTGCTGTTCTCGCCGCTGGCGGCCATGGTGCCGGCCTACGCCACCGCACCGGCGTTGTTGTATCTGGCGGCAGTGATGCTGCGGGAATGCGCGCATCTGCAGTGGGACGATGTCGGCGAAGCATTGCCGGCGGCCATGTGCATGCTGGCGATGCCGTTCACCTATTCGATCGCCAATGGGTTGGCGTTGGGTTTCATCACCTACGCGGTGCTCCGGCTGGGCAGCGGGCGCTGGCGTGAAGTGCATCCAGCCACCTGGGCCATCGCCGGCCTGTTCGTGCTGCGCTATGCACTGGAGTGACGCGCCTGCACCGCGCTGCCTGCAGGCGCGCAGCGCGCGCTGGCCGTGCAACGCACTGCAAGGCAAGCTATTCCTCCGCTGGGCGCACGTGCGCGCCGGTACACCTTCTTGCGAGTTTTCTGGATGCCCATGCTGCGTCGTTGTCTGATCCTCACCGTGTGCGCGCTGCTGCCCGCACTTGCGCAGGCGCGCCACACGCCTGCGCCGGCACAATCGCGCGAGCAGCAGGTTGCGCAGCTGTTTCGCGATGCAGCCGGCCAATCGGCGCAACTGCGCAGTTGGTTGCAGGCCATGCCCAAGGGCGGCGACCTGCATAACCATCTCTCCGGCTCGGTGTATGCCGAGGACTACCTGCAGTGGGCCAGCGAAGACGGCGCCTGCGTGCAGCTGGACGACCTGAGCCTGCGCGCACCGCCGTGCGTGGCCGGCCAGGAGTCCGCACGCGGGCTGGCCACGCGCGATGCCGCGTTGTATGGCCGGGTAGTGGATGCCTTGTCGATGCGCAATCACCTGGCCATCCCATCCCAACCCAGCGGGCACGGGCAGTTCTTCAGCACCTTCGGCAAGTTCGATGCGGTGGTGCGCGCACGCGTGGCCGACACCGTGGCCGCCGTGCTGGAGCAGGCCGCGCGCGACCGCGTGCCGTACGTGGAAATCATCGCCAACCCGCCGCAGATGGACGACGCCGCGCAGCGCATGCAGGCGCTGCCCTGGCATGGCACCGACGATGCCGCCAACCTGCGCGAACTGCAGGACGCGCTGCCGCCGCTGGTGCAGGCCGCGCAGCGCAGTCTTGCCGATCTCGACGCGCAGGTGCGCCGCGTCCTGCAGTGTGACCAGGCGCAGCCACGCGCGGCCTGCCAGGTGCAGTACCGCTATGTGCCGTATGTGTTGCGTGTGCTGCCTGCGCCGCGGGTGTTCGGGCAGATGGCGCTCGCCCATGCGCTCGTGGCCGCCGGCGGCAGCCGCGCGGTGGCGGTGAACATCGTCGCGCCCGAGGACAACCCGGTGGCAGTGGCCGATTACGCGCGCCACATGGCGATGTTCCGGTTCTTTGCACAGCGCTACCCCGGCGTGCCGTTGTCCTTGCATGCCGGCGAGCTGACCCTGGGCCTGGTGCCGCCCGCACAGCTGCGCTCGCATATCCGCCAGGCGGTGGATGCGGGTGCGCGGCGCATCGGTCATGGCGTGGATCTGCCTTACGAAGACGACGCGCAAGAGCTGCTGCAGCGCATGCGCCGCGACCAGGTGGCGGTGGAGATCAACCTCACCAGTAACGATGTGATCCTGGGCGTCAGCGGGGCCGCGCATCCGTTGGCGATGTATCTGCACGCCGGTGTGCCGGTGGTGCTCTCCACCGATGATGCCGGCGTGTCGCGCGCGGATATGACCCATGAATATCAACGTGCAGTGCAGGAACAGGGCATCGACTACCCCACACTCAAGCAACTCGCCCGCAACGGGCTGACGTACAGCTTCCTGCCGGGCGCGAGCCTGTGGAGCGCCGACGGTAAAGCTGCGCAGGCCTGCGCCACTGCATTACAGCGCGAAACCGATGATGCTGGGTGCCAAGCATTTCGCCAGAGCAGCGAGAAGGCACGGCTGCAATGGCAGCTTGAAACCGATCTGGCGCAGTACGAGCGCATGCTGATGGAGCAGCGCAAAGTGCAGACAACACCAGCTGACGCATAACCCATAGGAGCGCGCTTGCGCGCGAAGAGGCTTCACCGATAACGCCTCATCGCGCGCAAGCGCGCTCCTACAACGCGACTTCCGCTGCATCGCCGCTGCAATACATTTTCCCTCCATGACCACAGCGCAATGACCCACTCGCACGCCGCCCCATCCAAACGCCGCGTCATCCTCGAAGACGACATCGACGGCTTCACGCCGGCGCAGTTGCTGTTGCTGCAGTCGCCGGAGGTCGAGGTGCTCGGCATCAGCGCGGTCAGCGGCAACATCTGGCGCGATGAGGTGATCGCACACAGCTGCCGCCTGCTGGAACTGGCCGGGCAGCCGCAGATTCCGGTGCATCCCGGCCCGGTGCACCCGCTGCTCAACAGCGAGCTGGCCACCGAACGGTGGGAAGCGCTGTACGGCAAGCTGGTGTGGAAAGGTGCATGGACCAAACACTGGGTGGATGGCGACACCGTGCAGAGTGCGCCGCGTTATCACGCGCACGACGTGGTGCCCGACCTGGCGTTGGGCAATCCCAGCGTGGTGCGCGCATCCGACGAACCGGCGGCGTTGTTCATGCTGCGGATGGTGCGCCAGTACCCCGGCGAGGTGAGCATCGTTGCCACTGGCCCATTGACCAACCTGGCCCTCGCGCAGGCGCTGGACCCGGCCTTCGCCACGCTGGCGCGCGAACTGGTCTACATGGGCGGCAGCCTCAATCCACGGCAGCAGCGCGACAGCGTGAGTGCGCGCCAATTCGCGCGCGAGTTCGTCAACTCGCCACGCCGCGAATTCAACATCCGCTGGGACCCGGAAGCCGCCAGCATCGTCATGCGCGCACCGTGGCGCAAGATCACCATGGTGCCGGTGGATCCCTCCACCGCCACCGAACTCACCCCGGAGCTACTGGCGCGCATGAGCGCGGCCGATACCCCCATCGGCCACGCATTGCGTCGCCGCGAAACCGGCTTTCCGATGTGGGACGAGCTGGCCACCGCGGTGTGGCTACGCCCCGAATTGGCGACGCACACCGAAACGCTCTACATCGACACCAACACCGCGTTCGACGCAGGCTATGGCGACATCCTGTCGTGGGCACCAGGCTATCAGCCTGGACTGGGCGAACAGGCACAGACGGTGGTGCATGCGGTGAATGTGGAAGTGTTTGAGCAGCTATTGGTCGATCACCTCACTACGCCGCAACCACCAGCAGTCGGATTACCGCTCCCCCTTCTCCCGTCGGGAGAAGGTGCCCGAAGGGCGGATGAGGGTACGGCAACTGAGAAAAATGCTGCGCCAGTTGAGTAGGTGGCAAGCAAGGTAAACGCGTACCTGATACATCTCCAACTAGCGGGGCACCCTCACCCCAACCCCTCTCCCGGCGGGAGAGGGGCTCGAGCAACACCCACACCCGCGACTCCCAGCAACCCAAGGTGACCCCATGCAACTCCCAGCGCAGTGGCAGGCCGGCATCGATCGCAACACCGAGGTCCTGCGTGGTCACGCGCAGCTGCTCGCCAGCTTCAACGCACCGCGCCCCGCATCACCGGACACAAGCACTTCGCGCGGGCAGATCGCTTCCATCGTCGGCAGCACGCGCAGCCAGCCCGCACAGGCGGCGCGCCTGGCCACCCAGACACTGGGCCGCATCAATCAGGCCAACGACGGCCTGCATGCCATCACCCGCTTGTTGCCTGCGCGCGCCGCGGCCGATGCCGCGCGCGTGCAGGCCGCGCTGGCCGGCGGCAGCGATGGCGGCGCGCTGGCCGGCGTGCCGTTCGTGGTCAAGGATCTGTTCGATGTGGCCGGGCAGGTCACCACCGCTGGTGCTGCGCTGCGCGCACAGAGTGCGCCGGCCACGCGCGATGCGGCTGTGGTGCAGCGCCTGAGCGATGCCGGTGCAGTGCTGGTGGGCACCGCCAACATGGACGAATTCGCCTACGGCTTTGCCACGGTCAACGCGCATTACGGCACCACCGCCAATCCACACGACCATCGCCATCTGGCCGGCGGCTCGTCCGGTGGCTCGGCCGCCGCGGTGGCGGCTGGATGGGTGCCGTTTGCACTGGGCTCGGACACCAATGGTTCGATCCGCGTGCCGGCTGCCTTGTGCGGCGTATACGGGTTGCGACCGACCCACGGCGCGCTGCCGTTGCAGGGCGTGTTCCCGTTCGTGGATGCGCTGGATGTGGTGGGCCCGTTCGCCACCTCGGTTGCCGACCTGCGCCGCGTCTACGAGGTGATGCAGGGTCAGCCGGTACCCGCTTGCAGCGTGGAGACGCTGCGTATCGCGCAACTGGGCGGCTGGTTCCAACGCAATCTCGATCCCGAGCTGGAGGCCGGCCTCGGCACGCTGCTCGCCGCGATCGGCAGCACCGCCATCATGGAGTTGCCGGACGCCGAACGCGCGCGCGCCACCGCCTTCGTGCTCACCGCCGCCGAGGGCGGGCACCGCCATCGCAGCAGCCTGAGCACACAGGCCGCCCAGTTCGACCCGGCCACCCGCGACCGCCTGTTGGCCGGCCTGCAATTGCCGGCCAGCGCGGTGGCCGATGCACAGCAGTTCGCGCACTGGTTTGCGCGTGCCATGCGCATGTTGTGGGACCGTGTGGATGTGTTGATCGCACCGGCCACACCTGGCGTGGCGCCGCGCATCGACCAAGAGAGCATCATCATCGATGGCCTGCCGGTCTCGGCACGCGCCAACCTGGGCATCTTCACCCAACCGCTTGGGCTGGCCGCCTGCCCGGTGCTGGCCGCGCCGCTACCGCGGCCGGGTCGCTTGCCGCTGGGCGTGCAGCTGATTGCCGCGCCAGGCCGCGAAGACCGTCTGTTCGCGCTGGCCGCGCAACTCGAACGCGATGGCCTGCTCGCCTTCAGCGCACCGGCGGAGACACGCTGATGCTGCACACCTTGCGCGCACGCCGCGGCATGGTGGTCGCGCCTCACCATCTGGCCGCGCAGGCCGGGCGCGACATCCTGCGCGCCGGCGGCAACGCCATCGAAGCAGCGGTGGCCACCGCCGCCTGTCTGGCCGTGGTGTATCCGCACATGACCGGCATCGGCGGCGATGGCTTCTGGCTGATCCACGAACCCGATGGCCGCGTACACGCCATCGACGCCTGCGGCCGTGCCGCACAGGCGGCCACGCTGGACTTCTATCGTGGCCACGCCCACATCCCCTGGCGCGGCCCGGGCGCTGCCAATACCGTGGCCGGCACCGTCTCCGGCTGGGCACTCGCGCTCTAGCACGGCGGTGGCACGCTTCCGCTGCAGCAGCTGCTGGAAGAGGCCATCCACCATGCCGAGGTGGGCGTGCCGATCACGCTCGGCGGTGCGCACATCGCCGCCAGCAAGGGCGATGAACTGCGTTGCCTGCCGGGCGCCTATGCGCGCATCTTCGAGCCGCGTGGCGCGCCCCTGCACGAGGGCGCCGTGCTGCAGCAACCGCAGCTCGCGCGCACCCTGCAACGGCTGGCGCACGATGGCCTGGACAGTTTCTACCGCGGCGCGCTCGCCAATGACATCGCCGCCGACCTACGCGTACTCGGCAGCCCCTTGCATGCGGATGACCTGGCCGCACACACCGCCGAGGCCGGCGTGCCGCTCTCAGTCGCCATCGCCGGCGCACGTTTGTATAACCACGCACCGCCCACGCAAGGGCTGGCCTCGCTGTTGATCCTGGCGCTGTTCGACCGCCTGCCGGCCACGCAGGCAGACAGCTTCGCGCACCTGCATGGCTTGATCGAAGCCACCAAACAGGCCTTCCTGATTCGCGATGCCCATATCGGCGACCGCGCCTGGATGACGCTCGACGCACAAGCCCTGCTCGACGACAGCGCTGCGCTGGACGCACTGGCCGCCCGCATCGACCTGCACGCGGCCCTGCCCTGGCCGCAGCCCTCGCAGGCCGGCGACACCGTCTGGTTCGGCGCCATCGACGCGCAGGGCCGCGCGGTGAGCTGCATCCAGTCCACCTATTTCGAATTCGGCTCCGGCCTGGTGCTGCCGCATACCGGCATCACCAGGCAGAACCGCGGCTGCAGCTTTCGCCTCGCCACCGACGGCTGGAATGCACTCGCCCCAGGGCGCAAACCGTTTCACACCCTCAACCCCGCCCTGGCCACCTTCGACGACGGCCGCGTCATGGCCTACGGCACCATGGGCGGCGAAGGCCAACCGCAAACCCAGGCCGCGCTGTTCTCGCGCTACGCCCACTCCGGCATGCCGCTGCAACAGGCCATCACCGCACCGCGCTGGCTACTCGGCCGCACCGGGGGCGAAGACAGCACCACGTTGAAGCTGGAAGACCGCTTCGACCCGGCCGTGGTGCAAGCACTGCGCGACGCCGGCCACGCCGTCGAACTGTTACCGGCCTATAGCTCGGTGATGGGGCATGCTGGCGCCCTGGTGCGTGAGGTCACCGGCGTGGTGAGTGGTGCGAGCGACCCAAGATCGGATGGTGCGGTGGCTGGGTGGTAAGGGTTGGGTGCGACCTCTCGTGCCTGCGTCATCAAACGTTACAAGCGCTCACGCAAGGCCTTTGCGAAGGCATGGTTGCGTACCAGCACGTTCGCCTCCAGGTTCAGTGCCAGGCTGAGTGGGTCCAGGTTGCTGGAACCGACCGTGCTCCAATACCCATCGATCACCGCAACCTTGCCATGGAACGGCCGCTCGCAGTACTCGAAGACCTGCACCCCGGCAGCGAGCAGCTGGCGGTACAGCAATCGCGCCGCCAACAAGGCAAGCGGGGTGTCGGGTTGTCCCTGCACGATGAGGCGCACGTGGACGCCGCGCCGCGCGGCCGCACACAGATCACGCAGCAATCCATAGCCCGGGAAGAAGTACGCGTTGGCGATGATGATTTCCTGATGCGCGTCGGCAAATGCCTGCCGGTAGGCCTGCTCGATGCTGCGCGAGCGTGAGCCGTTGTCACGCGCGACAAAGCAGACCTCTCCGCTCTCGGCAGCTGTTGACGCGGTCGATGACGGATCCGGCGTCCAGCCCTCGCCGGTCCCACTACCACGCGCGGCCTGCTGCATGAAGGCGGCGATATCACACACCACCGGCCCCTGCAGCTCGATGGCGTAATCCTGCTTGCCCTGCGGCCCCGACCCGGCCAGTTGATCGGCCGAATAATTGATGCCGCCGACGAAGGCAATGGCCTGATCGACGACGAGCAGCTTGCGATGCAGGCGGCGGAACACATTGATACGCCTGCGCAGCGGCGTGGGCTCCGGGTCGAACAGGCGCAGCCGCACGCCCGCCTCGGCAAGGTCGCGTGCGTACTGCGCGGACAATGCGCGCGAGCCGAATGCATCCACCAGCAGGTGCACCCGCACGCCACGCTGTGCCGCGTCGATCAGGTGCTGCTGCAATCGCAAGCCCACCGCATCGTCGAACAGGATGAACGTTTCCAGCAGAATCTCGTCTTGCGCGGCAGCGATCACCTGGTAGATGCGTGCGAAGTAGTCCTCGCCATTTTCCAGCAGGCGCATGCGATGCCCTTGGCGCCAGCAGAGCGCGGGCTGCTGGCTCATGGCGCAATACTCGCCAGTAATGGCAAGTGATCGGAGAGCCGCGACCACGGCGGACCGGACAAGACGCGCGCCTGCACCACCCGCAGATTGCGCAGATAGATGCGGTCCAACGGCAAGACCGGAAAGCGCGACGGAAAGCTGCGTGCCACGTGCCCGTGCATGCATTCGACGGCCTCGACCAGACCACAGCGCACAAGCAGCGGATGGCCGCGCCTCCGCCAGTCGTTGAAGTCGCCCGCCACCACGACCGGCGCATCGGCCGGGAGCGCAGCCACGCGCGCGCACAGCAGGCCGATCTGCTGCTGCCGGTGCGCTTCGTGCAAGCCGAGGTGCACGCAGAACACATGTAGTTGCTCCGACCAGCCCGGCACCTGCAGCACCGAGTGCAGCACACCCCGTGGCTCGTGGCCGGGCACGGACACATCGTGATTGGCGAAACTTGAGATAGGAAACTTCGACAACACCGCGTTGCCATGGTGCCCGTGCGGATACACCGCATTGCGCCCGTAGGAGAACTGCGGCCACAGTGTTTCCGCGAGATATTCGTAATGCGCTACGGCAGGCCACTGCGCGTGTCGCCGGGCATGCAGCGCGTGTTCGCCCAGGACTTCCTGCAGGCACACGATCTCGGCGCAGACCTCGCGAATGGCGTCACGCAACGCGGCAAGAATGAAGCGCCGCTTGAGCAGGTCAAAGCCCATGTGGGCATTGAGGGTCAGTACATTGATCAACGGATGTCAGTTGCGTGGGGCTGACGACCGATTGTGCCGATGACGTGTTCAGTGCATGTGTGAGCGCGCGGCCGGCGTTGTGCCAGCGACCGCTCGGCCTCCTTTGAGTCAGCACCTGTGCGGATGTGACGGATCGGCTCGCTTTGGTCGATCTCTCCGTTGTTTGGCTCTGATTTGGACGTTGCCGATCTACCTGGCGCAGCGTCGATCAATTCTTGTAGCAGCAGCAAGCAGAGTGCCTGACCAGTCGCCAGGCTGCACGCGTTGCACGGAGAGCCCTGTCGCGCTCCCAAGCTACGTATGACCTCTCGCGGCCGCTGAGCACGCAGATCGCACATGCAAACCAGTCGCTGAGAACACCAGCCAGATCAGGCGTAAGTGGCTCACCGCAGCAGGCCGCGTAAACCCTAAAACCGTCTCGCCGCTTCGCCTGAAATTGAAGCGAATTTGGCGGTCAAGGCCGCAACCGCGCGCCATTACCGGCCACCAGCGATGCAGCCAGCAGCAGCACGCTGGCACCGATGAAGGTGGCGGCGATGGAGACGTGATCCAGCAGCACGCCGCCCAGCGCGCCACCGAGCATGATGGCCAGCTGGATGGCGGCCACAATCAGGCCGCCACCGGCTTCCGGTGCGTCCTTGATGCAGCGGCTCAGCCAGGTGGACCACGCCACCGGCAATGCCGAATTGAGCGTGCCCCACGCAATCATCACAATCGCCACGCCCCACAGCAGATGGCTGGTCAGCAGCATCGCCATGGTGGCCACGCCCAACGCCACCGGTAACACCGTGAGCAGGCTGAACAAGCGCTTCGGCAGCAGGGCCGTGGCGGCATAGGTGCCGGCAAAACCGGCCAGTCCCAGCCCGAGCAGCAGCAACGACAAGTGCGATACATCCACGTGCGCGGCGTTCTCCAGGAACGGACGGAAATACGTAAACGCAGAGAACGCACCGGCGAAGCCCAACATGATCGCCAGCATCGCGCGCGCCACGTAGCGACGCTTGAGCAATGCAACGATGCTGCCCAGCGAGGTGCCGCCCTGCGCAGGCAAGGAGGGCAGGCTGCGCCACTGCCAGGCGATGGTCAGCGCCACCAACGGCACCATGCCCCAGAACACGCCACGCCAGCCGATCACCGCGCCCAGATAGCTACCCAACGGCGCGGCAAGTGCGGTCGCCACCGCGTTGCCGATGTAGACGATGCCCAGCGCCTTGGGTACCGCCTCCTCGGGCATCATGCGCATCACCGTGGCGGTGGCCAGCGCCCAAAAACCACCGATAGTGATCCCCAGCAGCGCACGCGCCGCCATCAACATGCCGAACGAATGCGCATTGGCGATCAGCAGCAACGACAGCAACATCACCGCGCTCAGGCTGATCAGCACATGCCGGCGATTGAAGCGCGATGTGACTGGCGCGATGAGCAGGCTGGCCAGCACCGCAAACAACCCCGAGATGGAGATCGCCTGCCCGGCCATGCCGGCAGTGGCATGCAGATCGGCCGCGATCGGCGTGAGCAGGCTGACCGGCATGAACTCGGAGGCGATCAACAACGCCACGCACAACGACAACGAGCCCACCGCACTCCAGGTCTGGCGGCTGGCGCTGGGCGCTGGGCGCATAGCGGCGGAAGCAGTGGATGCGGAAGACATGCAGGATCCTTTGAAGACTGGAACGGGAGAGCGCCACTGCGCTTTAGCGCCGCACATCGACGGCGTGGGAGCACCGAGCTGTGGCGTGCGCATACGCTGCGCTGTGAGGCATTGTTCTGAAGAAGTCACGGTTGGCGCGTAACGCCCACGCCGCAATGCACGCAGCGTTGCAAGCCTCAATACGGTCAACGCCAGGCTGCGCAGCGTACGCAGGAGGGCCAGTGCGATAAAGCTGGCCAAGCCGCATGGGCTTATGAGCGCTGTTCATTGGATCGGGTGCTTGCCGCTGCCTGGCCTTCTGCGGCATCTGTCTACTGAGGCTTGGGCGGAGGTCGTGCGCCCGGTGCGGAACGCGGCGCCGGCTGGCCACGCACATGCCCTCCGTAGGCGCGCGCTTGCGCGCGATGGGGTGTTACCGGGACAGCTTCATCGCGCGCGAGCGCGCTCCTACGTGATGTGCCGTCATCACGCATGGCGGCTACAGTCACGCATACGACACCTCTGCCAAACAGTCGAATCTGCGGCGCCTGGTCTGATGTCCCGGCACTCCCACACGCGTCGGCAGTCGTAGGAGCGTGCTTGCGCGCGATGGGCGTCACCGCGACAGCTTCATCGCGCGCAAGCGCGCTCCTACATGATGTGCTCCGCCGTCACGGATGGCAGTCACAGTCACGCGTGCAACGCCTCCGCTAAACAGGCAAAGCTGCGGCGCCTGGTCTGATGTCCCGGCACTCCCACACGCGTCGGCGGTAGTAGGAGCGCGCTTGCGCGCGATGGGGCGTCACCGAGACAGCTTCATCGCGCGCAAGCGCGCTCCTACGTGATGTGTACCGCCATCACGGATGGCGGCTACAGTCACGCATACGACACCTCTGCCAAACAGGCGAATCCGCTGTGTCTGGTCTGATGTCACGACACTTCCGCACGCGTCGGCGGTCGTAGGAGCGCGCTTGCGCGCGATCGGGCGTTACCGGGGCAGCTTCGTCGCGCGCGAGCGCGCTCCTACGTGGTGTGCGATGACGACAGCGTTGGTGTAGGCCGGCGTGTCGCGCACCGCGCCGCCGAGAAAGTCAGTGGCAATGGCGCCGGGCGCCAACGTGTTGACCGTGGTACTGCGCGGCCCCAGCTCCCTGGCCAGATACACGGTCACCATTTCGACCGCGTCCCAACACCAGCGCAACCCTCAGCCCTTATGCCGCAGCGCCTCCAGCACTAGGTTGAACGCGGGCGAGGAATGCCGGCGGCTGGGGTAGAACGCATGCAGGCCGGGCCAGGTGGGTGACCAGTCCTTCATCACCCAGCGCAGCCGCCCGGCCTTGATGTGCGGCCGCGCCAGGTCTTCCTGCACGAAGGCAATGCCGAATCCCTGCAGCGCCGCATCCAATGCTTCATAGATGCTGTTGAAGGTGAGCTGGCCCTCCACCCGCACTGCGATCTCGCGGCCGTCCTTTTCCAGTTCCCAGGCGTAGATGCCGCCAGCGCTGGTCATGCGCAGGTTGATGCACAGGTGCGCAGTGAGATCCTGCGGGGTCCTGGGCAGCGGCCGGCGTTCCAGATAGGCGGGCGAGGCGATCAATGCCATGCGCATGTCCGGGGCGATGCGCGCGGCGATCATGTCTTTTTCCACCTGGTCGCCCAGGCGCACGCCGAGATCGTAACGGTCGGCCACGATGTCGGTCAGGCCGTTGTCCACCACCAGTTCCACCTTGATGTCCGGGTACTGGCGCAGCAGCACCGCCAGCTTGGGCCACAGGATTTCGCGCGCGGCATAGTCGGTGGCGGTGATGCGCACGCTGCCAGCCGGGGTGTCGCGCATCTCGCTCAGCGCCGACAGCGCCTCTTCGATCTCGGCAAAGCGCGGCGCCACCGTCTGGATCAGGCGCTCGCCGGCCTCGGTCGGCGCCACGCTGCGGGTGGTGCGGGTGAGCAGGCGCAGGCCGAGCGTCGCTTCCAGCCCGCGGATGGTGTGGCTGAGCGCCGACTGCGACACCCCCAGCTTTGCCGCAGCCCGGGTGAAGCTGCCTTCCCGCACGATGGCGATCAGCGCCAGCAGGTCCTTGAAATTATCGCGCGCCATTGGTGAATCCGATTCATGCCCCGCCCCGACTGTAACAGTCCGGCAATGGGCCTGGCACGCCCGGTCGGCGATGCCCGCAGCACGGAATTCGGCCGCTGCGTGTGTCCGCGCTCCTCTGTGCGGGTGCTCGCTCCAGGCCCGTCGCATTTTTTGCAACGCCAACCTCGAAAAAAACCGCTTTGGGGCGACACGACCACGTTCGTATAGTCGAGACGCCCCCCCTCCCGCCCCCGCAACACGGGCCACGACATCGAGCACGCAGACATGCCCCAGCCCACCGCTGCGTTCGCCCTGTCCCACCACTGCAGGATCACCGCATGCTGAGTGCGGTAGCCAGCAGCGCCCCGGTTGCCTCCGGCGCACGGGCCGTGGCGCGCTGTGATGCGCTGGGCGTGGCGCCTTTCAGCGACACCTCCACCGGTCTGTTCCGCAGCTGGCTCAGCCCGGCGCATCGCGCCACCACCGAGCAGGTGGGTACGTGGATGCGCCAGGCCGGCATGCAGGTGCGCCTGGATGCGGCCGCCAATCTGGTCGGGCGCTACGAAGGCGCGCATGCGCACGCTCCGACGCTGTTGATCGGCAGCCACCTGGACAGCGTGCGCGCGGCCGGGCGCTATGACGGCCCGCTGGGCGTGCTGCTCGGCATCGAATGCGTGGCCGCGCTGCACGCGCAAGGGCGCCGGCTGCCGTTTGCGATAGAAGTCATTGGGTTCGGCGATGAAGAAGGCTCGCGCTTTCCGGCATCGATGTTCTGTAGCCGCGCGGTGGCCGGCACGCTGGATGCGGCCGCCCTGGCCGTGCGCGATCCAGACGGCGTCGACGTGGCCACCGCGCTGGCTGCGTGGGGCCTGGACGCTGCACGCCTACACGAGGCCGCGCGCGCGCCGGGCAGCGTGCTGGCGTATCTGGAAACGCATATCGAACAAGGCCCGGTGCTGGAAGCCGCGCAGCTGCCGGTTGGCATCGTCACCGGCATCGCCGCGCAACGGCGCTTTCGGCTGCGCTTCGACGGCTGCGCCGGTCACGCCGGCACCACCACCATGACGCTGCGCCGCGACGCCTTGAGCGCGGCGGCCGAAGCGCTGCTGATGATCGAGCAGATTGCGCGCAGTGGCGGCGACGATCTGGTTGCCACCGTTGGCAAGCTGGAGGTCGCCCCCGGCGCCATCAACGTCGTGCCCGGCCGCGTGGACTGCACGCTGGACGTGCGCGCCGGCGATGACCACCGCCGCGACGCTGCAGTGGCGCAGATCGAACGCGCCCTGGAGCAGGTGGCTGCCGCGCGCGGCGTTGCCATCGCCGTCGAGCCGCTGCAAGCACTGGCGGCCAGCCCCTGCGCGCCGGCATTGATCGCTCGTCTGACGCAGGCGGTCGCCGCGCAGGGCATCACACCACGGCCGCTGGTCTCCGGCGCCGGGCACGACGCCATGGTGATGGCGGCGCTCTGCCCCACCGCGATGCTGTTCGTGCGCTGCGCCGGCGGCATCAGCCATCATCCGGACGAACACGTCGACCCGGCCGATGCCGAGGTCGCCCTGGTGGTGATGCGCCATTTCATCGACCACTTCGGAGCTCCCATTGGCACCTGACCTGCGCCACCTGCACACCTTCGGCGAACTGGATCCGCCGCAACGCCTGTTGATGGGCCCCGGCCCGGTCAATGCGCATCCACGCGTGCTGCGTGCGATGGCGGCCGACCTGCTTGGCCAGTTCGACCCGGAAATGACCACCTACATGAACGAGGTGATGGCGCTGTACCGCCCCTTGTTCGGCACCCAGAACCGCTGGACCTTTCTGGTCGATGGCACGGCGCGCGCCGGCATCGAAGCCGCGCTGGTGTCGCTGGTGCAGCCGGGCGACCGCGTGCTGGTGATCAACTTCGGCCGCTTCGGTTTGTTGCTGACCGAAATCCTTGGCCGGCTCGGCGCCGAGGTCCACACCGTGGATGCGCCGTGGGGCGAGGTGGTGCCGCTGGCGGCGATTGCCGAGGCGATCGCACGCGTGGCACCCAAGCTGGTGGCCACCGTGCACGGCGACACCTCCACCACCATGGCGCAGCCGCTCGATGGCCTGGGCGCGCTGTGCCGGGCGGCCGGCGCGCTGTCTTACGTGGACGCCACCGCCACCATCGGCGGCATGGATATCGCCAGCGACCGCTGGGAGGTGGACGTGGTCACCGCCGGCTTGCAGAAATGCCTGGGCGGGCCGTCCGGCTCGGCGCCGATCACCGTCTCTGCCGCGGCAGCGGAGGCGATCTTTGCGCGGCGGCATGTCGAACGCGGCATCGTGCGCGAGGACATCGCCAACGGCAGCGGCCCACGCATCGCTTCCAATTATTTCGACCTGGCGATGATCATGGATTACTGGTCCGACAAGCGCCTCAACCACCACACCGAAGCCACCACCATGCTGTACGGCGCACGCGAATGCGCACGCGTGGCCTTGCAGGAAGGCCTGGAGGCGCGCTACGCGCGGCATGCGGCTGCCGGCCGCGCGGTTAGTGCCGGCGTGCGCGCACTGGGGCTGGAGGTGTTCGGCGACGATGCGCACCGCATGAGCAATGTCACCGGCGTGGTGATCCCGCACGGCGTCGACAGCGAAGCGGTGCGTCGGCGCATGCGCGAGGATTTTGAAATCGAGATCGGCACCGCGTTCGGACCGCTGCAAGGCAGGATTTGGCGCATCGGTGCGATGGGCTACAACGCGATGAAGCACAAGGTACTGCTCACCCTGGCCGCACTGGAAGCGGTGCTGCGCGCCGAGGGCTACGCCTGCACCCAAGGCCTGGCGGTCGAAGCCGCACGCGCCGCCTGGCATGCGGAGCCGGCTGCATGAGTGCGGCGCGCGACCTGGTCGGTTATGGCGCCACGCCGCCACCGGCGCAATGGCCAGGTGGCGCGCGCATCGCCGTGCAGTTCGTCATCAACCATGAAGAAGGCGCGGAAAACTGCGTGCTCAACGGCGATGCCGGTTCGGAGGCGTTCCTGTCGGAAATGGTCGGCGCACCCTCGCATCCGGGCGCACGCGCCATGGCGATGGAAAGCCTGTACGAATACGGCAGCCGCGCCGGGTTCTGGCGGCTGCATCGGCTGTTCAGCGCGCGCGGCGTGCCGGTCACCGTGTTCGGTGTTGCCACCGCGCTTGCTTCCAATCCCGAGGCGGTGGCCGCGATGCAATCGGCCGACTGGGAAATCGCCAGCCACGGGTTGCGCTGGATCGACTACCAGCACGTGGATGCAGCCACCGAACGCGCGCATCTGGCCGAGGCCATCGCCCTGCATACGCAAGTCACCGGCAGCCGCCCGCTTGGCTGGTATCAAGGCCGCACCAGCCCCAACACCGCGCGTCTGGTGGCCGAGGAAGGCGGCTTTGTCTACGACGCCGACAGCTATGCCGACGACGTGCCGTACTACGACCGGCGCCACGGCCGCGCGCAGCTGATCGTGCCGTACACGCTCGATGTCAACGACATGAAATTCGTCGCCTACAATGGTTTTGCCGATGGCGAGCCGTTCTTCCGCTATCTGCACGACAGCTTCGAACAGCTGCGCAGCGAAGGCGGGCGCATGCTCTCCATCGGCCTGCACGGGCGCATCGTCGGCAAGCCGGCGCGTGCTGCAGCGCTGGCACGTTTTGTCGATCACGTGCTGGCCAGTGGCGATGCCTGGGTTGCACGCCGTATCGACATCGCGCGCCACTGGCTGCAGGTACACCCGGCATGAGCATCGACACGGCCAGCATCGATCTGCCGGAGGTGATCGCCGAGGTCACCGCGGCGTTCCACGCGTATGAGCAGGCCTTGATGCACGACGATATCGCCGCGATGGATGCGCTGTTCCATGCGGCGCCAAGCACGGTGCGTTATGGCGTGGGCGAAGTGCTGTACGGCAGCGAGGCGATCCGTGCATTTCGCATCGGTCGTGGCGGCTCGCCGCAGCGCCAGCTCGTGCACGTTGCGGTGCACGGCTTCGGCCAGGATCTTGCCACCACGCATGCGGAATTTGTCCGCGACGGCAGCACCGCGCACGGCCGCCAGAGCCAGACCTGGGTGCGCTTTGCCGACGGCTGGAAAGTGGTGGCTGCGCACGTCTCGCTGCAGGGCAGCCACGCATGAGCGTGATCGATGCCAACGCGCTGGACACTGCTGCTTTCGTGGCGCGCTACCGCGCGCTGTTCGAGCATTCGCCGTGGGTGGTCGAACGCGCTGCGCGCCGCCGCCCGTTCAACGATGTGTTTGGCGGATTGATGCAGGTGGTGTACGACGCCTCACCCGACGATCAGCTGGCGCTGATCCGCGCGCATCCAGAGCTGGCCGGCAAGGCCGCAATCGACCGCACCCTCACCGCCGCCTCCGCCGCCGAGCAGGCCTCGGCCGGCCTGGACCGGCTCGACGAAGACGAATTCCACCGCTTCCACGCACTCAACCACGCCTACCGGCAGCGCTTTGGATTCCCCTTCGTGATCTGCGTGCGCCTGCAGGACAAGGCCGGAATCCTGGCCGAACTGCAGCGCCGCCTGGACGCATCACGCAACGACGAAATCGCCACCGCCCTCGCCGAGATCGGCAAGATCGTGCACCTGCGCCTGGAGGCATTGCCATGAGCCTGGCTCAACTCGAACACGCGCTGCAACACGACCTGCAACGCCTCGCCCACGGCGGCGAACCCTGGGTGCGCCCGCGCGTGCATCCGGCCGGCCATGTGTACGACGTGGTCATCGTCGGCGCCGGGCAGAGCGGCCTGGGCGCGGCCTTCGCCCTGCAACGCGAGCGCGTGCAGAACGTGTTGGTGATCGACGAAAACCCGCCCGGGCAGGAAGGCCCCTGGGTCACCTACGCACGCATGCAGACGCTGCGCACGCCCAAGCAGATCACCTCGATCGACCTCGGCGTGCCCACGCTCACCTTCCGCGCCTGGTGGGAAGCGCAGCACGGCGCCGCCGGCTGGGACGCGCTGGACAAGATTCCGCGCGGCACCTGGATGGACTACCTGCGCTGGTACCGCGCGGCGCTGCGGCTGCCGGTGCGCAATGCCACCCAACTGGTGCGCATCGAGCCAGACGCCGCGCCCGGCATCCATCGCCTGCACCTGGCGATGGGTGCGCCGCTGATGGCGCGCAAGATCATCCTGGCCACCGGCATCCAGGGCGGCGGCCAATGGCAGGTGCCGGAGTGGATCACCCAGGCCCTGCCGGCGCAGCGCTACGCGCATACCTCCGGGCCCATCGATTACGCCGCACTGGCCGGCAAGCGCGTGGGCATCCTGGGCGGCGGCGCCTCGGCGTTCGACAACGCCTGCTTCGCGCTGGACCAGGGCGTGGCGCGTGCGGAGGTGTTCGTGCGCCGCGCCGCGCTGCCGCGGGTCAACCCGATCCGCCACATGGAACAGGCCGGCATCATTCCGCGCTTCGCCGCCCTGCCCGACGCCGACAAGTACCGCATGATGGCCAGCTTCTTCGGCCGCAACCAACCGCCCACCAACGACACCTTCCAGCGCGCCTGCGCGCATGCCGGCTTTGCGCTGCACCTGGACGCGCCATGGCTGGGCGTGGAAGAACGCAACGACGCGGTGGTGGTGCGCACCCCGCAGGGCGAGCACCGCTTCGACTTCCTGGCCATCGCCACCGGCCTGGTCACCGACCCGCGGCTGCGCCCGGAGCTGGCTGCGCTATCCGGGCGCATCGCCTGCTGGGCCGACCGCTACCAGGCCCCGCCCGGCCAGGCCAATCCGGTGCTGGACGCGCACCCCTACCTGGGCCCTGGATTCGAGCTACTGCCCCGCACGCCCGACGATGCCGCCGCGGTGCACGGGCTGTTCGCCTTCAACTATTCGGCGCTGATCAACCACGGCTTGTCTGCAGCAGCGTTGTCGGGGCTGAAAGTGGCGCTGCCGCGGCTGGCACGGGCGGTGGCCGACCAGCTGTTTCTGGACGATCGCCAGGCCATGGTCGAGGCCTACCTGGGCTACGACCAGGCCGAATTCGTCGGCCAATGGCCGCAGCCCACCCAGGCGGTGGCATGAGCACGCTCTCCACGCATGTGCTCGACACCGCCGCCGGCCGGCCGGCTGCGGGCGTCGCGCTGCGCCTGTTCGCCGGCGACACCCTGTGCCTGGAGGCGGCCACCGACGCCGATGGGCGCTGCCCGGCCCTGGCCACGCTGCACCTGGCCGGGGGCCGCCACCGGCTGGAATTCGACGTGGCCGGCTACTGGCAGGCCAGCGGCACCGCGCTGGCCGACCCGCCGTTCCTGGAGATGGTGCCGATCGTCTTCAACCTGGGCGAGCATGGCCATTACCACGTGCCGCTGCTGCTGTCGCCTTACGGCTATTCCACGTATCGCGGCAGCTGATCTGCGCCGGTGTGGGCCGCGTCACCGGCGCAAGCGGCACCGACCACACGCCCGGTTTCACCGCGCGCCCGTAGAATGGCCGCTTTCCGGCACTGCGCCGGAGCTCCGGAACCGCCATGATTCACAACGATGTACTGCGCAGCATCCGCTACATGCTCGACCTCAGCGACGACAAGGTGGTGGAGATCGCCCAGCTCGCCGACCCCGCGTTCGCGCTCGACAAGCCGCAGGTGCAGGCCTGGCTGAAGAAGGAAGACGAGCCCGGTTTCGAGCCCTGCACCGATGCGATGCTGGCGCGCTTTCTGGATGGCCTGGTGCTGCGCTTCCGCGGCCGCGACGAAAGCCAGCCGCCGCGCCCGCTGGAAACCCGCGTCGGCAACAACCTGGTGCTGAAGAAGCTGCGCGTGGCCTTCGAACTGAAGGACGTGGACATGCACTCCATTTTCGCCAACGCCGGTTTCCCGCTGTCCAAGCCGGAACTGTCGGCGCTGTTCCGCCAACCCGGCCACAAGAACTTCCGCCCCTGCGGCGACCAACTGCTACGCGCCTTCCTCAAGGGCCTCACCGCCCGCATGCGCGAAGCCGGGTAAGCCTCCGACCAGCAGACGCCTGCTCAACCGGCAGGCGGCCATGTGCGTGGAACCGGCATGGACGACGCGTACATTCCGGTCCCTTCGCAGCATTGCACCCTCTGACCGCCGCTGACGGCGTCTCGCGGCCGCCCCAACGCGACCTGCCGGGCAACGGCCGTTGCGGGTGATGAAGCTCGGCACGCCAGTGCGCCGCCCCTGCACGCATCGCAGTGTGCGAGAAGAGAGCAATGCACCCACGCTGCGACACGCATGACCTCGATGCAGCCTGATGACACGGCCACATCGCCAGGTCGATGTGCTTGCTCAGGCAGCCGCCACCAGACGCGGGCGACGTGCATCCAGGCGGAACACCGAGACCGCTTCGCTCAGTTCCACGGCCTGTTCTTCCATCGCACGTGCCGCGGCCGAGGCTTCTTCCACCAGCGCGGCGTTGCGCTGGGTGGTTTCGTCCATGTCGTTGACCGTGCGTGCCACCTGTTCGATGCCGGACGACTGCTCGCGCGACGCCGCAGAAATCTCCGCGATCAAGGTGGTGACCTGCTGCACCGACTGCACGATCTGCTGCATGGTCTGCCCGGCCTGCTCCACCCGTGCACTGCCGCGTTCGACGCTATCCACCGAGGCGTCGATCAAGTGCTTGACCTCCTTGGCGGCACCGGCCGAGCGCTGCGCCAGCGCACGCACTTCCGAGGCCACTACCGCAAATCCACGGCCCTGCTCGCCGGCGCGCGCCGCTTCTACCGCGGCGTTCAGGGCCAGGATATTGGTCTGGAACGCGATGCCGTCGATGACGCTGATGATCTCGGCGATCTTCTTTGACGACACTTCGATCTCACCCATCGTCTCCACCACGCTGCCCACCATGTCGCCGCCACGGCCGGCGATGTCGGCTGCTGCCTGCGCGCCGCGACTGGCCTGCTGCGCGGTGTCGGCGTTCTGCCGCACGGTCGAGGTGAGTTCCTCCATCGAGGCGGCAGTTTCTTCCAGGTTGGCGGCCTGTTGTTCGGTGCGTTGGGCCAGGTCGGCATTGCCGGCGGCAATTTCCGCCGAAGCAGTGCGGATGGTCTGCGCCGCCAGCGTGATGTCGCCGACGATGTCGGTGAGCCGCTGCACGGTGGCGTTGGCATCGTCACGCATGCGCGCGAATACGCCTTGCTGGTTGCCGTGCATGCGCGCGGTCAGGTCGCCGTCGGCAATGGCCTTGAGCAACTGCGACAGCTCGCCCAGGTTGTGGTCCACGTTGTGCATGAGGCCATTGAGGCCTTCCACCATGCCGCGAAATTCGAACTGATACGCCTGCGCATTGCCGCGCGTGGCGAAGTCGCCGGCTGCCGCGGCCTCGACCAGCCCGCGGATTTCGCCGTTGATGGCGGCCAGGTTGTGCTTGGTGGTGTCCATGGCTTCGGTGATGCGCGCCTTTTCGCCCGGCAAACGCGGCATGTCCACCGACATGTCGCCCACCGCGTAATGCTGCATCACCTGCAACATGTCGCCGATCAGGCCCACCTGCGCACCCACCAGGCCATTGGTGTCGCCCACCATGCGGCCGTAGGCACCCGGGAATGCGTCGGCGTCCATCCGGTAGCTCATTTCGCCGGCTTCATGCCGCTGCGCCATGTCGGCCTGCGCGCTGGAAACATCGGCGAGCGTGCTGACCACCTGGGTCATGGCCTGGCCCAGCAGGCCGATTTCATCGCGGTTGCCGATCACCGCACGTGCGGCCAGATCGCCGGCCGCCACCGAACGCGCCGCGCGCGCCACGATTTCGATCGGGCGCACGATGGAGCGGCGGATCCACCAGCCCAGCACCACCACCAGGCACAGCGCCGCGGCAATCGTCGCCACGCCGGCATACACCAGCTTCTGCTGCGCTGCCTGGGCACTGGCGAGCACCGCGGCGTCGGCCAGCGTCTTGGCGCGGGTCACCAGTGCCTCCAGGGCCTGGCTGGGCGCGCGGTCCTGCCCCTTCACCAGCGCATCGCCCACCTGGGTGTCATAGCCGGCATCGGCGAACTTGCCCAAAGCGGCTTCGTAATGCGCCTGCAGGGTCAGATGCGCCTTGGCGAATTCCTGCGCCAGCGCGTGTGCCTGCGCATCCGACAGGGTCTTGGCCAGCGCTTCGGTACCGGCCTGCACCTTGCTGCCCTGCGCGCGGAAGGCGCTCAAGTGTTTGTCCAGCTGCGCCGGGTCGCGGCCGCGGATCAACACATTCTTCCATTCCTGCACCTGCATGCGGAAATCGCGGGTGACCTCTTCGCTCGCCGATGCCTGCGCCACTTCCAGCGGCACCTTGCCGGACAGGCTCAACCACGCGGTTCCCAGGCCCCCGAGCGCGCACAGCAGGATGATCGATAGACCCAGCGCGAGCGCGCCAAGCAATTTGCTTTGCAGACTGATGAAGCGGGAGGACGGGGAGGACATACCGGAGATTCACTGGAGGATGTCTTGTTGATATCGACGCCTCTGTCTGGCACTGAAGTCTGCGGCAGGCCACGGCGGACGGGCCACGGACACCGGGTGGGTCAGTCCCGGACACGGCCGGTCATCGCCCGCGCCACCCCGCCCCCAGTATCCTTGCCGCGCATGAGTGACCCTGCCTTTCCGATTTCCCCGCTGCTGCCGCAGATCCGCGACAGCCTCGCCGCCCATCCGCGCCTGGTGCTGGAAGCGCCGCCCGGCGCCGGCAAGACCACCCAGGTGCCGTTGGCGCTGCTGGATGCCCCCTGGCTGGCGGGCCGCAGCATCGTGATGCTGGAACCGCGCCGGGTGGCCGCGCGCAGCGCCGCGCTGTTCATGGCGCGCCAGCTCGGCGAGCCGGTCGGCGAGACCGTGGGCTACCGCATCCGCTTCGAGAACAAGACCTCCGCGCGCACGCGGATCGAGGTAGTCACCGAGGGCATCCTGACCCGCATGCTGCAGGACGACCCGATGCTGGAACGCGTGGGCGCGCTGCTCTTCGACGAATTCCACGAACGGCATCTGGCCGGCGACCTGGGTCTGGCGTTGGCGCTGGATGTGCAGAGCCAGGTGCGCGAGGACCTGCGCATCGTGGCGATGTCGGCCACGCTGGATGGCGAGCGCCTGGCCAGTTTTCTCGATGCCCCGCGGCTGAGCAGTGCCGGGCGCAGCTACCCGGTGGAAGTGGCGCATTTTCCAGCGCGCCGCGACGAAGCGCTGGAGCCGCAGACCCGCCGCGCGGTGGAACATGCGCTGGCCACGCATCCTGGCGACGTGCTGGTGTTCCTGCCCGGTCAACGCGAGATCGCACGCGTGCAGGCGGCCTTGCAGGACGCGCTGGATCCAGCAATGCAACTGCTGCCGCTGCACGGCGAGCTGCCGGTGGAGGCACAAAGCCAGGTGCTGCAGCCCGACCCGCAGGGCCGGCGCCGCGTGGTGCTGGCCACCAACGTGGCAGAGTCGTCGGTGACGTTGCCGGGCGTGCGCGTGGTGATCGACAGCGGGCTGGCGCGCGAGCCGCATTACGACCCCAACAGCGGCTTTTCGCGGCTGGACGTGACCAATATCGCGCAGGCCTCGGCCGATCAACGCGCCGGCCGCGCCGGGCGCGTGTCCAGCGGCTGGGCCTACCGGCTGTGGCCGCAATCGCAGCGACTGGAGCCGCAGCGCCGCGCCGAGATCACCCAGGTGGAACTGACCGGCCTGGCGCTGGAACTGGCGGCCTGGGGCAGCGATGCGCTGCGCTTCGTCGATGCCCCGCCCAGCGGCGCACTGGCCGCCGCGCGCGAGCTGTTGCAGCGGCTGGGCGGTTTGAACGCAGGGGGCGGTATCACCGCGTTGGGACGGCGGATGCTGGCCCTGGGCACGCACCCGCGCCTGGCCGCACTGCTGGCACAGGCCGGCACATCGGCGCGGCTGGCGCTGGCCTGCGACCTGGCCGCACTGCTGGAAGCCCGCGACCCCCTCCGCCAGGGCGGCGACGGGCTGGCCGCGCGCTGGCGGGCGCTGGCTGCGTTCCGCCAGGGCCGCACTGGCGCGGACGCCAACCGCGGTGCGCTGGCCGCGATCGATGCCGCCGCCAAACAATGGCGCCGCCGCCTGCGCTGCGATGCCACCCCACCCACCAGTGTGGAAGCACATGCGCTGGGCGATCTGCTCTCGCATGCGTTTCCGGACCGCATCGCCGCACGCCACCCCACTGACCCGCTGCGCTACCTGCTGGCCAATGGCCGCAGCGCGCGCCTGTTCGACCACAGCGACCTGCGCGGCGAGCCGTGGCTGGTGGCCAGCGAATTGCGTTACGAAGCCAAGGACGCCTTGTTGCTGCGCGCCGCACCGGTGGACGAAGGCTATCTGCGCCAGAGCGTGCCCGAGCGCTTCGTGCAGCAGGACGTGGTGCAGTGGGATGCCGACAAACGCGCACTGGTTGCACGGCGGCAGTCCAGCTTCGACCGCATCGTGCTGGACAGCCGCCCGGCCGGCCGCGTCGACCCGGCCCAGGCCGCCGCCGCACTCACCGAGGCGGTCCGCCAGCTCGGGCTGGACGCCTTGCCGTGGACCGATGGGCTGCGCCAGTGGCGCGCGCGGGTGGTGTCGCTGCGCGCATGGATGCCGGAACTCGGCCTGCCGGACCTCTCCGACACCGCACTGCTGGCCTCGCTCGACCACTGGCTGCGCCCGGCGTTCGCCGGCAAGACCCGGCTGGATGCGCTGGACGAAGCCAGCCTGGGCGATGCACTCAAGGCCGCGTTGCCCTGGGAGCGCCGCCAGGCCATCGACCGCCACGCGCCCACCCGCATCAGCGTGCCCTCGGGCTTGGAGCGCGCCATCACCTACGCGCTGGATCACGACCAGCAGCCGCTGCCGCCGGTGCTGGCGGTCAAACTGCAGGAGCTGTTCGGCCTGGCCGAAACCCCGCGCGTGGCCGATGGCCGCATCCCGCTCACCCTGCACCTGCTCTCCCCGGGCGGGCGGCCGTTGCAGGTGACCCAGGACCTGAAGAGTTTCTGGGCCACCACCTACCCGGACGTCAAAAAGGAAATGAAAGGCCGCTATCCACGGCACCCCTGGCCAGACGATCCCTGGACCGCCAACGCCACGCATCGGGCCAAACCCAGGGGCACCTGAGGCGATCGTGCGGCTGCATGGGCGCAGGGATGCGTGCCGTGCGATGCGTGCGCAAACCTCGGCAAACTGTGGCCTGAGCGTCAGGCAACGCGGCGCGTATTACGAGTCCGGACTTTGCCCGTGCGCAAAAGCCTCGATTTTGTTTTGGCACGCGCCACGCGGATAGCGCCACGTACCCTTGTGCAGCTGCAGAGCGCCGCGCTTGCCACGATAAAACTGCGGTCCGCAGCGTGCTCTGCCCCACGCCAACCGCCGTCCCCGGCCAGCGCTGCCGAGCAGCCCGCCGCGCGCCAATCCTAACCGCGAGCAAAACGCGCGCGGCCGCGCTAACACTGCCTATACGCGCCAGCGCACAGACTGCGCCCCACGATACTCAGAAAGGAAACGCCCCCAATGAGCAAGCTGACAGTGATCACCGAACGCGCCCTGGAGCGTGCCCTGGAACTGGCAGGCAATGCCGGCGACCACCTGCGTCACGCGGCTTCCAATGCGGGCGACCAGGCACGTCATGCCGGCAGCAGCCTGCGCCACTTCGGACCCGGTGCCAGCGAGTGGTTGAAGACGGGCGCAGCGCTCGGTGCCGTACGCACCGGCGGCAAGGTTGCCACGCGGCTGGTCAAGCGTAATCCGGCCGTCACGGTCGCCGCAGCGGTCGCTGGCCTCGGCCTGATCGGCTATGCGGTGTATCGCAAGCGCAAGCGCGATCAGGAAGTGCTGGGCGGCAACGTGCATCGTCTGGACCGTGAGCACGCGAGCAATGCCAATGCCCGTCGCGCCGCGTACCAGCGCCGCGGTGCAGTGACACCGAGCGACGGCATCGAATAATCGGCCGCGCTGTAACACCCTTTAACGCCACGGCTGACACCGTGGCGTTTTTCGTTGTGGCACCGGATGTTTCCGGCGGTCTAGGGACGCACGTGCGTCTTCGTTCTTGCGGCTTGGTTCCGGCGTCTAGCGTCTTCAGCTCAGCGGTGAGTCGCAAGACACTGCATGCAAGCTGGCAGCCATTTGCGCGGCCAGGCGCCATCCGGTGACCGTACGGCACTGGCAACGCGGAGCAGCGTCGTGCATCGACCGCGCAATCAGCACTGTTCGCGCCTGTACGCCCGACGGCCTTCTCAGCGCAACGGTTGCACGTGACCAGGATGACGCAGGCCTCGACCGATCAACGCGCCGGCCGCACCGCACGCGCGTCGTCCACGCGCCACTGCCCGGGCTGTAGCGACGCCAGCGACCACGCACCGATAGCCACCCGCACCAGGCGCAAGGTGGGCAGGCCCACCGACGCCGTCATGCGCCGCACCTGGCGGTTGCGTCCCTCGGTGATCTGCACTTCCAGCCAGGCATCGGGCACGGTCTTGCGCACACGCACCGGCGGATCGCGCGGCCACAACGTCGGTGCGCACTCCAGCCTGCGTACGTTGGCCGGGCGCGTCGGGCCGTCGTTGAGCAGCACGCCATCGCATAGCGCCTGCAGCTGTGCCGCATCCGGGTCGCCTTCCACCTGCACCCAATACGTCTTGGGCTGCTTGTGGCGCGGGTCGGTCAGCCGATGCGCCAGCGGGCCATCGTCGGTGAGCAGCAGCAGGCCTTCGCTGTCGTGGTCCAGGCGCCCGGCCGCGTACACCTGCGGCGGCAGGCCGAACTCGGCCAGCGTGCGCTTGGGTGGCGTGGAGCGGTCGCTGAATTGCGACAGCACACCGTACGGCTTGTTCAACAGCACCAACATCGGAGCCCATCCAGGCAGATCGCGGAAGGCGACATGATCGGGCAATCGGCAGCGCGTGGGAAATCGCGGGCAGCACATGGAGCTGCGGTGCGCAACCCACATCTCAGGGAACGCGCTGACGACAGTGACGCAGCAGCTGTTCCCTTGTTCCCGAAGACACTACGCCCTCTGGGAGGTCCCTGAAGGCACAGCATGTGCGATCGCTTCAACCAAGCACTCATGCTCGCGGCTGCTGATCGGCCGTTACCCCGCATTGCCGATCCTTAGCGAAGTGTCGGTGATACAGGGTACGGCGTAGCTCAGCGGCTGTGCACGTGCAACCAATATCTACGGCTCATGCGGTTTGCGAATTGCGAATTACGACTTGCATCAGTGAGCAATTCGTCGATCTCATTGCAAGACGCCTTATAGGCGCACTGATGAGTCACAAAAGTACCCGGCAATGCGCAGCACTCACCACGCCCTGAGCCAATTCAAAGCAACAAAAATGGCGCAGACACGCACAGCGCCGCACCACTTACCAACTGCCATCAACCCAGCAGAAGCTGCGCCAGCCCATTGGCCGGCGCAGCCACCGCATCGCCGCGATCAGCGCTTGACGAACTTGAGGGTCATGCGGTCGCTCTCACCGATCGCCTTGTACTTGGCAGCGTCGGCTGCGTCGTGGCTATTGCTCGGCGGCAGGGTCCACACGCCACCCGGGTAATCCTTGGTGTCGCGCGGGTTGGCATTGAGCTCGCTCTTGCCGGCCAGGGTGAAGCCGGCCGCCTCGGCCATGGCGATCACCTGCGCCTGGCCCACGTAGCCGCTCTTGTCATCGGCCGGCACATCGGTCTTGGCACGGTGCTCGACCACCCCGAGCACGCCGCCGGGCTTGAGCACCTTGTAGAAGCTCTTGAACATCGACTCGGCCTGGCCTGCCATGCGCCAGTTGTGCACGTTGCGGAAGGTCAGCACCAGGTCTGCAGAATTGTCCGCGCCGAAGCTGGGCGCGGTCGGGTTGTACGCCACCAGGGTGGGCTTGCCGTAGATGTCCGGCTTAGCGGTGAACTTCTTTTCCAAGCCGTCGCGTGCACGCTGCGCGTAGTCGCGGCTGCGCCCTTCCGGCACCGCGGCCGGGTCGACCACCGCCCCCACGTACTTGCCCTTCTCGCGCAGGTACGGCGCCAGGATTTCCGAATACCAGCCACCACCGGGGGTGATCTCGATAACGGTCTGGGTGGGCTTGATGCCGAAGAAGGCCAGCGTCTGGCCCGGGTGGCGGTACACGTCGCGCTGCACGTACACGCGGTCGCGCCACGTGCCATCAATAGCAGCCTGCAACGCCGCGTCGGGAGCGGGAAGCGTGGCGGTGTCCGCCGGCTTCATCGCCATCACCAACGGCGCGCTCATCGCCAATGTCACACCTACCACGCATGCACAGGCCAGTTTGTTGCGGATCATCGCAGCGCCCTCCTCCGGGAAAAGTAGCGCGAGCCTAGCATGCAGGCTGCACCGCACCACGCACGCCTGGCGCGGCGTGTTCAATTTCCGTGAGCGCGGCAGCGCGGTGTGCGGAACGCTGAATCCACACCGATGTCACACGCAACAGCACCGGGCATGACTATCCTGTGGCCAGTTCGAAACAGGAGCCCTGTGATGCCCCACTCCCGTGCGCTTGGCCGCTCCGGCCTGCAAGTCCAGCCGATCGTGTTCGGTGGCAACGTGTTTGGCTGGAGCGCCGACGAGGCCACCTCGTTCGCGTTGCTCGACGCCTTCGTCGATGCCGGCTTCAACATGATCGATACTGCCGACGCGTACTCCGGTTGGGTGCCCGGCAATCGCGGTGGCGAATCGGAAACCATCATCGGCCGCTGGCTGGCCCGCAGCGGCAAACGCGACAAGGTGCTGATCGCCACCAAGGTCGCCAAGTGGAGCGAACATCCGGGCCTGTCGCCGGACAACATCGCAGCGGCGGTGGACGATTCGCTGTCGCGCCTGCAGACCGATGTGATCGATCTGTACCAGGCACACGAAGACGACCAATCGATTCCGCTGGAAGCCACGCTGGCCGCATTCGGCCGGCTGATCGAACAGGGCAAGGTGCGTGCGATCGGCGCCTCCAACTACACGGCAGCGCGCCTGCGCGATGCGCTGGATGTGTCGGCGCAATACAACCTGCCGCGCTATGAAAGCCTGCAGCCCGAATACAACCTCTACGACCGCGCCGGCTTCGAAGAGGAGTTGGAGCCGCTGGTGCAGGAACGCGGCCTGGGCGTGATCAGTTACTACTCGCTGGCCAGCGGTTTTCTCAGCGGCAAATACCGCAGCGCCGATGACGCCGGCAAGAGCAGCGCGCGTGGTGCCTCGGTGGTCAAGCAATATGTCAATCCGCGTGGCTTGCGCATCCTGCAGGCGCTGGATGATCTGGCCGCCACCCACACCGCCACGCCTGCACAGGTTGCGCTGGCGTGGTTGATTGCGCGCCCCAGTGTCACCGCGCCGATCGTCAGCGCCACCAGCGTGACCCAGTTGCAGGACGTGCTGGCGGCCGGGCAGATCACGCTCAGCGATGCGCAGATCGCGCAGCTCGACGAGGCCAGCGCAGCGGAACCGGCCGGCGCCTGATCCGCATCAGCCACTGCGCCACCGCGCTCGCCATTCACTCACCTCGCGCAGCCGCACCGCGGCTGTGCCCCCACGACCGCGCCTTGCGCGGTCCCTTCCGCGAGGAACTCGCATGACATCGCTGACCAACCGCCGCATCGTGCTGGCCTCACGCCCGCACGGCGAACCCGGCACCGACAACTTCCGCATCGAAGACGCCCCGGTGCCGCCAACCGGGCACAACCAGATCCTGGTCCGCAATCGCTTTTTGTCACTGGACCCGTACATGCGCGGTCGCATGGACGAAGGCCCCTCGTACGCCGCGCCGGTCGCCATCGATGCGGTCATGGAAGGCGGCACCGTGGGCGAGGTGCTGGAATCGAACCATCCCGATTACCACCCAGGCGAGCTGCTGGTGCTGGGCGGCGGTTGGCAGACCCACACCGTGCTGGAGCCCACCGCGCCGCTGCGCAAGCTGCCCAAGGACGATGCGCTGCCGTTGAGCACCGCGCTCGGTGTGTACGGCATGCCGGGCTTCACCGCTTACGCCGGCCTGCACGAGATCGGCAAGCCGCAAGCCGGCGAAACCCTGGTGGTGGCGGCGGCCAGCGGGCCGGTCGGTGCCACCGTGGCCCAGCTGGCGCGCCTGCAAGGGCTGCGTGTGGTAGCCATCGCCGGTGGCGAAGAAAAAGTCCGCTACCTGCGCGACACGCTGCGTGTCGACGTGGCACTGGATCACCGCGCCGAGGATTTTGCTACGCAACTACGCGCCGCCACGCCGGACGGCATCGACGTCTATTTCGAAAACGTCGGCGGCAAGGTGTTCGATGCAGTGGTGCCGCAGCTCAACGATTTCGCGCGCATCCCGGTGTGCGGCGTGGTGGCCACCTACAACAGCCGCGGCCAGGTCGCGCCCGGGCCGGATCGGCTGCCTGATTTCATCGGCCAGGTGTTGCGCAAGCGCCTGACCGTGCGCGGCTTCATCCAGCACGATTTCATCCGCCTGATGCCGGCGTTTTTACGCGAAATGGGCCAGTGGCTGCGCGAGGACAAGATCCAGTACCGCGAGCACGTGCTGCACGGCCTGGACAGCGCACCACAAGGGCTGATCAGCCTGCTGCGCGGCGAAAACTTCGGCAAGGCCGTGGTCGCACTCGACTGAGTCGCGCTCCATACCTGCATCCGTATCACTGCCTCACTTACCACCTCCCAACACGCAAGGAACCTCATGACTGTCCCCGCATTTGGCCTCGGTACGTTTCGCCTCAAGGACCAGGTTGTCATCGACTCGGTGCGCAACGCGCTGGCGCTGGGGTATAGCGCCATCGATACCGCACAGATCTACGACAACGAAGCGCAGGTTGGCCAGGCCATTGCCGATGCCGGCATCCCGCGCGAGCAGCTGTTTGTGACCACCAAGATCTGGGGGGACCGGTTCAGCCGCGACACGCTGCAGCCCAGCCTGCAGGAAAGCCTGCGCAAGCTCGGCACCGATTATGTCGACCTCACCCTGATCCACTGGCCCTCGCCCAAGGACCAGGTGCCGATGCGCGAGTATCTGGAGGCGCTGGCCGATGCCAAGGCGCAGGGGCTGACCCGCGCGATCGGCGTCTCCAACTTCACCATTGCGCTCACGCGCCAGGCAATCGAGATCCTCGGCGCCGATGCGATCGCCACCAACCAGATCGAAGTGCATCCGTACCTGCAGAACCGCACGCTGATCGCGTTCCTGCGCGAGCACGGCATCCATGTCACCTCGTACATGACCCTGGCCGTGGGCGAAGTGCTCAAGGATCCGGTGATCCAGGCGATCGCCAAGCGCCACGACGCCACGCCGGCGCAGGTCACGCTGGCCTGGGCGCTGCAGCAGGGCTATTCGGTGATTCCGTCCTCGACCAAGCGGGCGAATCTGGAAAGCAACCTCAAGGCGCAGAGCCTGCACCTGAGTGAGCAGGACATGGCCGAGATCGCCGCGCTGGACCGTGGCGAACGCCTGGCCAACCCGAAAGCGATTGCGCCCGACTGGGACTGAGCCTGACTGCGACACACGCGATGGTTTGCATCCGTACCGGCACGCCGCCGGTGCGGATGGCGCGGCACTGCTGCACCGCTCGTCGCCATGCGCTGGCTGCGCGGCCAAGCCGCTGCTAGGGTGCAAAAACAGGGGGGTAGTCTCGACCACGAAGTCCTACCCATGCACACCGCATCTGTTTCGACCCAGCGCGTCGTCAATGTCGACGCCGAGATTTCCTACTGGCGCGGCATCCACGCCGAGGGTCATCTGGGCGGTTACGACTTCGCCGATTACGCACGCGTGCTCACGCTCGGCTACGACATCTACCTGGCCTACCCGCGCGCCACCGAGGCGCAGCTGTATCGGGTCCTTCAGGACGGCTACTACCGTTATCAGCCCACGTTATCGGTGCCCTGGGATCAGGCGCGCTGGATCGTGCGGCAGGCATGGCGGCATATGGAAGACGCCGCGGTGCGTCACTAGGCGCGCATTGCGCGCTTCACTCACTTCAAGCGCGTCGCGTTTGGACGTTGCAGGGTGCGCTAGTGCGCAGGCTGCGCACTGCGTTGTGCTCTAGCGACTTGCGCGTGCGTTTGACGCGCACGAACTTGCTTAATTGCCTGGAATACAGCTGTCGGCGCAGCGCGCCGACCGTTACTGCTGCGAATCAATTCAACTGGCTGATCGCCATTGCCTGGCGATCGATGCGGTGCTTTTCGGCCAGCGCCTGCATGCCTTGCAGCGTGGAGGCGATCAGGCTGGCGTAGCGCAGCCGCCACAGGTTGGCGCGGTCAGCGTCGTCCTGGGTGCTGCCCAGGCCATCGAGCACCTGCGGCAGGCGCCGGTCGGCCAGTGCCGACGGCGCCAGGTAGGGCTTTGCGGGTGCGATCACATCCACCGGGGCGCGCCAGTCGTTGGCCACGTGCCGTGCAATGCCGGCCAGATGCGAGAGCTGGTGCATGCCGATCAGCGTCTCATGCAGCATTTCGCGGCAGGCCCATTGCCACAGCGCCACCTTCTCCGATGGGTCCTGGGCGATCTCGGTCAGTGCCAGGTCAACCTTTTCGATGCGTGAGTCGAGCATTGCGGGGCTCCGATGCTGCTGTGCAACATAATTCACACCATACGCCGTGAGAATCCAGTGATCCAGTCGTCTGCGCGATGTCATGACGCAGATGCTCGGCCCGGTTCACGCTTTGGGCAGCTGACAAACATGGCGGACGTTATCGGTGCAGGCGGCACGGAGGACGGGGATCCCATGAAGGTCCAGGCGCCGGCCGCGCCCGCCTTGCGGCTGCCCGCTCGCCTTGATCGTTGGTCTCACGCCCACCGTTGGCCGGACCTCCTGTCGGCACCCTGACTTTCTGGCCATGGCGCGGCGGCGCACACTGCCCGATGCTGCAATCCCCGACCCGGAAACGCATCCGATGCGTCCCAGCGTTTTCCTGCTCCCGCTGCTGTGGCTGGTGGCCTGCGCCGCGCAGGCAGACACGCCCACGCCGCAGCTATCGGCCCAGCAGTGCGGCATTAGAGCAGCTATCAAAACTGCTGCGCAGCCGCCAGGCGGGCGCGGCCGGTGCTCGGAATCGGCATGTACCCACGTACACTCCGGTTCCTCCGCGCCGTCCGCACCCACCTGACGACTGCTCGCTACGTTTTGTTAGCCGCTCTTAGTCGGCCAGGTGGTGCTGCAACGCGTCGCCGGCCTGACGGATCGCGGTACGGACGGCCGGCACATCGCTGAGTGCGTTGAGCAAGCCGTAGTCGTGAATCAAGCCGTTGTAGCGGGTCACGGTGACCTCCACGCCGGCCTGGTCGAGTTTGCGGCCGTAGGCTTCGCCTTCGTCGCGCAAGACATCCAGTTCGGCGGTCTGGATCAAGGTCGGCGGCAAGCCCTTGAGTTGCTCCACGCTGGCCTGCAATGGCGAGGCGTAGATCTCGCGGCGCTGCGCCGGGTCGGTGGTGTAGCTGTCCCAGAACCAGCGCATCATGTTGCGGCTGAGGAAATAACCCTGCTGAAACTGCTGGTAAGAGCCGTTATCGAACGCGGCATCGGTTACCGGCCATAGCAGCACTTCATAGCGGATGGCCGGGGTGCCCGCCGCCTTGGCCTGCAGGGCGACCGAGGCCGCCATGTTGCCGCCGACGCTGTTGCCCACCAGCGCCAACCGCGTGCCGTCCACGCCGATCTCGGCACCGTGCGCAGCCACCCATTTGGTCGCGGCATAGGCCTGGTGGATCGCCACCGGATAGCGCGCCTCCGGCGAAGGGCTGTAGTCCACATACACCGCCGCCGCACCCGAGGCCCGCGCCAGGTCGCGAATCAGCCGCTCATGGGTCGGGAAATCGCCCAGCACCCAACCGCCGCCGTGGAAAAACATGAACACCGGCTACGTCTTGCCGGCACTGCCCGGCGGCTTGACCACCACCAGCCCGAGCGGCTTGCCGTCGACGGTGATCGTCTTGCGGGTCACCTCGGCGGCCGGCAGGGTTGCGCCAGCCTGCGCGTCCACCAGCACCTTGCGGGCCTGCTGCGGGGTGAGTTGCTCCATCGGCTTGCCGCCGGCGGAGTTGAGGACGTCCAGGAAGGCCTGGACTTTCGGGGAGGCGGCCGGTGCGGCAGGACCGGTCGGCGCGGCAAGCGCGCCGCCGATTGCCGACGCCAACGTGCCCAACAGCAGCAACGATGCGTAGCGTTTCGTGGGGGATATCCGGGAAAGGATCAGGCCAGCGTCAGGGTGACGTCGATGTTGCCGCGGGTGGCATTGGAGTACGGGCACACCTGGTGGGCCTTGTCGACCAGCGCCTGCAGCTCGGCCGGCTCCATGCCCGGCACGGCGATCTTCAGTTCCACTGCGATACCGAAACCGCCCGGAATCTGGCCGATACCGACGCTGCCGTCGATGCTGATCTCGCCCGGCAACTTGAGCTTGTCCTGCGCGGCCACAGCCTTCATCGCGCCGATGAAGCAGGCCGAATAACCGGCTGCGAACAGCTGCTCCGGGTTGGTGCCATCGCCGCCGGCGCCGCCGAGCTCACGCGGGGTGGAGAGCTTGACGTCCAGGGCGCTGTCGGACGACACGGCGCGGCCTTCGCGGCCACCGGTGGCAGTGGCGTGGGCGGTGTAGAGGACTTTTTCGGGTGAGGCCATGGTGGTTCTCCTGAGTGAGCGCGGATTGCGCATTGAATAGCGAGTTATTAAATCGTGCACTACATATTTGGCAGAACAATGAATGACGTGGCTCGGTTAGGCGGCGCCCAGGCTGTTACGCAGCTTTTCCAGTTCCTGCTTGAGCTGACGCAGTTCCTCCAGCGAACAGGCCGACGCGCAGAACACCTGTTCCGGCACCGCACCCGCCTTGCTGCGCAGCGCGCGGCCGGCATCGGCAAGCCCGATGATCACCTGGCGCTCGTCGTGCGCGGCCCGGGTCCGGGTCAGCAGACCGGCGCTTTCCAGCCGCTTGAGCAGCGGGGTCAGCGTGGCCGAATCCAGATACAGCCGCTCGCCGATCTCCGAGACGCTGAGGCCATCGTTCTCCCACAACACCAGCATCACCAGGTACTGCGGATAGGTCAGGTCCAGATCCTTCAGCAGCCCGCGGTAAAGCTTGTGCATCGCCAGGTTGGCCGAATACAGCGCGAAGCAGAGCTGGTTGTCCAGCTGCAGCAGGGCGTTGGTGCGATCGGTGGTGGGCGTTGCGGTGTCCATGGGCTGCAATTTACATAGCGTGCGATTTAATTGCAAGCGATTCTTATGAATGAAGGATTGGGCTCGTGGCAGCTACCGGGGGCGTGGCTGGAAGCGAACTGGACCTGTGTCTGTGTTCGGGAAAACTCGGGGCAGTGGATCGGTACACAGCACCCACCTGCCCTCCGTTATCCAGTTGCAGTGCGTCTGCGCACCTGCGTCTTTCGCAGGATGCCGGTGCGGTTGGACGTCACCGCATTCGCCGAGCAGCGCTCGCCCGCCCGAGTGCCCGGGCTTGGCTGGGCTCAGGTGAACTGGATGAAGAAATAGCCAGCCGTATCGCCTTGGCGCAGTACCTTCGCGCGCTGTTCTGCAAACAGGTAACCCGTCCCGTCGGCGAACAGGCCATCGTAGGCGGGGTCCTGCTGACGCAGGTCCGACTCGACGAACTGGGAAAGGAAGTAATGACGCGGATGCGCATGGATGGGGTCCTGCAGCCAGCACGGGCGGCCCAGCTGCTTGCTCATGCCCGCACCGTTGTCGGCGTCTTCGGCCTCTTCCTCAGCCTCGCGTTCGTCGAAGGGCTGCAGTCCCACAAAATGCCGCGGGAGCATCACCGTGTCGCGCACCAGTTCGCGCGCGGCACGTCGGTGCAACACCACCTTGCTGTGGCCAGCGTCGATCTTTTCGAGCTCGCTCTGCTGGTGGATGGTGAACGTGCGCAGCGCTGTCCGGTTGTATGCGTTGCCTTCGCGGCCCAGTGCCGCGAAGACCGTCACAGCCATGTCGTCGGCCAACCAGACGCTAGGCAGGAACAGATCGGTCAGCATGACAATCGGCGTCATGGGCCGGCCGGTCGACGGATCGCTGGGCCACAACGCCGCATCGCTCAACCACGCACCACCGCCAAACTGGCCCAACCCGCAGTCGTCTTCGCTGACGCGGATCGTGTGGCGACCCGGCGCAGGGCGCGTCTGCGCACTCATGCGCGATGCGCGGTTGCCAGATATTCGGCGCTCTGCATTTCGATCAGGCGCGAGGCGGTGCGCTCGAATGCGCCGGCCAGGCGCTGGCCGCTGTACAACGCCGGCGGTGCGTCCTGCGCGGTGCAGACCAGATTGACGTGGCGGTCGTACAACTCGTCGATCAGGTTGACGAAGCGGCGGGCGGCGTCTTCGTTCATGCGGTCGAAATGCGGGATGCCACCCAACAGCACGGTGGTGAATTCGCGCGCGATCTCGATGTAGTCGGCCGGCCCGCGCGGGCCTTCGCACAACGCGGCAAAATCGAACCAGGCGATGCTCTTGCCACGCGCACGCACGGCGATCTTGCGCGCTTCGATCTCGATGTTGCCGCTGCGCGCCTCGGCATTGCCGCTCAGCTCCGCCCAGCGCTGCGCCAGCCAGCCATCGGCCTGTGCATCCAGCGGCGCGCGGTACACCGGCGACCGCGTCAGCGCGCGCATGCGGTAGTCCTCGGTGCCCTCGGCGTAAAGCTCCACACAGAACTTCTGCAGCAAGCCGATCGCCGGCAGAAAACTGTCGCGCTGCAAGCCGTTGGCGTACAGGTTTTCCGGTGCGGTATTGGAGGTGGTTACCAAGGTCACGCCTTCGGCGAACAGGCGCTCGAGCAGGCGCGCCAGCAGCATCGCATCGCCAATGTCGGTGACGAAGAATTCGTCCAGCACCAGCACGCGCAGGTTTTCGCGCCATTCCTGGGCAATCTTGGCCAGCGGGTCGCTCTGCCCGGCATGCTCGCGCAGGCGCTCATGCACGCCGCGCATGAAGCGATGGAAGTGGGTGCGGTACTTCTGCTTGATCGGCAGGCCGTCGTAGAACAGGTCGACCAAGAAGGTCTTGCCGCGCCCCACACCACCCCAGAAATACAGCCCGCGCACCGGCTCGGGTTTTTTCCAGAACGCCGACAGCCGATCCAGCCAGCCGTCCTGCGCGCTGTCCACCAGTGCTTCGTGGATCCGGTCCAGCTCGGCCAGGGCCGCCTGCTGCGCAGGATCGGCGCGCCAGTCGCCGCGTTGTACGCCGGCGGCGTAGCGCTGCGACGGGGTCATCTCACTCATCGTGTTTCTCCGCGGGCCGGCCGTGGCCGGCGCCGTTCAACGGCGCATCGTCTGGCAATGCGCCTGCAAGCTGTCGCACTCAGGGCGTGGCCGGTAGCCAGCGCCGCACACCGTGCTGAAGCGCACCGCGCAGGTCGATCAATTTGCGGTGGAAGAAGTGGCTGGTGTCGGGCATGCGTACCAGCGTGGGCTGCTGTTCCAGCGTCTCCAGCCAGTCATAGACCGCCTGCGGGTCGACGATCTCGTCGGCATCGCCCTGGATCACCAGCCAGTGCGCCGGCGGCTGCACGTCGCTGAAATCCCAACGCCCGGCCGGCGGCGCGATCGAAATCAGCACCTGCGGTTCGAGCGCGGCGGCTGCACGCAGCGAGACATACGCGCCGAAGCTGAAACCGGCCAGCCACAGCGTGTCGGTCGGGCGTTGTGCACGCACCCACTCGGCAACGGCGCGCAGATCGTCCTGCTCGCCATCGCCGTGATCGAAGCTGCCGGCCGAGGTGCCGACGCTGCGGAAATTGAAGCGCACCACGGTGATGCCAAGCTCGCGCAGCGCGCGCGTGGCCATGGTCACGACCTTGTTGTGCATGCTGCCGCCCTCGGTGGAGAGCGGGTGACAGACGATGGCGGTGACCGGCTGCGCGGTGACGTCCGGCTCGGCCAGGTCGACTGCCACATCGAGCGGACCGACCGGCCCGTCGAGCACCAACGTCGAGGATTCGGTGGGGAATGGGGGATTGGACATACCGTCATAATAGCCGCCCCGCCGGCCGCGTTCATCGCCCTGCCTGCACAGATCGTTGTGTTGCCCATGCATTTTTTGTTGTTTGCCGTTGTCTGCAGCGTGCTGGTGTCGGTGCTGCTGAAGCTTGCGCCACGCTACCGGATAGACGTGTTTCAGGCCATCACCTGGAACTACGCCACCGCCAGCGTGTTGGCCGTTGCCATCCTCAAACCGTCCTTTGCCAGCCTCACCGCCGCGCACACGCCGTGGCTGGCATTGCTGGGCCTGGCGGTCGCATTGCCGGGCATTTTTCTGGTGCTGGCACGCTCGGTGCGTGTGGCCGGCATCGTGCGCACTGACGTGGCGCAGCGGCTGTCGCTGCTGTTGTCGCTGGCGGCGGCGTTTACCGTGTTCGGCGAACGCGCCGGTGGCTGGAAGCTGGCCGGACTGGGCGTGGGCCTGTTGGCGATCGTCGCCATCGTGCAGCGGCCGCGGACAGGCGCTGCTGTGGTGGGCGGCAGCGTTGATGCACCCGCGGCGCGCACCTGGCCGTGGTTGCTCGGTGTCTGGGCGGGATTTGCGGTGATCGACATCCTGCTCAAATCGCTGGCACTGTCGGGCACGCCGTCGCTGACGGCATTGACGGTGTGCTTTGCGCTGGCGTTCGTGTTGCTGCTGTGCGTGCAATGCGTGCGCCTGCGCCGCGGCAATCGCCTGCAGCTGCGCAATCTCGCCGCGGGCGTACTGCTGGGCGTACTCAACTTCGGCAACATCCTGTTTTACGTGCGCGCGCACCAGACGCTGCCGCACAGCCCGGCGACCGTCTTCGCCAGCATGAATATCGGCGTGGTGGCATTGGGCGCACTGGTGGGCAAACTGACGTTTGGCGAGCGCCTCGGCCGGCGCGGGTGGATAGGCCTACTGCTGGCGGTTCCGGCTATTGCGGCGATCGCCTGGGGGATACATCTGGACTGACGAAGGCCTTCGGTCGGCGCGACTCTGGTTCGCAACTCGCCTCAAGGACAAGGCATCGCTGGTTACGATGCGTTCAAATGTCCGAGGGAGTGTGTGATGCGCCTGAGTCAGTTATTTAGTAGCCCTCGCGTCGCGCCGGAACCACACGGCGCCAACTCGACCGATACCACGCCGTCGATTGCAGACGCGTCACCGCAGCACCCGCTTTCTCAAGCCCCCAAGTCCGCAGTAGCGCAGGGCACACCGAAATCCCATCGGGGCATGCTCGCCTCAGCGCGTAAATCGCTGGCGTCGTTACACAAGCAGCTGCCTTTGATGTGCATGGGCTCCGCGACGCTTAAAGCAGTCGAGAACCCACCCCCGCGCACGCAGCAGATGCACGGGCGGCAGACCCGCGTCGACGAACGTCGGCAGCCGCCCATGCCGCATAAAACAGAGCGTGAGCGTATGCAACGACAGGAACCGCAGCAGGCGCAGCCCACGGTGCAGCTTGTGGCGATTCCGCCCAAGCCACCACGTGCGCAACAACTGCACGGGCAGCAACGTCCCCTGGATCGGAGAATGCAACCGCCTGTTCCCCAAAAAATGCGCCGTGACGAGACGCAGCTGCCGCAGTCCGGCACGCTGGCACCGGAGCTGCCGACCACGCCCAAGCTCTCGCGATCGTCAATGGCCTCTCCGCGCCCCCAGCTCAGACGCCCCGCCTCCTTGCGCAGCCTGGATCGGGAACTGGCAGGGATAACCCAGCGGTGCAGCGACATTCAGAAGCAGTTGTTTATGGAAGATCGGGAGGCAACTCCAGAGGAGCAACAATTGCTTGAGACGCGTGCGGCCCTGATCACTCAGCGCAATGAGCTCCGCGATAGTCGGCTCGATGCACTGCTGGTATCGCTTGCACCGATGGAAGACATCCGTGCACCACGCACCACGACTAGCGGCCACGCTACGGTCCAGATGGACGTCATGCAGCACAATCGACGCGAAGTACTCAAGGCTCGGCGCAAATCCTTGGACAGAAACGCCCTTGCCAAAAACTACGCGCGCGCGGAACGACACCTGGAGTCACTGAACAAGGGTGACGCCCCCGGTGACCAAATACGGCGCCTGCAACGCATGATGCAGGGTTACCGAAACATGCTCGCGTTGGAACAGATCGTCAGAAGCACCGACGACCAGCTGGAAAGGCTGGGAGCGCCACGCCTGATGGCCGGCATCCCGACCACAGCCGAGGAACGCCGACAGACGGTCGAAAAAGAAAGAGATGCCCATCAAGAGGCAATCGACAACGGCTACTACTGAACATCCGGACCAGCATTGCCTGCACATGCGCGCTGACCGGGAGCCATCTGTGAAGCACGAGACACGCCGCTACGTGGCGGCGTAACCGCACACACACAGAGGGGGGATGCAAACCCGCAGCTGCTTGCATTCAGACGATGAACGAGAGATGCCGACAGCGTGATCCACTCCCATCATCAGCGCTCCCAATGCGGGAACGGGTCGTCCAGCAACTGCCAGTGTGCCGGGCCCTGGCGCAGTTCCTGGTCGCTCAACAGGCAGGCATCGAGTGCGGCACGCGTGCGCGGGGCATCCATCTCCACACCGATGACCGCCAGTTCCTGGCGGCGATCGCCCCACAGCGGGTGCCACAGCCGCTGCATCGCAGCGTATTCGCTGGCATCGCCCACTTCGTGCAGCTGCGGCAGCGGTGCGCTCCAGCACGTGGTCTGTTGACGTTGCCAGCCGATGTCGGTGTACGGCAGCGGCGTGATCGGGATCTGCGGTGCCTCACCGATGATCTGTGCATCAACACGATGCCGCGCGGCGAACCAGAAACCCGCAGCCGTGGTCTGGGTCGCGCCGCCGACGCTGGACAATTCGCCCACCCAGTCCATGCGGCTGGCCAGCCAGAAGAAGCCCTTGCTGCGGATCACCTGCGGCAGGCCGTCCTGCACCATGCGTGCAAAGCGCTGCGGGTGGAACGGCCGGCGCGCACGATAGACGAAACTGGTGATGCCATATTCCTCGGTCTCCGGCGTGTGCTGGCCGCGCAACTCCTGCATCCAGCCCGGCGCCAGCTGCGCGCGGGTGAAGTCGAAGCGCCGGGTGTCCAGCAGCTGCCGCAGCGGCACCTCGCCATGCGCGGCATCGACGATCGCCGCATCGCGATTGAGCGCACGCAACACGGCATGCAGGCGGTGCAGACGCGGCGTGTCGATCTGGTCGCACTTGCTGATCACCAGCACGTCGGCGAACTCCACCTGGTCGCCGAGCAGTTGCACCAGCCCGCGCGTATCGTCCGGGCCGGCTTGCTGGCCGAGTTCGGACAGCGTGGCCGCAGAGCCGAAATCCTCGAGAAAACGGCTGCCGTCCACCACCGTCACCATGGTGTCGAGCCGGGCGATATCCGACAGGCTGAAACCGTCGGCATCGCGCACCGCAAAGGTGGCCGCCACCGGCATCGGCTCGGCGATGCCGGTGGATTCGATCAACAGATAGTCGTAGCGGCGCTCGCTGGCCAGGCGCTTCACTTCCTGCAGCAGGTCGTCGCGCAACGTGCAGCAGATGCAGCCATTGCTGAACTCCACCAGCGTCTCGTCGGTGCGCCGCAGCGCCGCCCCACCCTCGCGTAGCAGCTGCGCATCGATGTTGATCTCGCTCATGTCGTTGACGATCACCGCCACCCGCAGCCCCTCGCGGTTGTGCAGGATGCGGTTGAGCAAGGTGGTCTTGCCGGCGCCCAGGAAGCCGGACAACACGGTGACGGGCAGGCGCGAATCGCGGGGGGCGAGGACAGGCATGGCGAACTCTCGTGACTAGAAATGTTACTGTATAACACTTCGCCATTCCGGAGAACGATCGATGCGCGCCACTGCGTCTGCGCTGGACACCTCGGCCATTGCCCTGTCCAGCCTGTGCCTGCTGCACTGCCTGGCCCTGCCGCTGCTGGCGGCGGCGCTGCCGCTGTTGGGGCGCTGGGAGCAAGCCGAATGGGTGCATGTGGTCTTCGCCACCGCCGCGGTGCCGCTCAGTGGCTACGCGCTCTGGAGCAGCCATCGCCGCCACCGGTTGCCGGCACCGGTCTGGGGGCTGGCGGTGTTCGGACTGGCCGGGCTGGTGCTGGGCGCCAGCGGGCTATTGACCGCCGCGCTGGAAACGCCGGTCACGGTTGCCGGCAGCCTGCTGCTGGCCGGCGCCCATCTGGTCAACCTGCGCTTGCGCCGTCATGTGCATTGCGCCCGCTAAGCGCGGCACGCCCTGGGCGATCGGCTCGCCGCGGCTCGGCAAGGCCGGGCCGGCGATACCCCGTTCCCCTTTCGCACACGCAGGTCCACTGGGCAAGCCTGCACGCGTGCTGGCCGCGGCGCACCTCGGGCTGGCCTAACCCAGCCGTCGGGTGATCGGCGAGCGTTTGCGATCACCAGCGCGCGCTGCTGCCACGCGTGGAAGTGCGCTCAGAGCGCAAATCCCAAGAGCACCGGATCGTGGTCGGAGCTGCGCCACGGGCCTGGCAGGTTGCGCTTGGCATAGCCGGCATCGTCCATCGCGTCGGCGTTGATATGCCATTCCGCCGCGCCACGCAGCTGCTTGGCCATCGCCGGGCTCAGCAGAGCGTGGTCCAAGCGGCCGCTCATGCCGTCGTAGACGTAGCTGTAGGGCTGCTTCACGCCGACCACGGCAAAGGCGTCCTGCCAGCCGCTGGCGCGCAGGCTGCGCATGGGGGTTTCCATCGCATAGGCGTTGAAGTCGCCCAGCAACACGGCCAGTTTGGTCTGCGCGCCGGTGGGGTCGCTCTGCAGCCACTGGTGCAGGCGCTTGGCCGACTCGGTGCGGGTGGCATTCCAGCAGGCCTGGCCGTCGTGCTGATCGGCATCGGCGCCACTGGCGGTGCCGCAGCCCTTGGACTTGAAGTGGTTGGCTACCACCACGAAGGTCGCGCCGCGGCTGCTGCGGAACGCTTGCGCCAATGGCACGCGGCTATGGCTGTCGAACGGCCCGCCGGTCAGCGTGGCCGGTTTGCCGACCGGGGTGACCTGAGTGCTGCGGTACACGATGCCGACGCGGATCGCGTCATCGCCCGGGCCGCTGCCGCTGTCCACGAAGCGCCAATCCTTGTCCTTGCCGGCGGCGTTGAGCGCAGCCACCAGCTGCGCCACGGCGGTGTCGCCGTCGTTGCCATCGTTTTCCAGCTCCATCAGTGCGGCCACATCGGCCTGCAGCGGCACGATGGTGGCTACCAGCTTGGCCAGCTGCGCCTGGAACTGTTCGTGCGTGCGCGCCCCGCGCTTGGTCGGGAAGCCGCCGCCGCGCCCGTTGCCGTTGAAGAAGTTCTCCAGGTTGAACGAGGCGATGCGCAGATCGCCGCCCACCTGCGGTGCCACCGGCGCAGGCAGTGCGGGCAGCGTCAGCGGCGCCAGCACCTGGATGCGGTACTGGCCGTCGTAGCGCTGATCGACAATGCCATCGACCTGCCTGAGCAGGCTGCCCACACGTAAGTTCGCCTCGGCCGGCAGGTAGGACACGGCCTTCGGTGTGCGGCCGTTGCGCGCGTCGTCCAGCAACACCCGGCGGCGCGCGTTGTCGGCTTCGGTCTGCGCGAAGGCGGGCGTGCCGGCCGCGGCCACTTCGCTGGGCTGCCACAACCGGCCACCGAAGGCGGCGATCAGCTCGCCGTTGCTGGCCAGGCGGTCGCTGCCATTGAGCGTGACCGCGGCCAGGCGCACGTGTTCGCCTTCCAGTGCTTCCCAGTTGGCCGGCGGCCCGCTGAGCATGCGCACCGGCACCGGCTGGTTGCTGGCCAGCACCTCGAGCGTGGTGGCCTGCAGCGTGGTCAGGCTGGCGTCGCCGCCAGCACCGACCTCGCGCACCGTGCCCACGATCCGCACGCGGTCGCCCACCGCCACCTGCGCATCGCCGGCGCCGGTCACGAACACCCCGTGCGAGCGCCGCGGCTCGGTGCCGGGCTGTTGCACGAACAGGCCTGCCAGACCCACGCGCGTATCGGCGGTGACGATGCCTTCCACCTCGACCAGGCGGCCGTCGAACGGGCTGCGGGTGTCCTCGCCCTGCACGTCGGCAATAGTCAGGCGCTGCGGCGCGCCTTCGGCGGCGCGGCACAACACGGGCGCCAACAGGCCGATCAGGCCCAGCACGACAAACGGACAATGCAGCATCGAGACACTCCACACGTTCAAGGGAAGACAAACACAAACGCCGCCAGGACGGCGGCGCAGGCAGGACAACTGCAGTCGCAAGATGACCCAGTGGGCCAGCCATCGCGGCGTACGCATACCGCCGCAGCGAATGTTACGCACCCGCTGTCGTTAGCCCAAGCATGCTCAGCGCGATGACACGTGGCGCTTTGGCGCGGAAAGCCCCTATTTCAGGTTGGACAGCATCCAGTCCACGGTGGCGCGCACTTGTTCTTCGGTGAGCGCGGGGTTGCCGCCCTTGGCCGGCATGATGCCGCCATCCGGGCCGGTATAACCCTCGATCGCGTGCTTGTAGAGCGTGTCCTTGCCCTGCGCAATGCGCGCGTCCCAATGCGAGTGGTCCAGCGTCGGCGCCTTGCCCACGCCGGTGGTGTGGCAGGCGGTGCACAGGTTGTCGAAGATGGTCTTGCCGTCGGTGCTGCCACCGTAGGCGGATTGCGACGAGGCCTTGGCCAGTGCCGCAGCCTGGGCGGCGGCCTGCGCTGCGGCGCCGGTGGTGCCTGCATAGACCGCGCCGGCCGGCGCAATGCGTTGCTGCAGGCGCTTGGCGGCTGTGGGCGACACTTCATCGGGGACCGCACGTTGCAGATAGGCCGCCAGGGCGATCAAGCCCAGAGTGATCACTACCAGCAAGCCAATCACCATCGAGAATTTTTTCAGGAACTCGAGGTCGTAATTCCGCACGCGCTCACCCCTGGCTGTTGGTCGAAGACCTCTGCTAGCGCCGGAGTATAGAGCACAGTTTGCGCCGCTCTGCGCGCCCGGCGTCGCGCTCTGTGCAACACCCCTTGCAATGACTGGGCACGCGTTGCATCCAAGGTTGCGACACGCTCGCGGCCGCTCGAAAAATGCCGCAGCGCCGCATGTGCATTGGTCTCAGTTGCGGGAATTGCGTATCATTCCCATCCACTGATGGCGCGTTTAGCGCGCTCACTCCCGCGTTTGACGAGGTGTCCGATGAAATCCTTCCTGCTGTCCTGCCTGGCCGTGGCCAGCCTCAGCCTGTCCTCCGCACAGGCCCACGAGATCTGGATCGAGCGTGATGGCAGCGGCCCGGTCCGCATCTATTTCGGTGAGCCCGCGCAGGAAACCCTCGACCACGGCCAGGACGAAATCAAGCGCGTGGTCAAGCCGACCGTGTTCGGCGCCGCCGGCAAGGCCGGTGCCCTGCAGCGCGGCAGCGAGTACCTGACCGCGCCACTGTCCGGCGCCGGCGATGCCTGGCTGAAGGACGATGCGGTGTTCGAGCCGTGGAAGGGCGAAGGCGAGACCTTCGAGACGGTGAGCTACTACGCGCGCGCCGGCCGCAGCAGCACCAGCGCCAAGCTCGACTTCGAGCTGGTGCCCACCACCGCCAACGGCAAGACGTTCACGGTGATGTATCGCAACAAGCCGCTGCCCAAGGCCGAGGTCACCCTGATCGACCCGCAGAAGTGGCAGAAGACGCTGACCTCCGATGCACAGGGCCAGGTGACGCTGCCGACGCTGCGTGCAGGCCGCCAGATCATGGTGGTGACCAACAAGGAGCCGGTGAAGCGTGAGATCGCCGGCAAGCCGGTGTCGGTGGTGCACCACATCACCACGCTGACCTTCCTGGCCGAGTAATCCGGCCACCGTCCTGCGCATGTCCATGGCTTCGCCCCTGCCCACTCCCTGGTTCAAGCGCCCCTGGCTGGGTGTGCTTGGACGCAGCGTGGCCGCAATCGGGGGTGGCTATGCGCTGGCCAGCGCGACCAACCTGCTGCTCGCCGTGGCGTTGCCAATGCCGCGCAGCGAGGCGGTGCTGACCAGCATGCTGGTGGGCATCGTGGTGTGTGCCTGCGCGCCGCTGTGGGCGTTTGCCACTGCCACCGTGCTGCGCGCCTGGGTCGGCATCGGCGTGCCGGCCGCGGCCATGTTCGCAGCCGCTGCGTGGCTGCAACGGGGCGCGGCATGAAGCAGGGGTTTCGCCAATCGATGGCATGGCTGCACACCTGGACCGGGCTGCTGGTGGGCTGGGTGTTGCTGCTGATCTTCATGGGCGGCACCGCGAGTTATTACCGCGACGAACTCAGCCGCTGGATGCGCCCGGAACTGCCCACCACCACGGTCAGCAGCGCGGTGGCAATGCGCAGTGCCGAGCGCTATCTGCAAACGCACGCGCCCGATGCGCAAAGCTGGAACATCACGCTGCCGGATGCGCGCACGCCGGTGGTGACCATGTATTGGCAGAATCCCGCGCCGCCGCCGGGCAAGACGCTCAGCCGGCGCGAGCTGTATGGCAACGCCATCATCGACCCGGCCACCGGCAACCCGATCAGCGCGCGCGACACGCTGGGCGGGGATTTCTTCTACCGGCTGCATTTCGACCTGCATTACCTGCCGGTGGTGTGGGCGCGTTACATCGTCGGCTTCTGCGCGATGTTCATGCTGGTGGCGATCATCAGCGGCGTGATCACCCACAAAAAGATCTTCAAGGATTTCTTTACATTCCGCCCAGGCAAAGGCCTGCGTTCGTGGCTGGATTTTCATAACGTCAGCGCGGTGACCGCGTTGCCGTACCACGCGATGATCACCTACACCGGCATCGTGACCTTGATGTTCATGTACCTGCCGTGGGGCATCAAGGCGCAGTACCCCGACAACGAAATGCGGTTCTACGAAGAGTCCGCCAACCGCGTCGCAGACACGCGCACTGCGGCAGGTACGCCGGCACGCATGCGGCCGCTGGAGGAGTTCGTGGCGCGTGCGCGCAGCGAGTGGCGTGGCGGGGATGTGGGCACGGTGGCGGTATCGCTGCCCAACGATGCGCATGCGGCGGTGGGTGTAACCCAGCGGGCGGACGACCTGTCCAACGATGCGCCGTCCATCCTCTATGACGCCGTCAGCGGGCAACGCCTGCAGTACAGCGGTGCGCCCGGCGGCGCCAGCCAGACCCGCGGGGTGATGGTGGGCCTGCATATCGCTCATTTCGCCGGTGGCTGGATGCGCGCGCTGTTCTTCGGTTCCGGCCTGCTTGGCTGCCTGATGGTGGCCAGCGGCGTGGTGATGTGGGCCGTGAAAGAACGCCCCACGCATGCCAAGGCTGGACGCATCGGGTTCGGGCTGCGCCTGGTGGACGCGCTCAACATCGGCACGGTGGCCGGCCTGCCGATCGCGTTCGCCGCGTTTTTCTGGGCCAACCGGCTGGTGCCGGTGGCGCTGGAAGCGCGTGCGGCGATGGAAGCACATCTGTTCTTCGCCGCCTGGGGTGGCGCCTTGCTCGCCGCCTTCGTGTGGCCGCGGCGTGCGATGTGGAGCTGGCAGCTGTACCTGGGCGCAGGCTTGTTTGCGTTGGTACCGTTAATCAACGCGCTGACCACCGACCTGCACCTGGGCGTGACCGTGCCGGCAGGCCAATGGGCATTGGCCGGCGTGGATCTGGTGTGCCTGGGCCTGGGCGTGTGCCTGGGCATCGCGGGCTGGCGCCTGCAGCACTGGAAAGCGCCGCAATCCGCCGCGGCACGCAAGGCCCGCGCGCAAGCCGCGCCTGCGCCGCAAAACGCGCTGCCGGTGCAGGAAGGCGCATGAGCGTAGTGCTGTTGCTGGCCTTGAATTTTTCCGGCTTAGCGGCCTTGTGCCTGGCGATGGAAAAACACCAGCACGAGGTGCGTGGGCGCGCGCTGGGCATGACCCGCTCACGTCAGTTGCGCGCGCTGGGATGGCTGCTGTTGCTGCTCACTTTTGCGCTGGCGGTGTCGGCGCAAGGCTGGGGCATCGGCAGCGTGCTGTGGCTGGGCACGCTGACCGCAGGCGCGGCGGTGTTGTCGCTGTGGTTGCTGCCGTACCGGCGTGGCCTGATCTTGCCGGCGGCCATTGCTGCACCTGTTGTCGCCGGGATGGCGTTCGCGCTGCTGCACTGACGCGTGGCGCTGCTGCAGACGGCAGCGCGGCGGTTGCGAAAGCCTGAGTGACTTCGGATGGCACAGGCGTCACGGCCATGGCGATCGTGCAGGCCACACCTTGGTTGGGCAAAGGCGCGTAGTGGTTAGGGCATGGCGCATTGCATGCAGTGCCGCGTCTCAGCGAAACGTCGCCGGGCGGTACGGCAATGCCGAATTGCCGAGATGCTTGGTCGAGCCACACCATGCTCATGTCGCCGAACAATGCATGACCTGTTTCGCACACGGTGTCGATCAGCAGGTGGGCCGAGCGCCGGCTTATTCCGGGGGACGTTCCGCTGCCGGATCTGCCCAGCTGCGCCCATCACGCGGCAGCCGGCCATCGTCGAGCACGTGCAACACCTGCTCGGGCTGCAGCATGTCCAGGAACAGCGCCACGTTGACGCCGCCGGGCTGCGCCATGCTGGGAAAGATCACCCCGGGAATCGCCGCCTCGCGCAGCAGGTCGCCAAGCACCCAGCTGACCGGTTCGACCTTGTTGACCAGCGCCTTGCGCCAGTCATCGGTCCAGTCGGCCCACAGCGCATCCCAGCTCGCGTCGAGCAGCCGTACATCGGCCAGTGCCGGCAGGTCGGCGCGGTAGCTCACCAGGGTGAAGGGCGGCAGGAACGGCGCGGCCTGGGCGTACTCGGCGGCGGCGGTGTCCAGGTGCAGCGACAGATACAGCGCCGGCTGCCCAAACCGGTTGAAGCGTCCACCCGAGCGCGCCGCGCCGGCGCCGCTCAGCGGCTCGGCCGCCCAGCGTGGGGTGAACGCGCGATACAAGGTGCACTGCGCCGGGGCGCTCAGCTTCAACCAGCCGCTCCGGCGGCCACGGTGCGCAGATAGGTCAGCGCATCGTCGGTGCGGCCCTGCTTGACCACCTCCAGCAAGGTGGCGAATTCGAACGCCGGGATCGGGGTGTTTTTCAAATGAAACACCAGTTGGCGCTCATCCGGCTGGATCTGCGCCATTGCCACCAGCAGGCGCGAAAGATTGCGTAGCAAGTCCTGCACGCGCGGGCTTTCCGGGTGCACCCGCAGGCTGTTGCGGTGCACGCCAGCGAGTTCGGCCAGTTCCTGTTGGGAGAGATCCAGCAGGCCGGCCATCGCCGATGGCGAGAGGATGGTCCGGTCCGGCACGCGTAGGCGTTCGGTCAGGGCCAGGGGATTGAGGACAGCGACCATCGCGCGGCTCCGGCAAGGTGAGTGCACAGTATATGCACAGCAAACCGCACTGGTGAAGCACAGCCGCGGCACAGTCAGTGCGCTGTCAGCCCGGCCCGCGCGCTCCCACCGCCCGCAGGCAGAAACCGCAGATGGCCTCGACCAGCTGCTCGCCCTGCTGCGGGTCGTGCCGGCTGGGCGCCACCGGGCCGACCAGCGCCTCGGTGAAGGCGCCGACGATGCAGGCCGCGGCGGCGTCCAGTGATTGCTCGGGAAACTCGCCGGCCGCCACGCCTTCGGCCAGCAACTGGCGAAAGACCTCGCCAAAGAGGCGCCGACCGCGGATGCGTTCGGCATCCACCTCGCCCTCCACCGGCTCGGCGATGAAGGCATAGGCCAGCGCCGGGCCGGCCAGCGCGCGCCGCACGAAGGCGGCAATCGCCTTGCGCAGGCGCTCGGCCGCACTCACCGGCTCGGCGCTGATGGCGCGCAGGATGCCCATTTCATGCTGGACGGCGGCATTCAAAACTTCCACGAACAAGTCGGCTTTGGACGGGAAATGCCGGTAAATCTGCCCGGTGGAAACCCCGGCAGCCGCGGCCACGGCGGTGACCGGCGCATTGCGGTAACCGCCCTCGGCAATCAGGGCACGGGCCGCGTGCAGGATGCGTTCGCGGTTGCCGGCCAGGCGTTCTTCCATCAGGGCGGAGCGTCGATAAGCCATGAGATGAGTTCGGGTTCAATAGTTGAATTTTAGTTCACTTCTTCGATCAGGACCGTTACGCTGGTCACCACGCCGCGCGGCCCTGCCCGCTCCCACCGGCACGTCCCGATCCTCAGCGGAGCCGTTTCATGCATGTGCCGTCCTTGAATTTCGAGCTTGGCGAAGACATCGATCTGCTGCGCGAAAGCGTGGCCGCCTTCGCCAGCCACCATATCGCCCCACTCGCCGCGGCGGCCGATCACGACAACGTCTTCCCCGCGCAGTTGTGGCGGCTGTTCGGTGAGCAGGGCCTGCTGGGCCTGACCGTGGAAGAAGCATACGGCGGCAGCGGCATGGGCTACCTGGCGCACGTGGTGGCGATGGAAGAAATTTCGCGTGCCGGCGGTGCGATCGGGCTGTCCTACGGCGCGCACTCCAACCTGTGCCTCAACCAGTTGCGCAAGAACGCCACCCACGAACAGAAGCAGCGCTACCTGCCCAAGCTGTGCACCGGTGAGCACGTCGGCGCATTGGCGATGAGTGAGGCCGGCTCGGGCTCGGACGTGGTGTCGATGAAGCTGCGCGCCGAAGCACGCGGCGACCGCTTTGTGCTCAACGGCAGCAAGATGTGGATCACCAATGGCCCCGATGCCGATGTGTTGGTGGTGTACGCCAAGACCGACCCCAGCGCCGGGGCGCGCGGCATCACTGCCTTCATCGTCGAAAAGGGCATGCCCGGATTTTCCACCGCGCAGAAGCTCGACAAGCTCGGCATGCGCGGCTCCAACACCTGCGAGCTGGTGTTCACCGATTGCGAAGTGCCGGCCGAAAACGTGCTGGGCACGCTCAACGGCGGCGTGCGCGTGTTGATGTCCGGGCTGGATTTCGAACGCGTGGTGCTGGCGGGTGGACCACTCGGGTTGATGGCCGCGGCCATGGACGTGGTGCTGCCGTACGTGCACGAGCGCAAGCAGTTTGGCGAGCCGATCGGCACCTTCCAGCTGATGCAGGCCAAGCTGGCCGACATGTACGTGGGGCTCAACGCGTGCCGTGCGTACGTCTATGCCGTGGCACGCGCCTGCGATGCCGGCCGCACCACGCGCCAGGACGCAGCCGGCGCGATCCTGTATGCCGCCGAGAAGGCCACCTGGCTCACCGGCCAGGCGATCCAGGTGCTGGGCGGCAACGGCTACATCAACGAGTACCCCACCGGGCGGTTGTGGCGCGATGCCAAGCTGTACGAGATTGGCGCCGGCACTTCGGAAATCCGGCGCATGCTGATCGGCCGCGAGTTGTTCGAACGCACTGCCTGACGGAGCCATCATGAGCGTGATCAACAGCCAGCTGCAGGTGGGCGGCGAGAGCTTCCAGCACAACGCGGCAGCGATGCGCGCGGTGGTCGAGGACTTGCGTGCCACGCTGGCGCGCACCGCGCTGGGCGGCAGCGAGGCGGCCCGTGCCAAGCACACCGCGCGCGGCAAATTGCTGGTGCGTGCGCGCATCGATGCACTGCTGGACCCGGGCAGTGCGCTGCTGGAAATTGCGCCGCTGGCTGCGCATGGCATGTACGACGAACAGGTGCCCTGCGCCGGCGTGGTGGCCGGCATCGGCCGCGTGTCGGGAGTGGAATGCGTGATCGTGGCCAACGATGCAACCGTCAAGGGCGGCACCTATTACCCGATGACGGTGAAGAAGCATCTGCGCGCGCAAGAGATCGCGCAGCAGAACCGGCTGCCGTGCATCTATCTGGTCGACTCCGGCGGTGCGTTCCTGCCGCTGCAGGACGAGGTCTTCCCGGACCGCGAGCACTTCGGCCGCATCTTCTACAACCAGGCCAATCTATCTGCGCAAGGCATCCCGCAGATCGCCTGCGTGATGGGCTCGTGCACCGCGGGCGGCGCGTACGTGCCGGCGATGAGCGATGAAACGATGATCGTGCGCGAGCAGGGCACCATCTTCCTCGGCGGCCCGCCCCTGGTCAAAGCCGCCACCGGTGAAGAAGTCAGCGCTGAAGAATTGGGCGGTGCGGATGTGCACACGCGCATTTCCGGGGTGGCCGATCATTTCGCCGACAACGATCTGCAGGCCCTGGCGCGGGTGCGCGCGATCATTGCGCAACTCAACTGGCGCAAGCCGGCGCCCTCCATGGCGGTGCAGGCACCGCTGCCGCCGCGGCATGCCGCCGACGAGATGTATGGCGTGATTCCGGCCGATACGCGCAAGCCCTACGACGTGCGCGAAGTGATCGCGCGCATCGTCGACGACTCGCGCCTGGACGAATTCAAGCCGCGCTACGGCAGCACCCTGGTGACCGGGTTTGCGCACCTGCATGGTTACCCGGTTGGCATCATCGCCAACAACGGCATCCTGTTTTCCGAGTCTGCGCTCAAGGGTGCGCACTTCATCGAGCTGTGCACGCAGCGCGGCATTCCGCTGGTGTTCCTGCAGAACATCACCGGCTTCATGGTGGGCCGCAAATACGAGCACGGCGGCATCGCCAATGATGGCGCCAAGCTGGTGATGGCCGTGGCCTGCGCCAAGGTGCCCAAGTTCACCGTGGTGATTGGCGGCTCGTTCGGCGCCGGCAATTACGGCATGTGCGGCCGCGCGTATTCGCCCAACTTTTTATGGATGTGGCCGAATGCGCGGATCGGCGTGATGGGCGGCGAACAGGCCGCCAGCGTGTTGGCAACCGTGCGGCGCGATGGCATCGAAGCCAAGGGCGGCGCATGGTCGGGCGACGACGAAGAGGCCTTCAAGTCGCCGATCCGTGCGCAGTTCGAACAGCAAGGCCACCCGTATTACGCCAGCGCGCGCTTGTGGGACGACGGCATCATCGACCCGGCCGATACCCGTCGCGTGCTGGGCCTGGGGTTGTCGGCCGCCTTGAATGCGCCGATCGACGCCACGCGCTTCGGCGTGTTCCGGATGTGATGCAGATGCGGCGCGCCGGCCTAGCCGAAACGACACGTTGTGCGTTGACACACCCAGGTGTGTTTCGGCTGCGGGGCGACAGCGCTCCACGTGCGTGCGCACCACAGCGTCGTGCCGGCGCAGTGCAGTGCAGTGCAGTGCAACGATGCAGCTTTGGAGTGCGCCGTGATGGGCACTGACCTGCCGCAGCGGTTGTTTCTTCTTCGTCCTTCCACCCGCCACCACGGCGGCGTGCAGAGAGCTTTGCCATGACCCAGCACGACACGCCCCAGCACGCCTCCATCACTGGCACCGGCCAGCCGTATTTCGACAAAGTGCTGATCGCCAATCGCGGTGAAATCGCCTGCCGCGTCATCGCCACCTGCCGCCGGCTGGGCATCGCCACCGTGGCGGTGTATTCGGATGCCGACCGCGACGCGCGCCACGTGCGCCTGGCCGATGAAGCGATCCATATTGGCGCCTCACCGGCGCAGCAAAGCTACCTGCGCGGCGACGCCATCCTTGCCGCGGCACGCGCCAGCGGTGCGCAGGCAATCCATCCCGGCTACGGGTTTTTATCGGAGAATGCAGGTTTTGCCGACGCCTGCGCACACGCGGGGGTGGTGTTCATCGGCCCGCCCGCGCAGGCAATCCGCGCGATGGGCGACAAGAGCGCTGCCAAGGCGTTGATGCAGCGCGCCGGCGTGCCACTGACGCCGGGCTATCACGGCGACGAGCAGGCACCCGCGTTTCTGCGCGCACAGGCCGATGCGATCGGCTACCCGGTGCTGATCAAGGCCAGCGCCGGCGGCGGCGGCAAGGGCATGCGCCGGGTGGATGCCAGCGCAGCATTCGAAGACGCGTTGGCCAGCTGTCAGCGCGAAGCGCAATCGGCGTTCGGCAATGCGCATGTGCTGGTGGAAAAATACGTCGAGCGCCCGCGGCACATCGAGATCCAGGTGTTCGCCGATACGCATGGCGCGGTGGTGCATCTGTTCGAACGCGACTGCTCGGTGCAACGCCGCCATCAGAAAGTGCTGGAAGAAGCCCCCGCACCCGGCATGACCGAACAGCGCCGCGCGGCGATGGGCAAGGCGGCAGTGGATGCCGCACGTGCGGTGGGCTACGTGGGCGCCGGCACGGTGGAATTCATCGCCGGGCCGGACGGCGATTTTTATTTCATGGAAATGAACACCCGGCTGCAGGTGGAGCACCCGGTCACCGAGCTGATCACCGGCACCGATTTGGTGGACTGGCAGCTGCGCGTGGCCGCAGGCCTGCCGCTGCCCAAGCGCCAGGACGAATTGCGCATCCATGGTCATGCCCTGGAAGCGCGCCTGTACGCAGAAGATGCCGACCGCGGCTTCCTGCCTTCCACCGGCACCTTGCGGCAACTGCGCCTGCCGGCCGCGAGCGCGCATGTGCGCATCGATGCCGGTGTGGAACAGGGCGACACCATCAGCCCGTACTACGACCCGATGATCGCCAAGCTGATCGTCTGGGATCACGACCGCCCCGCCGCGCTGGCGCGCATGCGCGACGCATTGGCGCACTGCCATGCGATCGGGGTGACCACCAACAGCGCGTTCCTGGCGCGGCTGGTCAGCACGCAGGCGTTTGCGAATGCCGACCTGGACACTGCCCTGATCGAACGCGAGCAGGCGGCGCTGTTTCCCGCGCCGCAGCCGCCGCCCGTGGCATGGTGGTGCCTGGCCGCGGTGCTGGTGGCCGAAGCCGCACCGCACGCGGCCGCCGACCCGGCCGACCCGTTCTCGCCATGGCAACTCGCCGATGGCTGGCGCATCGGCGCACATGCCGCGCGTACGCTGGTGCTGGAGGCCGTAGGCGAGCGCCGCACACTGGCGGTGCGGCCCACCGCCGATGGCTGGCAGGTGGACAGTGCCGATCAAACCCACACGCTGCGCTATCACGCACACGGCGAGCACCTGCGTGTGGACATGGATGGCCGCCAATGGCGCGCGCAGATACTGCGCGATGGCACTGCCATCACCATGCTCAGTGGCGCGCAGCGTGCGCATTTCCAACATCACGATGCCCTGGTCGAAGCCGAGCAACCGGCGCAGGCCGAAGGTGGCCTCACCGCACCTATGCCAGGCCGCGTGGTCGCGCTGGTTGCGCCGCTCGGCGAGCCGGTCCGCCGTGGCCAGGCCCTGGTGGTGCTGGAAGCCATGAAGATGGAGCACACCCTGCATGCACCTGCCGACGGCACCGTGCAGGCCTATCTGGTGGCCGAAGGCGACCTGGTCGCAGACGGTGTCGCGTTAGTGGAATTCGTGTCCGCGTCTGCGTAGTTGCATCCGCCAGCGTGACCAACGGCACGTTCCCCGGGGCGGCCGCTGCCTCTAGCGTGGCTGCTTCGGCTGGATTGGCCGAGGTTCCCTCCGGAGGCTTTCATGCAACGCCTGCTTCTCGCATCCAGCCTGCTCCTGGCGCTCAGCGCCTGCAGCGACAAATCCGCGCCCGCCAACACCGCTGACGCCGCCGCCCCCGCTGCGGCACCGGCAGCGACTGCGCCGGCCACAGCGCCCGAATTGATCCCGCGCGACGCCCTGTTCGGCAATCCCGAGCGCGCCAGCGTGCGCATCAGCCCCGATGGCAAATATCTCAGCTGGGTCGCGCCACTGGATGGCGTGCTCAACGTGTGGGTGGCGCCGGTCGACGCGCCGGACAAGGCGCGCGCCATCACCAAGGACACCGCACGCGGCATCCGCAGTTATTACTGGACCTATCACAGCGACACCTTGCTCTATCTGCGCGACACCGGCGGCGATGAGGACTTCCACCTCTATGCGGTCAACCTCAGCGATGGCAGCAGCAAGGACCTCACCCCGTTCAAGAAGACCAATGCCGAGGTGTACGGCATCAGCGACCAGCATCCGGACGCGATCATGGTCGGCATGAACGATCGTGATGCCAAATGGCACGACCTGTACAAGGTCGACCTGGCCTCGGGCACACGCACCCTGGTGCAGAAGAACACCGACAGCCTGGACAGCTACCTGCTCGATGGCAATTACCAGCTGCGCTACGCCACCCGCGCCACCGATGACGCCGGCCGCGAGTTACTGGTGCCCGAGGGCAAGGGTTGGAAGAGCGTGGACCGCATCCCGTTCGAGGATGTCACCAACACCGCGCCGGCCGGCCTCACCGATGACGGCAAGACGCTTTACATGCTGGACTCGCGTAACCGCGATACCGCCGCGCTGTACGCGATCGATACCGCCAGCAATGCACGCACGCTGCTGTTCGAAGACCCGCGCGCCGATGCCGGCAGCACCTTGAGCGACCCCAAGACCGGCGTGGTGCAAGCCGTGTCCACCGACTATCTGCGCGAAGAGTGGAACACGCTGGACACCAGCATCGCCGCCGACCTGCAGAAGCTCAAATCCCTCGGCCCAGGCGATGCCGGCATTGCCGCACGCACGCTCGATGACCGCACCTGGATCGTCGCCTATTCGGCCGCCGAAACCCCGCTGACCTACTACCGCTACGACCGTGCCGATGGCGGCAAGCTCACCAAGCTGTTCTCCGCGCGCCCGGCGCTGGAGGGCAAACCGCTGGTGCCGATGTGGCCGCAGGAGATTGCCGCACGCGACGGCCTGAAACTGGTCAGCTACCTGTCGCTACCGGCCGAGGCCGACAGCAACCATGACGGCAAGGCCGATAAAGCAGTGCCGTTGGTGTTGTTCGTGCACGGCGGCCCGTGGGCGCGCGACAGTTATGGCTATGGCGCGTACGAGCAATGGCTGGCCAACCGCGGCTACGCAGTGCTGTCGGTGAATTCCGCGGCTCCACCGGCTTCGGCAAGGCGTTCACCAATGCCGGCAACGGCGAATGGGCCGGCAAGATGCACGACGACCTGCTCGACGCGGTGCAGTGGGCGGTCAAGCAGGGCGTCACCACGCCGCAGGACGTCGCCATCATGGGCGGTAGCTACGGCGGGTACGCAACGCTGGTGGGCATGACCTTCACCCCGGACGCGTTCAAGTGCGGCGTGGACATCGTCGGCCCGGCCAACCTCAACACCTTGCTCGGCACCGTGCCGCCCTATTGGGCCAGCTTTTACAAGCAACTGACCAAACGCATGGGCGACCCGGCCACCGCCGCCGGCAAGCATTGGCTCACCGAACGTTCGCCGCTCAGCCACGTCGACAAGATCAGCAAACCGCTGCTGATTGGCCAGGGCGCCAACGACCCGCGCGTCAAACAGGCCGAAAGCGACCAGATCGTCAACGCGATGAAGGCCAAGAACATCCCGGTGACCTACGTGCTGTTCCCCGATGAAGGCCACGGCTTCCAGCGCCCGGAAAACAGCAAGGCGTTCAACGCAGTGACCGAAGGGTTCCTGAGCCAATGCCTGGGCGGCCGCGCACAACCCATCGGTGCGGACTTCGAAGGCTCCAGCATCACCGTGCCCGAGGGCGCAGACCGCATCACTGGCCTGGCCGATGCATTGAAGACGCATACGCAGGCGATTCGGAAGTAGGCCTGCCGCTGCGGTTCGTCGCCAGCGGACGCTGGCGACGAACCGCTCTACGTGGTTATTTCTGCAGCGCGAAAATTCAGGCCGTATCGTTGGGGCCAGCCAGTGTTTTATCTATTCTGGAACCGATGTCTGGCGCACGCGCTGCGTGTGGCGCGCCTCGCTCTCGCCTCTCGGATCGTTGGCGCAAACAGCTTGACCTTGGCCTTACACGTGGTTACCAGCCTGCGCTGGATTACCTGCTTGCGACCAGATCGCACCGCCAGGGTCCAGTTCCGTGTTGCGCATCTGCTCGGCACGCCAGCCAAATCCGCAGATGGCCAATGGCCCGTCCTGCAGCCCGTCGAGCCCGAGCACTTGTTCGATGTCGACCTCATTGATGGCAGAGGTGACAAACGCGCCCAAACCCAGATCGGTCGCACTGAGATAGACGGTCTGTGCGATATGCCCCACGTCCAGGATCATCGCGCGATAGGCCTTGGCGTGATTGCGATACTTCCAGAAGCTACGCAAGAAGCGTGGCACCAGGATCATCAGCACCGGTGCATCGGCAAACCAGTGCTGCCCGGACAGGGCATTGCGCGCAACAGCAGCAAGCGGCTGCGCAGGCGATGGCAACCGTTGAAGCGCGTGCTCCAGCGGGCGATAGTGGTACAGCCCACTGTCCACTCCCTGCACACGCTGCACCAGCAGATAGGTTTCCGTGGGATGCAGACTCCCCCCGGAGGGAACCGGCTTCTTTAGAAACGCCGTGTCATGCCCCACCTCCACGCGCGCACGCGCCATGACGCTGCGCTCCAACATCTGCCCCAACAATTTGGCAGAGAGCAAACGTTGCGGGTCGAAATTGCGGCAGGTCACGCGGCGGGCCAACAGCGCATCAAAAGGCCCTGGCGTGGCACGCGGCAACGGGATTCGCTGGCCAGCGTCGCCACGGTCCACCACCTCTGGCGGAGGTGCGCCGAGACGCTCCACCATGCCTTCGGCCGTTGTCATGCCCTGTGCTTCCATCGTTGCCACGCTGTCTTCGCCTCGCCAGCGTGCAAAGCGATGCCACAGCGCGGCCAGAGGCCACCAGCGCTGCTGCTGGACCTGTTCGTCGTTGCTGCGGTGCTGTGCGTGCTCTGGCTGATCACTGATCACCAGGCCTTGCTTGATCAACTGATCAAGCGACTCGGGCAAGGATGGCAGCTGATCCACAGCGCACCAGCGCACGCTGCTCAATGTACTCAGCCACTCGCGATCGGCTGCGGCGATTTCGACCTCTGCATCCAGATGCGGCGCCAACGCAAAGCAACGGATGCGCCGACGCAGACCATCGCCTCCTGCGAGCAGCTGCGAGAGATCAAACACCGCAGCGTCGCGAAGTTCAAAAAATAGCGTGGCACAGCGACGTAGTTGCATGGGGATCTCTCAAGGACGCATGAGCACGGTCGATATTGTGTCAGCTCACTGGCGTTGCACCCACCCTCACCCTTCAGAACAGACCGATGACCGACCCAGCCAACAACGTCCATGCCCCGTTAGACGCAACCACCGCTGACAAGCTGCTTGAACTGCTTTCCAGTGACGACACCTTCCGTGACTGCTTTCGCTGCAATCCGGCACAAGCACTGGCCAAGATCGGCGCGTGTGGCGCGAGCGCGAACGACAGCGCACCGGTCGCAGGCGAGCCCTATTTCTGCATGACCACTCAACAGCTTGCATCGAAGGAAGACATCGCCCAGGCGCGTGCGGAACTGCAAAGCTACCTGACCGAAAAGACCAATCACACGGTCATCTTTGCCTTCGAATCGGAAAGTATCCGCTCCACCCTGCTGCGCAGGTAAGCAGGCAGACGCGTGACGGGCCAGGCGCGAACAAACGCCAGCGCCTGCTCGCGCGCGGCCTGGTTGCGGCCAAGCGCGTACAACGACTCGGCAACCCACAACTGGGCAAGACGCGCATCCGCAACGTTGAGCGGCTGCAATGTCTGCGATGCGTTGGCTTCGATGTAAGCGCGCCCGCGATGTTGCGTGAGCCAACGCGCCTGAGCCAACGCTTCGGCATGCCGCCCCGCATCGCTCAAAAGCTTGTAGAGCGCAACACGGGACTGAAACAGATCGTCCTCGCGCGGCCGCAACTGTGCGATTGCCCCGTTGGTGTCGCCGGCAAGCGCGAGGTGCTGCGCTTCGACGATGGTGCGCAGCTCGGCAAGCATCGGTGTCTCGTGTGCGAGTGCCGGTTCGATCGTTGCAAGCGCACGCGCGGTCAGGCCATCGTCGCCATGGCGCTGCGCCTGACTGGCAACGATCAGCACCATGGCTGCACTGTCCTGCAGGTTGGCCGCTGCCCAATCCTCGTTGACGACCGCAGTGGCCAGGCGATCGAGTGTTGGCCTCAACAGCGTCGCTGTTGCGCTGGAAGGCGTGGTCAACGCCTCGGTGGTCGCTGCGATGACCGAGAACTGGCGATGGTTGAAGTCATCGTGTTGTTGACTGTGCTGCAAGCCGCGCGCGATCGCCTTGCGTGCCGCGTCCCAATCCGCCTGATCGATCGCCACGCTGGTGCGGTCGATCAACGGGACCACATCATCATTGCTGTAGCCATTGCCCACGATCTGGTCGAGCACGCGCTGTGCATCTGAGTAACGCTCCAGCACAGCCAACGCGTTGGCTTGCCGCCGCAGCGGACCAGCGCGATCGGCGTCACCGGAGGTGGCAAAACGTTGCAGCGCCGCCTCCGGCTTTCCCTGGGCCAGCAAAATTCGGCCTACGCGGTCGGCGGCAATCGAACGCAACGGATCCTGCGGTACATCGGCAGCCTGCGCGTACGGCAGCGCGTCGGCAAAACGGTTGGCCTCGAAGAGATGCCACGATGCATTTGCAGTCCCGGCGAAGTTGTCCGGATACAGTGACGCCAGGGTTCTCCACAACGACAGCGCCTTGTCCGGCGCACGTAACTCTGCCGCCCAGGCGTCCAGATACAGCTGATCACGTTGCGGCAGGCGCTGTCGAAAGCGAATGGCCTTGTCGAGGTAGGGAAGCGCTCCCGTGCGGTCTGATACCGCCACCTTGATCCGGGCGGCGCCGAGATATGCCAATGCAAATTCCGGATCGATGGCGACGGCGCGATTGAACAGCTCCAGACCTTCGCGCCATTGACCTTTGACCGTGGCATCCACACCCAGTGCATAGGCGCGCAGCGCATCAAGACTTGCCGTGGTAACCGCCGGTAGCGGGACGGAGGTCTTGTCGATCGAGGCTACTACTTCGCCCAGGCCCTGACGCAATTTTCGCGTGAGCTGATCAACCGAAGAGAGCGCAGACGGCAGCCCATTTCCCTGCACGAATTCCGAGTACACCGTGGTCTGCGTGCGCGGGTCCACCAGCTCCACGCTCAGGCGCAGCTTGCCGCCGATCTCGGCAACGGTGGGCAGGATAACGGCGCTGGCGCCATCACGTATCGCAATCTCCGAGGCAATGGCGCGATCGACAACCACACGGTCCGGGTCGCGCTTCATGCGCGTCACCGTGTCACGCATTTTCATGTCGCTCAGCACATTGACGTAGCGCGACTGCTCCAGACTGATCCGCAGTGCCTGCTCCAACGAGTTGTCGAGCACCGTGTTGCCAGTCAGGTTGCGCAGATCCCCCACCACCACCCAGTCACGTTCGGCGAACGCAATTGCGGGCTCGGCGCGGGTGAAGAACCAGATCGCAGCACACACCGTGGTCACCAATAGCGCCTCGGCAAGCAACGCCGCCGGCCGCCGCCACAACGGAATATCCCGCCACGCCTTGGCAGAGCTTTTCGGCGCGCGCAGCGGCGTGAGGCCGACTTCGCCGACTTCGTAGATCTCCATCGGCGTGGGCATGCCTTTGAGGCGCCAGCGGCCGTGGGATTTCCACAGCAGGCGCTCGCTGGGCGTGCCGAGTTCGCGGGCGGCGCGGTGGGTGAGTGATTCGGCCACCGCCGAGAGCAGGATCTGCCCGGGCCGGGCCATCGACATCAGGCGGGCTGCGGTGGGCTTGGCCAGGCCTTCTACTTCGAGCGGTTTGGCGCCAATGCTCACCGCTTCATCGCTATTGCGCCAGGTGAGCACTTCGCCCACATGCAGGCCTTGGCGCGCACGCACGACCAGGTCGCGCGTCTCGCCCAGTAGCTTGAGGCCGCGCGCGTAATCCAGTGCAAAGCCCAGGCCGTCGATCGGGCGATCGAACAACAGCAGCAGGCCATCGGAGCGGTCGATCAAGCGTCCGCGCCAGTGCTGCTGCAGCTTGACCACCAGATGGTCGTGCTCGCGGAACAGTGCGGCGGCGGCGTTGTCGCCGATGCGTTCGACCAGCGCGGTGGAATCGCACAGGTCGGTCAACAACAGGGTGCGTAGACGCGGTGCCTGGATCGCTTCCGACGACGCCTCCTTGCGTGCGTGGCTGCGGGTGGTCATCGCTTAGCTGTTGTCCAACGGCAAGGCTTCATAGACGCACAGGCTGTTGCCGCCCTGGCGCTTGGCCTGGTACAGCGCAGTGTCTGCGCGCGTATACCAGTCGTTGTAGGAGGTGCTGGCGTCGATGCTGCAGACGCCCACGCTCACCGAGCAACTGTGGCAGCCATCCGGGCTGCTGGCCTGGCGCGCCTGCACTGCGTTGACGATGCATTCGCCCATGTGCTGCACCAGCTCGATCGAGCCTTGCGCCACCAGCACGCAGAATTCGTCGCCGCCCAGGCGGCAGACCAGGTCGCCTTCGGCGATCACCGAGCGCAGCGCGTGGGCAACGTTCTGCAGCACGCGGTCGCCGGCCAGGTGGCCGTACTCGTCGTTGATGTGCTTGAAGCGGTCGCAGTCGATCAGGATCAGGCCCACGCCCGGCGCGCCGCCACCGCGGCGACATTCCTGCAGATGCAGCGCAAGGCCGCGGCGGTTGTGCAGGCCGGTGAGCTCGTCGGTGCGGCTGAGTTCTTCGGTGTGGTTGAGCTGATGCGAGGTGACGTAGAGATTGTCCAGCGCCGCTTCCAGGTCATGGTTGCGGCGGCGCAGCTGGCGGATCAGCAATTGTTCGTTATTGACCACGCGCACGATGGAGCGGCGCAGGAAATGCGCCACCATCGACGGGTCGTGATCGACCAGGCGCTGGAAATCGTCATGTGCCAGTTCGATCAGGCGGCTGTCGACCGAAGCGCTGGCGCCGGCACTGCGGGCGTGGTCGCCGATCAGCAGGCCGAGCTCGCCAAAGAACTCGCCCGGGCCCAGATGCTTGAGCATCAGGTCTTCGCCGAAATCCAGGTCGATCTGGCCGGTGACCACGATGAACATCTGCGTGCCCACCGCGCCGCGTTCGAACAAGGCCTGGCCTGCGGCGATCTCGCGCATACGGCCGAAACGCGCGAAAAACGCGAGTTCTTCGGCGGTCATCAAGGCATGCAGCCCATCGGAGAGTGTTTTGGCAACGCTTCCAGTCGGTTCGACGGCGCCGTTGGAGGTATGGCAGGTCATCCAGATCCCTTAGGCCGACCTGCAGCGCCGGCCCGTCGTCGAATCGTACATGAGGGTTTTGTTCAGCACCAGATCACACTTGTTCTCACAGGAAAAGAGACGAAATGACGGGTTTTCAGCGCAAAAAAAGGGTCCGGTTTCCCGGACCCTTCCCCCTCCCGGGGTCGGCACGCTGGCGGCCCGCTGCAGGCTAAGCCGCCTTCTCGCCGTGAAACTGTGCTTCTTCGGTGGAGCCACGCAACGCGGTGGTCGAGGACTGTCCCTGCTGGATCGCCTGCGTCACTGCATCGAAGTAGCCGGTGCCCACTTCGCGCTGGTGCTTGACCGCAGTGAAGCCACGCTCTGCGGCCGCGAACTCGGCTTGCTGCAGCTCGACAAAGGCACTCATCTGGCTGCGCGCATAGCCATGGGCGAGGTGGAACATACCGTAATTCAGCGCGTGGAAGCCGGCCAGGGTGATGAACTGGAACTTGTAGCCATAGCTGGCCAGTTCGGTCTGGAACCTGGCGATGGTGGCGTCGTCCAGGTTCTTCTTCCAGTTGAAGCTGGGCGAGCAGTTGTAGGCCAGCAGCTTGCCGGGGAACTTGGCATGGATGGCTTGCGCAAAGGCGCGGGCAAATTCCAGGTCCGGCTTGCCGGTTTCGCACCAGATCACATCCGCGTATGGCGCATAGGCCAGGCCGCGGCTGATGGCCTGGTCCAGGCCGTTGCGGGTCTTGAAGAAGCCTTCCACAGTGCGCTCGCCGGTGGTGAAACCGCGGTCGTTGTCGTCCACGTCGCTGGTGATCAGGTCGGCGGCTTCGGCGTCGGTGCGTGCGATCAAGACGGTGGGCACGCCCAGCACATCGGCGGCCAGCCGCGCGGCATTCAATTTCTCGATCGCCTCGCGGGTGGGCACCAACACCTTGCCGCCCATGTGTCCGCATTTTTTCACCGAGGCCAGCTGGTCCTCGAAATGCACGCCGGCCGCGCCAGCTTCGATCATCGCCTTCATCAGTTCGAAGGCATTGAGCACGCCACCGAAACCGGCTTCGGCATCGGCCACGATCGGCTGCAGGAAGTCGATCGCATCATCGCCTTCGGCATGGTGCAACTGATCGGCGCGCAGCAAGGTGTTGTTGATGCGCTTGACCACCGCCGGCACCGAATCGGCCGGGTACAGCGATTGGTCCGGATACATCTGCCCGGCCAGATTGGCGTCGGCCGCCACCTGCCAACCGGAGAGATAGATCGCCTTCAAGCCGGCCTTGACCTGCTGCATCGCCTGGTTGCCGGTGAGCGCGCCCAAGGCGTTGACGAAGGGCGTGGCATGCAGCGATGTCCAGAGTTTGTCCGCGCCCAGCCGTGCCAGCGAATGCTCGACGTGCACGGTGCCGCGCAGGCGCACCACATCGGCGGCGCTGTAATTGCGGGTGATGCCGGCCCAGCGCGGGTGGGTGGCCCAGTCATGCTGAATCTGTTCGGCGGTCTGCAGCGGTGTGCTCATCGTGCGTCTCCTCGGGCAGTGATGGGGCAAATGCAACGGTGTTGGGCGGTGTGATGTGGTGCGGTGCTGCGTGATTGCAGGCAAGGCGTTGCCATTGCGCGCAGCACGCAGCTGCAGCGCGGGTGTTCTGGGGTGCATCGGTGTATGTGCACGCGCCTGCCGCAGCCGGCGCATGCGCGCGGCGGTCAGTCGATCAGGCGATACGCTGGCACCGTGAGAAAGTCGGCCAATTCCTCGGCACGGCTCAGTTGGTCGAGCAAGCCGATGGCCTCGGCGATACGTGCGCCGCCCGGCATGCCAGCAGTGGTGCCCAGGCGCGCTGGCAACTGCCGCAGAGTGGTGTCGAGCAGGTGCTGGTCGATGGCGGTGCCATCATCGAGATGGCGGCCGTGATGCAGCCATTGCCACAGCTGCGCGCGGCTGATTTCCGCAGTGGCCGCATCTTCCATCAGGTTATGGATGGGCACGCAGCCATTGCCGTCCAGCCACGCGGCCAGGTAACGCACGCAGACCTCGACATTGCCCTCGAAACCGGCGCGGGTGATGCCGCCGGGCGGTGTGGCAACCAACATGTCGGAGGTGATCTGCACATCGTTACGCAGCACATGGTGTTGATGCGCGGTGGGCATGTGCTCGTCGAACACCGCCATCGCCACCGGAATCAGTGCCGGGTGCGCCACCCAGGTGCCGTCATGGCCGGCGCTGACCTCGCGCAGCTTGTCGGCACGCACACGCGCCATGGCCTGTTCGTTGGCGGCCTCGTCGTGGTTGATTGGAATCTGCGCGGCCATGCCGCCCATCGCATGCGCGCCGCGACGATGGCAGGTCTTGATCAGCAGTTCCGAATACGCCTTGAGAAACGGCTGGGTCATGGTGACCTGGCCACGCTCGGGCAACACGCGGTCCGGATGTGCGCGAAAGGTTTTCAGGTACGAAAAGATGTAATCCCAACGGCCGCAATTGAGCCCGACGATGCGTGCGCGCAAGGCGTGCAGGATCTCGACCATCTCGAACACCGCCGGCAGCGTTTCGATCAGCACGGTGACCTTGATCTGCCCGTGCGGCAGGCCGAGCATCGCTTCGATATGCGCCAGCGCGGTCTCCCACAGCGCGGCTTCTTCCATGCTCTGCAACTTGGGCAGATACAGGTACGGGCCGCGGTCCTTGGCCATCAGCGTACGTGCGTTGTGGAAGGCGAACAGCGCCGCATCGAACAAGCCGCCGGCCATCGGCTGGCCATCGATCAACACGTGCTTTTCGTCCAGGTGCCAGCCACGCGGGCGCACGATCAGCACCGCACGTTCGTGTTCCGGACGCAGCGCGTAGTGCTTGCCGTTGGGCGCATCGAATGTGAGCTCGCCGCGCACCGCCGCCGCCAACGTGCGCTGCCCGGTCAGCAGGTTGCGCCAGGTGGGCGCGGTGGAATCTTCGAAGTCGGCCATGAACACCTTGGCGCCGGAGTTCAGCGCGTTGATGACCATCTTCGGATCGGTAGGGCCGGTGATCTCGACCCGGCGGTCCTGCAGGGCGGCCGGCAGTTCGGCCACGCGCCAGTCGCCGGCGCGGATGGCGCGGGTGTCGGTGCGAAAGTCGGGCAACTGGCCGGCGTCGAACGCGGCCTGGCGGCTGCGACGCTGGGCCAGCCGCTGCTGGCGGCCGGGCTCGATCGCCCGGTGCAGCGACACCAGCAAAGCCAGCGCGGCCGCGGGGAGCAGCTCGGCCTGGCCCGCCAGCTGGGTGGTCAGCGACACGCCGGGGGTGGCACGGTCAGCGGCAGCGGGACGGGCGGAAGCGGCGGTGGCAGACATCGGGGGAATCCTGGTGTGATCCGGAGCTCCAACCTGCGCCTCGGCAACCTATTTGACAAAGCAGTTTTATCAATGCTGTAAATAAGCCTGACTTATAGTTAGGCGCAAACCCCCTAAAGCCATGGCGCCAACCCCGCGGTTTTCCTACAAATCCGACCGCCTCAAGCCGCTGCGTGCGTTCTGCCAGACGGTTAGATTAGGCTCGGTCTCACGGGCGGCTGAGGCGCTTTATGTCAGCCAGCCGGCAGTGACGCTGCAATTGCAGGCGCTGGAGCGCGACCTGGGCGTGGCCTTGTTCGAGCGCTCCGGGCGCCGGATGGCACCAAGCCGCGAGGGCCAGCTGCTCTACGACATGGCGCTGCCGCTGGTGGAAAGCCTGGACGGGCTGGAAGCGAGCTTTCGCGAGAAGGTGCGCGGGCTGGATGCGGGCGAGCTCAATATCGCCGCCAACAGCTCCACCATCCTGTACCTGCTGCCGCGCATCGTGGCCAACTTCCGCGCGCGCCATCCGGACGTGCGCCTGACACTGCACAACGCCATCAGCGCCGATGGCACCGATCTGCTGCGCGAGGATGCGGTGGACCTGGCAGTCGGCTCGATGCTGGACGTGCCGGCCGACCTCAACTACGCGCCGGTATATCGCTTCGAACAGTTATTGATCACCCCGCCCGATCACCCGCTGGCAAGCAAGCCGATAGTTACGCTGCAGGATCTGTCGCCGTATCCGCTGATCCTGCCGCCGCGTAGGCAAGTGACCTATCGGCTGGTCGATCTGATCTTCCAACAGGCACGCGTGCCCTACACCGTGGCCTTGGAAGTGGGCGGTTGGGAGGTGATCAAGCAATACGTGGCGATGGGCATGGGCATTTCCATCGTCACCGCGATCTGCGTCACCGACGCCGACCGCGACAAACTCGCCACACGCTCGCTCAAGGATTATTTCCCCACCCGCAGCTACGGCGTGGTGGTGCGCAAGGGCAAATATCTCTCGCCGCAGGCGCGTGCGTTTATCGAGTTGATCCAGCCGGATCTGTTCACGCCGCGCGGGTATGACGAAAGTGGCGATTCGGAGCGGTGAGTTTCTGCGGCCTGCTGCGTGCTGATCTGCTTGCATCGCACCAACGCCTGGTCTGACAACCACTGTGCATGCGATAGCGAAATGCAGTATCGACAACGGTTCCTGCAGCATGTTGCGGTAACCGCACGACATCGCCGCGTCTTAGCACGGCGCGGGAATGCATAACTGCGTTGATTCCTGCAACGAACATGCCACGCGAAAAGACGGCGGATGGCAGGCAGGCCCATGCAGATGCCGCAGCGTGCATGCGTGCACTCACTCGCGCCCGTACAGCCCCAAAAACATCGCCACTGCCGATTCGGCAACCTGGGTCTGTTGTTCCGGCGACAGCGGTGGCTGACCCATGGTGATCTGCGGCCAGAACGCGAAGCCTTTGATCAGCGCCTGCAACTGCTGCGAGGCGAAGTCCGCCTCCACGCCGGCCAGGCGGCCGTCGGCCAGTGCGGCGCGCAGCCAGGTGGTGGTGCCTTCTTCCTTGCTGCCCAGCTGCGATATCAGTTCGCGGGCACGCGCCGGCGAGTGGATGCCCTCGGCGAGGGCCACTCGCGACAGATCGATAAATGCCGGGTCGTCGAGCAGGCGCAGCTTCTGCTGCAGCAACGTTATCAACTGCGCGCGCAACGGCTGGTCGGGCCGGTAAGCCAGGTTCACCGCATCGGCGCTGCGCTGCCACAGCCCGCGCAGGATTTCGCCAAACAACGCGTCCTTGCTAGGGAAGTGGTTGTAGACGGTGCGTTTGGAAACGCCGGCAGTGGCCGCCACGCGGTCCATGCTGGTGGCTTCGAAACCGTGCTGACGGAACTCGGCAATGGCCGCCTCCACGATGGCGTGGCGCTTGCGGTCGGTCAGCCGCTGCAGCGCGGCTGGAGGGGGAGATGCGGTCGACATCTGCCGATTTTACACCGGACAGTTTACTTTTACGCAAATAAAACTACACTGTGTAGTGTAATGACGATGGTCGGCAACGTGACGCGCGATTGTCACGCGGGCGCAGCCGGCGCATAGGAACCTCAGCGTACGAACGGTACCTGCAGATCCTGAGCACCGAGCACAGCCCAGTCGTCTGTTGGCCGCTCGCATTCCTTATCGCTACTCCCACGTCTCGCTCGGACTTTCCTATGGCTCCCCCTCGCCCTTCCCCGTATGCCGCCTCGCCGCAGTTCCGCGGCGGCCGGTTTCGCAATGTGCTGCCGTTGCCGACTGTCACGCTGAGCCTGCGCGAGCAGATCGGCCTGCTGTGGACGGTCTTGTTCGCCAAACCCAGCACCACGGTGCCGTCCGCACCGTTGCCGGTGCAGCCGTTGACGCGCGCGCAGTTGCTTGCCGCGCCCGATCGGAGTTTGTATCGCCTGGGCCATTCCACCGTGCTGATGAAGCTGGCCGGCGGGTGGTGGCTGACCGACCCGGTGTTCTCCAAGCGCGCCTCGCCGGTGCCGTTCGCCGGGCCAAAGCGTTTCCACGCGCCGCCGATTGCACTGGAAGAGGTGCCACCGCTGGCCGGGGTGATCCTGTCGCACAACCATTACGACCATCTCGACCGCGCCACCATCCGCGCGCTGGCCGACCGCGTCGGCGTGTTTGTCGCACCGCTCGGTGTGGGCGATCTGCTGGTGCGCTGGGGCGTGGATCCGGCCAAGGTGCGCCAGCTGGATTGGTGGGAGTCCACCAGCGTCGATGGCGTGCAACTCACTGCCACCCCGTCGCAGCATTTTTCCGGACGCGGGTTGTTCGATAGCGGACGCGCGTTGTGGTGCTCGTGGGCGATCCAGGACCGCGACCTGCGCGTGTTCTTCAGCGGCGACGGCGGCTATGGCCCGCACTTCAAGAGCATCGGCGAACAACTCGGGCCGTTCGATGTTGCGCTGATCGAAAACGGCGCCTACGACCAGCAGTGGCCGCATGTGCACATGCAACCGGAGCAGAGCCTGCAGGCGTATCTGGACGTGGGCGGGCAGACGCTGCTGCCGATCCACAACGGCACCTTCGATCTGGCCATGCATGCGTGGCAGGAGCCGCTGGACCGCATCGTGGCACTGGCCGACAGCGCTGGCGTTGCGGTGGTCACGCCCTGCATGGGCGAGCGGGTGGATCTGCAGGCGCCGGCTAATCGCGTGCTTTGGTGGCGGCAGGATGCGGCATCACAGGCGTCGGATGGGTTGGTGGCGACACGGTAACTGGCCTGAGGCATGCCGATGCGTGCCATCACGTTTTGATGGCGCACCTCGCACGCGGATGCGGGCGTCACCCGCCGCCGCGTGACGCCTTCACCAACCCTGCCATGGGAAGCAGCGCACCCGACCTTGGCGCCCACACCTCCGGGGGATTCGGGTGCAGCGACGTCGGTTCCGCTATCCGGCAAAGATGTCCCCTGTAGAGTGGTTCAATCCCTGAGCAATGCGATCCGCAGTTTGATCTTTCATCGGCAACGGTTTCGTCGCGTGCTTGAACTCTGTGCTCTTTATCGAGCCATGGCGACCACGCCGCCCCTCGACAATGCGCCCAGCTCAGGGCTGCGAGGCGATCGCATTCCTCGGCACCGGCCATTGATCGATGCCGCCACTGCATCAAGCGCCAGGAGAAATCTGATGACACCTGCTGCATCCGCCAATCCGCTCAGTCGCACTGTGTCAGCGTCAAGTGCGAACATCCATGAGATCGAAAAAGAAACGTCCCCGGATACCCCGCCCAGCCGCTCGGATGCCCAGCCCGATGGCGCATTGACCATGCTATCCCGCGCCCCGAGCAAGCGCGGCAAGGAGACCGCAGACGCCACTGCGCACGCATCTCATACGGCTAGCCACCTGCACACGGTTGGTCTGCAGATTTCGCAGCCTGTAATGCCGTCGCATCCTGGCAAAGCGTCGCTGGTGCGACTCAAAGAGAAACTGGCTGCCGACAACCACCGTGCCGTCGAGCCGCGACTGGCCGCCGAATTGATCAACAAGGTCAGGCCGATGAAACTGCCGGACACCACCGGCGTGCAGAAACGCGCAGCGACACACACAGATTTGTTGAGCCGCATCCACGAAACGGATGCGATGGCTTGGTACAAGGCGCAGGGATTGAGCGAAGTCGAGGTTTCCGACTTGCGACGCACCGCGCTGTTGTCCGGCATGCCCAATCCCACCGGTAGTTTTCTAAACAATGCGATGCAGTTCATCGTTTCGCCGTGGATCAACTACGCAACCCGTCAGCCATGGGCAGGCGCAGGGTTCGGCTTTGCAACAGCGGCCATCGCCGCACCGATGAATGCGGTCCAGCAGTCGGCGGTGGTCAGTCTATGCGAATCCATCCGCGAGCATGGCGGTCACGTCATCGTGCCGGACAAGAATCAGATCAACGATAAGCATTGGCTACCGGACCTCGCGAAGGCACTGGAACGCCACATCGAAGAATTCAGTGGGTGCTGCGACAGGTTCCGAGAACTCAAGCACGCCGCAGACCAGCGACCAACGGCGGCGTCAGCTGAACAGCTTACCGAGGCCGCTGACCACTTGCTGCAAGCCGAAGCGCGCCTGCATCAGGCCCAGCACGACTTTGTCATGACCCAGGGCGCACACGACCGGCAATGGATGGGCAATCGCTGGCAGGCCGTCCCGCGCATCCTGCGTTCGCCATTGGCGGGCACGCTGGGCCTGCTCAGCAAAACCGGCGCAATGCGGGCGCTGTCGCCGACCGCGCAGACCGTCGGTGCCCTGTTGATGACAGCTGCGCAGCATGTGGCCGCCGGCTTCGACGAACAGGCAAAACAGGACTACAACAACAAGCTCAATCTGCTGTACGCCGATGTATTGACCGAGACAGGTAAATTGAAACTTGCACGTGGCGAGCCGGTTGCGGCAGAGGAGATCGATCAGACCAAACTGCGCAAACTGATCCAGTCGCCCACGCAGGCTCTGGTGAAACGCGTCATCAACGGACTGGTGTCGATGGAAAAAGCGCTCAACACGGAACTAGCCACGTCGCCCTCGCCGCAGGGGACGGCGGACGCCGACAACCTGGATCTGGAATCGGGCCACGGCACCGGCCCGGCGAAGGCGCTGAATTTGCTGCGCCAGGATCTGAAAGCCTTGCGCGAAGGCAAGTTGGACGAACTCCATCCAGACGGTGTCGCTGCAGCGGTGCTGCTCGGCGCCGAGAAGTCGGTGGTGTCGGAGCAACTGATCAACGATATCGCCAAGAAGTACACCTCGCGCGAGTTCTCCGCACAGACCGCCCAACGCATTGGCCAGATGTTCCATCTCGGCGTGCTGGGCAGCGCGGCATCCTCGGTGATCGGCAAGGCCAGCTCTGCGGCGCAGGGTGGAACGCGCAACGTGCCGACCGCACAGACCCTGGCGATCTCTGCCCTGTCCGGAACCATGGCTACGGTCGGCGCGCTGAATCAGCACACCGCCATCACCGTCAAGAACAATCGCCGCGAGGGCGACACCGACATCGGATTGAAGCAGCAAGTCTTACGTGGCGTGATGGGGGGGGCCATTGAAGCGCTGTCCCAGCGTCGGGCGACCACGGCGAGCCGAGCGATCAACGCGCTACTGCAAGGCAACGATGTGGAACAGCTGTTGGGTCAGGCCAAGGCGCTCACCCAACCGCCCGGTGCCACGTCCTCCGCAGCGCAGGGCGCGCCGTCGCTGACCCTGCCGCAGGCGGTGGAGCGGCTGCGTCCGGGAGCAGCGTCCACATCGCAGTCGCACGAAGTGATCGTGCAGATCGGGGACGATCAGGCGCCGCAACCGGCATGATGCGGCACCGACCGCGGCGCATCAAAAGCGACGCAACAAAAACGGGATGGCCGCAAGGCCATCCCGTTTCGATCATCGCCTGCATCCGCGTGCGTCGTGCACGCGGGTGTCTCACTCCGTCAAACCACGATTCTCCAGCAGCGCCTTGACGCTGGGATCCTTGCCGCGGAAGTCGCGGTACAGCGTGGCAAGGTCCACGGTGTTGCCGCGTGAGAGGATCTTGGCGCGGAAGATGTCGCCGTTCTTGCGGGTCAGGCCGCCGTTTTCCTTGAACCACTCGAATGCGTCGTCATCGAGCACTTCCGACCAGAAATAGGCGTAGTAGCCGGCCGAATAACCGCCGCCCCAGATGTGGTCGAAATAGGTGCTGCGATAGCGCGGCGGGACTTCGGCAAGATCGACCTTGAAGCGCTTCAAGGCATCGGCCTCGAACTTGCTCACGTCCTGCAGCGGTGCATCGGCCGGCTGGGTGTGCCAGGCCAGGTCGAGCAATGCCGCCGACAGGTACTCGGTGGTGGCGTAGCCGCTGTTGAAGGTCTTGGCCTTCTTGATCTTCTCCACCAGGGCATCGGGCATCGCCGCGCCGGTCTGGTAGTGCTTGGCGTAGTTGGCGAAGACCTTCGGGTCAGACGCCCAGTGCTCGTTGAACTGCGAGGGGAACTCGACAAAGTCACGCGAGGTGCTGGTGCCGGCGATCGAGGGGTACTTCACCTTGGAGAACATGCCATGCAGCGCGTGACCGAACTCATGGAACAAGGTGGTGACGTCATCAAAGCTCAGCAGCGCCGGCTGGCCCGCGGCGGGCTTGGTGAAGTTGCACACGTTGTAGACCACCGGCTTGGTGCCGGTCAGCCCGTCCTGCTCCACGAACACATCCATCCAGGCGCCGCCGGACTTGCTGTCGCGCTTGAAGTAGTCGGTGTAGAACAGCGCCATCGAGGTGCCGTCCGCATCGAACACTTCGTACACCTTCATGTCCGCGTGATAGGTCGGGATGTCGGTGCGCTGCTTGAAGGTGATGCCATACAGCTGCGTGGCTGCGTAGAAAACGCCGTTCTGCAGCACGTTGTCAAGCTCGAAATACGGCTTGATCTGCGACTCGTCAAGGTCGTACTTGGCCTTGCGCACCTGCTCGGCGTAGAAGTCCCAATCCGCCGCAGCCAGCTTGAAACCGCCCTGTTGTGCATCGATGACCTTCTGCATCTCGCCCACTTCGCGGCGCGCCTTGGCGGTCGCCGCCGGCACGGTGTCGGTCAACAGCTTGAGCGCGGCCTCCGGCGTCTTGGCCATCTGGTCGCCCAGGCTGTAGGCGGCGTAGCTGTCGAAGCCGAGCAGCTTGGCTTTTTGCGCGCGCAGCTGCGCCAGCCGCTGGATGGTCTGGCGGGTGTCGTTGGCGTCGCCCTGTTCGGCACGGGTTTGCGAGGCTTTCATCACCTGCGCGCGCAGGTCATGGTCCTTCAGCGAAGCCAGCACCGGCTGCTGGGTGGTGTTCTGCAGGGTCAGCAGATACTTGCCATCGAGCTTGCGCGCCTTGGCGGCATCGGCGGCGGCGGCGATGTCGCCCTCGCTCAAGCCATCGAGCTTGGCCTTGTCGTCGACCACCACGGCGGCAGCAGCCGAGGCAGCCACCAGCTTGGTATGGAACTGCGTGGAGAGCGTGGTCTCCTCCACGTTGAGCTTGCGCAAGGTGGTCTTGTCGGCGTCGGACAGCTGCGCACCGGCGCGCACCAGCTCTTCGTAATGGCGTTCGACCAGGCGCTTCTGTTCCGGCTCCAGGCTGAGCGTGTCGCGTTGGTCGTAGATCGCCTTGACGCGTGCGAACAGCTTGGGATCCAGATTGATCTCGTCCTGGTGCGCGGCCAACTTGGGCGCCACCTCTTCCTGGATTTTCTGGCGGGCGTCGCTGGTATCGGCCTGCACCAGGCCAAAGAAAATGCGCGAGACGCGGGTGAGCGTTTCGCCGCTGCGCTCCATCGCCTCGATGGTGTTGTCGAAGTTGGCCGGCTCGGGGTTGTCGGCAATCTTGCGCACGTCCGCCAGATGCTGGCGCATGCCTTCCTCGAACGCAGGCAGGTAATCGCTGTCCTGGATTTTGTCGAACGGCGGCGCCTGGAACGGCAGCGTGCTGGCGGTCAGCAGCGGGTTCGGCGCGGCATCCGGGGTCTGGGTGGTGGCGCTCTTCTCGGGCACGGTGGTGGACTCCTTACCGGACGAATCTTTTCCAGAACAAGCAGCCAGTGCCAGGGTGATGGCAGCGGCCAGAACGACGGTACGCGACATGGCGTGTAATTCCTGAGTGGGTAACAGCAGCCGGCCACGCTAGCGGGTTTCGTCGCGTGTGGCATGTGCCGTTGGATTGGATGGATGAACGCAGTGGGGCTGCGAGATCGCGTGCCGTCCGGGCGCCATCGCCTGGGCCGCCGCTGCGTCGTCATGCGCGCCGGATGCGGTGATGGGCTGGCATACGCCAGCCTTCGCAACGTGCTACTGGGCAAGCGCGGCAGCGTTACAGCGCCTCGTCCTTGAAGATCGCCACATGCGCAGTGCCATCGGCACCGATCCAGCCGCGGTACATGCCCTCGGTATTGAACGGAAATGCGGCATTGCCCTGCGCATCCAGCGCAATTGCGCCACCGTCGCCGCCGGCCTTGGGAATCTGCTGATCGATGACTGCCTCGGCCGCCTGTTGCAGCGATTGCCCGGCATATTTCATACGCGCGCAGATGTCGTAGGCGGCCACCGCACGTATATAGAACTCGCCCCAGCCGGTGCCGGACACCGCGCACTGGGTGTTGGCATAGGTACCGGCGCCGATGATGGGCGCATCGCCCACGCGGCCGTAGCGCTTGTTGGTCATGCCGCCGGTGGAGGTGCCGGCGGCCAGATGACCGTCGCGGTCCAGCGCCAACGCGCCCACGGTGCCGAAGTGCTTGGCGGTTTCCAGGTCGAGTGCGGCCTGCGCCTGGCGGTCGCCGGCTTCGGCCTTGCGCGCTTTTTGCAGCTGTTGCCAGCGTTTTTCGGTACGAAAATAGCTGGGATCGACCAACGCGATCCCCTGCTCGCGCGCGAACTGCTCGGCGCCGTCACCGACCAGCATCACATGCTTGGAGCGGTCCATGACACTGCGCGCCAACAGGATCGGGTTCTTGACCGTGTGCACGCCGGCAATCGCGCCGGCCTTGCCGCTGGCACCATCCATGATCGCGGCATCGAGTTCGTTCTTGCCATCGTGGGTGAACACCGCACCGCGCCCGGCGTTGAACTGCGGCGCATCCTCCAGCACGGTGATGGTGGCGGCCACCGCATCCACCGCGCTACCGCCGCGCGTCAACACCGCATGGCCAGCACGCAGCGCGCGCTGCATCGCCTCGCGTGCCTGCGCTTGTTCCTCCGGCGACAGGCTGGATTTCTCCACACCGGCGCCGCCGTGGATCACCAGCATGGGCGTGGCGGCCCACACCGGTCCGGCGGCCCACAGCAGCAACGACAGGCACAACACGCGGGCAGATGACATTGGCGTTCCTCGCAAGGCCTGTCCGGCGATCGCCACCACGCAAACAGGGGATGGTGGGCTCAGAGCGTATCGCGATGCTTGCCGCGCCATGGGCGGTACCAGGTGCGCACGGCGGCGATATCGGCGGCCATGTCGGTGCCGGTCCAGAACGGCTCGCCGATGCCCACGGTCTTGCTGGGGTAATCGAAATACACCGGCAGGATCGGCACCTTGGCATCGGAGGCGATCTTCCAGAACCCCGCCTTCCAGTTTTCGACGCGCTTGCGCGTGCCTTCCGGGGTGATCACGTACCACATCTGCTCGGAGTTGCGGATCAACCGCACCGCCTGGCCAATGGTGCCTTGCGGCGAGCTGCGGTCCAGCGGGATGGCGCCGAGCTTGCGCAGCAGCGGCCCCAGCGGCCACCAGAACAGCTGCGCCTTGCCCAGCACGCGCACATCGAAGCCGAGCGCGAACTTGGCCGCAAAGCCGAGAAAACCGTCCCAGTTGGAGGAGTGCGGGGCGACGATCATCACCAGCTTGGGCTCGTCGGGCAGCCGGCCGACCAGCCGCCAGCCGGTCAACCGCAGCGCGGTGCGGCCGAGCCAACGGCCGAAGCGGCCATGTGCACGCGGCATGCGTGGTGGTGAGGGTTGCAACAGGATGTTGGCCTGCGTTACCGGCGGCAACGACGGGTCAGTGTCACTCACGCTTACTCCCAGTGGGACGCAGAGCGTCCACGTTTGATCTGGCTACGCTCACGCTTGGCATCCAGCCGCCGTAGCTTGGCACCATGGCTCGGTTTGGTGGCCACGCGGCGCTTGGGCACCGACAGGCATGCATTGATGATCTCGGCCAGCCGCTCGCGCGCATCTTCGCGGTTGCGGTCCTGGGTGCGGAACCGCTGCGCATCGATCACCAGCACGCCGTCGGCGGTCATGCGGCGATCACGCCGCGACAGCAGACGCGCACGCAACGGTTCCGGTAGCGACGGCGAGCCGGCCACATCGAAGCGCAGTTCCACCGCCGTCGACACCTTGTTGACGTTCTGCCCACCGGCGCCGCTCGCGCGCACGAAGCGCTCGACGATCTCGCCGGGCGGGATCGCCAGGTTGGGGGTGATCTGGATGGGTTCACTGGCCATGCGCCGGATTGTATCGGGACGGGCGTGGACGCGCGCGCGAACGCCGGCGTCATCCCGTATGCTGCGGCCGGTCCCCCGACTGCAGGATGCTCCGATGACACCCACCGCTTTCATTTCGGCCCGCCGCCATGCCCGTCGCCTGTTGGTGCTGCTGGTGCTGGCACTTGCCGCGCCGGTGGCCTGGGCCCAGGCGCCCAGCGATGCCGACGTCAACCGGCTGCTGGCCGCTTCGCGCGCACAGACCATGCTCGACACCATGCTGCCGCAGATCGAAGCGATGCAGCAGCAGCAGTTCGCCCAGCTCACCGCGCAGCGCCAGCTCGATGCCGACCAGCAGGCGCAGCTGCAGCGCATCCAGGACCGCACCCGCCAGACCGTGCGCAAGGCGCTGTCGTGGTCGGAGCTGCGCCCGATGTACGTGGACCTGTACAAGCGCTCGTTCTCGCGCGAGGACGTGATTGCCATGGCCGAGTTCTACGAGAGCTCGGCCGGCCAGAGCCTGCTGGACAAGACCCCGGCACTGACCCAGAACCTGATGGGCGCCATCCAGCAGAAGATGCTGCCGCTGTTTACGGATCTGCAGAAGGATCTGGAGAAGATCGTCAATGAGCCGGCGGCGGCGCAGAAGCCCTGAAGAACTGGGATTGGGGAATTGGGATTGGGGATTCGTAACAGCGTGATCGCTGCGGCGAATGCGGATGCGGATGCCAGGTCGATCGTGTTGACGATTCCGCGGTGCCCCAGCTTTCCTTTAGTGGGAGAAGTCTGCTCCATCTCCTCTCCACCGGGGAGAGGGAGTTGGGTTGAAGGCGGTAAGCGGCGAAGCAGCACGTGTATCCAAACTTCACCAGGCTTTGCTCGCACCCTCATCCGCCCCTACGGGGCACCTTCTCCCGAGGGGAGAAGGAACAGTCAAGCCTCTCTCCGCCGGGAGAGGGAGTTGGGGTGAAGGCGGTAAGCGGCGAGCAGCACGTGCATCCAAGCTCCACCAGGCTTCGCTCGCACCCTCATCCGCCCCTACGGGGCACCTTCTCCCGAGGGCAGAAGGAACAGTCAAGCCCCTCTCCGCCGGGAGAGGGAGTTGGGGTGAAGGCGGTAAGCGGCGAAGCAGCACGTGCATCCAAACTCCGCCAGGCTTCGCTCGCGCCCTCATCCGCCCCCGGGGCACCTTCTCCCGAGGGGAAAAGGAACAGTCAAGCCCCTCTCCGCCGGGAGAGGGAGTTGGGGTGAAGGCGGTAAGCGGCGAAGCAGCACGTGCATCCAAACTCCACCAGGCTTCGCTCGCACCCTCATCCGCCCCTACGGGGCACCTTCTCCCGAGGGGGAGAAGCAACAGTCAAGCCCCTCTCCCGTCGGGCTCGCGCCCTCATCCGCCCCCGGGGCACCTTCTCCCGAGGGGAAAAGGAACAGTCAAGCCCCTCTCCGCCGGGAGAGGGAGTTGGGGTGAAGGCGGTAAGCGGCGAAGCAGCACGTGCATCCAAACTCCACCAGGCTTCGCTCGCACCCTCATCCGCCCCTACGGGGCACCTTCTCCCGAGGGGGAGAAGCAACAGTCAAGCCCCTCTCCCGTCGGGAGAGGGGTTGGGGTGAGGGTACGGCCGCCTAGAGACGTTGCCGTTCGACGTTGAGGCACGGACAGATCAATGACCACGCCGCATCACTGCACGTGTGTCGTGCCTTGCAACCCCGCCACGTCCCACCCGAACAACGCACACGCTTTCGCAAACTCCACATCCAGCGGCGCCACCACGCTGATGCGACTGCCATCGGCAGGATGCGGGAAGCCCAGGCGTTCGGCGTGCAACAACATGCGGTGGATGCCGAGCATGCGGAAGCTGCGGTTGTGGCGGCCATCGCCATGGCTGGTGTCGCCGATCATGTGATGCGACAGGTGCTTGAGATGCCGGCGGATCTGGCGAAACCGCCCGGTCTGCGGCTGGCAACGCAGCAAGGCATAACGCGAGGTGGCAAAGCCGGTGGACGGGATCTCCAGCTCGCCGGTGGCCAGGCGCTGGAAGTGGGTCACCGCCGGCTTCTTGATCGGTTTGCCCGGGCCGCCGTCCAGGTCGTGATCGACGATGAGTTGCTCCTCGGCGGGCCAGCCGCGGCAGATGGCCAGATAATCCTTCTCTACCTCGCCGGCCATCAAGGCCTTGCCTAGCGCGCTGGCGGTGTCGCGATCGAAGGCCAGCAACAGGCAGCCGCTGGTGGCGCGGTCGAGCCGGTGCACCAGAAAGATCGGGCGGCCCAGCTGCACGCGCAGGCGGTCCGCAAGAAAATCGTCCTCCCCGCGCGCCAGCTTGCTGTCGTGGACCATCAGGCCGGCGGGTTTGTCGACAACGGCCAGGACGGCGTCCTGGTAGAGAATCTGCAATGGATCAGGGGATGTGCTCACCGGCGGATTATCCGCATCGCCGACCCCGCATGCCACTGCGTTGCCGCGCCACGAATCGAGGGCCGCGCTGGGGCTCCGCTGCAGGCACTGCCTAAATGCAGCCGAATGCAGCGGGCCACCTATCGCAATGTGTCAGCGGCGCAGCCAGGCGATCAGCAAGGCTGCCGAGCCGGCGCCGCCGCTGATCCAGCTCCACACCGGCACCGTGCCCAGATACCAGCCGTTCGGATGCAGGCCATACAACACGGCGGCGACCACCAGCAGCCCGCTGCCGGTGATGGCGGTGACCACGCGGGTCTGCAGCTTGCGTAGGCTCAGGTCCAGCGCACGCAATTCGCTCGAGCGGATGTCCAGCTGGTGCCGGCCTTCCACCTGCTGCTTCAACCAGCTATGCACCAGGCGCGGCATGTCCGGCGCGTGGGTCATGATCTCCGGCAGGCGCTTGCGCAGCTCGCCCAGCACGCGGCGCGGGCTGTAACGCTCGCGCAGGATGCGTTCGAGCACCGGCCGCGCCACGGCCCAGATGTCGAGTTTGGGATCGAGCTGGCGTCCCACGCCTTCGATGTTGAGCAGCGTCTTCTGCAGCAGGATCAGCTGCGGTTGCAGCGTCAATTCATAGCGCTGCGCCACGCGGAACAACTTGATCAATACCTCGGCCAGCGAGATCTCCGACAACGGCCGGGTGAAGTACGGCTCGCACACCGAGCGCGCAGCCGCTTCCAGCTCGTCGATACGCACGTTGGACGGCATCCAGCCCGCCTCCACGTGCAGCTCGGCCATGCGGCGGTAATCCTTGTGGAAGATCGCCATGAAGTTCTCGGCCAGGTAGTACTGATCTTCTTGCGAGAGCTGGCCCATGATGCCGAAATCCAGCGCAATGAAGCGCGGATTGAGGCGCCGCTCCGGGTCCGAATCGACCCAGATGTTGCCGGCGTGCGCATCGGCGTGGAAGAAGTTGTCGCGGAAGACCTGCGTGTAGAACACGCGCACGCCCTTGGCGGCCAGCGCCTTGCGGTCGATGCCGGCGGCGTCGAGCTTGGCCACGTCATCGGACGGGATGCCGTACACGCGCTCCAGCGTGAGCGCGCGCTCGGCGGTGTGCGACCAGATCACCTCCGGCACGTACAGATCGTCCGAGCCTTCCCAGAACCGCCGCAATACACTGGCGTTGGCGCCTTCGCGCTGCAGATCCAGTTCGGCCGACAACGTGCCTTCGATCTCGGCCACCATTTCGCGCGGGCGGATCTTGTCGGCGCGCGGATGGGTGCGCTCGACCAGCGTGGCCAGCGAATGCAGCAGCGCGATGTCGGCGTCGATCTGGCGCTCGATGTCCGGGCGCAGCACCTTGACCACCACTTCGCGGCGCAGGCCATTGGCATCGGGCGGCAAGGTGGCCGCGTGCACCTGCGCGATCGAGGCCGAGGCCAGCGGCGTGGTGTCGAAAGCGGCAAACGCCACGCTCACCGGCAGGCCCAGCGCGCGCTCCACGATCAGGCGCGCGGCCTCGCCGTCGAACGGCTTGACCCGGTCCTGCAGCAAGGTGAGTTCTTCGGCCACGTCCGGCGGAATCAGGTCGCGGCGGGTGGACAAAATCTGCCCGAACTTGACGAAGATCGGGCCCAGTTCCTGCAGCGCCAGCCGCAGCCGCGCACCGCGCGATTGCGCAGCGATTTCGGCACTGGCACGCGGCACGAACGGCTTGGCCAGGCGCAACCAGCGCTCGGCCGGGGTGCCTTCCAGCAATGCGTCCAGCCGATAGCGCAGGATCACCCGGCCAATGCGGCTTGCCCGCAGGATCGCCTTCATGGCGTGCCTCCAGCCGCAGACAGGCGGTTGATGCGTGCAGCCAGGCGTTCAACAGCGTCGCGCAGCTCATCCACGTCGTCGTGGAAGGCCTCAAGTTCGGCGCGCGGCACCACGTTGCGCGATTCCTCGGTAACGAATTCGGCTGCGCTCTGCGCCAGGTCGGTCGCGCTGCGGCGGGCCTGCTGCAAGGCGCTGCGCACGGCGCTGGCGATCTGCACGCCCAGGATCTCGCCGAACACCGCCACGAACGGCAGCTGCCAGTCCGGATCGAAACGCCCGGCCAGTTGTTGCAGCTGGCGCGCCAGCTCGGCATCGCCGGAGACCTTGAGCCGGCCGGCCGGCGCCCCGCTGCGGCGGGCATTGGCCAGAAACGGCAGCTGCCCGAGCAAGCCGGCCAGGCTGCTGCGCACCGCCAGATCCGGCTCCTGGGTGGCATCCACCGGGCCCACCAGCAGCCGCCGCTCGTGCACGCGGATCTGCAGCGCCAGCGCGGGCGCCTCCAGGGTCAGTGCGATGCGCTGGCCTTCCAGCGGCAGCAGGGCGTCGCGGGTATCCGGGTCCAGCGCCAGCGCGCGGTTGAGCGCGGCCTGCAGGGCCTGGCCGGCGAGCGGCTTGAGTGAGTTGAAGAGTGATCCGGGCATGGGCGCATTCTACCGTCCCTGCATGTCGCAACCGCTTGACGGGCGCGGGCCGGGCCATTGCGTCGGCGGGCCGGCGCGTGTGGCACGGCTCGGGCAGGCACCCGGCGCTTCCGTTCGGCACCGCGCCAGCGGCATCCTGTGCTCCTTCCGTGCAGCAATGACAGGAGCAGGCGATGGGCAGGATTCGGGTCGGACTCATCTTTGGCGGCAAGTCGGCCGAGCACGAGGTCTCGCTGCAATCGGCGCGCAACATCCTGCAGGCGCTGGATCCGCAGCGGTTCGAGCCGGTGCTGATCGGCATCGACAAACAGGGCCAGTGGCACCTCAGCGCGCCGGAGAGTTTTCTGCTCGATGCCGACGACCCCAGCCGCATTGCGCTGCGCCACAGCGGCCGCGGGCTGGCCGTGCTGCCCGGTGCCGCCAGTGCGCAGCTGCGCGCGGTGGATGCCGAACAGGCGTTGGCGCAGATCGATGTGGTGTTCCCGATCGTGCACGGCACGCTGGGCGAAGACGGCTCGCTGCAGGGGCTGCTGCGCATGGCCAACCTGCCGTTCGTCGGTTCCGGCGTGCTGGGGTCGGCCGTGGCGATGGACAAGGACATGACCAAGCGGGTGCTGCGCGATGCCGGCCTGGAGGTGGCGCCGTTCGCATGCTTCACGCGCCACACCGCTGCGCAGGCCGACGCGCAAACGCTGATTGCCCGGTTCGGGCTGCCGTTGTTCGTCAAGCCGGCCAACCAGGGCTCGTCGGTCGGCATCAGCCAGGTCCGCAGCGCTGAGGAGTTCAGCGCGGCATTGGAGCTCGCGCTGCGCTACGACCACAAGGTGCTGGTGGAAGCGGCAATCGCCGGGCGCGAGATCGAATGCGCGGTGCTGGGCAATGCCACGCCGCAGGCCAGCGTGTGCGGCGAGGTGGTGGTGCACGACGCGTTCTATTCGTACCAGACCAAGTACATCCGCGACGATGGCGCAGCGACGGTGATTCCCGCCGACATCGACGCCCACACCCAGCACCGTATCCAGCAGTGCGCACTACAGGCCTATCAGGCGCTGGACTGCGCCGGCATGGCGCGCGTGGATGTATTTCTGTGCGCGGATGGGCGCATCGTCATCAACGAGGTCAACACCTTGCCCGGCTTCACCCGCATCAGCATGTATCCCAAGTTATGGGAGGCAAGCGGGCTGGACTATCGCAGCCTGATCACGCGCTTGATCGAGCTGGCACTGGAGCGGCATGCCGACGATGGGCGCCTGCACAGCAGCGTGGTCACGCACGCATGACCGCGGCACGGGTGCGCGCAGTGCATCCGCACGATCACACAGCACTGTTGGCACTCAACAACGCCGATGCCAGCGCCTTGTCGTGGCTCACACCTGATGCGCTCGCCAGCCTGTTGCAGCAGGCCTGGCACGCACGGGTGGCGGATCCGGCCGATGCCTTACTCATCGCGCTGGATCAGCACGCCACCTACGCCAATGCGAACTTCGCCTGGATGGCCGCACGCTTCGCGTGCTTTGTCTATGTGGACCGCATCGTGGTTGCCACGCACGCACGTCGACGCGGCTTGGCAACGCAGCTGTATGACGAACTCATCCGTGACGCGCGCACCGCAGGCCATAAGCGCCTGGTCTGCGAAGTCAATCTGTTGCCTGCCAATCCACCCTCGTTGGCACTGCACCGGCAATTGGGCTTTCAGCCCATCGGCGAGGCCGTATTGGAAAGCGGAAAACGCGTGCAATACCTGGAAAAAGCGCTGTAATTGGCGAATTCTGCGCGCCGCAAAAGCGCACGGCCCGCCTCCTTGCGGAAGCGGGCCGTGTGATCGTCAACCGGCAGCGCCGCTGCCGTGACGTGCCGCGGACTAGACCTTGCCGCGACGGAACATCGAGATCACGGCCAGGATCAGGAACACCACGAACAGGATCCAGGCGATGTTGGTCGCCGCACCGGCGATACCGCTGAAGCCCAGCACGGCGGCAATGATGGCGATGACGAAAAAGATGATGGCGTAATGCAGCATGGCAATGTGTCCAGAAGTTGTCGTGCCGAATCGGCGCAGACGTATCTTGTGGATGTGCCAGTCTTTATCGAGTGATGGAGATGTCGCGGGAAGATGAGGATCGCAGCCGTTGCAGGCCCTCTTCGATGCTGATCTGCGGCACATAGCCGAAGTCGCGTCGCGCCGGTTCCATGCTGTACCAGTGCGGCGTGCACAGCTGCTCGACCAGAAACCGCGTCAGCGGCACTTCGCCTGGCAGACGCAACAGTGGCCACAATGTTTCGCACACCGCACCGATGCGGTACGCCGTCTTGAACGACAGCGAGCGCGTCACCGCCGGTGCATCCACCGCCGCCAGCAAACGGTTGAGCAGCTCGCGCATCGGCAACGGTTCGCCGTTGGAGATGAAGTACGCCTTGCCTGCACACGCAGCGCCCGGCGCCAGATGCGCGAACGCATCGAAGTGCGCCTGCGCCGCATTGTCGATGTAGGTGCTGTCCACCAGGTTGCTGCCATCGCCCACCATCCGCAGCCGCCCGGCGTGCGCACGTGCCGCCAGACGCGGCAGCAGGTGGTTGTCACCCGGCCCCCAGATCAAGCGCGGGCGCAACGCAACGGTGGCCAGCTGTGCATCGTTGGCTGCCAGCACCGCGCGTTCGGCAATTGCCTTGGTCGCCGCATACGGCGCCCGCAGGTCTTCGCCATACGGTACTTCGTCCGCACCCAAGCCTTCCACCGGATTGGTGGCGCGATGGGTCACACTGGGCGTGGAGGTGTAGATCAAGCGCGGCACGCCATTGGCACGGCACGCATCAAGCACGTTCTGCGTGCCCACCACGTTGGCCTGGTGATAGCTGTCGTAGCTGCCCCACGCCCCGGCCTTGGCCGCGTTGTGGAACACCGCATCGATGCCGGCAAGTGCATGCCGCACCGCCTGCGGGTCAGCCAGATCGCCACGGATCTGGCCCACACCCAAGGTGTGCAGCACCGGGTAGTCACCACGCTGAAAGCTCACCACCTCGTGTCCACGCGCCACCAATCCACGGCACAGCGCCTGCCCAAGAAAGCCGCCACCACCCGTTACCAGAATCTTCATCACATCACACCGATTGCAGAAGGAAACACACGACAGCGGCAGACACTTGCGCTGGCGATACGCCTGCGCCTGACAGCATCGCCCTGCTGCCTGCACTTACACACGTTGTTGCGCCGCCCAGATCGCAAGCTTTTCGCGGCCGATCTTGGCGTTGTGGCGGATATCCACCGGAAAGCCGGAATGACGCAGAAAACGCGCAATTCCTGCGGTGTGCGGGTGCGCAGCGCCAAATGCGCGCAGTGCGGTTTCCACCTCGGCAAAGGCCGATGCCGCAACGCCGGGCTGCAACTCCACGCACAGCACCGGTTGCTGCTGACCGGGCGTGCCGACACCCACCAACGCGGTGCGCCGCACCTGCGGATGCACGTTGAAGATCGGCTCTACCTGTTCGGTGTAGAGCGGGCCGGTGGCGGTTTCCACGCGGTGGGTCTTGCGGCCGCAGAACCACAAACGCCCCTCGGCATCGAAATAGCCAACGTCGCCCATGCGGTGCACAACGCGCTCGCTGCCATCGCTGCAGCGCTCGCGAATCTTGGCGTTGCGCGTGGCCGCATCGCGGTTGAAGTAGGTGTCGGTAGTGGTGGGGCCCGCCGCGGTGATCTCGCCCACCTCGCCCGCTGCCAGCACGCGCACGCCGCTCCACTCGGGAATCGCCGCGTCGTCGATGGCGATGATGCGCACCTCGTTGGGTGCAACCACCTGGCCGACGCAGGTGCCGGCACCGGCCTCGGTGGCCGTGCGCGTGGCATCCAGGGTGCGGCCTTCGATCGCTGCCACCGGCAGGCATTCGGTGGCGCCATACGGCGTCCAGAACTGCGCATCGGCCGGCAGCAACGCGCGGATCTTGGCCACCACATCCGGCGGCACCGGTGCGCCGGCCGAGGTGGCCAGGCGCACGTTCGGCAATGGCTGGCCGTAATCAGCCAACACGCGCATCAATGCCGGCGAGCCGAACAGCTGCGTCACACCAAAGCGCGTCATCGCATCGTGCAGCTTGCGCGGATCGGCGGTGGCCGGACGGGTTGGGTCCATGTCCGGGATCACCGAGGTCAGGCCCAACGCGGGATCGAACAGCGCGAATGGTGGAAAGGTCGGCAGGTCCACACCGCCCGGCTGCATGTCGAACGCTTTGCGCAGCAGCTCGATCTGACCGACAAAATGCCGGTGCCGATACACCACGCCCTTGGGCACGCCAGTCGAGCCACTGGTGAACAGGATCGCCGCCACGTCATCGGCCGCGGTATCGGCCAGCTGGCTGCCGGCACCGGCGCCATCGCGCTCCACGCGTGCCAGCGTCACCCCACCCCAGCCATAGCGGCCGCCCACGGTGACGATCTGCGTGGCCGACCGTGCCCAGCGCAACAAGCGCCGCGCCAGCTGCGCGAGCGGAATGCCGATGAAGGCCTGCGGCTGCGCTTCGTCCAGGCATTGCTTGAGTGCGCGCTTGTCGATGCCCGGATCCACCAGCACCGGCACCGCACCGGCCTTGAACAAGGCGAACATCAGCAAGAAGAACTCCGGCGACGGCCGCACCATCACCACTGCACGCACGCCACGACCGATGCCGTGCAAGGCCAGACCGGCAGCAATCGCATCGCTGCGCGCATCCAGCTCGGCATAGCTCAGGGTGACATCGTAGGCGGCCATTCCATTGGCACCGCGTGCGCCCGGGCAGCGGATGGCGACCTGATCGGGGCGCTCGCGCGCCAGTCGCGGCAGCGAGGCGGCGATATTGCAGAGAGTTGTCATGCGTCCATTATCACCCATGCGTGCCTATGGCACCGGTCGCTTGCGCTTGCAACATTCGGTCGCATGCATTGGCTGGCTCGCAATGCTGCAGACAGGCCACTCGCTGCGTGCCTGCATGCACAGCTGCAAGCGCGATGCGTCAGCACGCTGGAAACATCGACTGGAACAGTGCGCGTAATCGCCAGCAAACCTCGCACGCTACCGGGCGTTTTCTGGCAAGTGCGGTGATCCGCCGGCCACCAGCAACCGCCACCCGCATGAACCGCTAACCGGCCTGCACGCGTGCCCCTTGTATCGCGCCGTGATTCGGTCAGAATGCCGCGCTCTCCACGCTATTTCGCCGCGCAAGGCCCGGCATCCATGGCACACCCCTGCCTTACCTGCGGCGCCTGCTGCGCCTACTTCCGCGTCAGTTTCCACTGGAGCGAAGCCGATCCCGCGCTGGGCGGCAGGGTGCCGATTGCGTTGACGGATGCACTGCGTACGCACGAACGGGTGATGCGTGGCACCTCGCAAGCGCAGCCACGCTGCATTGCGCTGGACGCAGACATCGGCCGCTACAGCCGTTGCAGCATCCACGACCGCCGCCCGTCATCGTGTGCCGCGGTGCCGGCATCGCTGGAGTTCGGCGAGCGCAGCACGCAATGCGACAAGTCGCGGCTGGCACATGGCCTGCACGCGCTCACTGAAGCCGACTGGGTTGGCGTGGACGACGCGCAACGCAACCCGCTGCCTACGCTGTAAGGCCTGGCCACAGCAGCGCATACGGCGCAGCCGCAGTGCGATCCAATCCGGACCTGCGCGATGCACGCATTACCCGGTGCATCCACTTCGCACACGGCGCGCGCACGCACGGATGCGAAACTTGTCCTACAGCGGGTTGCGCTCCAGGAACGCGCGGATTGCCGGCACCAGCACCTCGTGCTTGTCTTCGAGCACGTAGTGGTTGGCATCCTCGAACGCCATCACCTCGGCCTGCGGCAGCGCGCGGCGGAAACCGGCCAGAAAGTGCTTGTCGAAACAGATGTCGCGCAGGCCCCAGGCGATGAAGGCCGGGCGGTCGGCAAACGACGGCAACGCCTGCGCCGAGCGCTCCAGCAGCGACCAGGCCTGATCGGCCGGCGACAGCGGGATGTCCTGCATGAAGCGGATCGTGGAAATGCGGTTCTTCCAGTTGTCGTACGGGGCGACATAGGCACGGCGCACAGCCGCCGGCATCCGCCGCGACACGCCCAGCCAGGAGGCGCCTGAGGAAAACGCATTGAAGGTGCGGATGAACCACTCGCCCAACCGCCAATGCCGGCCCATCGCGATCTGCCATGGCATCGGCTTTTCCGGCGGTAGCGGGAATGCGGCGGTGTTGGTGATCACCAGGCGCTTAACCTGCGCGTGGTGCGAAAGCGCCCAGCCAAAACCGATCATGCCGCCCCAATCGTGCACCGCCAGCGTGATCGGCCCGGTGATGCCCAGGTGCTGCAGCAGGCGGTCCAGATCGTCCACGCGCGATTGCAACGTGTAGTCGTAACGCGGCTGCGCGTCGGGCGCATCGTCGGGCTTGTCGGACAGGCCCATGCCGATGTGGTCGGGCACGATGCAGCGGTAGCGATCAGACAGACCGCTCACCAGATGCCGCCACAGATAGCTCCACGACGGATTGCCGTGCAGCATGACCACCACCTCGCCATTGCGCGGACCTTCGTCCAGATACGACATCGCAATGCCGGGTCGCATATCCAGGCGCTTGGGGGTGAAGGAATAGCCGGGGTAGGTCATGAAGAACGTATCCAATTCGGTTCAAGTGATTCTGCGCGGCACAGGTACCGGCTGGGACGCATGGAGAGATGCCGTCGCGCGTGTCCACACTAAGGGAAGAGCAAGATGCACTGGATGCTCTGCTCGGACGCATTAGTGCCGATACGTGTGAGGCAAGGCGTAACGTTGTGCCGCGTGAGCATTGTCGGAAAGCAGGCGCAAGTATGCAGGGTGTAGAAACAACTTCTCCTTGCCCATTCGCTGTTCACGTAGAACACCGATATCCACGAGCTCACGCAGATACCGCGCTGCGGTTTCACGTTTGGCGATGCCGGCATCCACCACGTTCTGGATACGGCAGTACGGCTGACTGAAAAGCACATCCACCAGTTCGCGGCTATACGTTTTTGGACGCTCGGCACGGACCCACTCGCACGCATGTTCATGCAGTTGGCGGATAGCATCGATCTTGGCACTGGTCCAACGTGCCGTATCGGCCAACGCATCCAGCATGTAGGCGATCCAATCAGACCATGCGCCCTCGCGCGTGACGGCCAGCAACAAACGGTAGTAGTCCGCTTTGCGTTCGATGATGTAACGCGACAAGTACAGGACCGGCTGATCCAGCAAATTCTGTTCAACCAGCATCAGCAGATTGAGAACACGCCCGGTGCGGCCGTTGCCATCGGTGAAGGGATGGATAGCTTCGAACTGATAATGCGCGACTGCCATGCGAATCAACGGGTCGACCTCGGGGACGTCATGGATAAACCGCTCCCAGTTGGCCAGCTTTTCGCGCAATACCGCTTCCCCGGCCGGCGGCATATAGATCACTTCACCAGTCTGTTGATTGGCCAGGGCGGTACCCGGCACACTCCTCACCTGCATCTGGACGTTTTTGATGCGCGTGCAGACAATCTCGGCAGTCCGCGTGGACAGTGGGCGCTCGCGCAGCGAAATGAAACCCTCTTGCAACGCGGTGCGATAGCGCAGCGCCTCGCGTGTTGCGGGGTTTGCGGCGTCCTGATGGTCGGCGTAGCGGAACAACTCGTCCGTGGTGGTGACGATATTCTCGATCTCCGAACTCGCCTGTGCTTCCAGAATGGGAATGGTATTGATCAGCACCGCCGGATTCGGCAGATGCCCCGTGGCTTGTCGCAGCGAGGCCAGTGCCTTGTGCGCTTCGATACACGCCTTGAGCAATACGCGGGTCTCAAGCTCCACCGCGGGAGGCAACGGCGGCAGGTCGTTATAGGGACGCCGGGGATCCATGCGGAGCGCTCATGTCGACTGAATCGACATGATGCACCCAACATGTCGATAAAAATACAATCTCACGCATGACGAGACAGGAGTGCATGCGACCTGCCTTTGCAATCACTGCGGCGACTACCCAACCGCACTGCCGGCCATCCCTTCCCGGGATGGCCTGGCGCCTTCACCAAACCACTTCGGCCATCGAGCAGTTCAGGCCCGAACCGATGCCGAGCAGCGCGATGCGATCGCCCTTCTTCAAGCGGCCCAGTTCCTTGAGCTTGCTCAACACGATCGGCACCGAGGCCGGGCCGATGTTGCCGTGCTCACCAAAGATGGTCATGACCTTGGCCGGGTCGATGCCGAAGGACTTCACGAACGCCGCCGTGTGCGGGCGGCTGACCTGGTGGATGACGAACTGGTCCAGTTCCTCCACGGCCCAGCCCAGCACCTGCTTGGCGGCCACGAAGGTTTTCTGCGCCAGCTTGATGCCTTCGATCAGCAGCAGGCGGGTGTCGGTGACCATGCGGTCCAGGTTGCCCCGGCACAGCTTGTTCCACTCGGTGGCCGAACGCGTCACGCCGCCCTTGTAGCGCGGCGCGTCGGGAACCAGCTCCGAACGTGCCATCACCATCGCGGCCGCACCGCAGCCCAGCGTCAACGCAGCGAGTTCGTTGCGGAACTCTTCTTCGGTGACGTCCGGCGAGGTCATGCGCTCGAGGGTTTTTTCGTAGACAAGGTTGGCGGTTTCGCCATCCACGACCAGGGCGTAGTCGATCTCGCCGCGTTCGAGCATGCGCGCAGCGATGTCCATGCCATTGATGAAGGCAAGACAGGCGTTGGCCACGTCGAAGGTCATGCAGTGGTCGCTGACACCCAGGTTGCCGGACACGATGGAGGCCGTGGACGGCTCCAGGTAATCACGGCTCACCGAGGTGTTGACCAGCAAGCCGATCTTCTCGATGCCGATGTTGGCATCGATCAGGGCCTTGCGGGCAGCCTGGGTGGCGGCGTCCGATGCCTGGACATCCTGGTCCCACAAGCGCCGTGCATGGATACCGGCAACATCGCCCAATACGTCGGTCTTGATCCCAAGACGGTCGTAGGTCGGTTGCAGGCGCTCGTTGATTTCCTTGGAAGTCAGCGTGTGCGGCGCATCAATATGCGCCAGTCCCGCGATGGAGACATTCTGGAAGAGCATCGAAGTAGCGCCATGGCGTCAGGCGAGGGGGCGCCATTCTATCTGCTGGCCGCTTTTACCGCATCTTTACATTTGCCCCGCGCTCGCCCCAGCCCAACGGTTCAGCGCGGCGGGCACCGGAACGCGTTGAAACGCTGGCTGCCATCGAGCGGCTGGCCTTGCGCCTGCACGGTGTTGGCGTTGGCGCCGGGCGCCTCGTTACGCGCAAGGGTTTCCAGTTCTTCCTGCACCCGCAACGGGTTGCGATTGTAGAAACCGACCTTGCTCTTGACCGTCACCACCACTTCGCCCTGCTGCTGACAGCCAGCTGGCACAGGGCCTGCGGGCAGGACCTGCACGCCTTTGCCGCTCTGTTCGATGGGAACCCAGGTGCAGGCCGCGGTGGTGGCGGCAACCAGAACAGACAGCAGGATCACGCGCATAAGACAGACACCTGAGGGCAAAGCCGGATTGTGCCGTAGCTGCCTGAATTGGCAATAAGGCGTGCTACCGAGAGGCAACCGGCAGCCCCCGGTGTGCGCTGCGCTCCCGCCCAGGCCTTGGCCCGGCGCGTCCGCCTGGCCGATGTGGTGTCCGCGTGTCCGGATGCGGACAGCCCCATGCAGCACCGCCGCCTTCAAAAACAACGACTTAAAGATAGCACGGCGATTGCTCTGGTTATCGCAGCCATCCCGACGCCCCGTGCGCTGCCAGCAAATATGACTGCACGCTGAACAAAATAAAAACAGCACCGAAAGTTCTTGCAGCTACCGAAACGGTGTACTACCTTACTACCACACCACTGATCACCCACACCAAGAGACCTCGCCATGACCACCAAGACCCTGCGCATCGCCCTCGCCGCCGCCCTGATTGCCGGCGCCTCCTTTGCCAACGCGCATGCCGCTTCCCTCACCACGCTGGACACCGTGCAGGTGCGCCCGGCCGCCGACCAGATCGCCCAGCAGACGCTGGAGCGCAGCAGCGGCATCCGCACCTTGACCGCCGTGCAGGTGCGCCCTTCGACCGAGCAACTGGCTGCCCTGGCCGCCGAACAGGCCGGCCCGCGCATCGTGACCCTGGCCGCCGTGCAGGTGCGTCCGACCGCCGAACAACGCGCCGACCTGCTGGTGCATACCGCTGCCGCCACCGCGCAGGCTGCCACCGGCCACGCCGCTGCTGCACTGGGTGCGCTGGTCGGCCAGGTCATCGTCAACCTGCCGGTGCCGCAGCTGCAGCCCACCCCGGTCGAGCTGGAAGCACTGGTCAGCGCCACCCTGGGCCAGTAACTGCCGGCCGGTCATTACCGGCCAGCCCATGCGCGGCGCAGCTACACTGCGCGCATGTCAGCCCCCGTCCTCGATGTCATCCTGTTCCAACCCGAAATTCCGCCCAACACGGGCAATGTGATCCGCTTGTGCGCCAATACCGGCGCGCGCCTGCACCTGATCGAGCCCCTGGGCTTTGACCTCAGCGACAAGCAGCTCAAGCGCGCCGGCCTGGACTATCACGAATACGCGCGTCTGCAGGTGCATCCGGACCTGCCCACTGCGCTGGCCACGCTCGCACCCAAGCGCGTATTTGCGCTGAGTACCCGCAGCACCGTGCGCTATGACACACCGCAGTTTGCCGATGGCGATGCCTTTCTGTTTGGCCCCGAAACACGCGGCCTGCCGGCCGAGGTGCTGGAGTCCATCCCGCCGCAGCACCGGCTTCGCCTGCCGATGCGCCCGGACAATCGCAGCCTCAATCTGTCCAACACCGTGGCGGTGATGGTGTTCGAGGCGTGGCGACAATGGAACTTCACAGGCGGGCAGTAGCCAGGCGTGTCACCTCGCCGCGCCGGCAGCCAATGCCTGTTTGAGCACCGTGTGGCAGCTCGCCCAGAGCGCAACCGCGAGCAGCGCGATGGCGCCCAGCACCAGAAACGCGGTGCGGTAGCCGAAGGCGGCACTGAGCCAGCCGCCCAATGCAGGGCTCAAAGCAGCACCGATCCCTTGCACGGTCATCACCGCGCCCTGGCCCACGTTGACCCGGCCGGTGCCATGCAGCAGCCGCGCGACCAATGCGGGGACCACCACGCTCTGCAAGCCGGCGCCCAGGCCATCGAGCATCTGCACTGGAAACACGCCCCAGCCTTCGATCAGCGAAGCGGCCACCAGCGCACCACCACCGCGGCCAACCCCGCACCGTTATCGCCCGCGCGGGCGGCCTCGCTGGCACCGGTGTAGCGCTGCACGATGCGCCCGCACTACGCCTGCAGTTGCTGGCGTGCCTGGTCCAGGCGCACGGCTTAGGTCTGCTGATACAGCCCATAGAGCATGCTGGCCACGCCGATGCACGCGGCCACGATCACGGTCCAGATCAGCAACAGTTGCCGCAACAACGAACGGGGCATGGGTGCGAAAGGAGACGTGCAGTGTGCGCGCAGCGCGGTGTCAGCGCAGGTTGGTCTTGGCCAGCGCCAGCACCTCATCGCCCCGCCCGCTCATCACCGCCTTGAGCAGATACAAGCCCATGCCCTTGGCCTGTTCCAGCTTGATCGCCGGTGGCACCACCAGCTCCTGCATGGCAATGCGCACGTCGACCAAGGCCGGGCCCGAATGCGCGAACGCCTGGCGCAGTGCCCGCTCCAGCTGCGAGGAGGTCTCCACGCGCAGCCCCAGGATGCCCATCGCATTGCTCATCGCGGCGAAATCCGGATTGCGCAGCTCGGTGCCGGTATCCAGATAGCCGGCCGCCTTCATTTCCATCGCCACAAATCCCAGCGACGCGTTGTTGAACACCACCACCTTCACCGGCAGGTTCAATTGCGCCAGCGAAATGAAGTCGCCCATCAACATCGCAAACCCGCCATCGCCGGAGAGCGAAATCACCTGCCGCCCCGGGCAGGCCGCCTGCACACCCAGCGCCTGCGGCATCGCGTTGGCCATCGAGCCGTGGTTGAAGGAACCCAGCAGGCGGCGCTGTCCGTTCATGCGCAGATAGCGCGCGGCCCACACCGTCGGCGTGCCCACGTCGCAGGTGAACACCGCATCTTCGTCGGCAATCTGGCTGATCAGGCGGGTGACGAATTGCGGATGCAGGGGCTCGCCTTCGTCCGCCGGCACCGCCAATTCGTCCAGCCCCTCGCGCGCCTTGCGGTAGTGCGCAAGCGACTTGTCCAGAAAGCCGCGCTCCTCGCGCCGCTCCAGTTGCGGCAACAGCGCAGCGATGGTTTCGCCCACATCGGCGGCAATGCCCAGCTGCAAGGGCGTGCGACGCCCAAGTGCAGCCGGGTCACGGTCCACCTGCACAATCGTGGCGTCCTTCGGATAGAACTGGCGATACGGGAAATCCGTACCCAGCATGATCAAGGTGTCGCAATTGAGCATGGCGTGATAGCCGGAGCTGAAGCCGATCAAGCCGGTCATGCCGACATCGAACGGGTTGCTCCACTCCACATGCTCCTTGCCGCGCAGCGCATGCACGATCGGCGCGCCCAGCGTGTCGGCCAGCGCCACCACCGCATCGTGCGCCCCGGCACAGCCGCTGCCGCAGAGCAACGTCACCGCCTTGCTCTGCTGCAGGATCTCCGCCAGTTGCTGCACGTCCTCGGCCGCCGGCAGCAGCCGCGGTGCACGTAGCACGGGCCACGCGGCAGAGAGGTGTTTATCGACCTCCATCAGCGCGATGTCGCCGGGGATCACCACCACGGCCACGCCTTGCTGCAGGATCGCTGTGCGCATCGCACGGTGCAGCACCTCCGGCAACTGCGCCGGGTTGGTCACCAGCTCGACGAAGTGGCTGCATTCGCGGAACAGCTCCTGTGGATGCGTTTCCTGGAAATAGCTCAGGCCGATCTCGGACGACGGGATATGCGCGGCGATGGCAAGCACCGGCTGCCGGCTGCGGTGGCAATCGAACAGCCCATTGATCAAATGCAGATTGCCCGGCCCACAACTACCGGCGCACACCGCCAGCTTGCCGGTCACCGCAGCTTCGGCCCCGGCCGCGAATGCCGCCACCTCTTCGTGGCGCACATGCATCCATTCAATGCTCTGCATCTCGCGCAACGCATCGGTCAGCCCATTGAGACTATCGCCGGTCACCCCCCAGATTCGCTCCACCCCGGCACTTTCCAGCGTTTCGGCCATGAACCGCGCCACCGTCTTCTTCTTCGCCACGATGCTGCTCCGCTTCTTCTGGGGACACCTATGCTCCCGGTGCGCGCGTATCGGCGATGTGCTTGCTTGCAACAGCGTAATGCAGGATTTGCAGTGTTTTTGTGCGAAACCTACACGCCATCATCACATCGCTAGGATGCATGTAACGCTGCGTCACGCTTTGCACGTGCGCTACTCGCATACGCTGACAGCCACAAGAAAGCGCAGCTGAACTTGGCGCGATGATTCATCAACCGGTCAGCTCCAAATTCATGTCGCGTTCCATCGAATAACGGAGAATTTACATCTCGGCAGCGAACGGCATTCGCCTCAGCGCCGGCCCAAACCATAAGTACAGGTATCTCGACCATGAAGACTTCTCTGCTGGCCCTCGGCCTTCTCGCTGCCCTGCCGTTTGCGGCCTCCGCTGCCGAAAACCTCTCCTACAACTTCGTCGAAGGCGACTACGTGCGCACCCCGACCGAAGGTCGCGATGCAGATGGTTGGGGCGTGAAGGCGTCCTATGCCTTCGCTCCGAACTTCCATGTGTTCGGCGATTACAGCAAGCAGAACGCCGACGACAACGACAGTGTGTTCGAGAGCTCGAACTCCGACTTCCAGCAGTGGGGCGTCGGTGTTGGCTACAATTACGAGATCGCAACGAGCACCGATTTCGTTGCCCGCGTTGCCTACCGCAAGCTGGACCTGGACACCCCGAACATCAGCTTCGACGGCTACAGCGTTGAAGCCGGTCTGCGTAACGCCTTCGGCGAGCACTTCGAAGTCTATGCCCTGGCTGGCTACGAGGACTTCTCCAAGAAGCGTGGCGTCGACCTCGGCGACAACTTCTACGGCCGCCTTGGCGCCCAGGTGAAGTTGAACCAGAACTGGGGCATCAACGGCGACATCCGTATGGATGGCGACGGCAACAAGGAATGGTCGGTCGGCCCGCGCTTCAGCTGGTAAGCCGCACGTTTGACTGCAGCGCGACTCTCTCCCGCGCTGCATCGGAAGCCCGGTCCCCCGACCGGGCTTCTTTCTTTTGTGCGATCGGAGTTGCATGCGCATGCATGCGCCTGTGCAAGCCTGCACGTTTCGCAGACTCGGCTTCCCAGCGCCGAAGCTGACACGTGTGCACACGACAGCTTCTGCCGCGTCACCCTGGCGCACTGGCCGAAAGCACCGTGTTGCTGATACGCCTCCCTAGTCTTGGCGCGCAACGCGCAGCACTGAAGTCCTGCGATAGACACGCGTCGCCAATCCGGCGTACGGCCCTAAGAGCATGTAGAACCCGAGACTGCTCAGCACACGCTTGCACAGTCAGCGCTGGTAGCAACCTGGCCTCGTTTGCACTACAGCGGCAGCATGGAACGCGCCGCACCAACAAAAAGCCCGGCAATGCCGGGCTTTTTGTTGTCTTGGACCACGTGCGCAACGCACGCAAAGCTCAGGTAAACAAGGTCTGCGGATACTCGGGCTTGCGCTCGCGTGCCAGCAATTCCTTCAATCCCGCTTCCGGGGTGATCTCGCCATGCAGGACTGCACGCACTGCGTTGGAGATCGGCAGCTCGATGCCATGCTGCTCTGCCTGACGCATGACCTCGTCGGCGGTCTGCACCGATTCGACCACCTGGCCGATCTCACGGATGGCATCGCTCAAGCTCTGCCCGCGTCCCAGCGCCAGACCCAGCCGCCGATTGCGTGACAGATCACCGGTGCAGGTGAGCACCAGATCGCCCAGGCCAGCCAGGCCCATCAATGTTTCCGGCCGTGCGCCGATGACCGCGGCCAGGCGCAGCATTTCGTTCAAGCCGCGCGTGATCAGGCCGGCACGGGCGTTGAGGCCTAGCTGCATGCCATCGGCCACGCCGGTGGCAACCGCCAGCACATTCTTCATGGCGCCGCCCAGTTCGGCACCGACCATGTCATCGCCGGTGTAAGCGCGGAAAGTGGGCCCGTGCATGGCATCGGCCACCACCTGCGCAAACGCGGCGTCATCGCCGTGCACGGTGATCGCGGTCGGCAGGCCCAGGGTGACTTCCTTGGCGAACGAGGGCCCGGTCACCACGGCCAGCGGCACGCTGGGGCCAAGGATGTCGCGCGCAACCTCATGCAGGAAACGCCCGGATCCCGGCTCGAAGCCCTTGGTGGCCCAGGCGATGCCCGCGCCAGCCGGGCGCAGCGGCGCGAGCAGCTTGATTGTTTCGGTAAACGCGTGCGACGGCACCACCACCAGGATCCAGCTGGCGCCAGCGATGGTCTGCTGAAGATCGGTGGTCGCGCGCAGGCTGTCCGGCAGGGCAATGCCTGGCAGATAGCGAGGGTTCTCGTGGGTGCGGTCGATGGCATCCACCATCGCCGCATCGCGGCCCCAGAGCACGGTCGGGTGACCGTGCCGGGCAACCAGCGCCGCCAGGGCCGTGCCCCAGGAACCGGCGCCGAGAACGGCGATTTTCTGTGTCGGATCGCTCATCCGGTGCGCAACAACGCTTACGCGTTGCCGGCCGGCTCGGAATCGGCCAGCGAGGTTTCGCCCTGCGAACGCTGGCGCAGGGTTTCGGCGTACAGCGCTTCGAAGTTGATCGGCTGCAGGTAGAACGGCGGGAAGCCACCGGCCTGGATCAGATCGCTGACCAGGGTGCGCACGTACGGGAACAGGATGTTCGGGCACTGGGTGCCGAGCAGCACGTCGATCGCCTGCGGCTCCAGGCCGACCAGGCCGAACACGCCAGCCTGCTGCACTTCGGCCACGTAGGCAGTCTTGCCACCGGCGGTGCAGGTCAGGGTCACAGCCAGCACGACTTCGAACGCGTTGTCGTTGAGGCGCTGCACCTTCTGGTTGAGGTTCAACTGCAGCTCGGGCTGGTTGGCGTCATTGAAGACGGCCGGGGCGTTCGGCGATTCGAAAGAAACGTCCTTGACGTAAATCTTTTCGATGGTGAAAGCGGGGCCAGCAGCGGCGTCGGCCGGCGCAGCGGCGCCGTTGAGGATTTCGTCGGACATTCCTAACTCCAGAAAACGGTTCGATGGATGCAACGTTGAGTGATGCAGACGTGAAAACGCAGTATCTCACGCAAGCAATGGGGGCTTGCGCGGCGCCTCACAAGGCAGATCAGGCGCGGCCCTTGACCAGCGGCAGCTCGGCCATCTGCCAGGCGGCAATGCCGCCCTCCAGCCAGTAGACCTGCTCGAAGCCGGCCTTCTTCAGCGTCTTGGCAGCGCCGGCAGAGGCGTTGCCGCTGCGGCAAACCACCACCACCGGCGAGGATTTGGCGTTGGCGAGCAACTTGCCGGCCGGGTCGAACTTGGCCAGCGCCACGTTGCGGCTGCCGGCGATGTGGCCTTTTTCGAAATCGGCAGTGGGCGACAGATCAATCACCAGCGCATTTTCGCTGTTGATCAGGCGGGTCAGCTCGGCCGGCTTGAGCGCGCGATAGCCGCGGAACAGGCGCGCGATCTCGGTGACGATGATGGCGATGGTCAGGCCCACCAGGGCCAGCGACAGCATGGGGTTGCGGCCCACAAAGGCCTGCAGCTCTTCGAAATTCACTGAGATCACGGTCGATGAAGCGGGCGGGAATTGTCGCACAGCTGGCGTACGCGACGGCCACTGCCACGCTGGGTGGACAGGCGGAAGGCTATTGGCCCTGCCACAGGTCCGGCAGGCCGGTGGTCAGCCACCAGCGTTTGCGCTCGGCATCCCAGTGCCACACCTCGATGCTGCGGACCAGCCGCTCGGCCTGGGTATTGCGGTTGATCACCCGCAGCTCGACCTCCCGGCGCAAATCGCCGGTGTCGGTCTCGCCAACGCGCAGTTCGCGGTAGCCGGAAATCTGCACCTGCTCGTAGCGCGAGCGTTCCAGCTCGCTGAGCGGGTGGGCCTGCGCATAGGTCGGCTCGATGAAGCCCTGCGCGGCATCGAAATCGCTCCAGCGCACCGCCGCCGTGTAGGCGGCCTGAGTGGTTTCCAGCGCACGCGCCTGCGCCCGGCTGCCGGCGGTGGCCAGGCCGCTGACCAGGACCAACCCCAGCAGGACCACCATTCCCATCACTGCACGCATGCGCCTTCCCCCAAGGACCAGGCCCGCATCCTACCGTTTTGGAAAGGCCACGAACCGCCCGCTCAGCGTCGCCGCCGCCGCACCCGACTCCAACGCCACCTGCGCGCGCATGTCGATGCGTGCCTTGCCGCGCTGGCGGAAGGTGGCCAGAAACACCTCCCAGTTGCCGGCCGCCGATGGCGCCGCGTCTGCCACCAGCTCTTCGTACACCGGTGCGACATAGCGCAGCTGGCTGTCGGCCACGTACACATCGGCATCGTGCCCGGCCAACTGCAGCTGCAAGGTCAACCATCCCCACCCGGCCAGTGTCATCAGCGAGGCCAGACTGCCGCCGAAGGCGTTGGCCTTGTCGTTGACGTTGGCCTGCAGCGGCGCGCGCAGTCGCAAGGCCCCGTCATGCAGCCCGTCCACGGCAATGCCCATCGACAGCACCGGTGGCATGGCGACGAACTGCTGCTGCAACGAGTGCAGGGCGGATGCGAGCGTGCACGGAAGGGTCATCGGCAAAGGCTGCAAGACGGCGAAGGGTTGGCATCATGCCGCAATGTCCTGCGAGCGTCTTGTGCACCTAAATGACATGCGGTACCGCATGGTAAAACTGCTCTCATGCAGTACCGCACTCAGGGTACGAAGGTGACCTTCCGATAGCCTTGCGCTACACGGAGCAATGCGGTCGCCTTGGCCTTCCATCGCCCGCTGCGCTGCTTCTGTGCCTGTGTCAGCGGTGCATCGATGGTGCTGGTGAACACGATCTGTTCGGGCGCCGTGTGGAAGAACTTGTCCTGGATGCAGGCCGCCGGCGAAAGCTGGTAAGTCGACAATTGCTGCGCCACCGGTGACTCGTTCCAGCCAAACATAAAGATGTCGGCCATGGTGTGACAGCGCGCTTCGGCAGCCAGCAGCAGCCGTGCCGCATCGCGGCTGATGATCAGCGCACCGGCGCAGACCGGCCAGCAATGCTGGAACGTCGATGGACGCACCCGCCGCAACTGGCGGCCCGCCACGGCGGTGACCTTGCCTTCGAGCTTGATGCGGTTGTAGGAAGGTTCCAGCCGCACGATGCTGCTGCCGCCAGGCAACCAATCGGTCGTGCGCAATAGCGCCGGCAACGCGTCGGACAGATGCATATCGTCTTCGAACACCGCGGTGTAGGCGTCGTCGGAGTTGGCCGCAATGCGCCACGCCGCCTGATGGCTCAGGAAACAGCCGATATTGGACGCGGTCCACGTACGCGGGCCGGTGCTGAAGGCATCGCCGGAACCTTCCAGCGGCCGCTGGCGCGCGAAGTCGGCAATTTGCTCGGGTGTGAGGGTGCGTCCATCGACCGCCGCAATGCGTTCGAAGGGCACACCCAACGGCTGGAAGCGGGCCGACATGGCGCGCAATCGGTCGTCGCACCGCTGCATGTTGATGAGGTAGGACTTGATCACGGCACCGTTCCGGGTTTTTGGTGCCCCAAAGCGTGTCGTGATTCACAGTATTTGCAAGTAGTTACGAAATGAGACTAATGTTTTACTTGGGAGTGCGCGGCGGACTCGCACTGCATCGGCGGAAGGCCCGCTGGTTCCATACGCAAAGGACGACATCGACAGCAGCCGACCCGACCCGGTCTGCGTGCTGCTCTCGCATAATCCCGAGATGACCCACACGCGCACAACTGCCACGTCCTGGACCCTGCTGTCGCTGCGTCCCAGCGGCGAGCACGCGCCACTGCGGCGTGCGGTGGCCCGGCATGGCGGCCAGTTGCTGGCGGTGTCGCCATGGCGCCTGCAGATCAACGACACGCCGCAGGCACGCGATGCGCTGCGGCACGCACTGGGAGCGCCGATTGTCGTGTTCACCAGCCCGGCCGCCGTGCATGCGGCGCACCGGTTGCTGCCCCTGCAGCGGCCTGAACCGGCCCAGTGGGCAAGCGTGGGCGAAGGTACGGCGCGGGCGCTGCAGACCTGCGGGATCGACGCGGTGGTGCGCCCGGCGCGCATGGACAGCGAAGGCCTGCTGGCACTGCCGGCGTTCAATCCCCCGCTGCACGCCGTGGGCCTGGTCACCGCGCCCGGCGGCCGCGGCATGCTGGCACCGGCGCTGGAGCAGCGCGGTGCGCGGATCCTGCGCGCAGATGTGTATCAGCGTGTTGCGCTCCGGCTGCGCGCATCGACGCTGCATGCGTTGGAGGCCGCGTTGCCACGCAGCGTGATGGCCTTGAGCAGCAGTGAAGCGCTGATGTTGATCGTGCAGCAGCTGCCGCCGTCATTGGCCACTGCATTGAAGATCCGCCCGGTGGTCGCCTCCAGCGACCGCATGCTGGAAGCCGCGCGCGCTGCGGGCTTCGTGCAGGTCCATCGCGCCGAAGGCCCACTGCCTGCGCAATTGGCGGCCGCCGCGGCTGCGATCATGACGCCGCCGCCACCTTGCTGAACTGCGGACTCAAGCACAGCTTGCAGGTGTCTGTGGCCACACGCCATGCTGTGGCGGATGACTGCGGCGCCTGCGCCTGTCGTGACCGCCCGAGGATGCCCGAATGACCGACATGCCCGCTCCTGCGCGACGTTTCCCCCTGGCCCGGCTGCTGCTCGTCGTGGCGATCGTGGCCGTGGGCGCGGCGCTGTTTCTCGGGTGGCGCGCATGGCAGAGCTACCAGGACACCCAGATCCAGGCCACCCAGGCGCAGCAGCAACGCTGGGACGGGACCCAGCAACTGCTCGACACCCTGCGCCGCGACCAGCGTCTGGCCAACGAACGCCTGCAGGATGCCGCCGCCACCAACCGCGTGCTGCGCGATGAAATGCTTGGGCTGAGCCAGCGCAGCGCATTGCTCGAAGACACTGTGCAGAAGTTGGCCGATCCCAACCGGCATGGCGCCCAGGCGCTGCGGCTGGACGAGGTGGAATTGCTGCTGCGGCTTGGCCAGCAGCGGCTGAGCATCGCCGGCGATGCCGATGGCGCACGACGCGCCTACGCCTTGGCCAATGGCGCGCTCAACGGCATCGACGACCCGGGCTATCTCAATCTGCGTCAGGCGCTGGTGCAGGAGCGCGACGCGCTCGATCGCCTGGGTCCCGGCCCGCAGGCGCAGGTTGGTGAAGGGCTGGATCGCCTGGCAACGGACCTGCAGCGCCTGCCCGAGCAGAGCGCGCAGGACAGCGAGGCCGCACTGCCCTGGTGGCAGAAGGCCCTCTCGCCCCTGGTGGAAATCCGCCCGAGCCGTGGCGATGCGTTGATCACCGGCGGCGAGCGCACGGCCGCGCGCGATGCGCTGCAGATCGAAGTCAGCGTGGCACGTGCAGCCGCCGAGCGCGGTGATGCGCAGGGGTTCGCGCAGGCCTTACGGCGCGTGGACACCTGGACCACGCGGCTGTGGCCAGACTCGCCACAGCGCCGCCAGGCACGCACGCGCCTGCGCGAACTGCAACAAGCGCCACTGCGTCCGCGCCTGCCGGAACTGGGCACCACCCTGCTGCAACTGCAGGCCATGCGTGAAGGGAGATCCACACAATGAAAGTGCTGCGTACCGTCTTGATCCTGCTGGCTGCCGTGGCGCTGGGTGTGCTGGGCGCGCAATGGCTGTCGCACCAGAACAGCTACGACCTGGGCAATGTGGTGGTCAGCGTGGGCGGCAACGATTACCGCACCGCCATGCCGCAGGCGGTGCTGATTCTGGTCATCGCGCTGCTGGTGCTGTGGCTGTTGTGGACGTTGATCAGCCTGCCGTTCCGGGTCTGGGGCAAATACCGCCGCAAGAAGGGCCGTGCGCGCCTGATCGAAGGCCTGCGCGCTGCCGATCACGGTCAATGGCAGCGTGCCGAGCGCCTGCTGGTCAACGCCAGCGAGGACGAAGAAGTCAGCGGCATCGCCTTGGCCAGCGCCGTGCGCGTGGCCGATGCGCGCGGTGACGTGGCCTCGGCCACATCGCTGGCGCAGCAGTTGGCCGAGCGCGACCCCACCGCACACGCACTGCTGCAAGGCGAGCGGCATCTGGCGCAGCAGCGCCCGGTCGATGCGATCAATGCGCTCGACAGCGCCGCCGCCCAGCCGCTGCCGGCCCGCGGCCTGTTGCTGCGCACGCATGCACTGGCGCAGATCGGACGCGCCGACGAGGCCTATGGCCAACTCGGCGCCCTGCGTCAGCAGGCGGTGTTGGCGCCGGAGGCCTACAGCGCACTGGAAGCCACATTGGCCGAGCAGACCTTGCTGCAGGCCGGCGATGCCAACGCCCTGGCCGAACGCTGGGAAGCGTTGCCGAAAGCACTGCGCACCTACCCGGCGGTCGTTGGCGCCTATGCCCAACGTGCGGCCGTGCTGCACTGGGACGATGCCGCGGTGCACAGCCTGGAACAGGCGCTGGATACGCAGTGGGACGAATCGCTGGTGCGCCTGTACGGCGTGTTGCCGCTGGAAAAATACGATTCGCGGCGTGCCAGTGCGCAGCGCTGGCTGACCCAGCATCCGGACAGCCCCGGGCTGCTGCTCACCCTGGCCCGCCTGTCGCGCCATCAGCAACAGTGGTCGCAGGCCGAAGAATTCCTGCACCGCGCACTGGCCAATGGCGCCGGTGCCGATGCCTGGGAAGAACTGGGCCACGGGTTTGCAGCGGCCGGTGATCTGCTCTCCGCGCAGCACTGCTACGCCAACGCACTGCGCGCCGCGCGCGGCGAACCGGTGCTGGAGATCATGCCGCAGCAATCCATCCGCGGCCCGATCGTGGTGGCCCATGAAACACCCCCATCCGGCCCGATCACGCCGGACGATCGCCTCGTGTAATCGCTGCAATTGTTCGGCCTTGCAGCGGCGCACGCCACGGCTGCGCCACATTGCATCAACGCTGGCGCTTTGCCTGCGGCAGTGGCGGCAGATCGCTCAGGAATGCATCGCAGGCACCCAGATACCGTGCCTGCACGTGGTCGACCTGCGTCGGCGACAACACGCGCGACCCCAGGGGGCCGATCAACAGCATCACCGCCATCACGCCGGCACCGATCAGCCACCGGAACTGGCTATCGATCGAGAGCCCGCACACCAGCAATGCCAACACCGATGCCATCGCCACTGCGACATAACGCACGCGGCGGCGCTCGTGTTGCGCGCACAGGGTAAGCACGTGCGCGCTGCGCTTGCGTAGCGCGATGGCCAGGATCACGTACGGCAGCACGCCCAGCAGCAGCGCCGCGTAGATCACCGGATGGTGCCAATGAAAGATGTAGCGACGTGGCGGCATGTCGGCCGGCGCGTTGCACTTGACGCACCGTGGCGGCAGATTGGCGCCCGCCGTACACACCAGCGCGTCGCCCTCGCGCCACACATCGCCGTTCGCCGGCGGCAGGTACAGGCTGGGTGGCTCGCGGAACTCGTCAGTCGACATCCATGCGTCCTTGCAGGTTTGGGATTGGAGATTGGGAATTGGGGATTCGTAAAATCAGGAGTCCGCGTCTGCTTTTGCGAATCCCCAATCCCGAATGCCCAATCCCACGCTGCGCAGCAGCGTCAGCGCTCGACGATGGCCACCACGCCCATACCGCCGGCGGTGCAGATCGAAATCAACGCACGGCCGCCGCCGCGTTCTTCCAGCTGCTTAGCGGCCGTTGCCACCACGCGCGCGCCGGTGGCGGCGAAGGGGTGGCCGGTGGCCAGCGACGAGCCCAGCGGGTTGATCTTGTCCGGGTCGATGCGGCCCAGCGGCGCGTCCAGTCCCAGGCGATTGCGGCAGTAATCCTCGCTCTCCCAGGCGCGCAGCGTGCACAGTACCTGCGCGGCGAAGGCTTCGTGGATCTCGTAGATGTCGAAGTCCTGCAAGGTCAGCCCGTGCCGCGCCAGCATCTGCGGCACCGCAACCGTGGGCGCCATCAGCAGGCCCTCGCCATGCACGAAATCCACCGCCGAGACCTGTGCATCGCGCAGGTAGGCCATCGGCGTGTGGCCATGGGCCAGCGCCCAGGCTTCGCTGGACAACAGCACCGCGGCGGCGCCATCGGTGAGCGGGGTGGAATTGGCGGCGGTGAGCGTGCCGCGGCCAGAGGTCTTGTCGAACGCCGGGCGCAACGTGGCCAGCTTTTCCAGCGAGGTGTCGGCGCGCAGGATGTTGTCGCGCGACACGCCACGGAACGGGGCAATCAGCGCATCGAAAAACCCGCGCTCATACGCAGCCGCCAACTTGTGGTGCGAGGCCACCGCCCATTCGTCCTGCGAATCACGCGAGATGTTCCATTCCTTGGCCATGTCTTCGCAGTGTTCGCCCATGCTCTTGCCGGTGCGCGGCTCGGCCACGCCGGGGAACTCGGGCTTGAGCTCGCCCAGCTTGAAACCACGCAGCAGCGCCTTGAGCTTGTCGCCGGTGGCCTTGGCGCGGTTGGCGGCCAGCAGGCGCGCCCGCAGCTTCTTGCCGTAGACGATCGGCACCTCGGAGGTGGTGTCCGAGCCGCCGCCGATGCCCGAGTCGATCTGCCCCAGCGCGATCTTGTTGGCGATGGTGATTACCGAATCCAGGCTGGTGCCACAGGCGCGCTGCAGGGTGATGCCCGGCGTCAGCGGCGACAGGCCCGACGACAGCGCGGCTTCGCGGGCGAGGTTCCAGTCGGAGGAATGCTTGATCACCGCCCCCATCGCCACCTCGCCCAATTGCTGGCCATGCAGCCCGAAGCGTTCGACCAGCGCGCCCAGCGTGCGCACCGACATGCCCAGGTTGCCCACGTCCGCGTATGCGGTGTTCTGGCGACAGAACGGGATACGAACGCCGCCCAGGATGGCGACGGGACGGGCTGCGGGCATCGGCTGACCTTGCATGAGGGACTCGGGGACATGGCCTGCACAGGGCCGGCAGGCATAATGGCCGCAGTGTAGCTTCGACCCTGTGATGGGCCAACCGCGAATCATGAGTACGACCGAATACGGCATGACCGCCATGGGTGTCCTGGCGCTGGAACTGACGGGCGGGACCGCCCCCACGCGTGGGGCGCTGGCGCCTGCGCAGGCCGGCATGCTGGCCGAGCGCATCGGCCGCGACCTGGCCCAGTGGATTCCTGAAGTCCGCGCGCTGGAGCTCAGCGTGGCGATGGCGCATTTCGATCCCGCCGAAGTGCTGCGACCGGGCTGGCCGCTGCACCGCCGCCTGGAAGAACTGCATGCACGCGCCCCGGGCCGCGATGAAGGCCCGCGCGTGCTGGCATTCGGTGCCGATGCGCACGGCGAGATTCCGCTGCCATTCCAGGCCGATGCGCAGCTCACCGGCGGCGGCCTGCGGGTGCTGCCGTTCCTGTTCTCCGGTGATCCGCAGACGCTGGCGACCGTGGCCGATGCCATGGAAGAAGTGCTGCTGGCGCAGGGCATGGCCCAGGCCGATACCGCGTTGTTGGCACAGGAAAGCTTCGGTGCGCGTATCGAGCACGCGCGTTATCTCACCGGGCACGACCTGGCGGCGATGATGTCGATGCAGTACGACAACCAGGGCCTGGCGCCGCTGTGGCCGCTGATCGAAGCCGCGCTGCTCGCCCCGCAAACTGAAGAGTGGCTGGATCAGTCGCCCGAGCCGGTGCTGCGCTATGTCGGCGGCGAAGTGCGCATTGCCTTGTTCGACCCCGCTGGCTGGTGCGACCACTACGCACACGAGCGCGAAAATTGCGAACGCCTGCGCGGCGTTTATGAGCAATACCTCGCCCGTCAGCGGCAGATGGCTGCCGTGCTGGAAGCCCATGGCTTGCCGGTGCTGTACGTGCATGTGGAGCCCGGCCAGGATCCGCGGCAGGCGCTGGCCGCATGACCTCGGCGCCGGCCTCCACCGCACCCGCCCTGCGCGGGATGCTGGAGACCGGCGTGTATGTGGCCGATCTCGACCGCGCCTGTGCGTTCTACGCGCAGGTGCTGGGCTTGCAGCCGATGCACCGCGATGCACGCATGGCCGCCTATGCGGTTGCGCCTGCGCAGGTGTTGCTGCTGTTCCTGCAAGGCAGCACGACCACCACCGTCCGCCTGCCAGGCGGCACCATTCCGCCGCACGACGGACACGGGCACACCCATTACGCGTTGGCGATCGCCACCGAGTCGCTGGCGGCCTGGGAAGCGCATTTGCACGCGTGCGATGTCGCCATTGAAGGCCGCACGCAGTGGCCAGACGGTGGCCACAGCGTGTATTTCCGCGATCCCGACGACCATCTGGTCGAATTGGCGACACCGGGGCTTTGGCCTAATTATTGAGGCGTTTTTAATTGGTGCGGTGCGCCTATCGCGGCGTGCTGTGTGCTGTGTGCTGTGTGCTGTGTGCTGTGTGCTGCGCATGGGATCAAGAACGCGCGTCATCAGACCGATTCAACTGGCTTGGTGAGCAGGCGGCAGTCTCGTCGCGCCAGGCGCTTGAATACATCTCGGTCCTAAGCGCGCGAGTCAACATTGCACGCGTAGGAGCGCGCTTGCGCGCGATGTGGCGTTATCGGTGAGGGCGCGTTCCCGGTAAAGCTTCATCGCGCGCTAGCGCGCTCCTACGGTGCTAAGTGTTCTGCAGGCATCGCGTTACACCCATGGTGTGCGATAGCAAGCGGTCGCCCTGTTGATGCGCAGGTTGCTGAGTGCATCGCCGCCGTCGGCTCGTGAGCCGCCAAGACACTGGTAGGAGCGCGCTTGCGCGCGACGGGGCGTTATCGGTGAGGGCGCGTTCCTAGTAAAGCTTCATCGCGCGCGAGCGCGCTCCTACGGTGCTACGTGTTCTGTAGGCATCGCGTTGCACCACGGTGTGCGATAGCAAGCGGTCGCCCTGGTGACGCGCAGGTTGCTGAGTGCATCGCCGCCGTCGGCTCGTGAGCCGCCAAGACACTGGTAGGAGCGCGCTTGCGCGCGACGGGGCCTTACCGGGAGGCTGCGCCTTCGGTGAAGCTTCATCGCGCGCTAGCGCGCTCCTACGGTGCTACGTGTTCTGCAGGCATCGCGTTACACCCATGGTGTGCGATAGCAAGCGGTCGCCCTGTTGATGCGTAGGTTGCTGAGTGATCGCCGCCGTCGGCTCGTGAGCCGCCAAGACACCGGTAGGAGCGCGCTTGCGCGCGATGAAGCGTTATCGGTGAGGGCGCGTTCCCGGTAAAGCTTCATCGCGCGCAAGCGCGCTCCTACGGAGCTGCGTGTTCTGTAAGCATCGCGTTGTACCCACGGTGTGCGATAGCAAGCGGTCGCCCTGGTGATGCGCAGGTCGCTGAGTGCATCGCCGCCGTCGGCTCGTGAGCCGCCAAGACACCGGTAGGAGCGCGCTTGCGCGCGATGTGGCGTTATCGGTGAGGGCGCGTTCCCGGTAAAGATTCATCGCGCGCAAGCGCGCTCCTACGGTGCTACGTGTTCTGTGGGCATCGCTGTGTGGTCACGCCGTGGCATCCACCGCGGCGTGACCATTGACCATTACTTGGTCGGTGCGGGCGCGTTATCAGTGGTGATCACGCCGCAGGCCAGGCGGGCGCCGGCGTTGCCGGTGGGCTGGGTCTTGTAGTCGTCCGGGTCGGCGTGGACGATCACGGCGTGGCCGGCGATGTCGGACTGGTCGGCCTTGCCCAGGTTGACGTTGCTCGCCACCGGGCCGTCGATGCTGGCATTGCCCTGCGCATCGGCCTTGATGTTGGGCATGTCGCCACCGTGATGCGGGTCGGCGCCGACCATGCCGTGGTCGGTCTGGGCCGGGTTGAAGTGGCCGCCGGCGCTGCTGCCGTCCGGCGCACTGCAGTCGCCCTTCTCGTGGATGTGGAAGCCGTGCTCACTGTTGGGCTTGAGCCCGCTCAGTTGGCCGGTGACCCGCAGCGCGCCGTCCACGGTCTTGAAGGTGACTGTGCCCTTGACCTCATTGCCCTTGGTCGGTTTGAGCTCGGCGGTAGCGGTGGTGGTGGCCGCCGCTTCGGTGACCATCGAGGCGGCATGCTCGCCGCCGTGGGCGGCTTCGGCCGGGGTGCCGGCCTGCGGGGCGGGCGCTGGTTCGGCCGGGGCGGGCTCGTCGCGTTTGCAGGCCGTCAGGACCAGCGCGGTGGCCAGGAACAGGGTGGTGGGAAGAATACGCATGAATCACTCCTCAAAAGACGCCGCGGGGGCGGCATGGGTGCCCACGGCTCAGGGCTGCGAAGGCGGTGTCTGCCACTTGGTGGCACGGATGACGCCACAGGCCAGCCGCGCACCGGCGTTGCCGCTGGGCTGGCTGCGGTAGTCGTCGGCATCGGCATGCACGATCAGCGCCTTGCCGAGTACGTCGCTGGGCGCGGCGTCGCCCAGGGTGATATCGCTCAGGATCATGTCCAGATGCGCCACGCCTTCCGCGTCGGCGCGCAGGTTGTCCATGTCGCCCAGATGGTGGGTACCGTTGCCGGCACGGCCGTGCGCTGCGCCGGTGGGATTGAAATGCCCACCGGCGCTGCTGGCATCGGCCGCGCTGCAATCGCCACGCTCATGCACATGGAAGCCGGCGACCGCACCGGGCCGCAGACCACCGACGGTGCCGGTGAGGCGAATGCCGCGCAGCGCAGGCACCAACACCACCCGGCCACTCACCAGGCTACCCGAGGCCGATGCCAGCGGCGCTTCGGCCTGCTGCACCGCGCGCACGGGAACCACCCGCGCAGGCACCGGCGGCGGCGTCGGGGGCGCAGGTGGCGTGCTGCTGCAGGCAGCCAGTGCCAAAGCGGTAAGGGCAACGACGGTGGACGACCGGTAGCGCATCGAGCTGTTCTCCTGATCAGGCTGAAACCTATGCGGGCGCATGTTCACGTGTCATGAAATGCGCCGTGTGGCAGGCCGGCAGTGTACGGTGACAGACGCGGATGGAGTCACCGATGACGGGGGGCGCCGGTGCTGATTGACTAATGCGCGACGTGCAACCCGTGATGCGGCATGCGCGCGGCATCGGTTCTGCAGGCAGCAGTGCAACCCGAAGCGCCGTGACCACGCAATCGACACACCCGGCGGCAGTGCCACATCGCGTGCCTGCGCCAGCGCATCGAAGCGCTGCAAGGCCTTGGCATGGAAGGCCGCCTCGCCGGCATCGGCGGGCAATGGGCCAGCGGGATAGGCCTCAAGCGCATCGCGCACCGCGCCGATCAGGTGCTGACGTACGCGCGTCATGCGAGAAACCGGTGCGGCACGGCGCTACAGGCAAGCGGCGTGCGCGGGTTGTGCGCAGGCTGCGGTTTCCAGCGTTTTGAGCAGTGCAGCTACAGGGTGATCGACTGGCAATCCACTCATCTGCAGATGCGCAATTCCAGGGCGCACCGACTGCCTGTCGCCGCCATGTCCAGCGCCCGCACGATCAATGGGTTGGACTTCTCCCGGCGCAATCAACGCGAACGCCAAACGCGCGGTAGCCAGATACGACTGCATGCATAGCGCGTCTAGCGACTGCTGCGGGCTCGCCGCAAACAGCTGCAACGCGCGGAAGTGACATGATGCTCACGTGGTTGCCGTCGCCGATGTCGCGCACGCGTACGATCAGCGGGCGGGACTTTCCACGGCGCATTCAACGCGAATGCCGCATGCGCACTAGCCCGATACGACTGCATGCCTCGCGCGTCTAGCGCCTGCTGGCGCACGCCGCAAGTCGCTGCAGCACGCGGGACTGACATACGTTCCCCTCTGCACAGATTGATGCAGCACCTGGCCTGCTTGGCCGTGGCGTTGTTGTGTGCGCGCCGTTGGTGAGCAGGACACTCAATGGCGCACAGCAGGCTCGCGTGAGCGACGAAAACCTCCTGCTCCAACCGCGCAATCCGCTCGCCCTGCTGGCGGGTGGACGTGCGGAGACACGTACGCCAGGACACGAGGACTTGCGGGCATCAGCGACCGCGCCACGCCGCACACCCACACGACGCGCGACGCACCTCAGCGCCGCTTGCGCCCCGGCCCCAGCTTGCGGGTTACGGTGTTGCGGCCCAAGCCCAGGCGGGCGGCGGCTTCGGCGCGGCGGCCCTGGGTGAGTTGCAGTGCGGCTTCGAGCAGGGTTTTGTCCAGGCGTTCGCGGGCTTCGGCGTGCAGGCCCTGCGCACCTTCGCTCAGGCGCCGCGCCGCCCAGCTGGAAAGCATCTCGTCCCATTGCCCATCGCTGCGTCCGGCGCGCACGCGGCGCCCACCGCGCGCGAGTGCGGCATCGACATCCACCACATCGATGGTGTCTGCGGTGGCCAGGGCGGCCAGGCGCCAGCACACGTTTTCCAGTTCGCGCACGTTGCCGGGCCAGTCGTACTGACGTAGCGCCTCCAACGCGGCAGACGACAACCTCTTGGGCAGCATGTCGAGCTTGCGCCCGGCCATGGCCAGGAAGTTTTCCGCCAGCTGCGCGATGTCGCCGCGGCGTTCGCGCAGCGGTGGCAGCTGCAGCCGCACCACGTCCAGGCGATGCAGCAGATCGGCGCGGAAGCGGCCCTGTTCGACCAGGGCTTCCAGGTCCTGGTGGGTGGCGGCGATCACGCGCACATCCACGCGGATCAGCTCGCGCCCGCCGACACGGAAGAATTCGTTCTCGGCCAGCACGCGCAGCAATCGGGTCTGCAGCGGCAGCGGCATGTCGCCGATTTCATCCAGAAACAGCGTGCCGCCGTCGGCCTGTTCGAAGCGGCCGATATGCCGCTTGGTAGCGCCGGTGAAGGCGCCGGTTTCGTGGCCGAACAACTCGCTTTCCAGCAGCTCGGCCGGAATGGCGGCGGTGTTGAGCGCAACAAACGGTTTGCGCGCACGCGGCGATTCGTTGTGCAGCGCGCGCGCTACCAGCTCCTTGCCGGTGCCGGTCTCGCCATTGATCAGCACCGACAACGGCGCCTGCGCCAGCCGGCCGATTGCACGGAACAAGGCCTGCATCGCCGGGGTGTCGCCGATCAGCGCGGCCGAGCCTTCGGCCACGGGCGTGCCGAGCGTGTCTTCAACCGCCGCATCGGCGTCGGGCAGTGCACGCGCGGCCAAGGCCACCGCATCGTCCAGGTCGAACGGCTTGGACAGGAATTCGTGCGCGCCGCCGCGAAAGGCACCGGCGGTGCTGGCGACATCGGTGTAGGCCGACATCACGATGACCGGCAGCTGCGGGTGCTTGGACTTGAGCTTGTCGAGCAGGGTCAGGCCATCTTCGCCCGGCATGCGCACGTCGGTGAACAGCAGGTCCGGTGTGGGCCGCATTGCCAGCGCCTGCAGCGCGGCGGCGGCGCTGTCGAAGCCGTCCACCGCGTAGCCGGCATCGCGCAAGGCGGTGGACAACACGAAGCGGACCGAACGGTCGTCGTCGACCACCCAGATGCGGTGGGATACGGCGGCGGCCTCAGCCATGCAGATGCTCCTTGTCGTGATCGCCGGCCAGCTCGGGCAGCAGCAGGGTGAAAACGGTATGGCCCGGCCGCGAGCGGTAGGTCAGCGTGCCGTGGTGTTCGCGCGAGACCTGCTGCGCCAGCGCCAGGCCCAGCCCGCTACCTTCGGCGCGCCCGCTGACCAGCGGCAGGAACAGGTGCTCGGCCAGTTCTTCAGGCACGCCGCCGCCATCGTCGATGATTTCCAGCCGCAGCGACATGGCATGCACGCGGTCGCGGATGCGCTGGCCATGCTCGACGCGGGTGCGCAGGGTCACCCGGGTGGCGCCGGCCTGGAAGGCGTTGCGCACCAGGTTCCACACCGCCTGGGTGAGCCGGTCCACGTCGCCGAGGATGTCGGGGATGCTGGGGTCGTAATCGCGCTGCACCTGCACCGACCAGCCGCCTTCGGCCTCAGCTAGCCGCAGCACGCGTTCGAGCACCACATGGATATTGAGGCACTCGTGCGGGCGTAGGGGTGAGGGCGAGAGCAGGCGTTCGAGCAGGGTGTTGAGGCGTTCGATTTCGGTGCCGATCAACTCGATCAGCTCGCGCTCGTCCTTGTCGCGCCCGGCCGCGCGGCGCGCCAGCAACTGGGCGGCACCCTTGAGCCCGGCCAGCGGGTTGCGCAGCTCGTGGGCCAGGCCCTTCAGCGCCGCGCTCAATGCGTTGGGCAACGCGTGGGTGGGGTCCAAAGCGGGGAATTCGTCGACCGGATGGGTTTCCAGCAGCCAGCCGCCGTCGTCCAGCCGCGACAGCCAGCCTTCGGCAAAGCGCGGCGCGTCGTTGGGCAGGCCCAGCGCCAGCCGGTGCAGCCGCAGGATGTCGCGCTCGTCGTTGAGCAGAAAGCGCGCCAGCGCGTCGCCCTGCACTTCCAACGCGGCCAGCGGCTGGTCCACCAACCGGCGCGCACTCACGCCGAGCCAGCGCGCGAACGCGGGATTGACCCCCAGTACGCGCCCGTCGCGGTCGGCCCAGGCCACCGGCGTACCAAGGCTGTCGAGGGAAGGCGTGGATGACGACATCAGCATTGCACCAATTTAGTGCAAGCACCGCCCGACCGGCGCAGCCCAGCTGCCGACGGGGCAATACCCGGAGATGAGGGAACTGGGGCGAGGACGTGCAGCGGGCCAGCGCGCAACCACTCGGGACTGAGGGGCGTGGGGCGGGTCATGCAGGCACCTCGGCAACGTGGCCCGGCGCTTGGTGCCGGGCCGGGGGACAGCAAACCCGGCGCGGGCACTTCCGGCCGGGTCGTCGTGCGGCCCGCGGCACGCTGGCCGCGGGCGGTCATGCTCAGGACTCGTAAGCAGCTTCGCCGTGCGAGGTGATGTCCAACCCCTCACGCTCGGCTTCTTCGGTGACGCGCAGGCCGAACACCAGCTTGGCGACCACAAAGCCCACCACCGACACCACGCCGATCCAGCCCACTGTGATGCCCACGCCCAGCGCCTGGATGCCGACCTGATGCAGCATGTCGTAGTCGCCACCTTTCTGGCCGCCCAGCGAGGCCGCCGAGAACACGCCGGTGAGGATCGCGCCGATGATGCCGCCCAGGCCATGCACGCCGAACACGTCCAGGCTGTCGTCGGCACCAAGCAGGCGCTTGAGGCCAGTGACGCCCCACACGCACAGCACGCCGGCCGCCAGGCCAATGATGATCGCGCCGAACGGGCCCACCGTGCCGCAGGCCGGCGTGATGCCGACCAGGCCGGCGACCATGCCCGAGGCCACGCCCAGGGCGGAGGACTTGCCCTTGATGATCTTCTCGGTGAGCGACCAGCCCAGGACCGCGGCTGCGGTGGCCAGCAAGGTGTTGAGGAAGGCCAGCGCCGCACCGGCATTGGCTTCCAGGTTGGAACCGGCGTTGAAGCCGAACCAGCCCACCCACAGCAGCGACGCACCGACGAAGGTCAGGGTCACGTTGTGCGGCTTGATCGCCTCACGCCCCAACCCGGCACGCTTGCCGACGAAGTAGGCGCCCACCAGACCGGCGATACCGGCGTTGATGTGCACCACCGTGCCGCCGGCGAAATCCAGCGCGCCCAAGCCGAACAGATAGCCGCCCGTGGCCCAGACCATGTGCGCCAGCGGCAGGTACCCGAAGGTGAACCAGATCACCGAGAACAACAGCACCGCCGCGAACTTGGCGCGTTCGGCAAAGGCACCGACGATCAGCGCACCGGTGATGCCGGCGAAGGTGGCCTGGAACGCCACGAACACGTATTCCGGCAGGCTGACGCCCTTGGTGAAGGTGGCCGACAAGGTCTCGATGGTCACACCCTTGAGCAAGGCCTTGTCCAGATTGCCGATCCACGCGCCTTCGCCGGAGAACGCCAGGCTGTAGCCGTAGAACACCCACAGCACCACCAGCAGCGAGAACACCACCGCCACCTGGATCAGCACCGACAACACGTTCTTGGCGCGCACCATGCCGCCGTAGAACAGCGCCAGGCCCGGCACCACCATCAGCAGCACCAGCAACGTGGAGGTCAGCATCCAGGCGACATCGCCCTTCTCCACGACCGGCGCCGCCTCGGCCGCCGCAACCGGCGCGGCGGCCGGCTGTGCGGTGGGGAGCGGTTCGGTGGTGACCGGCTCGGTCGGCAATGGGGTGACCTGCGCGCCGGACTGAGCCTGCGCGTTGCCCAAGCCGCCAACCACCAGCACACTGAACAGCATCAACATGCAGACGCTGTAGAACCGGGCTTTCCACCCGGCAACAAGACCTGTCTTCATAGGGACTCCGGGGTGGGTGGGGTCAGAGCGCATCGGCGCCGATCTCGCCGGTGCGGATACGCACGACTTGCTCGATCGCGGTCACGAAGATTTTGCCGTCGCCGATCTTGCCGGTGCCGGCGGCGTTCTGGATGGCCTCGACCACCGCATCCAGCCGGTCGTCGGTCACCACCGTCTCGATCTTGATCTTGGGCAGGAAATCCACGACGTACTCGGCGCCGCGGTACAACTCGGTATGGCCCTTCTGCCGGCCGAAGCCCTTGACCTCGGTAACGGTGATACCCGACACGCCAGCTGCGGACAGGGCCTCGCGGACCTCGTCGAGCTTGAACGGCCGGATGATGGCGGTGATCAATTTCATGCGCATACCCCGAATGGTGGAAAGAACCGGCCGGCATTGCGCCGACCGGCGGTGTCATTCACCCGGATGCCAACCCCGGCATCCCCGATTCCTGATGAATCGTCACACGGTGGCGCAGACCCCAGCGGATGCGATGCATCCGCCTCGTGGGAGAGGTCAGGCCCGCGCACCGCGTGCTGTGTACTCTCTCGTCCCCTAGCGGCCCACGGCACCTGCCATGGACCCTCGAACATGTGCGGCGATGGCGGAGGTGGGAGGGGGGGCCTCCGCCATCACCGCGGTGGAACTCAGTTGCCGTAGTACAGCTGGTACTCCAGCGGATGCGTTGCGGCGCGGAACTTGGTGACTTCCTGCATCTTCAATGCGATGTAGCCGTCGATGAAGTCGTCGCTCATCACGCCACCGGCCTTGAGGAACTCGCGATCCTTGTCCAGCGCCTCCAGGGCCTGATCCAGGCTGGAACACACCTGCGGGATCAGCTTCTCTTCTTCCGGCGGCAGGTCGTACAGGTCCTTGTCGCTCGGTGCGCCCGGGTCGATCTGGTTCTTGATGCCGTCCAGGCCGGCCATCATCAGTGCGGTGAAGGTCAGGTAGCCGGACTGCAACGGATCGGGGAAACGCATTTCGATGCGGCGCGCCTTCGGGTTGGTCACCCACGGGATGCGGCACGAGGCCGAGCGGTTACGCGCCGAATAGGCCAGCATCACCGGCGCTTCGTAACCGGGGACCAGACGCTTGTAGCTGTTGGTGCCGGAGTTGGCGAAGGCATTGATGGCGCGGGCGTGCTTGAAGATGCCGCCGATGTACCACAGCGCCATCTGCGACAGGCCGCCGTAGCCGTCGCCGGAGAACAGGTTCACGCCACCCTTGGTCAGCGACTGGTGCACGTGCATGCCAGAGCCGTTGTCGCCGACGATCGGCTTCGGCATGAAGGTGGCGGTCTTGCCGTTGCGGTAGGCCACGTTCTTGATGATGTACTTCATCGTCAGCAGTTCGTCGGCTTTTTGCACCAGCGAGCTGAACTTGGTGCCGATCTCGCACTGGCCAGCGGTCGCCACCTCGTGGTGGTGCACCTCTGTTTCGATGCCGACCTGCTCCAGGGTCTTGATCATTTCCGCACGCAGGTCGTGCAGGGTGTCGGTCGGCGGCACCGGGAAGTAGCCACCCTTCACGCCGGGACGGTAGCCGCTGTTGCCGCCGTCGTACTTGGCGCCGGTGTTCCAGGCCGCCTCTTCCGAACCCACCTGGAAGAAGGTGTGGCCCATGTCATTGGCGAAGCGCACCGAATCGAAGATGAAGAATTCCGGCTCCGGGCCGAAGAACGCCTGGTCGGCGGTGCCGGAGGACTTCAGATAGGCCTCGGCACGCTTTGCAATGCCGCGCGGATCGCGCTCGTAGCTCTGCATGGTGGCCGGGTCGAGGATGTCGCAGGTCAGCACGATGGTCGGATCGGCGAAGAACGGATCCAGGTAAGCGGTGCCCGCGTCCGGGAGCAGGACCATGTCCGACTCGTTGATGCCCTTCCAACCCGCGATGGAGCTGCCGTCGAACATCTTGCCTTCTTCGAACAACGCCGGCTCGATGATGCTGGCCGGAAAGGTGATGTGCTGCTGCACGCCACGCATATCGACGAAGCGCAGGTCGACAAACTCGACCTTGTTGTCCTTGATCAGCTTTTCAACATTTTCCACGGACATCGGAAGAAACCTCGGCAGGAGTTAAGTGGCTCGTGGGCGGTACCACAGCAGGGACCATGCCAAATTGCGCCGCTTCACAAGTTGTTGATTTTGCTGACCTCAGTCGAGATCGCTCAACCAAGCTCAACACCATCTTGGTGCTAAGCGAATCCATCGTGCACCGAAATGGTGCATGCCGCAATGCACTATCCTTTCGCCTCCCCCGCACTCCTCTCCCGCCCGATGTCCGACCTCATTTCCGCCCTGTTGCTGGGCATTCTCGAAGGCCTCACCGAATTTCTGCCGATCTCCAGCACCGGCCACCTGCTGATCGCCGAACAATGGCTCGGACGCCGCTCGGATTTCTTCAATATCGTCATCCAGGCCGGCGCGATCCTGGCGATCTGCCTGGCGCTGCGGCAAAAGCTGTGGACCCTGGCCACCGGCCTGGGTGAGCGCGTCAATCGCGACTACGTGCTCAAGATCGGCGTGGCCTTTATGGTCACTGCGGTGGTCGGCCTGATCGTGCGCAAAGCCGGCTGGCAATTGCCGGAAACCATCCAGCCGGTGGCCTGGGCGCTGCTGATCGGCGGCGTGTGGATGCTGGTGGCCGAACACTTTGCCGGCAAGCTGCCCGAGCGCGACGTGGTCACCTGGAAGGTGGCGATCGCAGTTGGCCTGGCGCAGGTGGTGGCCGGCGTGTTTCCGGGCACCTCGCGCTCGGCCTCGGCGATTTTCCTGGCCATGCTGCTGGGCCTGAGCAAGCGCTCGGCGGCGGCGGATTTTGTGTTCATGGTCGGCATTCCCACCATGTTTGCTGCCAGCGGTTACGCGCTGCTGGAGATGTACAAGGAAGGCGGCTTTGGCAGCGAGAACTGGACCGATGTGTCGGTGGCGTTCATTGCGGCCACCCTCACCGGTTTCGTGGTGGTGAAGTGGCTGCTGGGCTACATCAAGAAGCACCGCTTCACGGTATTTGCGGTGTACCGCATCCTGCTCGGCGTCGCGCTGCTGCTGTGGTTGCCGGCCGCCTGAGCCGGCCGATGCCGGGGCAGTGACGGCCGTCATTGCCCCGGCGGCCCGCTGGCAGTATCACTGAGCGGGTCCGCCGCCCGGGAGCCATTGATGCGTGCCGTGTTGCTAGCGCCAGCCCTGCTGGCCATCGGTGCAACTGCCTGCGGGCGCGACGTGCCACCTGCCGCGCCGGCGGATGAGTCAGCGTCAGCGACTCCTGCCGCAACCGCGATGCCCAAACTTTCGGCCCAGGACGCACCGCTGCGCGCCGCCCTGCAGATCCATCACTGGCAGCTGCAACGCGCCCACGATGCGCATGGCACTGCCCTGCGCAGCCTGTTCGTCGATGGCATGCCACCGCTGCAGCTGGACTTCACCGCGCAACGCCTGCAGGTCAGCCAGACCTGCAATGCGCTCGGCGCGGCGTACACCGTGGAGGCCGCGCACCTGCAGATCGGCCGGGTGGTGTCGAGCAAACGGCTGTGCGCGCAATCGCGGCGGATGGCACAGGAACGCGCTGCCAGCGATCTTCTCTCGGGGCGCTTTGCGGTGGCGCTGGACAGCGCAGCCCCCCTGCCGACCCTGCGCCTGACCCGCACCGACGGCACACGCCTGGAGTTCGCTGGCCAGCTCACCGCAGACACCCGCTTCGGGGGCCCGGGCAAACCGTGTGGCTCGAAGTAGCCGGCGACACCGCGCCCTGCACCACGGAGCCCACCCGCCAGTGCCTAAAGGTGCGCGAGTACTTGCAGGCGACGCAGGCGGTGCTGCAGGACAGCGCCGATGGCTGGCAACCGCTCGATCAGCCAATCGAGGGCTTCACCCACGAACCCGGCATTCGCACCTTGCTGCGCGTGACGCGCTATCCGGCCAGCGGCGACGAACGCGAAGCGCCGGTGTACGTGCTGGAGCAGCTGCTGGAAGCGCGCGGCTAAGCCGTGTGGCAAAGACGTAGGAGCGCGCTTGCGCGCGAGGGGCGTTCACGGGGTTGCTGCCTATGCGCGCGATGTGGTCGGTGAGCTGCGCGGCAGATTCGCGTGTAGGCGTTCCCATGGATGCGCTGCCGCGATCACACGCCGTGCTGAGGGCTCCGCCAAGCGAATTGCTACATCATTCAGGGCCACGGACCGCTGAATTAACGGCCATTCGCAGCATCGGCTACTGGCCCGCCGATGCTGCTGGAGCCAACCAGCACGATGGCTGTTGCAGCGCGATTGCAGCGCGATTGCAGCGCGGCACCATTGCTGGGAATGCCCTCGCGCGCAAGCGCGCTCCTACGTAAGGCGACGGGCCGCCCGAGTGACGCGCGTCTCGGCGCAGGAGCGATGCTGACCACCGCTTGCGGCCGCCGAGCAGAAGTTGCTGCACGTGATTCAGAGTGCTGTTTCCGTGGCTTAGCGCAGCGCAGGATTCAGCGTGTAGGTGCCGTGCAACGCCGCCTCGGCCAGAACGTGGCCCTGCATCGCTGCCAGCACATCGGCGGCGGTGAACAGCGTCGGCAGTTCGAGCTGCGCCACGTCCAGCGCGAACACACGGAAGAAATAGCGGTGCATGCGCAGATCGTTGAACGGCGGATACGGGCCGTCGTAGCCCAGGTAGTTGCCGGCCATGTCGGGATTGCCGGCAAACCACTGGGTGTAGGAGTTCAGGCCCTGGCGCGCGCCGGCCGGGCCCGCCGGCTGCTGCTTGCCCTTGGCCACGAAGCCATCGCTGCAGCTGCCCGCCGCAATCTCATGCACGCTTGCGGGGATATCGGCCATGGCCCAATGCACGAAATCGGTGCGTGGCTGATCCACCGGGATCTGTACATCGTCGCGGCCCACCGTCTCCGGCACGGTGGGCACATCCGGGTCCAGGCACAGCAGCGCGAAGCCGCGCGTGCCTTCGGGCACCTCGCTCCAGGCCAGATGCGGGTTGCGGTTGGGCGCAAAGCCCTCCGGCGTGCCGGCGGCAAACTCGGTGGGGATTGGCTTGCCGTTGTCGATGCTGTGGCTGGTCAGACGCATGCAGGGTCTCCGTGGAATCGGGGTCACCAGGGTGCCTGGCTGGGCGCGGCAGCGAAAGCCATCGCGGTGGAACCTTCTGTGGCGCAGCCGGGTGGGGTGTGACAGGCCAGGGCCGAGTTGGCTCAGTGCGCGTGTGATCCGGTCACAGCACTTCGGGAACGAGCGAGACGATCTTCATGAATTTCTCGGAACGCGGTTCGCGCGTAGGAGCGGCCTTGGCCGCGAGGGGCTTTATCGGTAACGCCTCATCGCGGCCAAGGCCGCTCCTACGAAAGCGGTAGTGCTTGCGGCACAGATCGTGTGTGGCTGTCAGGTCAGGCCGGAAGCAGCTGCACAGCGCTCTCCATGAGCATTGTGCGAAGCGGGCTCCCGACGCGTCTCGCTTCCAGCGAGCATCAATGGCGACACGTCCAACGACGCCACGCCGTGTGATGTGGACCTATGTCCAATCGCCACGGCGAGAGATCGCAAGCGACGCAACTCGTAGGAGCGGCCTTGGCCGCGCGGGGCTTTATCGGTAACGCCCCATCGCGGCCAAGGCCGCTCCTACGAAAGCGGTAGTGCTTGCGGGACCGGTCGTGTATGGCTGTCAGGTCATGCCGGAAGCAGCTGCACAGCGCTCTCCATGAGCATTGTGCGAAGCGGGCTCCCGACGCGTCTCGCTTCCAGCGAGCATCAATGGCGACACGTCCAACGAGGCCACGCCGTGTGATGTGGACCTATGTCCAATCGCCACGGCGAGAGATCGCAAGCGACGCAACTCGTAGGAGCGGCCTTGGCCGCGCGGGGCTTTATCGGTAACGCCCCATCGCGGCCAAGGCCGCTCCTACGAAAGCGGTAGTGCTTGCGGGACTGGTCGTGTGTGGCTGTCAGGTCAGGCCGGAAGCAGCTGCACAGCGCTCACCATGAGCACTGTGCGAAGCCAGCTACCGACGCGTCTCACTTCCAACGCATCAATGGCGGCACGTCGAAGATGCTAGGCCGCTTGACGTGGACGCATGACCGATCGCCGCAGTGAGAGATTGCAGGCGACGCAGCTCGTAGGAGCGGCCTTGGCCGCGAGGGGCTTTATCGGTAACGCTTCATCGCGGCCAAGGCCGCTCCTACGAAAGCGGGGGTGCGTGCTTGGCGTGCCGTGTCATGCACCACTCTCCCAAGCACCGGCCGCATCCATCGCGGAGCGGCGGCAGGAGGGCAGGACGGCAGGACGGCAGGACGGCGGGCGGGCGGGCGGCAGGCGGCAGGCGGCAGGCGGAGCCAGTCTAGGCCCTGCCCGGCGCCGCGCTCAGTCCTGCGGGTATCCGAAGCGCACCGCGATCAGGGTGAGCAGGTCGAACTGCGCGCCCAGCACGCCGCGGTAATCTCGCCAGCGGCCGGCGGCCAGCCGGGCCGGGCCGCGTGGTTCGATCAGCGGGAAGGTCAGGCCGAACGCCTGCTCCAGCGCGGTCGAGATGCCCTGCGGGTCGCTTTCGATGCCGTCCAGGCGAATGATGCGATGCGGGTACAGGTCGCGTTCGTGCAGCACCGCCACCTGTTCCAGCATGGTCAGCAGCCAGTCGGTAGCCTGCTGTGGCGACTGCAGCGCCAGCGGCGCGGGCGCGCCGGCCGAGAGCCAGTCCAGCAACATGTCGCGCGGGTCGCGCAGCGCGATTGCCAGGCGGCCCTCGGGCAGGTGCGGGCGCAGCGCGGTCAGCAAGGTGTTGTCCCACCACAGCAGCCAGTCGATGACGTTGCCGTCGTCGATGCCACGCCGCGGCAGCTGCGCCTTCCAGCCTTCCACCAGCGCCAGCGGCGCCAGCTCGCCGTTGCCCAGTTGCTCGACGGTGCGGTAGCTCTGCAGCGCATCGGACGGCGGCGTGTTGCCGTAGCGGTCGCCACGCACCAGCGGGGTGGCGGCGTCCATGACCGCGATCAGGCGTTCGACATGCGAGCCGGGCGGACCCCAGACAAACAGCGGGCGCGCGCTCACCGTCTCCGGGATGCTGCCCACCGGTGGCCACTGCATCGACGGCTTGGCGGCCTGCGGCGGCAACGGCAGGCGGTGCTGGGCCTGTTCGCGGTGGAACTGCATCCAGGTGGCCAGCGCGGCGTCGGGCTGGCCGGCGCGGTCCTGCACATTGCCCAGCCACGGCCGCAGCACGGTCTGCTGCGGGGCGGGCAGCGATTCGATCAAGGATTCGACACAGGCGATCGCCGCCGGCGGGTCGCGCTGCAGCAGGGCTTCGACAATGCGCTGCTCGCCGCTGATGCGGCCCGGCTCCACCGCCACGATCTGCCGCGCCACCATTTCTGCCTCGTCGGCATGGCCTTGCATGTCGTGCACGCGCATCAGTGCCTCCAGCGCCGGCAGGTGCTCGGGCATGCCCAGCAGCCAGCGCTCGATCACCGCCTGCGCCTGCGGCCCACCCACCGGCTCCACCGCCAGGCGGGCCAGCCACAGGTCGTGCGCATTGCTGGAGGTGGCCAGCGCCGCGTCCAGGGTGTCGCGGGCATCGTCCACCGCGCCCAGCCGCTCCCAGGCACTCAGCAGCGCGTGCAGGGTGCGGCGATCGGCCGGCCAATGGGCCAGCGCCAGGCGCAGGTGCGCCACCGCCTGGTCCGGACGGCCGGCCTGCAATTCCATCTCGCCGGCCAGCCGGCGCATCGCCGGGATGTCGCCACCGGGGTGGGCCAGCACGCCCTGCATTGCACTCAGCGCATCGTCCAGACGGCCCTGGCGCTGTGCCAGCTGGGCGATGAAGGCACGCAATGCGGTGCCCGGCGGATTCAATTCGACCACCCGCTCGAACGCGCGCTCGGCAAAGGCAAAGTGTTCTTTCTGCAGATACGCAAAACCCAGCGCGAACATCACCCGCGCATCGTCGGGCAGCTGCTCGGCCGCACGGGTCAGCAGCGACAGCGCGCGATCGCTCTGGCCGCGGCGCATCTCCACCACACCATCGACCGCCAGTAACTGCGGATGCTCCGGCGCCAGGCGTGCGGCGGTGCGGCTGAGCCGCTCGGCCTCGTCCAGGTCGCCACGCGCCACGGCCAGATGCGCCTGCATCACGTAGGCATTGAACTGGTTCGGGTCCAGCGTGGTGCTGCGCGAGAGCGCGGCATCGGCACCGGGCACATCGCGCACGGCCAGCAACAGCCCGGCGCGCAACAGGTGCAGGTCGGCGTCTTCCGGGGTGAGTTCCAGCGCGGCCTCGATGCTGGCCAGGGCCAGCACTGGCTGCCCCTGCTGCTGCAACGACAACCCCAGCCAGCGGTGCGCGGCCGACAGGTCCGGTGCACTGGTCACCCACTCGCGGGCCAGCGCCACGGCGTCATCGGCGGCATTGCGGCGCAGGGCTTGGAGAATGGCGTCTTGCATGGCGGCGGGGTGTCCAGGACAAACCGCTATTGTAGCGATGCGCGCTGCGCTGCCGACCTAGGCGATGCCGCTCAAGCGTTCGGCCACCCAGCGCTCGGCAAAGCCGTCGCCGCGGGCATTTTCCAGGAAGCCGCAGTGCCCGCCCCAGCGCGCGATTTCCAGGTGCGCGTGGGCCGGCAATTGCCAACCGGCGAAGTCGGCGAACGGAATCACCGGGTCGTCTTCGGCCATCAGGATATCGGCCGGCACCTGCAGCCCGGCCAGGCGGTCGCCGGCAATGGAATAACTGTCGAAATACGCTTCCAGCGAGCCATGCCCGGTGTGTTGCACCGCCAGCCACGCCATCAGGCCGCGCATGTCCAGCGCCAGGGTGGCGTCGTCGTAGCCGTGTTGTTCGGGGAACAGCTTGCGCTTGCGCAGCAGCGATTCACGCCATTTGCGGCGGAAATACCAGTCGTAGAACTGCGGGCCATCTTCCAGCGCCTGCATGGTCGCGGCCGGATCCAGCAGCGGGCACACCGCCGCCACCCGCGTCAGCGGCAGGCCCGCCGCTGGCGCACGCAGGCCCAGCCGCAGCGCGAAATTGCCGCCCAGCGAATAGCCGGCCGCCAGCAGCTGCTGCGATGGAAAGCGCCGCCACAGATCGGCGGCCGCGTTGACCACTTCGTCCACCCGGTCCGAATGGAACAGGTCCACGTTGAGGTGGTGGGTGCCGCCGTGGTCGCGGAAGTTCAGCCGGAACACCTGGTAGCCAAGCCCGAGCAGGCGCGCGGCGGTGAGCCGCATGTAGTTGGATTCGGCACTGCCTTCCCAGCCATGCAGCAGCAACACGGTGCCACGCACCGGCGCATCGCCCGGCGGCACGCTCATCCAGCCCTGCAAGCGCACGCCGTCGCCGCCATCGAGGATGTGCTCGCTGGTGCGCGCGCCGGCGGCGGCCAGCAACTGGCGGCTGCGGATGCGGCGCAATGCACTGCTGCCCAGCACCGATTGCACGTGCGGGTTACGCAGCCAGCGCGGCGGCTGATAGTCGGAGGCGTTCATGCGCGCGTTGGCGCAGCTGGCGCGACGGCTGGCAGCGGCAGGCGCATGGCCGCCTCAGGACTCCATCGCGGCAAGAATGCGCTGGCGCGAGGTGTCGGCCAAGCGGCGCCGCCCGTCGATATCCAGCGCGCCGATCGGCTCGAGAAAATGCACTTCCGCCAGCCGTGAGCGCTCACCGAGCAGCCGCACGATATTGGCAAAGAAACTCTCGCGCTCGCCGAACGCCACAACGGCCTGTGCACTGCCGCGCTCGCCGTAGCGCAACGCCACCGGCTGCACCGGCACACCGGCTTCGACCGCCGCCTGGAAGATGCGTGCATGGAACGGGCCCACCTCGGTACCGCCGCGGGTGCGCCCTTCCGGGAACACACCCACCGGCTTGCCGCTGCGCAGGCGCAGCAGCATTTCCTGCAACACCCCGCCCAGCGACTCGGTGTTGCCGCGCTGGTGGAAGATGGTCTGCCCCTTGGTGGCCAGCCAGCCCACCAGCGGCCAGCCGGCGATTTCGCGCTTGGCCACAAAGCCCATCACCCGCTGGCTGTGCAGCATCGAGATGTCGACCCAGCTGACGTGATTGGCCACGAACAAGGTGGCGCCAGGCAACGGGGTGCCGAAACGGCGCAGGCGAAACCCGAAGATGCGCATCAGCGTGCCCTGCCACCAGCGGATCATGCGCTCGTCCAGGGTGTCGTCGCGGCCGGTGCGGATGCGCGCCAGCGGCGGCGCCACGACACACAGCATGGTGATCGGCAGGCAGACCGTCAGGTGCACGAGCAGCAATGGCACCCGATACAGATAACGGAACCAACGCAGCGCGCCGCCGGCATCGCGCGTGGCGGGCAGGGATGACTCGCTCATTCGAGGAACAGGACCGGAACGGGGAAGGAAGGCGCCACTATTGTGACAGCAGCACGGCCGCCGCGCAGTGCCGGGAGCGGGCGGCGCTGTTCCACCCATGCGCACGCCGGGCGCGCTCAGCCATTGGTGCGTGCCACCACCGCCAGGGTCAGGCGCGAGACACACACCCGTTTGCCGGCGGGGTTGTCGATGGTGATGTCCCAGACGTGGGTGCTGCGGCCCACGTGTACCGGGCGCGCGGTGCCGATCACCACGTCCTGGTAGGCCGCACGCAGGTGGTTGGCATTGATTTCCAGGCCACGCACATCTGGGTGGTCATATCCACGCACAGGTTGCCGGCACTGCTGCCCAGGGTTTCGGCCAGCACCACCGAGGCGCCGCCGTGCAGCAGGCCATACGGCTGCTTGGTGCGCGTATCCACCGGCATGGTGGCGCGCAACCAGTCGTCGCCGGCTTCGGTGAACACGATGCCCAACTGCGCGATCAAGGTGTCGCGGCTGGAGGCGTTGAGGGCAGCGAGGTCGACGGGTTCACGAAAGCGCATGGGCATGGGATCGAGTTGGGGAATCGGGAATCGGGAATCGGGAATCGGGAATCGGGAATCGGGAATCGGGAATCGGGAATCGGGAATCGTAAGAGCATCCGGGAGCCCGCGCGATCATTCAACTGCCTGGTCGTTTAGGCCACACGGTGCGATGCGATTGCCTGCACGCCCATGTGCGCTGCGTTTTTTCAGCGCGTGCGGCGGCGCTGCTGCGTGATGCACGTGCGGTGCGCCTGCACGTGCAGTTCTACGCACTGCAGCGGGTACTGCCGATCAGAGGATCGGCACCAGCCCGGCGCCGAAGGCGGTCAGCATCCGCACCAGCAGCCACTTCGGGCCAACGTTGACCTCGGGGAAATCGCCCACCGCCACGTAGCACTGGCGGAACTGCGGGTCCTGGCGCTTGAGCGGGAACGGGCAGCCCGGGCCCGGCTGGAATTCGTAGTTGGTGGCGTAGCGCCACGGCCAGAAATCCAGCACCGGCAACGCTTCGGACACCTTGCCCACGCTGTAGTTCAAGCCGCTGAGCACCGGCGGTTTTTCGCGCGGCGCCACCGTCCAGGCGTTGTCGGGGGCGATGTCGCGCTCGATGCTGGCGGCCAGCGCCTGTGCAAAGCGCGGATCGTCGATCACCACCGCCGCCTCGGTGTTGTAGTTCTCGCTGCGCGGATCGAAGTTGTGCGTGCCGATCACGCCGATGCGGCGGTCCACCACCAATGATTTGGCGTGCAGCCCCATGCGCGCACCGGCGCGCGTCACCGGCAACGGCTTGTTGACCGCGCGGGTACCCAGGAACGAGGGACGTGTCTCGGTACGCAGCACGCGGCGGTCAACATCGCTGCCGCCGGGCGTACGCCCGCCGCCACCACCACCGCTGCTGCCACGCACCGCATTGCCGGCCGCACTGCCGCCGATCAGGCGATTGCTGCGGTCGTTCTCGGCGGCCTCGCCCGCGGCGGCCGTCAGCGGGTCGGGCAGCAGGTTGGCGTAGTCGACCGGCGCATCCAGCGGGAACGGCTTGAACTCATACACGTTGAAGCCCAGTTCGCGCATGTTGCGGCGTTTGAATTTGTACGACAGCGCATACACGATGGGGTTGTCGGTGGCCGCCAGGCTGTTGGTGGACACCACGATGCGCGGCGGCTGCGCGCGCTTGCGCAAGGTGCGGAAGATCTCCTGCGCGGGATCTGACAACACCAGATACGGCGTCTGCAGCAGCACTTCCTGCTGCGCTCCGGCGATCAGGCTGTCCAGCTCCGGCGCGGTGGACACCGCCTTGGCGCCATGTTCCTTGCGATGTTTCTGCGGCAGGTCGGCCACGTACAGCACCCGCTGCACCGGCATTGCCGGGGCCACGAAGGCAGCCTGCACGAACTGCGGATCGTTGGCTTCGCGGTCCACCCGCGCCACCCGCTCGGGCCGGCGGAACTTGGCCGGCGGCATGGTCTGTGGGCCGTCGTCCAGCAACAACCGCCCGACATCGTTGAGCCGCTCGGCCGGGACACTGCGGCGCGCGTTCCAGAACGCATCGAAGTTGACCGCCATCGCGCGCACTTCCGGCCCGGCCAGAATCACATCGCGGTCGCGGAAGTTGTACTCGCTGTCCCAGTCGAAGTAGTCGTCCTGGTAGTTGCGCCCACCAACCACGCCGAGCACATCGTCCACCACCAGCAGCTTGTTGTGCATGCGCTGATTGAAGCGGCGGAAACAGCACACCACGCTGCCGGCGTAGTCGAAATAATTGAGCTTCACCTTGCCGAAGGTGGGGTTGTAGATGCGCAGCTGCAGGTTTTCGTGGCTGCTGGCCAGCGCGCCCAGGATCTGCAGATCGGCGATCGCCGAGAGCTGATCGATCAGGATCCGCACCTTGACCCCGCGTTGCGCGGCGGCGGTCAGCGCGTCCAGCACCATGCGGGCGCTGTCGTCCTTGTCGAAGATGTAGGTCTGCAGGTCGATGCTGCGGGTGGCGCTGCGGATCAGATTCAGCCGCGCAACCAGCGATTCCTCGCCGTGGTCCACGATGGTGGCGTAGTGGCGTGGCGCTGCCGCGGTGGAGGCGGCGATGGCATCGCCGCCCAGCGCGCGCAGCGGCGAGGGCTGGGCGCAGCGATCGGCCTGGGTGCAGGTCACCACGGTGCTGCGCGCGGCCACGGCAATGCCGGCGGCGCGGTGACGTTCGGTTTGCGACAGGCCGGCGCATCCGGTGCCGAGCAACAAGGTTGCCAGCACAAGAAGCCTCAACAAGGACGTCACGGGCGCCGGACCTCCTGCAGGCGCCCACGGAGAATGAACGTCACCCTGTCGCCCAGGGCCATCTGCCACGCATTCATTCCATAACGTCCACGCAGGACCGTACCTCGACTGATCACATCGCAATCATAGCCCGGCCGCGCGCATTCAGCCGGCATCACATGCAGGGTCTCCACATGGGTGATTCCGCGGATGGTCAGGTTGCCGGTGATCTCGCCGCCCCGCTTCACCACCTCGGCGGAGTACGGAAACGACTCGAATTCCACCACCGGATACTGCGCCACGTTGAAGAAATCCTCGCCGCGCATCCACGCGGTGTAGCGGTCCTTGCCCGGGATTTCCACCTGCGCGGCATCCAGACGGAAGCGCACCTGCTGGCGCCCGTCCGCCGATTCGGTCAGCTCACCCCGGAACCGCGGGAACAATCCCTCGATCTTCATCCCGAAGCGGGTTCTGATCTCGAACCCGAAGCGCGACTGCACTGGGTCGATGGCATGCACCTTCTGCTGGGCCACGCAGGGCAACGCGACCCACAGCGCGAGCCAGGCAACCCAGCGCAGCGACAGTGGCACGGATCAAGGCCACCAGAAGGCGGTCAGCCGGGCGATGCCGGGTTCGATGGCCGCATCCAGCGGCAAGGCCAGCAGGGCGATCGAGGCGGTCGGCATGCCGCGGTAGTCGCCGGTCTGGCCGCTATGCATCAGCGCGGCCAGGCGCTCCAGGCCGGGGTTGTGGCCCACCAGCAGTAGCCGTTCGGCCTCGCGGTGCTCGTCCAGCACGCTGGCCAAGGTGCCCGGGGTGGCCTCGTAGATGCGCTCGTCCAGGCGTTGTTCGATATAGCCGGTGAGCTCGAGCACCGCCTCCAGGGTTTCGCGGGAACGCCTGGCCGGCGAGCAGAGCACGCGGTCGGGCACCAGGTGTTGTTCGCGCAGCCAGCGGCCGGCGGCTTCAGCCTCGGCAATGCCGTGCGGCGACAAGGGGCGGTCGAAATCGGCCTGGCCGGTGTCGGCTGGTTCGGCGTGGGCGTGTCGGAGCAAGATCAGTTCGCGCATAAGAGCTTTCCGGTCCTAGGCTTTCTTGAGCCACTTCAACAGCGGCTCCCAGTCCTGTTGATGGTCGCGCACCTGCGCAGAGCGGTAGTCGAACAAGCTGCGCCCCAGCCCGGCCATCACCACGTAGGCCTGGGTGTCGCGCAGTAGGGTCACCAGCGGATACGGCCAGCTGCCGATCATCTCGGCGGCCTGTTGCGAGGTCTGGGTCCACGGCCGGGCGCGGTTGAGCACCAGGCCCACGGGCAGCTTGCGCTGGTGCACGCGCGGCACCTTGGCCAGTGTGTTGAGGAAGCCGACCACCGCTTCGATATCCAGCGCCGAGGACAGTACCGGCACCACGATGGCGTCGACATGGTCCAGGAAGCCGCTCAGGTCATCGGCCATCGCGCCGGCCGGCGCATCGATGATCAGCTGGTCGGTGCCATCGGGCACGGCGGCCTGCCAGTTGCGGCGCCGGGTGGCGTCGATCGGCAGGACCGCGCTTTCCAGACTCGCGCGGCGTTCCGCCCAACGGGTGGACGAGCCCTGTGGATCGGCATCTGCCAGCACGGTGCGCTGGCCTTGCAATGCCGCGTGTGCGGCGAGGTTGGTGGCGATCGTGGTCTTGCCAACGCCGCCTTTGGAGCCGGCCACCAGGACTGTCTTCATGCACGCCTCGCTTCCGGGAGCAAGCCGGCAGCGTACACCGCGGCCGGGTGAGGAAGTAGTCGAAACACGTTAAACGCACCACGGCGTTGCCTATCGCAGTGCAGCATCGTGTGCCTGCGGGAACGCAGGCGTTGGCACCAGCCATCACGCATAGCGCTTTGCCAGCGCTGCGGTGATACCTCCAAAACGCAACGCCCGAGCCAGCAAGATCAGCGGACACGGGCACAGTGGTGATGGGTGTGGCCGATCGGCAGCGCACATGCGCATGCACGCGCAGCGCGAACCACCAGGCGCCCTGTCAGTCGGTCTGCAGTTGGAGACCTGCTCAACCGCAAGACAACCGCGCTGCCTGCTGCTCCGACGCGCGTGCTGCGCGCGGCCTTACTGCACCGATGCGCTCGGCTGCCAGCCAGCCGGCGGTTGCGTAGCAATGCCCTGGCGCTGCAGCAGCGCACGCAAGGCCGGCACTTCACCGTGCGCCAGCACCGCATCCCCATCGGATGCTAGGCCTCTACCAGCGCCGGCAAGGCCCTGCTGTTGCTGCTGCAGCCATGCCAGCTCACGTACCCGGGCCTGCCACCGCGTGGCATCGGCGCCACTGCTGAGGCTGGCCATGCGCTTGGCACCGATCAGGGCGGTGGCCAGCGTGGACTCGTCCTTGGCCACATTGCCCAGCACCGCCATGCATTCGTCGCGCAGCGCTGGAGTCGCCGTGGCCGGATCGCAACGGCGTACCAGCGGGCTCAATGCCGGCAATGCGTGCGCGGACCACGCCGCCATTGCAAACAGCATCGCAGTGTCTGCGCCGGTGGAGGGCAGGCCACGTGCATCGAGCTGCGCGCGCAGGCTGACCGAGGTCAGCACCGGCCATTGCACATCGGCATAAGCAGCATGCAAGGCCCGGCCCAGGGCCAGCGCGCCACTGTCGAAATGGTCTGCCTGCACCGCGGCCTGCCAGGCGCGCTCGGCGGCGGCGGCATCGCCACGCCGTTGCGCCGCTGCGTAGGCGCGCAGATGCACATCGGCGTTGCCGGCATCGGCCTGCTCCAGGAAGGCGAGCGCGGCGAGCGGATCGCAGCGCAAGCCAGCGGGGCAGCCCAACGCTTCCATCCGCGCCACCAGCAGGTCGCGCGGCCGCGCGTCCAGCGCGCGTTGCAGCCAGGCGCGCTGGAGCGGCGCGTAGCCGGCGCGCGCAGCGTCGGACTCGGCATCGGTTTCGGTGTCGATCCACAGCAGGCCGGCCAGATACAGCGGCCCGGGCTTGCCGCTGTCAGCCATGCTGCGCAGACGTGCCTGCAGCGTCTCGCCGACCTGCTGTCCCCACTGCTGCACCAGCGGATCGTTGGTGGGATCAGCCGTGGGAGCAGCGGCGGGCGCGGCGGAGGCCATGCACGCGCTGCCCAGCCAGAGCAGCACCGTGCTGCCGATCAATCGTGAAGTCCGCATCCGTGTGCCTTGTCCTGTGAGGGCGCGCATGCGCCGCCGGCCAGCATTTCATGCACGGGCACGCGCATCAAGCCGCCAGGCGCGCCAGCAGCCATGCCCAGGCCGGCAGGGTGAGCAGCGACAACAGGATGCTGTAGCCCACCATCGCCGCCGCCAGACGCGGCGCCAGGCGGTGCGAAATCGCCAGCGCCGCGGCGGTGATCATGGTCGGCATGGCCGATTCGAGCACATTGGTCTGCAGCATCTGGCCCTGCAGGCCGAGCGCCCACGACAGCGGCAATGCCAGCACCGGCATGACCGCGAGCTTGAACAGCAACCCCAGCGCCAGTGGCTTGAGTTCCTGCGCCGGCAAGCGCAATTGCAGCGAGAACCCGACGGCCAGCATCACCAGCGGCAACATCGCATCGGCCAGGCTCTTCAGCCCCGAGCCGATCCAGGCCGGCGGCTGTTCGGGCATCAGCGTCAATGCAAACACCAGCGCCCACAGCGGCGGAAACCGCAGCACCCGTGCCAGGATCATCCGCGCTGTGGGCGGGGTGTCGCCGCTGTAGCGCGCCAGCACGTACAGGCCAAAGGTGGACAGCAGCACGAAGGTGCCGAACTGGTCGTAGACCACCGCATACGGCAAGGCGTGGTCGCCGATCAGCGCGCGCACCATCGGAAAGCCGATGAAACTGGAGTTGGTGAACACCACGCACATCAGCAGCGCGGCGTACTCGTCGCGGCGCACGCCGAGCAGACGGCTGCAGCCCCACAGCATCGGCACGATCAGCGCGGTGAGCAGCCAGGGCGTGGCGATGACGCCGCCCAGCGAGGCATCCAGGTGCAGCCTCGGGACATAGGTCAGCACCGAGGCCGGCAGGCAGATGTACAACACGATGCGGTTGAGCACATCGGCGCTGTTGTCCGGCAGCACGCGCAGCCGTGCAAACACCAACCCGAGCCCCAGCATCGCCAGGATCAACGCAAATGCATCCACCGCCATGGCGTGGTCATGTCTTCGAAACGGGTGTACAGGATCGCATAGCGTGCGTGCCGGGCTTGCGACCGACTGCAGCGCGGAACGACGCACTTCACCTGGTCTGCGCGTTGCTCAGCGCAGATCGCCGATGACACCGTCTGGATGACAACGCTGGCGTGCGCAAGCTACCTGCCCGGCGAGTGATGGCGCAACGAACGCCACCATGGCCTGCACGAATGCAGACGACGCACAGCGCGATTTCAGCGCCGGACTGCAGCGCCGCGCTGTATCGCCAATGCGGCATTACCCGCGCGCTGCAGATTCACTGCCGTGCGCGGTTGGCTTACGGGAATGCTGGCGGGTTGGCCTGCCAGGCGGCGAAGACCTCGGCCAGGCTGGCGCGGTCGGCCTCGCGCCACTCCGGCAGCAGGCTGGCGTAGTTGGCGGTGCTGCCCCAACGGTCCGGCCAGGTGCGCACGGCGGCGGCGTACCACTCGACTGCTTCCTGCTTGCGTCCGGCGCGCCACAGCCCCAGTGCCAGCGTGGTGGGCAACCATGCCGGCGTGGCCGGGCGGCCGTTGGCCAGGTTGGCCCAGTGCTGCAGGGCCTTGTCGGCCTGGTCGGCGTGCAACAGGTCCCAGCCGTAGTTCCAGCTGATGGCGCGGTATTGCTGGCTGCCGTTGGACACCAGTGCCAGCGCGCCCTGGTAGAGCTCGTCGCCTAACTGTGTGCGACCACCGGCATAGGCCAGCGCGGCAAGCTGTGCACGTGGCTCGGCGGCGCGTGCGTCACGCTGCACCATGCCGGCCAGCCGATCCACGACCGCATCGCCCTGCCCCTGCACGGCCACCACCGGTTTGGTCGTGGCACGGTCTTCGTCGAAATAGAACTCCTTGGGCTTGGGCAGGCTCTGCGCCTGCGCCATCGACCACACGCCCCCGAGCAGGGCCAACGCGGCGACCCATGCGTATTGCTTCTTCACTGGCTTTATCCCCTGACAGCAAACGACCCCTTCCCGTCCCCATCCTAACCGCAGCGCGGCGGCTGTGCATCCGCAGGCGGACGGGCGCGTGAAAGGCGACTGTTACAATTTGCACGCCGTTTTGGAATCCCCAGGTTCCAGCCACCCTTTCCGGGCACGCCATGACCAGTACCGCTGCACTTTCATCCCCCGCCTCTGCCAACACGCCGGAGATCGGCCGTGTGGATGCGGACTACACGCTGGAACACAAATACACGCGTGCCGACGGCCGCATTTATTTGTCCGGTGTGCAGGCGCTGGTGCGGCTGCCGCTGATGCAACACCTGCGCGATGTGGCCGCCGGGCTGGATACCGCCGGGTTCGTCAGCGGCTACCGCGGCAGCCCGCTGGGCGGGCTGGACCTGGAATTGTGGCGGGCGCGTGCGCATCTGGAGGCGGCCAAGGTCACCTTCACCCCGGGCCTCAACGAGGACCTGGCCGCCACCATGGTGTGGGGCACGCAGCAGACCAACCTGTTCCCGGGCGCCACCGTCCAGGGCGTGTATGGCATGTGGTACGGCAAGGGCCCGGGCGTGGACCGCAGCGGCGACGTGTTCAAGCACGCCAATGCCGCCGGCACCTCACCGTTTGGTGGCGTGCTGGCCCTGGCCGCCGACGACCATGCCTGCCGCAGCTCCACCTTGCCGCATGGGTCCGAAGACGAATTCGTCAGCGCGATGATGCCCATCCTCAACCCGGCCGGCGTGCAGGACATCCTGGACATGGGCCTGCTCGGTTGGGCGATGAGCCGCTATACCGGGCGCTGGGTGGGCTTCAAGACCATCGCCGAAACGGTGGAATCCTCTGCCTCGGTGGACGTGGACCCGTTCGCACGCCAGATCGTGCTGCCGGACGACTTCGCACTGCCGCCGGGCGGGCTGAGCATCCGCTGGCCTGATCCGCCGGTGGATCAGGAGATGCGCCTGCACCGCTATGCGGTGGCCGCCGCGCAGGCATTCGCGCGCGCCAACGGCATCGACAAGCTGGTGCTGGATTCGCCGCAGGCACGGCTGGGCATCGTCACCACCGGCAAAAGCTATCTGGACGTGTTGCAGGCGCTGGAATACCTGGGCCTGGATGCGCAGGCCTGCGCGCAGATCGGTATTCGCGTGTACAAGGTCGGCATGAGCTGGCCGCTGGAGCCGGTGGGCATCAGCGCGTTTGCGCGCGGGCTCGAAGACATTCTGGTGGTGGAAGAGAAGAAAGCCTTCATCGAGCGGCAGATGAAGGAACTGTTCTACAACTGGCCGGCCAGCGCCGGTGCGCGGCCCAGCATCGTCGGCAAGTACGACGAGCACGGCGCGTGGATCCTGCCCTCCACCGGCGAGCTGACCCCGGCCACGATCGCGGCAGTGATCGGCAAGCGCATCCAGCGCTTCCCGCTGCCATCGGCGGCCATTGCTGCATCGATCGAACAGCGCCTGCGCTGGATGGAGGCCAAGGAAGCGGAGATGGCGCTGCCGCGCGCGCTGTTCCCGCGCGTGCCGCACTACTGCTCGGGCTGCCCGCACAACACCTCCACGGTGGTGCCGGAGGGCTCGCGCGCGCTCGGCGGAATCGGTTGCCACTACATGGTGACCTGGATGAACCGCTCGACCGACACCTTCACCCACATGGGCGGCGAAGGGGTCACCTGGTCGGGGCAGGCACCGTTCACCGCCACGCCGCACGTGTTCCAAAACCTGGGCGATGGCACCTATTTCCACAGTGGCTCACTGGCGATCCGCCAGTCGGTGGCCACCGGCGTCAACATCACCTACAAGATCCTCTACAACGACGCGGTGGCAATGACCGGCGGGCAGCCGGTGGACGGCACGCTCACCGTACCCGACATCGCGCATCAGCTGCGTGCCGAAGGCATCCACGCCATCGTGGTGGTGAGCGATGACATCGGCAAATGGACGCGCCGGCGCGAGCGCTTCCCCAGCGAGGTGGCATTTCACGATCGCAGCGAACTGGACGCGGTGCAGCAGCGGCTGCGCACCATCAAGGGCGTGTCGATCCTGATCTTCGACCAGACCTGCGCCACCGAAAAACGCCGCCGTCGCAAGCGCGGCAAGCTGATCGACCCGCCCAAGCGGGTGATGATCAATTCGCTGGTCTGCGAAGGCTGTGGCGATTGCGGCGAGAAGAGTTTCTGCGTGTCGGTGCTGCCGAAGGACACCGAGTTTGGGCGCAAGCGCGAGATCGACCAGTCCAACTGCAACAAGGATTATTCCTGCGTGTCGGGCTTCTGCCCGAGCTTTGTCACCGTGCATGGCGGCGCCCCGCGCAAGGGCAAGAAGCGCGATGCCAGTGCGTTGCTGGACGCCCTGCCCGAACCGCCACAACGCACCACGCTGGAGCAGCCCTGGAACATCCTGATCACCGGCGTCGGCGGCACCGGCGTGGTGACCATCGGCGCGCTGCTGGGCATGGCCGGCCATCTCGAAGGCAAGGGCGCCACGGTGCTGGACCAGACCGGCCTGGCGCAAAAGGGTGGCGCGGTCACCACGCATATCCGCATCGCGCGCCAGCCCGCCGACATCCACGCCGTGCGCATTGCCGCCGGCGAAGCAGACCTGGTGCTGGGCTGCGACATGGTGGTGGTCAACGATTACTGGGCCTTGTCCAAAGTGCGCGACGGCCGCACCCAGGTGGTGCTCAACACCTACGAAGCGATGCCGGGCAGTTTCACCACACAGCCGGATCTGCAGTTCCCGGCAGCCGAGATCATTGCGGGGGTACGCACTGCTCTCGGCGGGCAGGAGCCCTTGCTGCTGGACGCCACGCAATTGGCCACCGCGCTGCTGGGCGATGCCATCGCCAGCAATCTATTCGTGCTCGGCTATGCCTGGCAGCACGGTCTGGTGCCGTTGTCGCACGCGGCGTTGATGCGCGCGATCGAGCTCAATGGCGCGGCGGTGACGATGAATCAGCAGGCCTTCGCCTGGGGGCGTTTGGCGGCGGTCGATCTGCCGGCCGTACAACGCGCCGCAGGCCTGGCACCTGCGCTGGACACCGCTGCCCACGCGCATGTCGCCGCCCACGCGCATGCCGCCACGCCGCCATCGCGCGGGCCGGGCAGCTGGGAAGACCACGACATGAGTGGCCAGAGTGCGCCGCGCGCGCTGGCGCAAACCGATGCCGACACGCTGCACGCTGACGGCGATGCGCCGATGCATCCATTGGATGACGAGCAGCTGGCGCAGTCCCTGGACGAGGCGATCGCGCGGCGCGTGCACTTCCTCACCGACTACCAGGATGCCGCCTATGCCCAGCAGTACCGTGCGCTGGTGGAGCGCGTGCGCACGCACGAAGCGCAACGCGCACCGGGCAGCACCGCGCTAAGCGCTGCGGTGGCGCGCTACGCCTTCAAGCTGATGGCCTACAAGGACGAGTACGAGGTGGCGCGGCTGTATACGCGCGGCGACTTCCAGCGCCGTGTGCAGCAGCAGTTCGAGGGCGACTACCAGCTGCGCTTCCATCTGGCGCCGCCGTTGTTCGCCAAGAAGGATGCAAACGGGCAGCCCATCAAACGCGAATATGGGCCGTGGATGTTCAGTGCCTTCAAATTGCTGGCACGGTTGAAGTTCCTGCGCGGCGGCAAACTGGACGTGTTCGGCTACACCGCCGAACGTCGCGGCGAGCGTCAGTTGATTGCCGATTATTTGGCAACGGTGAACACGCTGCTGCAGCGCCTGGACAACGACAACGTGGGCCTGGCCGCGCAGATCGCCAGCATCCCCGAACACATCCGCGGCTACGGGCACGTCAAGGACGCGCACCTGCACGAGGCCAAGGCGCGCGAAGCCGCCCTGTTGGCGCAATGGCGCAACCCCAAGGCGCTGCATGTGGTGCAGGCGGCATAAGCTGCCAGTGCGTTACGGATGAGGGATGCGTGGCGTCGATCGTGCGCCACAGGCAGTGGCGGTTTGGCTGCGCGGTCAGCGGGTTTGCGTGACCGATGCGAGGTCTTGGGTTTGAGGTCGCGTTGGATCACGTGCTGGCTCCCAGACCGTGCGTGTACTGCCTGCACGCGATCGCAAGCGCAGCAGTTATCGCGGGAAGCGTGGCCCGCGCATCAAACGGATCGGGCCGCGTACCGTGCCCAGCTCCACAGGCTGGCCACGCTGCGTGATGCGCACCACACCCTCGCCCACCAGTGCGGCCGCGGTGGCGCGCACCTGCGGCATCAGCGCGCGCCAGATCGCGGCATCCTCGCTGAGTGCGCGTGCCACCTCCGACGGGCAGATCGAGTGCTGCGGCTCACGCCCTGCGAGCAGGTCGACGATCAGCGCCGCCATCTGCGCGGCGTCAGGTACCTGCATCGCGTGCGGCCTGCGTCAGAGCGGGCGTAGCAACCGCAGACCGAACCAATCCTTGGCATCGTTCCAGCCATGCGTCACCTTGAGGCCGGCCGCGGCGGCCAGTTCGGCGAAGCGGGCGTCGGTGTACTTGTAGCTGTATTCGACCTGCATCGCCTCGCCTTCGGCGAAGGTGAATTCCTGCCCGCCCACGTGCACACGTTGCGCGCGCTGGCTGACCAGGAAGGTTTCGATGCGGCCGCGTTCGCGCGCATACACCGCGCGATGGCGGAAACCCTCCAGGTCGAAATCGCTGCCGATCTCGCGGTTGAGGCGTGCCAGCAGATTCACCGTGAATTCCGCGGTGACCCCGGCGGCATCGTTGTACGCCGCCTCGATCAGCGCGGCATCCTTGTCCAGATCGATGCCGATCAAGGCGCAGCCGTCGGCGCCCATGGTCTGGCGCATCGCATCCAGCAATTCAATCGCGGCGGTGTCGGTGAAATTGCCCAGCGTCGAGCCCGGGAAGAACACCACATGCCGGCGTGCCGGGCGTTGCGCGGCCGGCAGCTGCAACGGCCGGGTGAAGTCGGTGCACACCGGCAACATCTGGATCTGCGGAAATTGCTCGGCCAGGCGCGCGGTGCTTTCCAGCAGCGCGGTCCGCGAGATCTCCAGTGGCGTATAGGCCACCACATCGCGCAGGCCCTGCAGCAGCAATTCGGTCTTGCGGCCACTGCCACTGCCGTACTCCACCACATGCACGCCCGCGCCGATCGCCTGCGCGATCGAGCTCATGCTGGCCTCAAGCAGGCTCAATTCGGTGGTGGTGAGGTAGTACTCGGGCTGGCGGGTGATCGCTTCGAACAACTGCGAGCCGCGCGCATCGTAGAAATATTTCGACGGCAGCGTCTTGGGCGTCTGCGACAGGCCGGCCAGGGCATCGGCGGTGATGTCGTCCGGCTGCGGGCGCAGATCGGTCAGCGCGGCATGCGCGCGTTGGGTGGCGTGGGCGGCGGCGTTCACGGCAGATCCTTGGCTAGGCGCACGCCGGCAAATTGCCAACGCGCATCGGAGGGAAAAAAGTTGCGGTAGCTGGCGCGCACATGGCTGGCAGGCGTGGCACAACTGCCGCCGCGCAAGACCCATTGCGCGTTCATGAATTTGCCGTTGTATTCGCCCAGCGACCCGGGCCAGGGTGCGAAGCCGGGATACGGCAGATACGCGCTGCCGGTCCATTCCCACACATCGCCGAACAGCTGCTGCAGACCGGTGTCCACCGCATCGGCCGCGCGCGGATGCAGGGCATCGCTGTCGACGAAATTGCCGTGCACGGCAATGCCGGTGGCGGCTTGTTCCCATTCGGCCTCGGTGGGCAGGCGTGCACCGGCCCAGCGCGCGAACGCGTCGGCTTCGAACAGGCTCAGATGGCACACCGGCGCATGCGCATCGCGCACGCGCCAGCCTTCGAGGGTGAACTCGCGCCCGTCCGCATCCCAGTACAGCGGACGCTGCCAGCCCTGCGCCTGCACCATTGCCCAGCCATCGCTGAGCCAGACGCCGGCGCTGCGGTAGCCACCGTCATCGATGAACTGCTGGTATTCGGAATTACTGACCACACGGTGCGCCAGTGCATGCGCACCGACCAGCACGCGGTGGCGCGGCGATTCGTTGTCGTAGGCGAAAGCCTCGGCCTGTGGCCACGACGCTGCGCCAATCTCCACGATCTGCTCGTCGCGCGCATGCCAGCGCAAGGCGCTAGACGCCGCCGCCGGCACGGGCTGGGCATCGCGGTAAGCCGGCTGCAGCGGATTGCTCCACAGCGCGTGCTTGATGTCGGTCAACAGCAGTTCCTGGTGCTGCTGCTCGTGCTGGATGCCCAGCTGCACGATGGTGCAGGTGGCCTCGTCCAGCAGGCCATCGCGCAGGCGGCGCTGCATCTGCGCATCGACGGCCGCACGGTAGTCACGCACCTGTTGCAGCGATGGCCGCGACAACACGCCCCGGCGCGCGCGCGCATGCATCGGGCCCACGCTTTGGTAGTAGCTGTTGAACAGGAAATCCCACGCCGGGTCGAACACCACGTACTGCGGGTCGGTCTGCAGCACGAAGCGTTCGAAGAACCAGGTGGTGTGTGCCAGGTGCCATTTGCTGGGGCTGGCATCGGGCATGCTCTGCACCATCGCGTCTTCCGCGCTCAAGGGTGCGGCAAGACGATCGCTGAGCGCACGGGTCTGCGCGTAGCGTTCCAACAGCGTCAGCTGCTGTTGCTGGTGATCGACCAGCAGGGGTGATTGTGCAGACATCGCCATATGCTTGGGGAGCGACCGTGAACGCGCCGTGTGGGCGGCATGTCGCTGCGCGTTAAGCTGTGCGCATGAGCGCCGCACCGTTGTCCCGTTCGCTACCCACACCCCTGGATTGGTCGCAGCGGGAGCAGGCATTCATGCTGCCCCCGGCCGTGACGTATCTGGATGCCGCCGCACGCGGGCCCATGCTGCGGGCCGTGCAAACGGTGGCGCACCAGGCCATCGATGCGCTGGCCACGCCATGGCAATTGTCGTTCGCTGCATGGGTGGAGCAGATCGAGCAACTGCGCGCGTTGGCCGCGGGCCTGTTCGATGGCGATACCGATGCGGTGGCGCTGGTGCCCTCGGCCGCACACGGGCTGGCCACGGCCGCGCGCAACCTGCAGCTGCAACGCGGCGAGGCCGTGTTGGTGCTGGAAGGACAGTTCCCCTCCAACCTGCTGATCTGGCAGCGCCGCTGCGCCGAGGTGGGCGCGCAGATTGTCGCGGTGCCCATGGCAGCGGAGGAGCCCTTGACCGAGGCGGTGCTGCAGGCAATCACCGAGACGGCGGCGCTGCGCGTGGTGAGCCTGCCGCACGCCTATTGGCTGGATGGCCGGCAACTGGACCTGGACCGCATCAGTGATGCCGTGCACGCGCGCGGTGCGGCGCTGGTGCTGGACCTGAGCCAGAGCCTGGGCGTGTTGCCAACCGATCTGCCGCGCTGGCGGCCGGATTTTGTGGTCAGCGTGGGCCATAAATGGCTGCTGGGCCCGATGGGCCTGGCGTGGCTCTGGGTGGCGCCGCGCTGGCGCACACGCGGTGTGCCGATCGAGGAGCACTGGAGTGGCCGCGATGCGGGCAGCAGTTGGGAATTCCCCATCGCCGCAGCGCCCGACTACCGCACCGGCGCGCGCCGCTACGACGCCGGTGGCGTGGCCGACCCGCTGCGCCTGGCCATGGCGACCGCCGCCTTGCAGCAGATCGCCGCCTGGCAACCGGCACGCATTGCGCACGCATTGGGCGCGCTCACCGCGCAGTGGGACGCCGCGCTGCAAGCGCAGGGGCTCGCCAGCTGGTGCACGCCAGGCCATGCGCCGCATCTGACCGCGCTGCGACCGCCGGCTGCGCAGCTGGAGTCGGTAGCCGCCACGCTGCGTGCGCTGGGTGCGGTCTGCACCCAGCGACACGGGCGCTTGCGCATTGCCCCGCACCTGAGCGTGACCGGGCAGGCGCTTGCAGAGCTGGTGGCTGCGCTGCCGCGTGGGTGAATGGTGGGTTGCCGATGTGCGGCGCGGTGGCCCAGGCGCCTGTAGGAGCGCGCTGGCGTGCGATGGGCGTTATCGGTAACGCCTCATCGCGCGCAAGCGCGCTCCTACGCTGCAGCTGCTCAACCGCGCTGACTCAGGCGTAGCCCACGCGGGGTGGCCCAGCGCTCCAGTCCTTCGAACAGCGCCTGCACCAGCAAGGCCAGCACGGCAGCGGGAATGGCGCCTTCCAGGATCAGGCCGATATCGTCCAGGCGGATGCCGGTGAGGATCGGCTGGCCGTAGCCGCCTGCGCCGATCAACGCGCCCAGGGTGGCGGTGCCCACATTGATCACCGCCGCGGTCTGGATGCCGGCCACGATCGTGCGGCGCGCGAGCGGCAGTTCGATACGCCACAAGCGCGTCCATGCCGGCAGCCCGATCGCTTCGGCGGTCTGGCGCAACTCGCGCGGGATCGAGGTCAGCCCGGCATGCGTGTTGCGCACGATCGGCAGCAAGCTGTAGAGAAACAACGCCGCAATCGCCGGTTTGGCGCCGATGCCGAACAACGGGATCATGAACACGAACACCGCCAGCGACGGCAAGGTCTGCAGCACGCCGGTCAGCGACAGCACCACCTGACCAAGCCGCGGCCGGCGCGCGGCCAGCACGCCGAGCGGCAATGCGATCACCAAGGCCAGCCCCAGCGAGATGCCCACCAGGGCCAGGTGCTCCCAGGTGTGCTGCAGCAAGCGCGCAACGCGGCCATCGGTGGCCGATGCCGGCGCCACGCCCAGCCACTGCGCGGCCACGGCGGCTTCGCTCTTGCGCTCCAGCTTCACCTGCGCGTTGAGCCGCTGCATGGTGGCTTCGTCGATGCGCCCCTGCAGCCCTTGCAGCGTGGCCACCATCTTCGGCGCACGCTGAGCCAGATCCTTGCGATACAGGAACACCGCCTGGTACTCGGAGAAGTAATGGCGGTCGTCCTGCAACACCTGCAGCTGGTAGTACGGAATTTCCGCATCGGTGCTGTACAGATCGGTGACCTCGATGGCCCCGCTCTGCAGCGCGCGATACGCCAGGTCGTGATCCAGCCCGGTGGCGCGCTGCGGCAATGCATAGGCGCCGCGCACGCCGGGCCAGCCATCGGCACGCTGCATGAATTCATTGCTCAGGCCGATCTTCAGGTCCGGATGCCGGGCCAGATCGGATAGGCTGCGGATGCCCAATGCCTGCGCACGCTCCCGGCGCATGCCGAAGGCGTAGGTATTTTCGAAGCCCAGCGAGTCGGTCATTGCCAGGCCGCGTGCATCCAGTGCGGCGCGTAGTTCGGCGTGGCTGGCCTTGGGCAGCTGCAGCAATTCCTGCGCCAGCGTGCCGGTGTAATCGGCGTACGCATCGATCTGCCCGGTCTCCAGTGCGCGCCAGAGAATGCGCGTGCCACCGAGCTGGGCGCGGTGCTGCACCTGCACGCCATCGCGCTGGCCGGCGGCGGTGGCGATCTCGCCCAGGATCACCGCTTCGGTGAAGTTCTTCGAGCCGATGGTGACCTGCGCGGCCTGCACCACACCGCTGCAGATCAACAATGCAAAAGCCATCAACAGCGCGCGCATCATGCGGCATCACCGATGCTGCGCTGCGCGGTGAGAAAGCGCTGCACGAACGCATCGGCCGGCTGTTCCAGCAGCGTACGCGCACTGCCCTGCTGCACCACCTGGCCGGCGCGCATCAGCACCAGCGTGTCGGCCAGATACGCGGCTTCGGCCACGTCGTGGGTGACCAGCACCACGGTCTTGCCGAGCTGCGCGAACAACTCGCGCATCTGTGCCTGCAGGTCGTAGCGCACGATCGGGTCCAGTGCACCCAGTGGCTCGTCCAGCAGCAGCGCCGGCGGGTCCAGCATGAGGGCGCGGATCAGGCCCACGCGCTGGCGCTGACCACCGGACAACTCGGCCGGGTAGCGCGCCAGCAGCGCGGGCGGCAGCTGGCACAGCGCGCACAAGGTCTCCAGGCGTTGCGCGATACGTTGCGGCGTCCAGCCCAGCGTCTGCGCCAGCAGCACCACATTGCTGCGTGCATCCAGATGCGGGAACAGGCCGCCCTCCTGGATCACGTAACCAATGCGCTGCCGCTGCGCCTGCAGCGCATCACGCCGCAATGGCGCGCCATCGAAGGTGACGCTGCCACTGTCCGGCCATTCCAGGCCCACCAACATGCGCAGCACGGTGGACTTGCCGGCGCCGCTGGGGCCGATCAACGCAGTGGTGACCCCGCTGGCGAACGACAGGCTGACCTGGTCGAGGGCGATGGCCTGGCCGTAGCGACGGCTGACCTGGTCGAGAGTGAACATGCGGCCGAGCTTGCCGGGCGCCGCGTCAGACGGGCGCGAAGGCGCACGTGCGTGCAGGTTTCACCGCGGCGGTGCCAGCAGCTCGCGCGCGCTCAAGTACCCATCGCCATTGGCATCCTGGCGTGCGAAACGCTCCACCAGCGTGGCACGGTGTGCGGCGCGGGTGATCGGCTTGCCGCGCCGGCCCGGCAGCTCCTCGCCTTGCAGCACCCCGTCGTGATCCAGGTCGCGCTGATCGAAGGCGTAGCTCATCCAGGCCAGATATTCATCGCGGCTGACCCGGCCATCGCCATCGGTGTCCATGCGTTGCAGATACTGCTGGCTGTCCTGCACCTGGGCCTGCGCGGCCAACGCCACTGCGCACAGTGCCCCACAGGCCAGCACACGAGGCAGCGCGTGCATCAGCGCACGCACGCAAACGCCCGCGCGCGCAACGCTCGTGTTACGTGCCACTCAGCGCATAACCCTTGAGCCGTGCCGCATACGCCTGCAATGCCGCGTTGCCGCTGGCTTCGGCTTCATGGCACCACTGCTGCAGCTGCTTGAGCCGCTCGGACGCATCGTGGCTGCGCGCTTCCAGCACGGCGGTGAGGCGCGCGCGGTATTCCACCAGCGTGCGCATGCGCGGGCGTTGCGCCACCCAGTGTTGCAATTGTTCGCGCGCATCGGGCTTGAGCCAGCGGCCATCGTCCACCAGGCCCTTGCGCAGGCGGCGCGGCAGCAACTGGCGCAGCTTGGCACCGGTGGCGGCGGCCTCTTCGCGCAGGGCCGGCTTGAGCACGTTGCGCTGGTAGTCGGTCATGGCCTGGAAGCGGTGCGACAACAGCGCCTTGAGCGTATCGGCATCGGGCACGGCGATATTCGGGCGGATGTCCAGCGATGGCGCCACCCGCAGCACCTTGGCCAGGCCCAGCGCCTGCAGGCAGCGGATCGCGATCCAGCCGATGTCCAGCTCCCAGCGCCGCATCGAAAACCGCGCCGAACTCGGGAAGGCGTGGTGATTGTTGTGCAGTTCTTCGCCACCGATCCACAGCGCCCACGGGGTCAGGTTGGTGGAGGTGTCGGCGGACTCGAAATTGCGATAGCCCCACCAATGCCCCAGGCCATTGACCACGCCGGCGGCCCAGAACGGAATCCACGCCATCTGGATCGCCCACAGTGCGATACCGGGCAGCCCGAACAGCACGCTGTTCACCACCAACAGCGCGATCGGGCCGGCGTTGGCGTGCGGCGTGTACAGATGCCGCTCGATCCAGTCGTTGGGCGCGCCCTTGCCGTACTGCTCGATGTCGGCCCGCTGCGCGCGTGCTTCGCGGTACAGCTCCACGCCGCGCCAGAACACCTGGCCGATGCCCTTGGTCTGCGGGCTGTGCGGGTCTTCCTCGGTTTCCACCTTGGCGTGATGCTTGCGATGGATCGCCACCCACTCGCGGGTGATCATCGAGGTGGTGAGCCAGGTCCAGAAACGGAAGAAATGCGCGATGACCGGATGGAAATCCACCCCGCGGTGCGCCTGGCTGCGATGCAGGTACAAGGTCACCGCGAAGATGGTGAGTTGGGTGAACACCAGCAGCACGGCCAGCATCCCCCACACGCCCAGGCCGGCGATGCCGGAGGTCAGAACGTCGATGATCGAATCGGACAACATCGGCATCTCCAGGCAGTGCGCCATCGTGTCGGTGGATACAGACATGATGGGGGCGATGGCGGCAAACTTCACCCTTCGGATGCGTAGGGTGCCTCCTACATTCCTAAAGCGGTTCACACGTCTCGTTTCCTTACCGTTACCCGATCCCACCTGCATGTCTGTTGCCGTCGACTCCTCCGCCACACCCGATGCCCCGCCACTGATCGAGCTCGACCAGGCCAGCGTGATCCGCGGCCAGGTGCGCGTGCTGCACGCCTTGCGCCTGCGCATTGCGCTGGGCCAGCACACCGCCATCCTGGGGCCGAACGGCTGCGGCAAATCCTCCTTCATCAAATTGATCACGCGCGAGCTGTATCCGCTGGCGCGTGGCGATGGCCAGCCCGCGGTGAAGGTGCTGGGGCAGACACGCTGGCAGGTGGACCGCCTGCGCGCGCATCTGGGCATCGTCACGGGCGATCTCAGCGGCAATCTTGCGCAGATGCCCGAGCTGGATGTGGAAAGCGCCGTGCTCTCCGGGTTTTTCGCCAGCTATGTGGTGCCGCCGCACAGCGAGATCAGCGACGACATGCGCGCCCGTGCACGCGAAGCACTGGCGCTGGTACGCGCATTGCCGTTGCTGGAGCGCCCGTACGCGGAGCTGTCGGCCGGCGAAACACGGCGCGTGCTGATCGCGCGTGCGCTGGTCAATCGGCCGCAGGCGCTGTTGCTGGACGAACCCTCCACCGGCCTGGATCTGGTAGCGCGGCAGCACCTGCTCGACAGCATGCGTCACCTCGCCCAGCAAGGCATCACGCTGGTGCTGGTGACCCATCACATCGAGGAAATCGTGTCGGAGATCGAGCGGGTGATCTTGCTGCGCGCCGGCAGTGTCCTGGCCGATGGCGGCCGCGCGGACATGCTCACCAACGACCGTTTGTCTGCAGCGTTCGATGGCCCGGTGCGGGTACAGCGCGAGGGCGAGCGCTACTGGGCGACGGTGGGCGCTGGCTAAGCGCAGCGATCAAAACGACTGCGCAGCCGCCAGGCGGGCGTTACGTTTTGTTAGCCGCTCTAAGGTGTGCGGTGCGATGCATGGCCCGTGCTAGCGGCCGCGCTCTGCGCGTTGGCGGAAGCAATGGAGCACGCGGCGGGTCGTGCATGTCTGCGCGAAAGCGGCGCCCCACCCCTGCCCAACCGGTGCGCCGCGCCATGACGTTGGGCAGGGGACAGCGGGCCGGCCGCTGCGCTTAGACTCGGCGCACCGCAGACAGGAGTCGTCCCGATGGCACAGTGGTATTTCCATATTCCCGGACAGGCCGACCGGGTCGGCCCGCTTGATGACGCCAGCGCCCGCGCGCATGCGCAGCGCCAACCCGACGCGCTGGCCTGGCGCGACGGCCTCGACGGCTGGACACCCGCCCGCCAGCTGGCCGAATTGCAGGGCGCCGGCAGCCTGCCCCCGCCGTTGAGCGGCACAGGCGCCGCACGCGCGGACGAGATCGATTACCGCATCGTCGGCAACGACATGCAGTTCGTCGAGGTCGAACTGGACCCGGGCGAGAGCGCGATCGCCGAAGCCGGTGCGCTGATGTACAAGGACGCCGCGGTGCAGATGGACACCGTGTTCGGCGATGGCTCGCACGATGGCCAGGGCGGCAGCAGCGGCGGGCTGATGGGCAAGTTGCTCTCGGCCGGCAAGCGCGTGGTGACCGGTGAAAGCATGTTCACCACCGTGTTCACGCACGCCGGCAGCGGCAAGGCCAAGGTGGCGTTCGCCGCGCCCTACCCCGGCACCGTGCTGGCGTTGCGGCTGTCCGAACACGGCGGCCGCCTGATCTGCCAGAAGGACAGCTTCCTGGCGGGTGCGCGCGGCGTATCTCTGGGTATCGCCTTCCAGCGCAAGATCCTCACCGGCCTGTTCGGCGGCGAGGGATTCATCATGCAGAAACTCGAAGGCGACGGCTGGGTGTTCGTGCATGCCGGCGGCACCGTGGTGGAACGCGACCTGGCGCCGGGCGAACGCATCGACGTGGACACCGGTTGCGTGGTCGCCTACCACGCCAGCGTGGACATGGACGTGCGCCGCATCGCCGGCCTGAAGAGCATGTTCTTCGGCGGCGAAGGCGTGTTCCTGGCCACCCTCACCGGCCCGGGCAAGGTGTGGATGCAATCGCTGCCGTTCTCGCGCATGGCCGGCCGCATGCTGCAGGCCGCCCCGCAGGCCGGTGGCCAACAACGCGGCGAAGGGTCGGTGCTGGGTGGACTGGGGCGCTTGCTGGATGGCGACAACCGGTTCTGATCGAAGCAGACTGGTTGACCGCGGCTGGTGCGACGCGTTGCCGTAAACGCACCAATCGCGGTTGACCGAAGCGCTTTGCTGCGGCGCTGATGCGGCGCGGTCTACGCACCATTGGCATGCGCGCTCCGGAGCGCCTGCAGTGCACGCGCAGGCACGCACGCGACGCCACGGGTGGGTGAAGGCATGCGGCGACACAGTGATTGCTCCCGAAGGCCCGTCGCCACGCAGGTGGCAGCGCGCGCCATGCTGCATCCCTGACGCAGCCCGGCTGCCGAGGCGACCAATGGGACGCGCGGCGTTGGGGGGTGCGCGTGTATTCTCCCTCGCCTTTCCACCTACGTTTCCGTCGCCATGACTGCGCTCCGTCGCCCACGCTCCCTTGCCTTGCTGTCGCTGATCGGCCTGCTTTCGGCCTGCGGGGGCGAACCGCGTCCCGCCACGCCCGCGCCGGTGGTGCAGGCGCCGTCTGCCACTGCGCCCAAGCCGGTGAAGATCGGCGTCGCGCTCGGCGGGGGCGCGGCCAAGGGCTTTGCGCATATCGGCGTGATCAAGATGTTGGAAGCCAACGGGTTCGCACCGGTGGTGGTGTCGGGCACCAGCGCCGGCAGCGTGGTGGGTGCGCTGTACGCCAGCGGCATGGACGCCTTCCAGATGCAGGAAAAGGCCGTGGCGCTGGACCAGACCAGCATCCGCGACGTGCGCTTGTTCTCCGGTGGCCTGGTGCAGGGCCAGAAGCTGCAGGACTACGTCAACGAACAGCTCGGCGGCAAGCCGATCGACAAACTGCGCAAGCCGTTTGCCGCGGTCGCCACGCGGCTGGAAGACGGTGAGCGCACGGTGTTCGTACGTGGCAATGCCGGCCAGGCGGTGCGCGCCTCCAGCAGCATTCCCGGCGTGTTCGAGCCGGTGACCATTGGCCAGTACCACTACGTGGACGGTGGCGTGGTCAGCCCGGTGCCGGTGGATGCGGCACGCCAGCTCGGCGCCGAATTCGTGGTGGCGGTGGACATTTCCAGCAAGGCCAGCGGCAAGAATCCCGGCGATTTGCTTGGCACGGTCAACCAGTCGATCTCGATCATGGGCCAGCGCCTGGGCGAGGCCGAACTCAAGCGCGCCGACGTGGTGATCCGCCCCAAGGTCAACGACATCGGCTCGGCCGATTTCAACCAGCGCGGCGCCGCGATCCTGGAGGGCGAACGCGCGGCAATGGCGGTGATGCCGCAGATCCGCGCCAAGATCGCGCAGCTGCAGGCGCAGCGCAGCAGCGCCACACGCAGTGCGGCCGAACAGGCCAAGGCGGCAAAGCAGGAGGCGTACAAGCGCTGCCTGGAAGAACGCTCGCGTTGGCAGAAGTTGCGCGGCAAGGATGAGGAATGCGTAGCGCCTTGATGCGCGTGTTGGTGCGGATGTAGATGCGCGTGAGCCGTACGTCGCAGGCCGATCAACGAAGTACGCGCAAGGTTGATGTGGGCGTTTTTGGCGAGAGGCGATAGACGGCTGTGAGTGATGTGAAGTGCGTGTGTGGAAATGCGCGTTGAAGAACAGCGCGTGTAGCGGGACGTGCTCGCGGCCAAGGCCGCTCCTACAACGGCACGGCGGTTCCGGGTGTGGTGATGGTGTGCGGGTTGATGTGCACCGTTTTGGCGAGAGGCGATCGACGGCTGTGAGTGATAGGACGTGCATGTGTGGGGATGCGCGTGAACGAACCGCGCGTGTGGCGGAACGCGGTCGCGGCCAAGGCCGCTCCTACGACGGCACGGCGGTTCCGGTGTGGTGATGGTGTGTCGGGATGGCTTCGCGGCCTAGGCCGCTCCTACGACAGCCGACGCGTTCTTAGAGCGGCTAACAAAACATAGCGAGCAGTCGTCAGGTGGGTGCGGACGGCGCGGAGGAACCGGAATGTACGTGGGTACATGAGGATTCCGAGCACCGGCCGCGCCCGCCTGGCGGCTGCGCAGTAGTTTTGATAGCTGCTCTTAGGGCAATGCGCGCCGTTGGCACACCTGCAACAGCCGCAAGGCCGCCCCTGTAGGAGCGGCCTTGGCCGCGATGCGTTACCGATGACCCCGCAACATCAACCGCAACACCTCAATACCGCCAACGCAGCGACACGCTGACAAACCGCGGCTCGCCGTAATTCTGGTAATCCAGGTTGGCCCAGTAGGTCTTGTCGAAGGCGTTGCGCACCGCCAGCGTGGCGGTCCATTGCTCGCTGATGCGGTAGTTGGCGTTGAAGTGCACCAAGGCGTACGCGTTCTGCACCACGGTCACCGGGGTGGTGGCGCCGCTGCCATCGCCGGTGGGGCGCGCGATGTTGAAGCCGCGGACCGCGCTCTGCCAGCTCACCCCGCCACCGATACTCAGCCGGTCCCACGCGCCGGGCAGGCGCACCTGGGTGGACAGCTGCAAATAGTCCTCCGGCAGGTTGGCGTAGATCGCATCCGTAGGCGCGCGGGTGACCTTGACGTGGGTGTAGCCGGCATTGACGGTCCAGCCGGGCAGCACCTCGCCGTTGAAGTCCATTTCCCAGCCGCGGCTCTTGGTGCCGTTGACACCGATGTACGCGGAATTGCCGTCCGGCAGCGAGGATTCCGGCTGGGTCATGTCGCGCACGGCAAAGTTGTCCTGCTTGGCCTCGAACACGGCGGCAGTGGCCATCGCATGGCCGTCGAGCAATTGCGCCTTGATGCCGGCTTCCAGGTTGGAGCCTTCCACCGGCGCGAGCAGGTTGTTGTCCTTGTCGCGGTAATTCTGCGGATTGAAGATTTCGGTGTAGCTGGCGTAGAGCGAGACATCCGGCACGATGTCGTAGACCAGGCCCACGTACGGGGTGACTTCGTCGCTCACTTCATAGCGACCGCTGGTGCCGGTGTAGGCGCCGCTGGCATCGAAGGCCTGGGTGCGGGTTTCCCACGAACTCAGGCGTGCGCCGGCGATCAACGACAGCGGGTCGGCCAGGCGGAAGCGCGTGGAGGCATACACGCCGCGCTGGGTGGTGCGCCCCTCGCTCCGCCGGCCGTTGCGTGCGTAGGTCACTTCGGACGCATTGCCGTCCCAGTTGCGGATGTTGGGAATGAAATAGCAGCGCTCGGGCGGACCAAAGGCGTTGGGGCAGGTGGCCCAGTCGTCCGGATAGGTCTGCGCCAACCCGTACGAGGTGGATTGCAGATCCTGCCAGCTGCCGCCCACCACCACATCGTGCTGCCGCCCGAACAGCGAGAAACCGCCGGACAGATACACATCCACGCTGTCGCGGGTGTCTTCGGTTTCGCCCACACCGGTGCGCAGGAACAGGCCGCTACCGTCGGCGGCCGGATACCCGGTGCCGTACACACGCAGGCTCTGCACGTTGCCCTTGGTGTGCGCGGCGTTGACGCGCAGCAACCAGTCCTCGCCGATGCGTTGTTCCAGGTTGGCGAACGCGGTGCTGGTTTCGCGCTGCCAGCGCGTCCACTCCGGTGCCAGATTGGTCGAGCGGGATAGATTGGCCAATGTGCCATCGGCGGCGAAGAACGGCACCGTGCCCCAGGTCGAACCGACCGGGGTGTTGTCCTGGCGCTGATAGCCGACGGTGAGGGTGGTGCTCTCGGTCAGGTCGCCTTCCAGCACCGCCATGCCGGACATTTTGGTGTCGTGGTAGCGGTCGTAGTAGTAATCGCGGTCCTGCCAGGCCGCCACCACCCGGCTGCGCCAGCGCCCGTCGCTGGTCAGCGGTGCGTTGACGTCGGCCTGCATGCGGCGGAAATCCCAGGTGCCCGCGCTCACCGCGAACGAGGCATCAAACTCCTTGCCGGGCCGCTTGCGCAGCAGGTTGACCGTGGCCGAGGGAATGCCCGCGCCGGTGAGCAGGCCATTGGCGCCGCGGATCACTTCGATGCGGTCGTAGAAGACGGTGTCGTATTCCTGATTGGTCGCGCCGCTGTAGGTGGGCAGGCCGTCGACCTGGAAGTCGGTGATCTGGAAGCCGCGCGCGAAATACAGCGGGCGCTGGGTGTCGTAGAAGGACACGTTGACGCCGGTGACGTTGCGCATCACATCGTCGATGCTGAAGAGCGATTCGTCTTCCAGCCGCTGCAGGCCGATCACGCTCACCGACTGCGGGGTTTCCTGCAGGGTGAGCGGCAGGCGCGTGGTGGTGGCCGGCTGCGCGCGGCTCACCGTGCCGTTGACGCTCACCGCGTCCAGCGTCTTGGCGTTGGCATCGGCATTGGCGTCGGCCAGGTCGGCGGCACGCGCGGCGGCAGGCGTCATCGTCAATGCGCACAGCAGCGCAGCGGACAGCGTGGCCAGAGGAAGGGTCTTGGCAGGCATCGGGGGTCTCATCGATCGGGCAGACGCAGCGCGTCAGTGACAGGAAGCGGCAGGCACGCGTCGGCATCCACCCGGACGACAAGCTGGCTGGCCCGGTGGGCTGGCGGTTCGACGGGGGATACGGCTGGACGCTGCCAGTGTTATGCAAATGTAAATCGTTATCGTTTGTTGAGCAAGCGCACGGAACCGGGTGCGGCGCTGTGCCGCGCTCGCTGGCGCGAGGACGCCGCTGGCAACCTCGGCGGTCTAAGCCCCCACGCGCTTACGCCAGATGCGAGAGCGGCAAGCCTTCGGGGGCCTTCACCGTGCGCAGGACGAAGCTGGAATTCACATCCGACACGCCGGTGGCGTTGAGCAGGCGGTCCAGCAAAAACCGCGAGAAATGCTCCAGGTCGCGCACCTGCACCTGCAGCAGGTAATCCATGTCGCCGGTGAGCGCCCAGCAGGCCACCACCTCGTCCCAGCCGCGCACGCCGGCGGCGAAGTGCTCGATGTCCGGCTGGCCGTGCTGTTCCAGCTGTACCCGCACGAAGGCCTGCAGGCCCAGGCCCAGCGCGCGCGCATCCAGGCGCGCGCCGTAGCCGGCGATGATGCCGGCCGCTTCCAGCCGCTGGGTGCGCCGCAGGCAGGCCGAGGCCGAGAGATTGACCTGCGCGGCGAGCTCGGCGTTGCTGCTGCGCCCCTGCGTCTGCAGCAGCGCGAGCAGGCGCAAATCGGTGCGGTCCAGGGCGATTGGTTGATCCATATGTTGCGCAGCAGCAAGCGATGACGCACGAATCTTGCGTCCAATGGCTGCCAGTGCGCAACATTCGCAATCCCGTTGCGTGGCCATTTGGCTAAGGTGAAGCCATCCGTTTCGGGAACCACACCGCATGAACACTGCGCCGCGCCGCGTCGAGAACCAGCTCACCGACAAGGGCTATGTGCCGGTCTACACCACTGCGGTGGTGGAGCAGCCGTGGGATGGTTACAGCGCCGACGACCACGCCACCTGGGGCACGCTGTACCGGCGGCAGCGCGCGCTGCTGGTCGGGCGGGCCTGCGATGAGTTCCTGCAGGCGCAGGACGCGATGGGCATGGGCGACACCCGGATTCCGCGCTTCGACGCGCTCAACGCGGTGCTGCAGGCGACCACCGGCTGGACGCTGGTCGGCGTGGAAGGGCTGCTGCCGGAGCTGGATTTCTTCGACCATCTGGCCAACCGGCGGTTCCCGGTGACCTGGTGGATCCGCCGCCCGGACCAGATCGACTACATCGCCGAACCGGACCTGTTCCATGACCTGTTCGGGCACGTGCCGCTGCTGATGAATCCGCTGTTTGCCGACTTCATGCAGGCCTACGGACGCGGTGGCGTCAAGGCGCACGGGATTGGCCCGGACGCGTTGCAGAATCTCACCCGGCTGTACTGGTACACAGTGGAATTCGGCCTGATTGCCACCCCGCAGGGGCTGCGCATCTACGGCGCGGGCATCGTCTCGTCCAAGGGCGAATCGCTGCATTCGCTGGAATCGGCGGCGCCGAACCGGGTGGGCTTCGATCTGCAGCGGGTGATGCGTACGCGCTACCGCATCGACAGTTTCCAGAAGACCTACTTCGTCATCGACAGCTTTGCGCAGTTGATGGACGCCACCGCCCCGGATTTCACCCCGATCTATGCCGCGCTGGCGCAACAGCCGCAGGTGCCGGCCGGCGAGGGGCTGGCAACCGACCACGTCCTGCAGCGCGGCAGCGGCGAAGGCTGGAGCCGCGACGGCGACGTGTGAGGGGCTGGCGAGCGCTGGCGCGCTCGGCGTGGCGTGTTGGCGTTTGCGCTGATTCGCAACCGGTGATGATGGCGTGCTAGCGCCTGCACTCTTGAGCGCCTGCACTCTTGCGTGAAAGATGTCTTTCTAAGTCTGTAGAGCGTTATCAGCGTCGCTGGTACGCGTCGCATGCCGCATCACTGCATCACTGCAATCCCTACAGCGTGTAGGAACCGCGTCGGCGACGGTATTAGCTGGCGAATGCACCCGCATTGCTGTTTCCTTGCGCCACGCGGCCGCTCTACCGCCGCTGCAGGCTTCGACCGGTGGCGGATCGCCGGGCAGCCAAAGCGTCAGTCAGCAAATCGAAACACCGCAAGCGCGCTCGACCTCGGCGCACCGACTCGACAGCACCGCCGGCCCGCACTAAGGTCGGGATTCCCCACACCGTTGCTGCCCATGGACCTGACGCACCTCCGGATCCGGCGCTTGGAGCTGGACGACACGCGCCTGCTGTTTACGCTGGACAACGGCATGCGCATCGACGAGCCGATCCAGGCGCAGCGGCTGCTGGCCAAGGCCACGCCAGCGCAGCGCGCGCAGTGGCAACTCACCGACGATAGCCATGGCGTGAACTGGCCGGCCGTGGCGCCGCCCAGTGCGCAGGGGCTGCTCAACATGCCGATGCTGTTGTGGCGCCGACGCACCGCACGCGCACAGGCGCGGCTGGTGGCGGTGCGCGGGCGCTTCGATGCGCTGACGCCGGGCGAACGCGAGCTGGTGGCATTGGCCCGCCTGGACGCGGACATGAGCGACAGCGGCTACGCGCGCTACTTCGACCACTGGGATGCGCTGACCCGCAGCTGCGCGCTGCAGGCGCTCACCGCGATGGGTGCAAGCCAGGTGCGCCAGGCGATCGATGGCCTGGGCGCAGTGTTCGAGCGGCTGGAAGAAGACCCGGACCTGCTCAGCATCGAAGACATTCTCGATGCGATGAGCGAGACCGACCGTCAGCGCGTGGATGGCTGGGAAGAGGTGTATTACCGCCAGTCCAGCGCGCTGGCGCGGCTGGGGTTGATCCACTATGGGGTGGACAAGGCCTGAGGCAGTTGCGGTGACGATTGAACAGCGCTGCAGGCCCCTTCGATGTGGCATTCCTGCGGCCGCACTGCAGCGGACAGCCTGCGGTTGATGCACTTGGCTGCGCGACATGTAACGCCACAACGCGGTAACGCCACAACGCCACAACGTGCAACCCGGTAACGCGGTAACGCGGTAACGCGGTAACGCGGTAACAACGGTTGCACGCGCTACGTGCTCGGCGAACGGCGCATTCTTTTCAGCAACGCATCGCGTCATCGAGCTATGCATCGCACTGCACCGAGCCTCGGCACCGCAGGTGGCTCAGGATTTGGCAGCCAGATACGTCAGCAGGATCACCAGATCCTCCTCGCCCACTTGCTGCAGCGCATGCGTGCTGCCGGGGCGGGTGAGCAGTGCATCGCCGGCGCCCACTTCGTACTGTTTGCCATCCAGCGCGTACAGGCCGCGGCCGCTGACGACGTAGTAGATCTCGTCCTTGTCGTGCAGATGCAGGCCGATGCCGGCGCCCTTGTGCAGCACGCGCTTGCGCAGCACGAACTTCAGCTCCGGCGCGTCGGCAAAGAACGGATAGGCGGTGGTGGGGCCGGCGCCGCCGTGTGGGCCGGGTTGGCTGCGCGGCAGGTCGCGCTCATGCACCACCAGCGAGGAATGCGCTTGCGCCGCGCGGCGTGCGGCGGTGTCCGGCGCCGCGCCGCAATCGGCATCGCGGCGGAGCTGGGGTTTCAGCGCCGGCTGCAGTTGCACCCAGCCGTGCACGACCAGGCACGCAATGGCGGTGGCGCCGGCCTGGCTGAAGTGGGTGCCATCGGTCTTGGCTTGTTCGGGCACGAACAGGAAATACGGTTTGGCCGCCTGTTCGCCGAGCGCGCGGATCCAGTCGCTGGAGCTGGCGTTGAGATCGATCAGGCCCACCTGCTCCTGCGCGGCCAGTTGCTGCATGGCCAGGGTGTAGCGGCCGTGGGTGTCGAGCAGCGCGCCGAAGTCGTAGAGCAAGCGTGCGGCCGGGGTGATCAGGATCGGCGTGGCGCCTTTGTCGCGCGCGGTGGCAATAAAGCGGCGCAGGAACTGCAGGTAGTCGCCTTGCGGATCGGTGTAACGCGTGGCGTCTTCGCGCTTGGCGTCGTTGTGGCCGAACTGGATCAGTAGCACATCGCCGCGTTGCAATTGTTTTGCGATGGCATCCAACCGCCCTTCGGCGATGAAGCTGCGTGTGCTGCGCCCACCCTTGGCGTGGTTGTGGACCTGCCACTGCGCGGGGTCGAACCAGCCTTGCAGCATCTGGCCCCAGCCAGCTTGCGGTGCGCGATCCGGGCCGTACTCGGCGGCGGTGGAATCACCGGCGATGAAGATGTGGTTTGGATTGGCGCTGGCGATGTTTGCCAAGAGCAGCAGCAACGATGCGAAGAGAAGCAGACGCATGGTGGCTCCGGAAGAGTGTTTAGGACAGCGCGGTGTCCCTTCTCCCATCGGGAGAAGGTGCCCGAAGGGCGGATGAGGGTGCGACTGCATTGGAAATGTTGGACGGTACTGCCGTCGTCTCAAGCTTTCTTCGTTTGGAGTTGCTGTCTTCCGCCGTACCCTCACCCCAACCCCTCTCCCGGCGGGAGAGGGGCTTTAGCGCTGCGGGGCTAGTTAAGCAGCTGCGGCAGCGGCTTCCGGCTTGCCCAGTACGCCGGCGACGAAGCTGCGGATCTCCGCGTCCTGGGCGTTGTCGAAGAAGCACTGCTGGAAGCGCGCACCGCCGATCGCCTGCTTGATCAGCTCCGGGTCGATCGCGCGCAGGCCGTCCAGATAGGACTTGGCGGTGGCCTGCTTGACCTGGGTCAGGATGCCGGCGTTGGCGGCCTGCGATTCGCGACGCTCGGCCGGGTAGCCCAGGCCACGCTCGCCGCTGAAGGCTTTTTCGAAGATGTAGCGCACGTTGATTTCCGCGCCCCAGCCGTAGCCCTTGGCGAACGCCAGCGACAGCGCGTTGCCGTTGTTGACCTGCGCGAACAGGTAGGCGTCGGTCGGCTCGATGCAGTAGCCGCAGAACACGCCCGGGTGGGCGTTGAGCGACATCATCGCGCCCTGGCCGGTGCCGCAACCAGCGACCACGAAGTCCACGGCCTTGGCGTTGAGCAACAGGCTGGCGACGATGCCCAGGTGGATGTAGGTCAGGCGGTGGTCGTTGTCGCCGTCCATGCCGACGTTGAACACGTCATGGCCCTGCTCGCTGGCGACGTCGTTGAGCTGCTGCAGGATCACCGGGTTCTTGGCGGCCTGGCTAAACTCATTCATGAGTGCAATTTTCATGGGAATGCTCCGATTTCGTTGGGGAAGTTGGTTGGAATGTGTTGATGCGTGCTTGCGTGGCGGACGTCGTGCATGTCGGGTTTGTGCGCGTGCATACCGACCCTCATCCGCGCTTCGGGCACCTTCTCCCGGAGGGAGAAGGAAACGACGCATTTTTCTCAGCGCGCCAGCCAGCCGCCGTCGACCGGGATGATCGCGCCGTTGACGTAGTCCGAGGCGCTGCTGGCCAGGAACACCGCAGCGCCGCCGAGGTCGGCCGGCACACCCCAGCGCGCGGCCGGGATGCGGTCCAGGATGGACTTGTTGCGGTCCTGGTCGGCACGCAGCTGCGCGGTGTTGTCGGTGGCCATGTAGCCGGGGGCGATGGCGTTGGCGGTCACGCCCTTGCTGCCCCACTCGTTGGCTAGCAGGCGGGTGATGCCGGCGATGCCGGACTTGCTGGCGGTGTAGGACGGCACGCGGATGCCGCCCTGGAACGACAGCATCGAGGCGATGTTGATGATCTTGCCGCTGCCCTGCGTGATGAAGTGGCGGCCGGCGGCCTGCGACATGAAGAACGCCGATTTCAGGTTGACGTTCATCACGTCGTCCCAATCCTGCTCGCTGAAATCCACCGCATCGGTGCGGCGGATCAGGCCGGCATTGTTGACCAGGATGTCCAGACGGCCCAGGCCGGCGAGGGTTTCATCGAGGATGCGCTGCACCGGCTCGATGCTGATCAGGTTGGCTTCGATGGCGACGAAGCGGCGGCCCATCGCCTTGACCTTTTCTTCGGTCTCGGTCGGTGCCTGGATGCCGGCGGCGGCGATGTCGGCGCCCGCCTCTGCCAGTGCCAGCGCGATGCCCTGGCCCAGGCCAGTGTTGGCACCGGTGACCAGTGCGACCTTGCCTTCGAGACTGAACGGATTGCTCATTACCTTATCGCTCCAGATGCGGCATGCCGCGTTCGATGATGGAGCCGCCGCACCCGTTGGCGCGGCGGCGGGGCATTACTTGAGCTGGCAGATATCCAGCACGTGCATGTCGGTGTAATCGAGGTTTTCGCCGCCCATCGCCCAGATGAAGGCGTAGTTGCTGGTGCCGGCGCCCATGTGGATCGACCACGGCGGCGAGACCACCGCTTCGTTGTTCTGCATCACGATGTGGCGCTGCGCGTCGGGCTCGCCCATGAAGTGATACACGCGGTCGTTGGCGCCCAGATCGAAGTAGAAATACACCTCGCTGCGGCGGTCATGCAGATGCGGCGGCATGGTGTTCCAGACGCTGCCCGGCTTGAGCACGGTCAGGCCCAGCAGCAGTTGCGAAGACTGGCAGGGGGCCGGCACGATGTACTGGTAGATGGTGCGCTCGTTGCTGGTTTCCAGCGCGCCGCGCTCCAGTGCCACCGCGTCCTTGATCGACAGCTGCTTGGTCTCGAAGCGCGCATGCGCCGGGGTCGAGGCCAGATAGAACTGCGCCGGGTTGGCGGCATCGGCAGACGCAAAGCTCACCTCGGTGCTGCCCATCGCCACGTACAGGCCGTCCTTGGGCCCGAGCGTGTAGGCGGTGCCGTCCACGGTGACGGTGCCGGTGCCGGCACCGACATTGATGACGCCCAGCTCGCGCCGCTCCAGGAACGGGTGGCCGGCCGCCGAGGCGGGCTCGGTCTGCTTGGGCAGTTCCAGCGTCTTGCCGACCGGGGCGGCGCCACCGAGCACGAAGCGCTCGTAATGGGTGTATTTGAGGGTCACCGCATCGGCCACGAACAGGCCGTCGAGCAGGTAGAGCTCGCGCAGGGTGTCGTTGCTGGCGCCCTTGAGGGCGTCCGGATGGGTGGCGTAATGGGTCTTGCAATAGAGGGACATGCGCATCTCCGGTGGCAAGCGAGGGGGAATGAAAGCCCGCACCACGCCATTCTACCGGCTCTGGTAAACCGGTGTCATTGCGCAGTGCACGAAAGCGCGTTGGCGGGTGCGGGGCTTGGTTTCGTCTTTCATTAGCAAAGAGGCCAGGTTCCTTCTCTCGTTCCGGAGAAGGTGGCGCGTAGGGGCCGGACGAGCGTACGAGGCTGCTCACTACGCTGGTGCAAGCGGTCTGGTCGGTCGAGCGCTTGTGTGCACAAGCCCATGCCTGAGCTTGCTCAGATGGCTGTCAGCCGCCGTACCCGAGGGTTGGTAGGGCTGATTAGGAGAAGGTGGAGCAAGTCCGGGGACATGCTTCTGCTCGGCTCCCCGCCGCCCATCCAGTACAAGTGCGCTCCGCTGCTTTGAAAGAGGTCACTTGAGAGACGCTGACTTGGTATTAGGGACCTTCTTACCTTGGTCTGCGGTTGGCAGAGGGTCACTGCCGTGTATCAGAATGCGGTTTGCCAGGACTTACAAATAAGGATGGAGCCACATGCCTACAACCCAGCTTTGCGAGCCGGTCTTTTGGACATTCTGCGAAAAACCCGAGGCATGGCAGGTCTGGGCCGCACTACTGCAGGCACTACTTGCCGGAGCCGCAATTTGGTTTGCCGCTCGGCTTGCGGTTAGTCAGGAGCGCCGCGCCGTCAGTAGACGAACTGAGGTGTTCCTCAAACGGATAGAACAAGCGGCGCTAAACGCTGCAATTATCAAGACTTTTTTCCTCGGCAATGACGGTGAGGAATCGCGTGAATCCGTATATAGCGCCCAGGCAAAAATGTTTGAGGTGTTCGCGCAGTCGTTGCGCGCTGTGCCTCTTGAGAACATCGTTGATGCCCGCCTCTTGCAGCCCCTGCACAATGCAGCCCTCTCCTGCGAGCAGGTCGTCGACCTTTTAAGGAGAAAAATTCCGAAAACGCTTGAAGAAAACCAGAATTGGTCAAAAGCGCTAGGCGACGCTCAGTTCGCACTCAAAGAATCCTACCGGAGTGCGTTTATTGTCGCAGCTGAGTTCGATTCCGTCCCGATGTTCAAGAGGGCTCGCGGTTGGATGAGGAACCTTCGCATGACAACCATACGCAAAAAGGCCAATCCCCGTTAAGCGCGGATAACGCCTTTATTTGTCGCTGCGGCTTCGCATCTTTTCATCTGGGCTTAGTTGCAGGCGCTCGAAGGCACGCGCGCCCATGGCGCGCAAACCGTGCCTTCACGCCCCGCCGGAGGAGAGCCCTACGCCCTCAATCTTCCGGCGGTTGGCAGGAGTCGCGCACGATCAGGTGCGGGCGCACGCTGGCGGTGGGTAGCTGCGGGGCGTTGTCGGGCTGGATCAGCATGGCGGCGGCGGTGCGGCCGGTGTCGCGGGTGTGGCGACGCACCGAGGTCAGCGGCGGCCACAGGCGCGAGGCCAGCGAGCTGTCGTCGTAGCCGATCACCGACAGCTGGCGCGGGATGTTGATGCCGGCGCGCAGGGCGACCTTGTAGATACCGGCGGCCATTTCGTCGTTACCGGTGAAGATGGCGGTTGGGCGCTTCTTGCTCAGCAGCAGCTTTTCGGCCGCGGCCACGCCCGATTCGAAGGTGTAGCCGGCCTCCACGATGCGCTCGGGCGGCAGTTCGATGCCACGCCGGGTCAAGGCGTCGGCAAAGCCGGCGGTGCGCTCGATCGAGGAGCGGTAGGCGCTTGGGCCGGTGACCAGGGCGATGTCGCGGTGGCCGAGCGAGAGCAGGTAGTCGGCCGCCTCGGCCGCGCCGTCGCGGTCGTGGGTGATCACCGTCTGCGAGGTGGTGTCCAGCGCGATCGAGGCGATGCGGGTGTAGCGGCAACCGATCTCGGCCAGCATGTCGGCCAGCGCCTGGTCCTCGGAGGCACGCGGCACCAGGATCACCCCGTGCAGCTTCTGCGCCTGTGCAAACCGGCGCACGCCTTCGATATAGCCCGGGCTGCGGCTGTCGCAGGGGTGCACCACCAGCTCGAAGCTGGAGCCGCGCAAGGCGTCCAGCGCGCCGTACTGCATGTCCACGATGTACTGCGCGGTGGGGTTGTCGTAGACCATGCCGATCAGGAATGAGCGCCGGAACGCCAGCCCGCGGGCGAGCGGGTCGGGCGCGTAGCCCACCTCGCGCATCAGCGCCTCGACCTTCTCGCGGGTGTCCTGCCGCACCAGCGGCGAGTTGTTGATGATCCGCGAGACGGTCTTCTTGGACACGCCCGACATCCGCGCGATGTCGTTGATCGTTGCTACCTTGCCCTTCGGCAGGCCGGGCATTCCCTCTTCGGGATTCTTGCGGGCGGGCATAGCGGTCAACCGTTCGAGTTGATTGGATTCTACCGGCCAGCGGGCCAGCAGGCCCTAGCGGAGCCTGCCGATGTCCCGTTTCGCACCCTGTGGCGGGCCGCGGCCAGTGGCGCCGCGGCATGCCTGGCGATGCAGAACGGTCAGTCCAGAGCGCGGTAGCGGAAGTTGCGGAACTCCACCTGGCCCTGCCCGGCGGCGTACAACGCCGGTTTCAGTGCCAGGAACTTGCCGGCCACGTTGTGGTGGTAGCCGGACACTTCCATCTGTACCGGGTACTTGGTCCAGGTGGTGCCGTCGGTGCTGGTGTGGATGGTGACGATGTGGCGGTTGTTGGTGACGCGCAGCCACAGCGCGCCGCCCTTGCTGCTGGGCGCCAGCTTGGCCGGGCGTTCCTCGCCGTAGCGGTGCATGACGAAGTTTTCGCCATTGCTGCCGACCCCGGCGTAGAGCTTGTCGCTGTAGAACAGCAGCGCCCCGCCCTGCCCGCCCGGTGCCACGGTCATCTGCACTTCGAACTGGTAGGCCTGGTCGGTGGCGATCACCGTCAGCGGCGAGGCATCGCGCGGCGCGCTGCCCTTGCCCTGCAGGCGCAGCACGCCATCGCCCACCTGCAGGCGCTTGGCCTCGTCGGCGGCCGGGTTGAAGAACGACCACTGCGGGCCCAGCGTTGCGGCGCGGAAGTCGTCCGACAGTGCCAGGCCGTGCGGCAGGGCCTGCCCGCTGGGCTTCTTCAACGGGGTGCCCAGGTCGCCGCCCTTGGCCACGAACCAGCCATCGGGCGTCCACTCGATGGGGTCGAGCAGGGCCTGCCGGCCCAGCGTCCAGAAGCCGTGCTCGTAGCCGTGGTAGAGCATCCACCAGCGCTGGTCGGTGCCTTCCACCAGGGTGGCGTGGCCACGCGACCACCACGGCTCGTCGGCGCTCTTGGTGCGGGTGATCGGGTTGTTGGGTGCGTTCTGCCAGGGGCCGTGGATCGAGCGCGAGCGCGCGGTGATCACCATGTGCCCGGTCGGCGGGCCGGCGGTGCCGCCCACTGCGGTGGTCATGTAGTACCAGCCGTTATGGCGGGTGATCTTGGGCCCTTCCTGGGCATAGCCTTCCACATCCCAGCTTTCCGGGTATTTCCAGCCGTCGTAGACGTGCTTGGGCGTGCCGACCACCTTCAGGCCGTCGTCGGACAGCTGCACATAGTCGCCGCCACTCAGGAACAGGTAGCGCTTGCCATCTTCGCCCACTGCGTGGCCGGGGTCGATGTACTTGCCCAGGCCGATGTCGATCGGCTTGCTCCACGGGCCCTTGATGTCATCGGCCCACACTACGAAGTTGCTGCGCTCGCCCTGGTCGCCACGCCGCGCCGGGAAATAGATGTAGTAGCGCTTGCCGTGCTTGATCAGGTCCGGTGCCCAGATCGCGCCGACGTTCTGGGTGATGGCATGGCCCAGCGGCTGCCAGTTGACCAGATCGCGCGAATGCCAGATCGGCAGGCCCGGGTAGGCGTCGAACGAAGACAGTGTGAGGTAGTAGTCCTGCCCGTCCTTGAGCACCGACGGGTCGGGATGGTCGCCGGCCAAGACCGGGTTGAGGAAGGTGCCATTGCCTTGATCGGCGATGCGCTGGTGCTCGATGCCGCGCTTCCAGTCGGCGGCGGTGGCCAGGCTGGCGCACAGCAGCAGCCCGGTGGTCAGCCAACGCAGGGCCAGGGGGGTGGTTCGAAACCGCATGCTCTCTCCTTGTCCCCGGTGTGCGGGGCGATGCAGCGGCCGGCACCTGGAGCGCCGGCCGCTGGATGAAGGCGGGAGACTCCCGCCGGCACTGGCGCTTACGCGCGCAGTGCCCTGGGCAACCAGAGCGACAGCTCCGGGAAGAACGCCACGATCAGCAACACGCACAACGCCGCCAGCCAGAACGGCCAGATGGTGCGCATGCTTTGGGCCACGGTGATTTCGCCGATCGAGGTACCAATGAACAACACCGAGCCGATCGGCGGAGTGATCAAGCCGATACCGCCGGCCAGCACCATCACCAGACCGAAGTGGATCGGGTCGATGCCGTAGGCCTTGACCACCGGCAGGAAGATCGGCGTGCAGATCAGGATCTTCGGCGCCAGGTCCATGAACATGCCCAGCAGCAGCAGCATCACCACGATCATCAGCAGCACGGTGTTCTTGCTGTCGGCAATGGCCTGCAGGAACTTCACCGCCGCCGCCGGCACCTGCAGGTACGCAAGCAACCAGCCGAACACCGCCGCGGTGGCGATCACGAACAGGATCACGCCGGTGGTGCGCGCGGCATGCGTCACCGCGGCGAAGAACTCGGCCCAGCGCAGCTGCCGATACAGCAATGCGGTGACGATCAACGCATACACCACGGCGATGGCCGCACTCTCCACCGCGGTGAAGATGCCGGCGCGGATACCGATGAAGATCAACGCCACCAGGCCCAGGCCCGGCAGTGCGCCGAACAGGCGCAAGGCCACCGCACGCCAGCCCGGGAACGGCTCGGTGCCATAGCCGCGATGGCGCGCCACCGCATAGCCAGTGACCATCATGGCGGCGGTCATCAGCAACGCAGGCACGATGCCGGCTGCGAACAGATCGGCGATCGACAAGCCACCGCCGGCCGCGGCCGAGAACAGGATCAGGTTGTGCGAAGGCGGCACCAGCAACGCCACCAGCGCGGCGGTCATGCTCACGTTCACCGCGTAATCGCGGTCGTAGCCGCGCTTGATCATCTGCGGAATCATCGTGCCGCCAACCGCCGAGACATCGGCAATCGCCGAGCCCGACACGCCGCCGAAGAACAGCGACGACAGCACGCTGACCTGGCCCAGGCCACCGCGCACACGCCCCACCAGCGATGACGCCAGCGCGATCAGGCGTTCGGAAATGCCACCACGCAACATCAGCTCGCCGGCAAAGATAAACAACGGAATCGCAATCAACGACGCCGAGCCGCTACCGGCGGAAATCTGCTGCACCAGCACCACCGTGGGCAGGTCCAGATACAGCAACGTGGCCAGTGCGGCCGCGCCCAAGGCGTAGGCCACCGGCACGCCGATCAGCAGCAGCACCACAAAGGTTCCCAACAACATGGCGATGCCCATCAGCGCACTCCTCCGGTGTGGATCGGGCGCAGCACACGCCACAACTTGTACAAGGCAAACACCACCATCAGCGCACCGCCAATGGACAGCGGCAGGTAGTTGATGCTCTGCGGCATCTGCGCGCCGGCCATCTTGATGTCCAGCCCGTCCAGCAACAGGACCGCACTCCACCAGGCCAGCACCGCGCCGATGGCGATGATCATCACCGGGCGAATCACGTCGAACACGCGGCGCACCAGCGGCGGCATGTGTTCGCCCAGCAGATAGAAGCCGAAATGGCGGTTGGTATGCACGCCGGCGGCGGCGGCCAGGCTCAGCGCGGTGCTGAGCAACAGCAGGGTCACCGGCTCGGTCCAGCTGGGCGAGTCGTTGAGCACGTAGCGGGTGAACACCTGCCAGCCCTGCACGACCACCAGGCCAAGCAGCGCAATGGCTGCCACGCCGATGGCGAAGTTGGAAACGCGGTCCAGCGCGCGCTGCAATGGCGCGACCGGCACGTTGACGGATGCGGGTTCGGTCATCGGGTCACCTCTATGCAAAATCGCGGATGCGGCGGTACAGCGCTTCGATCTCCGGCTGCCGCCGGTACTCGGCCAGCAGCGGCGCGGCGGCGGCGCGGAACGCCGGCATGTCGACCTGATTGAGCTTGACGCCGTAATCGATCACCTGCTGCCGCGCGGTGGCCTCGGAGGCATCCCACAACGTGCGCATCACCGGCACCGACGCACGCGCCAGTTCCACCACCAGGCCACGATCGGCCGGGCTCAGCGATTCGAAGCTCTTGCGCGACATCACCAGGATGTCCGGCGCGTAGGAATGCTCGCTCTGCGACCAGTAGCGCGCGGCTTCGAAATGGCGGCTGGACTGGAAGCTGCGCATGTTGTTTTCCGCACCGTCGATCATGTGCGTTTCCATCGCCGAGAACGTCTCGCCCAGCGACATCGGCGTGGGGTTGGCGCCCAGCATGCGCATCAGCTTGAGGAAGATGTCCGAAGAGGCCACGCGCAACTTCAGGCCCTTGAGATCTTCCGGGCGGTGCAGCGGATGCTTGGTGTTGTAGAAGCAGCGCGCGCCCGAATCGTAGATGGCCAGGCCGACCAGATCGCGCTGCTCGAAGCTGCGCAACACGCTGTCGCCGACATGCCCGTCGATGGCGCGGCGCAGATGCGGCACCGAGTCGAACACGTACGGCAGGCACAGCGCCTGGGTCAGCGGAAAGGTGTTGTTCAACGCACCGGAGTAGACGCGGGTGATGTCGATGGCACCGAAGCGCGCCATGTCGATCGCCTCGGACTCGCGGCCCAGCTGGCCGGAGTGGTACTGGCGCAGCTTCAGCCGGCCATTGGTGCGTGCTTCGAGCTGCTTGCCGAACCAGCGCACTGCTTCCACGGTGGGGTAGTCGCCCACGTGCACGTCGGTGGCGGTGAGCAGCTGCCCGCCGGGAATCGGTGTGGTGGCACCGGCGCCCAGCCAGGGACTGGCGGCGGCGGCGCCGAGCCCGGCACCGAGGAAATGTCTGCGAGTGATCATTGGCGCCCTCCCAAGCGTCTGGTCACTGCATCCGCGTTATTTAGCGGACACAGCCGTACAGGAAATGTCGCCGAAGCCGGCAAAGCGAATCAGGGCGCGCTGTCCTACTTCGATATCATGGATACCGGTGGCATTGCCCGTGGCGATGAGATCACCGCGCTTGAGCGGGCGCCCGCGCTGAGCCGAACGGCTGAGCGCAAAAGCGTAGGCCGCACGCAACCCGCCGGGCAGCGTGGTGGCGCCGCCCGTGCCCACCACCTGGTCGTCGATCAGGGTCTGCGCGGTCAGCGAAGCTTCGTCACGGCCCAGCCAGTCGGTGATTTCAGGCCCCAGGATCAGCCCGTTGTTATTGCCGAAATCCGAGACCACCACGCGCGGGCCCAGCTTGTTGATGGTGGCCAGCGGGCTGCTGGCGATCTCTACGCCAATGAACAGCGTGGCCGGCACCTGGGCGGCCTGCTCCGGGGTGAAGTGGGTCTGCTCTGCCGGGGCATCGGCGTCGAGCATCAGCACGTACTCCGCTTCCACCGCGCCAAAGCCGCCTTCGTAGATCGGGAACTCGGTTGTACCACCGGTGGCATTCCACAGCTTGTTGGCGAAGATCGGCCCCAGCAGGCGCTCGTCACCGGAGTGGTCGCGGCGCTCGGCGGCGATATAGCCCACCTTCCAGCCGACCACCTGGTCGTCCCACTGGCTGATGGCGATGTCCTGCACCTGGTAGGCAGTCACCAGATCGTCGGGAATTTCCCCTGGAAAGTCGGGCAGCGACGCGCCTGCGCGGCGGGCCTCCACGAAGCGCTGGGCAATCTTGGACAGCGTGGACGTGGACGAAGGCGGGGTGGCGGCGTCGTTGCTCAAGGGTGTCTCCCTGATGGATGTTTTGTTGCACTGCCAATCGACAGCGGCACGGTGTGCTGTATATGGTAAACCGGTGTCATTGGCAATGTGCAGTGCGGCAAACATGTGCACTGCAGCGAAGCAAACCCTGGGAGGGGTCTATGCAATACACCGATCGCAGGCGCGCCCGGCGTGCCGTTTCCGTTGTCGTACACGGCTGCCGGGGCATGCTTCTCAGCCTGGCCTTGCTCAGCGCTGGCGCCGCTGGCGCCGCTGGCGCCGCTGCCGCCGCCGCCGACGAGCGCCCCAGTGCGGACACCGCCGCCGAGCAGGCCAGCCGCATTCCGCTGTGGCCGGCCGGAATGGCACCGGGGGACACCGCGCTGCCGCAACCGCAGCGCATCGTGGAGCGCAGCAGCGATGCGGCCGTGCCGGACCGCTATATCCAGTCGATCAGCGCGCCGTACATGGTGGTGTACCGCCCTGCCCGGCCCAACGGCACCGCGCTGCTGGTCACGCCCGGCGGCGGCTACCAGCGCATCGTGCTGGACAACGAAGGCACCTCGCTGGTGCCGGGGTTTGTTGACCAGGCAGGCATCACCCTGTTCGTGCTGCGTTACCGACTGCCCGGCGAGGGCCACCCCAACGGCGCCGACGTGCCGCTGGCCGACGCGCAGCGCGCCCTCCGGCTGATCCGCGCCAATGCCGCGCGCTACGGCATCGATGCGCAGCGTGTGGGCGTGATGGGCTTCTCCGCCGGCGGGCATGTGGCCGCCAGCCTGGGCACCCGCTATGCCGCGCAGGTGTATCCGGCGGTGGACCGCGCCGACACGCTGAGCGCACGCCCGGATTTCCAGCTCTTGATCTACCCGGTCATCGACATGGACGCCGCCAACGCGCACATGGGCTCGCGCGAACGCCTGCTCGGCAATGCGCCCAGCGACGCCAAAGTGCGCGCGCATTCGCCGCAATGGCACGTGGATGCACGCACGCCGCCCACCTTCCTGCTGCATGCCCAGGACGACACGGTTGTTTCGGTACGCAACAGCCTGCTCATGCACGACGCGCTGCTGCGCGCCGGCGTGCCGAGCGAGCTGCATGTGTTCCCGCAGGGCGGCCATGGCTTCGGCACCCGCGGCACCACCGGGCTGACTCTGGCCGCGTGGCCGCAGCTGGCCCAGGCCTGGATCCAGCACATCAGCGCACCCGCCACGCCACAGGATGCGCCGCAGTGACGCGCGCCAACCGCGTTGATCCGCGCCGCCGCCTGCTGGTGTGTGGCGGCCTGCTGGCCGGCGCTGCCGCCGCAGTGCCCGGTCTGAGCGCCGCCGCCGCACCGGCAGCGCCGCGCGACACCAGCACACCGGTGGCACGCGTGCGCAGCGGCCAGGTGCGTGGTGTGCGCAGCCAGGGCATCTGCGTGTTCAAGGGCATTCCCTATGGGGGCGACACCGGGCCACGGCGCTTTCAGGCGCCGGTGCTGGAAACACCATGGGACGGCATCCGCGACGCCAGTGCCTACGGCGCAGCCGCCCCGCAGCCAAAGGCCAGCGAACCCACCAGCGAAGACTGCCTGTTCCTCAACGTGTGGACGCCGGCGCTGCGCGATGGTGGCAAGCGGCCGATCCTGGTCTACATCCACGGCGGCGGCTATACCACCGGCTCCGGCAGCGACCCGCTGTACGACGGTACCCATCTGTGCACGCGCGGCGATGTGGTGGTGATCACCGTCAATCACCGCCTCAATGTGTTCGGGTATCTGTACCTGGCGCAGCTCGGCGATGCGACGTTTGCCGATTCCGGCAATGCCGGCCAGCTCGACCTCATCCAGGCCTTGCAGTGGGTGCGCGCGCATGCAGCGGAATTTGGCGGCCATGCGGGCAATGTCACCGTGTTCGGCCAGTCCGGCGGCGGTGCCAAGATCGCCACGCTGATGGCGATGCCGGCCGCACGCGGGTTGTTCCACCGCGCCTGGACCATGAGCGGCCAGCAGGTCACCGCCGCCGGCCCGCGTGCGGCCACCCAGCGCGCGCAGCTGCTGCTGGATGCGCTGAAACTTGCACCCGACACGCTGGCGCGCATTCGCACCCTGCCGGCGGCACAGCTGCTGGCCGCCGCGCAGGTGCGCGACCCCTCGCGGGTGGAAAACAGCGCGCTGTATCTGGGCCCGGTGCTGGACGCACGCGCGTTGCCGGTGCATCCGTTCTGGCCCACCGCACCGCTGCAGTCGGCGCGCATCCCGATGGTGATTGGCAACACCCGCGATGAAACGCGTGCATTTCTGGGAAACGATGCAGGCAACTTCGCGCTGACCTGGGACACGTTGCCGGCCAAGCTGGAAGCCCAGCAATACGTGGACCTGCTGCCGCAGGTGGTGATTGCGCACTACCGCCGGCTGTACCCGGATTACACGCCGTCGCAGGTGTTTTTCGCGGCCACCACGGCGGGGCGCTCCTGGCGCGGCGCCATCGAAGAAGCCGAGGCACGTGCACGCCAGGGCGCACCGACCTGGGCGTATCAACTCGACTGGGGCTCGCCACTGGACGGCGGCAAGTTCGGCGCCTTCCACACGCTGGATATTCCGCTGGTCTTCGACACCATTGCCCAGCCGGGATCGCGTACCGGCGATAGCCCCGCCGCGCAGCAGATGGCCGACCAGATGAGCACGGCCCTGCTCGCGTTCGCGCGTCACGGCGACCCCAATCATCGCAGCCTGCCGCGCTGGAAACAGTACTCGCTCGAACGTCGCGAGACGCTGCTGTTTGATGTGCCCAGCCAACTGGCGAACGACCCGCGCGGCGGCGAGCGGCAGCTGTATCAACAAGCCCCCTTCATTCAACGCGGCACGTTCTGACCGCCCTGCTCTACGGTGATCCATGCGTATGTTTTCTTTTGCGGTGTTGACGCTATTGGCCATGTGCACGGCGTTGTCGGCGCAGGCGGCCGCTGGTGCACCGGCCGCTGCAGCAGCGCCAGCGGTGCCGGCGTCCACCGTGCCCGTGCCCGTGCCCGCGACATCCACTACACCGTTGGCTGCCAGCAAGATCGTGTTGGTTGGCGATTCCACCACCGCCGTGCAAGGCGGCTGGGGACCGAGCTTTTGTGCGCAGCATGTCACCTCGTTTCTGAGCTGCCTCAACCTGGCGCGCGGTGGCCGCAGTACGTCCAACTACCGCGCCGAAGGTTCGTGGGAAATCGCGCTGAAGGAACTGCGCAGCGGCGGCTATCGGCAGGTGGTGGTGCTGATCCAGTTCGGCCATAACGATCAACCCGGCAAGCCGGGGCGCTCGACCGATCTGGCCACCGAATTCCCGGCCAACCTGCGTCGCTACGTCAACGAAGCGCGTGCGGCCGGGGCGCTGCCGGTGCTGCTGACGCCGCTGACGCGGCGGCAATTCGAACGCGGCCAGTTGATCGACGACCTGGCGCCGTGGGCAGCGGCCACGCGTGCGGTGGCGCGCGAGCTGCAGGTACCACTCCTCGACCTGCACGCGCGCAGCCGGGCGCTGGTGCAAGGCATGGGCCCGGTGCTGGCAATGCGGCTGGCGCAGCGCCCGGCAGAGCCGGCGCAACTGGTTGCCGCGCAGTCGGGCACCACCATTGGTAAGACGCCGGCGCAGACGGCTGCGCCCTCCTTGGCGCCTGCGGCAGTGGAGAAGCCCACCACCACCGCTGCCACCGCGCAGGACAACGCCAGCGCAGAACCGATGGGCCAGGCCAAGCTCGCGTTCGACTACACGCATCTCGGCGCCGATGGTGCGGACCTGTTTGCGGCGATCGTGGCCGATGAGTTGGCGCAGCACGTGCCTACGTTGCGGCCGTTGTTGATTCCGTGATGTTCTGCATTGTTGTTGCTGTCGTGCGACAGCTCACTGCACAGGCGCGTGCTGCCATGGCTGCGGGCACGCCGCCTGAAGTTCAGTTGCTTATTGCAGTGCTGCGACGACCTCGTCAGCACTGCAATGGAGACAGCGCGCTACATCTCACAGCGCGCCGCTAACCTTCTCCAAACCACCTCGCAACAGCAGCGGGCAGTCAGATCATCCAGCCACCGGCACCGGTGCATCCGCTTCGATCACCTGCGCGCGCTTGAGGTCTTCCCAGAGCGCGGCAGGAATCGCCACCCGCATCGAGGCCGCGTTGGCCTGCGCCTGTTCGGCCGTGCGTGCGCCGGGAATCACCGCCGACACCACCTCCGGTGCGGCAGCAAATTGCAGCGACACCGTGCGCAGATCCACGCCGTGTTTGTCGCAGATCGCCAGGGCCTTCTGGCGTTTGGCCGGCGCCCACTCCGGCACCGTGCCTTCGTACAGGTAGCGGTCGCGCCCGGCCAGATAGCCGGCCAGCAGCGGCGCGCCCACCACCACCGAGGCGCCGTGCCTGGCGATCTTCGGGAAGGTGTCATGCAAGGCCTGCGCGTGGTCGAGTAACGAGTACTGGCAGGCCAGCAAGAAGATATCCGGGTCGGCTTCTTCGATCGCACGCAAGGCCGGTTCCGGGCGATTGACGCCAAAGCCCCAGGCCTTGATCAGGCCCTCCTTGCGCATCCTGGTCAGCTCCGGCATCGCGCCCTTGGCGGCCTCGGCAAAGCGCTGCTCCCAGGGCATGCCGAGGTCTTTTTCGTTCTCCGGCGAGAGATCGTGGATGTACACGATGTCGATCTGCGACACACCCAACCGTTGCAGGCTGTCTTCGATCGAGCGGCGCACGCCGGTGGCGCTGTAGTCGTAGCGGTAATCGAACGGCGACGGCTGCTGCCACATGGTCTTCGGCGGTTTGTCGGTCGCGGTCAGCAAGCGCCCCACCTTGGTCGAGAGCACGTAGCTATCGGCGGCATGGTTATGCAGATGATGGCCGGTGCGGCGTTCGGACAGGCCCAGCCCGTACCACGGCGAGGTATCGAAATAGCGCACGCCCGAGGCCCACACTGCCGCCAGCGTCTGCTCGCTTTGCGCATCGGTGGCTGGCGCAAATCCGTTGCCGATCGCAACGCCACCAAAGCCCAGCCGCGTGGTCGGCCGATAACGTGCACCCTTGGCCGGTGCGCTAGTTTGCACGGCAGGGTCCGCCGTGCGGCCGCGCGTGGGCATCACGCTCCCCGGTGCGGATGACTGTGCCAGCAATGGCGATGCGGCCAGCGCCGTGGTGCCGGCCGCGGCAGCAGACAGGAATTGGCGACGTGTATTCATGCTGATGTCCTCGCAACGAATCAGCGCACGAGGATGGGCGCGCCGGTGTGCAGGCCAGGTCATCGTTGCCGTGATTGCTGCGCGTGTGCGGCCACGCGCGTGGTGCACGTCACACACGCGGCAACTGCGTCAGCGCGCGTCCAGCACGCATAGCTCCGCACGCGGTGCGCCATCGCCCAGCCACAACGTGCCCACGCTGATGGGCAGGCTGAAGCGGCGGCGCCCGGCACTGCCGGGATTGACGTACAGCACGCCAGCGCGCGTGCGCACCAGCGGCTTGTGCGAATGCCCGCTGACAATGACATCGGCCTGCACATCAGGCGCCAGCGTTTTCAGATCGTGCAGCATGTGGATACGCACGCCGGCGATCACCAGATCACGCGTGGGCGGCAGCGCGGCTGCCCAGGGCGCGATATCGATATTGCCGGCAATCGCATGCAGCGGCGCCAGCGCGGCCAGTGCCTGCAGAATCTCCGGCGCGCCCACATCGCCGGCATGCAGGATCGCACTGCATCCCTGCAGTGCGGCCACCGCTTCGGGCCGCAACAGACCGTGCGTGTCGGAGATCAAACCAATGCGTTGGGCAGCGGGCATCGTGTTAAGGCAAGCGTTGCAAACAATGCCGCACAGCATGCGCCCTGCGGCGTCCAGCAGGTGTCAGTGTGCAACGCGATGACTGTTGCCATTGACTGCTGCGACCCCATCCAATGGCACTACAGCCGTTGGCGAAGTCGCAAAGGCCGCACGCTGCACGACGCCACGGCCATCACCATGCCCACACACTGTTCGGGTCGCCCTGCGCGCCACGCCGCTTGCTGGCGCGCGCCAGTTGCCAGTAACTCCACGCCATGACCAGGGCAACCACGTCGACGGTCAACACCATGGTGTCGCGCCAGGGCAGCACCAGTCCCGTTGCGGAAAAACAGCTGGCCAGCGGAATTGCCGCGGTCAACGCCGCGCAGGCAAGCAGCACTTCATACGCGCCGCGTGCGGTGGGGCGTAGCGCCGCCCACAGCACGCAAGCGGCGAACACCGCGTAATAGACCACGCGCTCCTGACCCGGCGGCAGCACCCGTGCGGCACTGAACAACGCCGAGATCCCGGCCACGCTGCCCAGACAGACGCCAACGGTGAGCCGTGCCATGGCATGGGTGCGACGCGGCTGCGCAAGCTGACGGCGCTTGCGGCGTGTCTCGATCCACAGCAGGTTGCCGCTGTAGAACAGGAAGGCGCCGCCCAGGCCGAGCAGGAAATACAGCCACTGCAGCGGCGCATGCCCGAAGTTGCCGAAGTGCAGCCCCTGCAGGCCACGCAAGGCGGCGGTGCCGGCGCGCATCGTGCGCGGCGAGAGCACGCGCAGCACCTTGCCGGTGGCGCCTTCCAATGCCACACCGCCCAATGTATTGAGCTGGCGCTGATCGTGATGACCATAGACTTCCACGCGCGCGTTGGCATCGCCTGCGTCGTGGTAACTCACGCTTTCCGGCACGAAGCCGGGGCTGGCGGCGCGTGCCTTCTCCAGCAAGGTCGCCATCGGCAACACCGGCGCTGCGCGGTTGGCCGGTGCCACATGCGGGGTGAGTTCGAAGTCCGCTCCAGGATCTGCAACAACTTGCCGTCGAAGACCAGAAACTGGAACGGCGCCAGCAGCAGTACACCCAGGCACAACACCGCACCGGACCAGGCGAAGATCACATGGAACGGCAGCGACAGCATGCCCACCACATTGTGCGCGTCCTGCCACAGCCGCTTGAGGTTGGCACCGATGCGCAGCGCGAACAGGTCTTTGAAGAACACCAGCGCATACAGCACGACGCCACTGACCAGGGCCAGCCCGTACAGCACGCTCACTACGCCAAACAGATACGTGCCGAAGGTGCGTGGCAAGCCGGCAGTGAAATGCAGGTCGTAGAGAAAATCGGCAAAGCCCACGCGCTGCGGCAGCTCCAGCAGCGCACCGTTGCTGCTGAGCTGATACTGGCGCATGCCACCGCTGGCATCGGCCTGCGGGCCGTACCAGTACACCCGTGCCAGCGGCCCATGCTCGCCGGGCAGCAGCACCAGGAACGACTCGGCCACCTGCGGGTGCGCGGCAATCACGGTATCCAGCAAGGTTTGCGCGGCGGCCACCGGGTCCGCCGGTACGGCCTGCGTGGCAGGCGGTGTGGTCTGCCAGCTGCTCAATGCGTGCGTGAACACGGTGATGGCACCGGCATAGAACGCGATGAACAAGGCCATGCCCGCCAGCAGGCCCATCCAGCTGTGCACGGACAGAAACGCGCGCAAGGTTGCAGCCTTCATGCAATCACCTCGACCCAGCCCAGCGCCTTGATCGCTGCCAGCGCGAGATAGCACAGCACGGTCACCCCGCCCAACCACAGCCAGGCGCGCGCAGCGCTGCGAAACACGAACGGCAAGGCCATGGCGCCAATCCACACCGGGAACATCAGCAACAGCCAAGCCAGCGTATAGCTACGCTGCGGGCCGGGCAGCACCACCGCGCACAGTCCAACCACGCCCACTGCCAGCGGCAACCCGAGCAGCACCGCCGCCGCCCATCTACTCCACATGGCGCACCTGCCGGCGTTGCGTGCGTGCCTGTTGCCAGGCGTCTAGAAATGGCAGGGCCACCGCGGCCAGCATCGCTGCCGTCAGTGCCGAGAAGACGCCGGCCCAGGTGCCTAGGGCGGCGATGGCGCAGATAACCGCCAGCACCAGCAGCACGCTGGCGCCTGCACGCAGCAGGCGCGCGCGCGGGCGGCCGCGCAGCCACAGGCGCTGATGCGCGGTGGCGAGATAAAAACCGCACGCGGCAGCGCCCGCGCACAGCAGGTAAAGGCACGTCATCAGGCTATGCATGTGCGCAGCCTTGCAGCCCACCGCAGACGCGACTACGCACGTGCGCCGCAGTGCCATGCCGTGCAGCTGAAGTCTCGACACCGCTCTCGCGCACGCGCCTGCCAGCGCGCGCGATCGGCAACGCCCGCAGCACTTCGCCGCGATATCTGCACAGACGCGCACGCGCTGGCCAATCGGCTCCACGCGCCCACCCACACCGAGTTCGACCCACCCTTTGTAAAACGCGCACGCACAGCTCTCCCGCGAAGACGGTCGACAAGAGGCATGGCGGCGGCTGTGCCCGGCAGCCCTCCCCGGGCTGCCTATTCAACGATGACCAGCGCGACTGCCTCCAACGGAGGCGTGGCCGGTGTCACCCACTAAGCGCGGCTAACAACACGTAGCGAGCAGTCGTCAGGTGGGTGCGGACGGCGCGGAGGAACCGGAGTGTACGTCGGTATATGCCGATTCCGAACACCGGCCGCGCCCGCCTGGCGGCTGCGCAGTCGTGTTGATAGCTGCTCTAAGGCGCGCAATCTAGCAGCTGCCACCGCGCCGGGCCAGCAGGCCGGGCGCGGTGACGGTCGATCAGCCCTGCGGGGTCAGCACGATGACGCCCAGCGGCGGCAGCAGCAACGGCAGCGACTGCGCGTGACCATGCATGGACTGCGGTTCGGCAGTCACCGCACCGCCGTTGCCCAGGTTGGCACCGCCGTAGATGCCGGCGTCGCTGTTGAACACTTCGCGCCACAGACCGCCCTGCGGCACCCCCAGGCGATACCCCTGCTGCACCACCGGGGTGTAGTTGATCACCACCAGCACCGGTGCATCGCCGCGTTTGCCCTTGCGCAGGAACGCCACCACGCTGTTGGCCGCGTCATCGCCTACCAGCCACGCGAAGCCCGACGGGTCGTCGTCGTGCGCGTGCAAGGCGGGGTATTGCGCGTACAGGTGGTTGAGGTCGCGCACCAGCGTCTGCACACCGCGGTGGCGTGCGTCATCAAGCAGATGCCACGGCAAGCCGGCGTCGTGGTTCCACTCGGTGGGCTGGCCGAACTCGCAGCCCATGAACAGCAACTTGCGCCCCGGGTGGGTGAACATGAAACCGAGATAGGCGCGCAGGTTGGCGAAACGCTGCCAATCGTCACCGGGCATGCGGCCCAGCAACGAGCCCTTGCCGTGCACCACTTCGTCGTGCGAGATCGGCAGCACGAAGCGCTCCGAGTACGCATACACCATGCTGAAAGTCAGCTCGCCATGGTGGTAGCGGCGATAGATCGGGTCCAGCCCGATGTAATGCAGCGTGTCGTGCATCCAGCCCATGTTCCACTTGTAGTGGAAACCCAGGCCGCCATGCGACACATCCGCGGTTACGCCCGGCCAGGCGGTGGATTCTTCGGCAATGGTCACCGCACCCGGCGCGTGCTCGCGCACCACATCGTTGAGCCGGCGCAGGAACGCGATGGTTTCGTAGTTCTCGCGGCCGCCATGGATGTTGGGCACCCACTCACCAGCATTGCGGCTGTAGTCGCGGTAGAGCATCGAGGCCACTGCATCCACGCGCAGGCCATCGACGTGATAGCGCTGCAGGAACTCCAGCGCGCTGGCGATCAGAAAGCCAGACACCTCGCGGCGGCCATGGTTGTAGATCAGCGTATTCCAGTCGCGATGGAAGCCTTCGCGCGGGTCGGCGTGTTCATACAGCGCGGTGCCGTCGAAGTGCGCCAGGCCGTGCGCGTCGGTGGGAAAGTGTGCCGGCACCCAGTCCACGATCACGCCGATGCCTTCGCGGTGGCAGCGGTCGACAAAGCGCGCAAAGCCATCCGGGCTGCCGAAGCGCGCGGTGGGCGCGAACAGGCCCAGCGGCTGGTAGCCCCACGAGCCGCCAAACGGATGCTCGGTCACCGGCATCAGCTCCACATGGGTGAAGCCCATGTCGGCCACATACGGAATCAGGCGATCGGCCAGGCCATCCCAATCCAGGTCCACGCCCTCTTCGCGCAGCCAGGAGCCGGCATGGATCTCGTAGATGCTCATCGGTGCGTCGTGCGCCTGGCGGCGCGCACGGGTGGCCATCCAGCCGTCGTCGCTCCACTGGTGCGGCGTGGGGTCGGCCACGATCGAGGCAGTGCCCGGCGCCAGTTCGGCGCGGCGTGCCACCGGGTCGGCCTTGGCCGGCAACTCGTGCCCATGCGGGCCACGCAGCTGATATTTGTAGTGCGCGCCTGGGCCCACGTCGGGCACGAACAGCTCCCACACGCCGGCCTGGTGGCGCAGCCGCATCGGGTGCCGGCGCGCGTCCCAGCTATTGAAGTCACCCACCACCGCCACGCGCGAGGCATTCGGCGCCCACACCGCAAAGCGTGTACCGCGCACGCCATCCACTTCCACCACATTGGCACCCAGCGCATCGGCCAGCTGCAGATGATGGCCTTCGCTGATCAGGTGCAGGTCGAAGTCGCTGAGCAGCGGCCCGAACGCGTACGGGTCTGCCGTGTCCTGGGTGCCGCCCGGCCAGCCGATCCGCAGGCGGTAGCCTCCCTCGGCCGGCAATTCGCCGGCAAACAGGCCCGGTTCCGGGCCGGCTTCCAGCGGTACCTCGCGCCCATCCGCCAGCACGGCGGTGACGTGCTCGGCGCCGGGGTGATAGGTGCGCAGCAGGCGGCCGTTGGTGCTGGGATGTGCGCCCAGCACCGCGAATGCATCGCCGTGCCGCGCTTCGGCCAGGGCGCGGGTCACGCCGGGGTCCCATCGATTCGTCACTGCAGTCATTACTCCACTCATCATGTGTCTCCCGCACCAGCGCGCGCGCGTTGCAGGATGCGTCGCAAGCCCTGGATGGGCACCATCAACCAGCCCGGCCGGTTCGCCGCTTCGTAGCGCACCTCGTAGCAGGCCTTCTCCACCAGGAACAGCAAGGTGGCCGCATTGAACGCCGCCGGCGCGATCCACGGATGCGCGCTGGCGTCGAGCACGGCATGGTAAGCGTCCAGGAACGCTTGCGTGGAGCGGCGGCGGAATTCCACCAGGAAGTCATCCAGGTGCGCATCCACGCCCACGCCGGCACGTGCGGCGGTGCCCTCTTCGCCACGCGCAGACACTTCGCTGGCGTAATCGAGCGAGCGCAGGAAGCCGGCCACATCGCGCAACGGGCTGGCCTTGGCGCGGCGTTCGACCAGCGGCTTGGCGGGCTCGCCTTCGAAGTCGATCAGCACCACGTCGTCGAACGCCACCAGGATCTGGCCCAGGTGGAAGTCGCCATGCACGCGGGTCAACAGCGACTCGGCCAGCACGCTCGGCGCCTTGGCCAGCAGCGCATCCAGCTGCGGGCGTTCGGCCAGCACTGATTCCAGCGCCTCGCGTTCGGCCGCATCGTCGGTAGCGCCCAGGCGGGCGTGCACCGTTTCCCACATCTCCTCGACCTGGCGTGCCACGCCGCCCACCACATCGTTGGCGGTGGGCAGGTCGATGCGCTGCGGTGCGAAGTCGGCATCGTCGGTGCTGCGCGAGAGCGCCTCGTGCAACTCGGCCAGGCGCTTGCCCACCACTGCGGCAAATGCGTCGTAGCCGGCCACCGCTTCGTTGCGGGCTTCGTCGGTCTGCGCGGTGGCGTATTCGTCGAAACTGCGCGCCAGATGATCCAGCGTCCAGCGCCAGGCATCGCCCTGGTTGCGGATGAAGCCCTGCAACAACGCGATGGTGGTGATGGTGCCCTGCGCATCCACCCGGCTCACGCTGCCCAGCAACGGCGCCGCATTGGCATAGCCCATCTCGGTGAGGCGGCGGCCGATCTCGATTTCCGGATTGGCACCGGTGGCCACATGGCGCAACAGCTTGAACACCGCCTTGTCCGCAACGACCAGCGAGCTGTTGCTCTGTTCGGCCGACAACCAACGGATTTCCGGGTCGTCCGGAATCTCCAGCGCGGCCAGCGCCGGGGTCGACTCGAAACGCACCTGGCCCTGTTGCGAGGCATCGTCGCCGTCGTGGAAATCCAGCGCCGCGTCGTGACGCAGTGCGTCGATCACGCCGCGCACCATCGGCTTGAGCGCAAACGCGTCGGTGAGATACCCCACCTCGCGGCCCTGGCGCACCCGCGCCAGCGCCAGCTGCTCGGCCAGCGTGCTCGGGTGCTCGCGCTCCCAGACGATGCCCACCGGCAGCATGTAGCACTCGTGGTGGCCGTCTTCCAGCTCCACATCCAGCTCCAGCAGGCTCATCGGCTCATCGCCCGGCAACGGTGTGCGCCGCGAAATGCGCACGCTCTTGAGCGCCTGGTCCTTGGCCGAGAACCAGCGGCGTGCCGATAACCACGCCGGCAGGATCTCGCCTTCCAGCGTGGCCAGATGCGGCAGCAGTGCGGCGCTTTCTTCGGTGTCGCTGCGCAATACCAGCGTGCGGTAATCCGGCAACGGCACCGGGCTGGGCACATGCCAGTCCGGCAGCGTGCCTTCGCTGACCAGCTGGAACGCATAGAAACCAAATGGCGGCACCGTCAGCAGATAGGTCAGCCGGCCGATCGGCGGAAAGCTGCCACCGCCGATGATGTCCACCGGCACGCGACCTTCGAACTCGGACAGGTCCAGCTCCACCGCCTGCAAGGTGTGCGAGAGGTTGGCCACGCACAGCACGGTTTCGTCCTGGTAGCAGCGCAGGTACGCCAGCATGCGGCGGTTGCCCGGGTACAAAAAGCGCAGCGTGCCGCGGCCGAACGCCTGGTAGCGCTTGCGCACGCTGAGCACGCGGCGGGTCCAGGTCAGCAGCGAATGCTGGTCGCGGATCTGCGCTTCCACATTCACCGCCTGGAAGCCGTACAGCGGGTCCATGACCGGCGGCAGCACCAGCGCGGCGGGGTCGGCACGCGAGAAGCCACCGTTGCGGTCGATCGACCACTGCATCGGGGTGCGCACACCATCGCGATCGCCCAGATGGATGTTGTCGCCCATGCCGATCTCATCGCCGTAATACAGCACCGGCGTGCCGGGCATGGTCAGCAGCAACGAGGTCATCAATTCGATGCGGCGGCGGTCGCGCTCCAGCAGCGGCGCCAGGCGGCGGCGGATGCCTAAGTTGATTCGCGCGCGGCGGTCCGAGGCGTAGGTCTGCCACAAGTAATCGCGCTCCGAATCGGTGACCATTTCCAGCGTCAACTCGTCATGGTTGCGCAGGAAGATCGCCCACTGGCAGGTCTCCGGGATCTCCGGTGTCTGCCGCATGATGTCGGTGATGGGGAAGCGGTCTTCGCGCGCGATCGCCATGTACATGCGCGGCATCAGCGGGAAGTGGAACGCCATGTGGCATTCGTCGGCGTTCTGTCCGAAGTATTGCTGGGTGTCTTCCGGCCACATGTTGGCCTCGGCCAGCAGCATGCGGTCCGGGTATTCGGCATCCAGCGTGGCGCGGATCTTGCGCAGGATGGCGTGGGTTTCCGGCAGGTTTTCGTTCGAGGTGCCGGAGCGCTCGATCAAATACGGCACCGCGTCCAGACGCAGGCCGTCCACGCCGCGGTCCAGCCAGAAGCGCATCACTTCCAGCACCGATTCCAGCACCGCCGGGTTGTCGAAGTTGAGATCGGGCTGGTGCGAATAGAACCGATGCCAGAAGTATTGGCCGGCCACCGGGTCCCAGGTCCAGTTGGACTTTTCGGTATCGCAAAAAATGATGCGCGTGCCTTCGTATTCCTGGTCGGTGTCCGACCAGACATAGAAGTCGCGCTCCGGCGAGCCGGCCGGCGCGTTGCGGGCACGCTGGAACCAGGGGTGCTGATCGGAGGTGTGGTTGATCACCAACTCGGTGACGATGCGGATGCCGCGCGCATGCGCCTGCGCCACCAGCTGCTCGAAGTCGGCGATGGTGCCGTAGTCCGGATGCACCGCCATGTATTCGGCAATGTCGTAGCCGTCGTCGCGGCGCGGGCTGGGGTAGAACGGCAGCAGCCAGATCGTGTCCACGCCCAGTTCGGCGATGTAGTCGAGCTTGGAAATCAGGCCGGGGAAATCGCCGATGCCATCGTCATTGGAGTCGAAGAACGACTTGACGTGCACCTGGTAGATGATCGCGTCCTTGTACCAAAGCTGGTCGGCAACCACTGCCGATTGTTCTGCGTCAGCCTGAAGGGCTGGAACTGCATTCATGCGACCTCTCCTGCGCGGATGCGCCATAACGCGAACGGCCGCGTCGCCTCTAACCGGATGTGTTGCGTCTTGCCATGCCATGTGAAGCGATGGCCGTCCCACAGGTCTTCCACCGCCACGCTGGCGTGATCGGGCAGGCCCAACTCCCACAGCGGGATTTCAACTTCGGCATCCTGGCCCGCCTGCGGGTCCAGGTTGATCGCCACCAGCACCATGCTGCGGCTGCGCGACAGGTAGCCGGCATCCAGGAACTTGCCGAAGTACAGCACCTGGTCGTTGTGCGCCTGGTAGAAGCGCGTGCCCAGATGCGACTGCAATTCCGGGTGCATGCGGCGCAGCTGGTTGAAGCGGGTGATCTCATCGACGATATCGCCCGGTGCCCGTTCCGGCCAGGCCCGCAGCTGGTATTTCTCCGAGTCCAGATATTCTTCCTTGCCCGGCGCCAGCGGAGTGGCTTCGCACAATTCAAAGCCCTGGTACATGCCCCACAAGCCGGAGAGGGTGGTGGCCAGCGCGGCACGGATCAGGTGCCCGTTGCGCCCGCTGGTCTGCAGGAACAACGGATTGATGTCCGGCGTATTGACGAAGAAATGCGGGCGGAAGCACTCGCGCGGCACGCCGTCGTTGAGCTCTTCGATGTACTCGCGCAGCTCGTGCCTGTGGTTGCGCCAGGTGAAATAGGTGTACGACTGCGAGAAGCCGCACTTGGCCAGGCGGTACATCATCTTTGGCCGGGTAAAGGCTTCGGACAGGAACACCACATCCGGGCGGCGCCCGCGCACATCGGCAATCAACCATTCCCAGAACGGGAACGGCTTGGTGTGCGGGTTGTCCACGCGGAACAGGGTGACGCCTTCGTTGACCCAGAACAGCACCGCGTCGCGCAGCGTGTTCCACAGATCCGGCACCGCGCCGCTGGCGTAAAAATCAACGTTGACAATGTCCTGGTATTTCTTCGGCGGGTTCTCCGCGTACGGGATCGAACCATCCGCGCGCCAGGTGAACCAGTCCTTGTGCTCCTGCAGCCACGGGTGGTCGGGCGCGCACTGGATGGCAAAATCCAGCGCCACTTCCAGGCCATGCGCGCGTGCGGCCTGGATCAGCCGGCGAAAGCCCTCCAGTCCACCGAGTCCGGCATGCACCTCGGTGTGCCCGCCATCGGCGGCACCAATCGCGTACGGGCTGCCGGGCTCGCCGTCCTGCGCGTTGACCGCGTTGTTGCGGCCCTTGCGGTTCTTGGCGCCGATTGGGTGGATCGGCGGCATGTACAGCACGTCGAAGTTCATCGCGCGGATATGCGCCAGCCGCCCGATCACATCATCGAACGTGCCGTGGCGCTGCCCGTCACCGCTTTGCGAGCGCGGGAACAGTTCGTACCAGCTGGAAAAGTGCGCCGCGCGGCGTTCGGATTCCACCCGGAACGTCACCGGGTATTCGGAGCGGAACGGCTTGTCGTCGGCCAGCGCCATCGCTTGCGCTGTATCGGGCTCCAGCACGATCGCCAGTTGCTGCAACGGCTCGCTCTGCGCGCCGATGCGGGTGAGGATGTCCTGCAACTGGGTGGCCAGCGCGCCGTCGCTACGTGCATGCGCAGCCTGTACCACCGCCACCGCTTCCTGCACGTCCACCGGCAGCACGGTGCTGGCGGCGCGCTTCTTTTCCAGATCCGCATGCAAGGTAGCGAACACGTCGCGCCACCCTTCCACGCGGAATTCGTAGGTGCCGATGCGCTCGAGCGGGAACTCCGCGCGCCAGCGGTCGTTGCCCAGCGCACGCATCGGCGCGCTGGACCAGGTCTTGGCATCGGCCGGGCGCCACAGCACCGCCACCGCAATACGGTCATGCCCGTCGCAGAAGGCATCGGCCTCCACGCAGATACGGTCGCCCACGGTGCGCTTCACCGGGAAGCGGCCGTTGTCCACCGATGGCGTCACCGACTCGATGCACACCCGTGGCCACGCCGCCGCGGTCTGCGCACGCGGGCGCATGCGCGGGACCGCCAGCACATGCCGCGCCGGCACACTGCGGTACACACGCACTTCGCCAGGTTCCAGCGCCTCCAGCGTGGAGCCGGAGAGGGTGCGCCCGTCTTCGGCCACCAATGCCTCGGCATCGCCGAGCAGGCGCAACAGATCCGGTGCCGGCACCGGCACCACATGATCGGGGTCGCCATTGATCAACAAGAGCGAGGGCAGCCCGCCAAGCGGCTCCACCGCCACCGCCGTCAGGCCGGTGCCTTCGCGCAACAGTGGCCGCAGCCGCAGGCCCGCATTGTCTGGCTGCGGGCCATCGGTGGCACGCACGCGCAACGGCAACGACTCCAGCTGATGGTCTTCCAACACCCAGGCGCCACCGAGTGCGCTCGCCAGCTGCCAATGCTGCGCGCGGCGTGCGGCGCTGCTGCCGTCGGCAGCCTCGACAATCGCCACCACCCGCTTGGCCAGCGCACGCAGCGCGGCATCTTCATCGAAGAACCAGCTGCCACGGCCATCCCACCAGGCGAGCGAGGAGAACGCCGCATCGAAGCCGGCACCGGCAAGCTGCTGCAGCGCTTCGCCGCCCAACCCGGGTGTCCACGCCGCGAAGATCACCTCCGGCGCCTGTGCATGCACGCGGGTGATCAGCTCACGCCAGCGCTGTGCGGGGATCTGCTGGGGCTGTAGCAAGCGGAAGCCGCCCACACCCTGGTTGACCCACTCCAGCAGGCGCGCGCTCCACCACTCCACCAGCGCCGCACCTTCCTGCGCATAGGCAAAGCGTGCCTCGGCCACCTCGGGCGTGGCACGCGGCTGGCGCGGATCCGGCACTGCGGTGCTGCGGGCGCGGAACCACTGCGGGTTATCGCGCACCACCGCGCTGGAGCCGCCCACCTCGTCCAGGCGCACATCCAGCAGCAGCTTGACGCCTGCCCGTTGCGCGGCCTGCACGCAGGTCTGCAGTTGCCGCGCCTGGGCATCGCCGGCGTTGGGTTCCACCAAGCGCCCTTGCGCGTCACGCGCAAACGGCGGCGCCACCACCACATAGTCGCAACCGGCTTCACGCGCCGCCACGCAGCGCGCTTCCAGCCTGGATGGGTCGGCAACCGCCGCTTCATTCACTACACACATCCGCATGGCGCGCCCCTTCAGCAGGCAGCGGTGCGCGAACGCACCGCGTTGCAGGGAACGACCTGGCCTGCGCAGCGCTTGGCGCCTGCAACGACCCGCCCTGGACGCACCAGGCCCACTCCCGCCGAAACCGGCCCCTGGCCGATCCTGCCTACCGTGACTGCACTCATGCGCAACTCCGCAACGATTCTTGACCCCTACACCTAAACACTCCGCCTGCGAATACCGTGTGTCGGCCGTATTGACGAAAAACAAACAAGCGCGACGGTGGCGGCCGGCCACCCATTCTGGGCATCGCTGATCGAACACATCTTCGTGGCGCACCTGCCGGAGCGCCTGATCGATCACCGGCAGATTCCGATGGTGTCCGGGCCCAGGGGCTCACCAACTTCTACCTCTCACGCGAGGGCGGCTTTCAAGGCATCCACTGTCCTGCACGCGACGCCTTCCATCCGGACCGCACCTGGTTCGGGTTGGGCCATCGCGGCGGCCAGATCGCCGTGGGCTCGCACCTGTGCTGGGCCTCGTGGCGCGGCAAATCCACGCGGCGCGCCATCACCAACTACCTGCGCCGCAAGCTGAGCGCATTGCCGATCTGAGCTGCACTAGGTAGCGGTGACTGCATGCGATAACCCAGCTGTCCTCCGGCAACGCACGCGCGAATGGCGCCCATCGTGGCCGAAGAAGACACCGGTTCACGCCATGCGCGCTGATGCACAGCACACGCCACGTTAGGCCACACTAGTGCCTTGCCCATGGAGTGATCGAGATGCACAAGGCCTGCTTGCTGTTCCTGTTATCGGTGTCAGCCATGGCGCACGCCGCGCCACACGATGACGAAGCGGCCGACTGCCGCAACGGGTCATTCACCAATAGCCCGTCAGCGTTTACGCTGGCGCGCGTCGCAGTCCCTCGCCTGTACCTGCTCAACGACAGCGACGGCTGCCCCAGCAAGGGCGAGGCAGCCTGCCGGCAGCGCAGCTACGTGATCAAGGGCGACGTGGTGGTGCTGGCCCAGCACCGTGGCGGCTACGCCTGCGCGTCCTATCCCAACAAGGTGGGCGTCAGTGCCGGCTGGGTTGCCGAGCGCAGCCTGCAGCCCATCGCCAGCACCGCCACGCCACCCGCAAGTGCGTGGAACGCCCACTGGCATAACGGCGACAACACGCTACAGCTGACCGCCAATGGCGACAGCAGCATCACCGTCAATGGCGACGCCTACTGGCCCAGCGCCAACCCCAGCCCGGAGCAGGTGCCCGGCGGCCCACACTTCGGCGCGGTCACCGCACGCAGCTTTGCGGAGGGCAACCGTCTGGAAGTGCGCGAGGATGACTGCACGGTACGTCTGCAGCTGCTTGGCGACCTATTGATCGTTGCAGACAACCTGCAATGCGGCGGCGCGAGTGTGAGCTTTAATGGGGTGTATCGGCGGGATAAGTGAAGCCTCACCGACACGCTGATCTGCTGTTGGATGCGCGGCTCTTCGTGGCACTGGATCACCGCAACGTGAGCGCACCGTAACCTGACCCCGTTCTTGGGCCACGCCTGCGACTGCGCTTGGGCGGTGGTTGGTGTTTGGGTATGTATAAGCTTGCGTGGCGGCGGCGACCTTGACACTCAGGCGATTACCGGTGGCATCGTAGCTATAGCCGTCGATCACCGTCTCGGTAGTCCCATCCTTGAGCGCAGTGAGTCGGCCGAGCGTGTCGTAGTCCAAACAACGTTCTGATGTTGGGTTGGCGGCCGGGGTTGGGGCAATGAGGTACCGACCGGATCGAAGCCAATTCATCCTCCTAAGGCCCCACACTTCTGCATGGATTATCTACTCAGGGAAAGGCCACTTCTTATGCCAAGGCAACTCACACCCTAGCCATTCCGTACCCTCTGAGAATATTTTTTTAATCTTTTCATATCGGCCAAGCATCTTTAGATGTAAAATTTGATCTGAATTTAAAAATTCAATTGAATTTCTCAAAATTAATTTTTCTTCTGAATTTTCTTTTATCTCAATGATGCAATCATGCTCATCGTCAAACAAAGTCCACACCCAGTATCCAATTGACTTAACCGCATTATCGTCAGTTTTTTTTGGCCAATTACCCTCAAATTCATTCGAAGACAATCGATGTTCATCCAGCTTACGCAGGAGTTCAACTCCGATATTTCTAGCAGCATGGTCGATCACTGAGCACCTCGACATTTTATAAAAGCATTCAGCGCTTCAACGTGCTCTGTTATTGCACCAATCCCTGCCCCGATAATACCCGCCCTCTTAATCACTGTTCCTATTCCGAGTCTACCAATGGTTCTCCCAACTCCATTTCCCAGGTAACGTCTGGAGTAGCTCGTGTAACGCCCGCTGGGACCTCCACCTGCTACCCCACCGCGAGGCTTAATTGCTGATTTATTGACTACTTGCGCCGACCCACCAAAGATTGCGGAACCGGCGCCAAATCCCACAATCGAATTAACTGACTCTTCCATAGAGTAGGTACTTAAAGCAGCATCAAGACAGTCTTCTTTTGGTTTGTCTTCACATAGACCGGAAGGATCTAAGTGGCTAACTGGGCTTCCTTCAACATAAACGTATGTACCAATTCCTGCTCTTAAGCCAATCGGATCACTCTGCCCATACCGACCAGTGGTCGCATCGTAGTCTCGGAAGTAGTTCTGATTGAACCCGCTGGCCGCATCAAAGCGCTGCCCTGGGAACCGCATGTCGAACACCACTGCGGTGCCATCGCCATCCGGATCCTGGTTGGGCGCAGTGTTGCCGAAGGCTTCGCCCTTCAGGCTCCAGTTCCACACGGCAACGTCACGGGCGGCATCGACGACCACACGGGGGCTGCCGAGATGGTCGGGTTCGATGTAGTGCAGTTGACCGCCGTTGGCCAGCAGGCCCACAGGCAGGTCGTCCAGCCAGATCGCTTGTTGCTTGGGTGCGCCGTTGGTGTCGTAGTCGCCGAGCCAGTGGCCGGCCTCGTCGTAGAGCGTATAGGTGTTGGTGGTGCCCAGGTAGCGACGTACCTGTTCGCCTCGGCCGTTGTAGCGGTAGTTCATGACCGCGACGCCTGCGCGTTTGACCTGGGTCATGCGGCCGGTGGTGTCGTACAGGTACTCGCGTGCCTTGCCGCCGATTGTGAGGGTGTTGCCCATCTTGTCGTAGGTGCGCGCCACGCCTGCGACTGCGCTCAGGCGGTGGTTGGTGGTTGGGTATGTATAAGCTTGCGTGGCGGCGCCAACCTTGGCGCTCAGACGATTGCCGGTGCCATCGTAGCTATAGCCATCGATCACCGTCTCGGTAGTGCCATCCTTGAGCGCAGTGAGTCGGCCGAGCGCGTCGTAGTTCAGACGAAGTTCTGGTGTTGGATTGCCGGCCGGGGTCAGGGCAGTGAGGTCGCCAACGGAATCGAAGCCGAAGCCGATTTCCAGCCCTCCGGTGCGAGTGTCCTGGATGCTCTGCGGCCGGTAATCCTGATCGTACATGCGCGCCAACTTACGACCATTGCCGTAGGTCCAGCCGGCAGATGGGCCGAACGGATAGTAGGTCGCTCCGCTCAGCAGACGCTGGCGGCTGCCGCCCGGTGCGGTCACCCCAACCTCGGTCGTCTGCCCTTGTGCGTTGCGGACGTAATCGACAGCAGTACCATCCGGGTAGACCATCGACCGTAGGCGGCCGCCGGTTGTGTATTCGTAGCGCACCACCAACGTCTTGCCATTGACCGTCTGCACCTTACGCACCACCTCGCCGAAGCGGTTGTAGCAGTATTGGGTGGTACCGCTGCCATCCTGGAGCTTGGCCAGGCGCCCGACTGTGAACGTCTCACCGCTGGCGCACACGTTCTGCGTGACGTCATAGGTATAGCTGACATTGAAGGCGGCGGTCGGGTAGCTGATGCTCAAGACGCGGTTGAGCGCGTCGTAGCCATAGGTGGAGATGACGCCGCGCGCATCGGTCTGCGTGGCGCGGTTACCGGCGCTGTCGTAGGTATAGCTGGTGACGCCGGTATCCGGGCTGATCAGTTTCAGGATGTCGCCTAACCCGTTGTACGTGTAGCGCGTGTCCAGACGTTTGGGGTCCTTGACCTGCAGCGGGCGATCCTGCGTGTCGTAACCCACGTTGGTTTCGGCCTTGATGCCATCGACATCCTGCAACGTGCGCGCAAGCCGGCCAAGTGGGTCGTGCTCTTGCAGGGTTCTACGGCCGAATGCGTCGGTGATCAAGCGCAGGTTGCCGTTTGCATCGTAGGCGTAGTCGGTAGGATTTGCGGCCGCATCCGCCTGCGTTTCCAGCTGGCCCAATTGATTGTAGATACGGCTCAAGCTGCGCTTGAGCGCACCTTGTGCATCTTTGGTCTGCTCCTGCAGACGATTGCCAGCCTTATCAAGCACGTAATGGAGGGTATTGCCCAGCGTATCGGTGACATCGGTGAGGCGTTGGGCCTGGTCGTAGACAAACGTGGCGTAGCTGCCATCGGGCTGGGTGATGCGTTTGACCAAGCCGGTGGGCCAGTACTCGAATGTGGTCACGCGATTCTGCGCGGAAGTCGCGCCATGCACGGTGGTCGATGCCAACCAACCACGCGGATGGTAGCTGTAATCGGTTAGCACCCCATTCTCGTCAACGGCAGAAAGAACGCGGCCTGCTGCGTCATAGCTCAGATTCTCGCGGATCTGGCCGCGGGCGTTGATGGTCTGCTTGAGATCGCCCTTACGGTACGGGCACGGTCCGGTGCCGGTCTGGCACCCAGCGGCATCGATGGGGTAATAGTTGTAGGTCGTACGGTCATCGATATCCGTGCGCGGGCCATCGATGGACTTCAAATAGCCAAGGATCGGGCAGCCCCCACCACTGGTGGCAACATCAGACGCCTCACAATACGTGTAACCCAGCTCTCGCTTCTGGCCTTCTTGGCTGGTTACTGTCAAGAGGACAGGCTGAAGCCGAGCGTTGCGCGTGTAAGTTGTTTTGCGTCCGTCTAGCTGAATCGAGAGGACTTTATTTGAGCCTATCGCGGTTGCTATCGTTATGGTGCGTTGCTGAGGATGCCCAAGGGCTTCCTGGACCGTGTGTACACTGACATTTACCCCGTTCTCGGTTGTTTCCGAATAGATATGCTTTGTCTGGATGCCTCGCCGATCCGTCATGGTGCTCAACCTTCTACGGTAGTCCACAGATTGATCGTAGTAGGTGTAGCTCACGGTTCCCGCGCCATTGGTAATTGCGGAAATCTTCGGTGCCTGACCGCCAGCATTGGTCATAGCGTAGGTGGATTTGCCTCCCAATGCATCAGTCACGATCGTTCCGGCGGAGGAATAAGCGAGAGCTACCCCGTCCGCCCCACCGATGTGCTGACTGGATACCGCCCGCCCTACGTCATCGTACGCGTAGGTGCCGAAGCGCTGACCATTTTCATTGGTAATACCTGTCAGATGTCTAGAGAAACGTAAATCCTCGTAGTGATATACACGCATGCCACCGTCAGCAAACGTAACGCTTTTCAAGCGACCCTGATCGTAGGTGTAGGCAGATAGCAGAACACCTGCCGATGAAACGCTAGCGATCAGGCCCTTATTAGCGCCGTCTGCGTAGCGGAGATCGACAGATCTCCCCTGCAACGAAGTGATCTTACTAAGGCGTCCGTCACTGTCATAGGCGTAGAGCAAGCCAGCGCCGTCGTCAGTCATGTGCGAAAACAAGCGGCCTTTTGCATCGAACGTGTAGATAGCGTCATTGCGATGCAGCTTCCAGGTGTTGCCATCTGCAGTTATTCTTTCGCCCGAACCATTGGCCGCCTCATAGTTTTCTCCAATCTTCCTAAACGGCACCGCATAGCCGTCCCCCTCTATCAGACTCAATGAGGAAACTTGAATTGCGAGATATAGACCATGGGAATGTGACCAGCCTGGACCGAAATCGCTGGAAGCAGTTGCAATCCCCGAATGATAATAGCGTGAAAAATCAATCCAACCTAGATCAAAGTCACGCTCGATCTGAAATTTTTCACCAGTCTTTACATCACAGGGATTTCCGACAAGCCCTGAGCTGGAACCAACGTCAGCGTCGCATTGGTTCGCAGCCACTTTAATTGTTGCCATGAAATCTTTGTTGGCACAGGCCTGCTCGCTTATGAGCCAATCCGTATATTTTTCAGGGCATTGGGTCCTCCTTCTTTTAAGGACCGATGATGAAAATGCGTATGTGCCCTCGCAATTGTCATAAGGCGCGTCCACTTGGTACACCCTTACCTGATGCTCCATTCCTCTATCGTACTCGGGATATGGGCCGGTAGATGCAATCCAGTCTCCCGTCGGCATTAAAGTTGCCACTGCCCCACACTGTGGCGCCCTTGCATTCACTTGACGAAGTATCTCTTCTATCGCGGCATTTTCCGTGGGTAACCCTGTAACGTCCAAAGTGTCGTATGCCCAATCTTCGTCTTTTGCTTTTTCGGCTCCCATCCAATAAGTGACCGCCATCTCGCCACTCTCAGAAACATGCGCTTCTTTGATGGTGTCGACATATTGATAAATATCTTCCGCGCCAACCGGACCAGGAATTGACTTGACTGCAGCCTCAGCTTGGACTTGAGTGGCGTAGTCGCCGAAGTATGCTCCTTGTGAGTTATAAACCGAAAATTTAGGCTTGGCCTCTTGAGCCCAGGCGCATGCGGAGACAGCAATAAGGACACATGACAGTGTCAAGCTGTGCCAAAAGGTCAATCGATCAGACTTAGGAGCCACGCCGCCCGGCAGCGAACGGAATCGATGAAGCAGCGCCATATTTTCTTCCTTGAATTAAAGAACCAGATCCTTGGTTTATGCCTGATAACGACGGCTGCGTAGTGGCTGCAGCACTCTCTGTTTTAGGCATCACTATTTCTGAACACACGTTCGCATCCATAGCAGCCTCTGTCAATACGGGGATCGAGAGCTGCCTGCTATCAACTGACTATCGCCCGGCACGCGACCAATGCGCGGCTGATGTGCTTTTCCACCATCTTGATCGAGATGCCCATGGCTGCTGCCACTTGCGGGTAGGTGAGGCCGTCGATGCGGTTGAGGATGAAGGCCTGGCGGCATCTGGGTGGTAGTGCGGGCAGCGTGTGAGTGTGCAGGTGCTGCAGGATGCGGCGGGCGTCGGCGATCTGGTCTACGTGGGCGCCGTCTGCGGCCAGTGGTGCGATCAGGTCCGGTGCGACGTGGGCGTTGGCGTGGCAGCGGTGGTGCGTGCGCCAATGCTCCAGCACTACGTTGTGGGCAATGCGGTACATCAGCAGTGCGTAGTCGCCGATGTCGGGCGCGTCACGGTAGGCCAGCAGGCGGAGCAGCGTTTCCTGGGTGAGTTCGTCGGCGGTGTCGGGGTCACGCAGGCGCCGGCGCATATAGGCGAGCAGGTCGGCATGCAACAGGCCGATGGCCTGGTCGAAACGCGCCTTGCCCGCTGCCGGCTCCTCGCGTACGCGCCAAGGCGTGGTGTGGTGTGGCGTGTGCGGGTGTAGCCGCGCATAGATGCGGCGCGCAGCGGCGCGACGTACGCCATGCGTGTGGTGGTGGTGCCTGAGGCGCTGCGCCGATGCCAGGCGGTGCAGGTGTTGGTCGCGCGCTCGACCGGCAGCGGCATCCATGTGTTGCCGAAGTGCGGGAATGTGCCAAGGGTGCCGGCCAGGGTGTCATTCACCATGCGAGTTCTCCAACTGCGGAGCGCGGGGTGCAGCGGGTTAGTCACTCTGCAGGTGCGACGCTGACGACCAGTTCGCCATCGCGCAGGCGGATGTGGAGTTTGCTGCCGATGGTGAAGCCGAGTTGTTCGAGCCAGCGGCCGCGTAGGCGCAGGGTGGGGATGCGTTGGTTGGTGGTGGGGTAGTAGCCGTAGCCGACCGTGCATTGGTGGGGTGGGCGTGGGCGGCGTGGAGGGCGCTGTTGTTTGGCGAGTTCGGCGGCGTTGGCGGCGGCGACTTGCTCGGGGGTGAGCATGGGGGTGCGCGGGGGCTCGACGATGCGCCAGGCTGGAGTGCGCGGTGGTTGGGGCGGTACGTGCTTGCGGGCGGTGGTAGAGCGGGATGGCGGTTGACGCATGGCAAAGCCCTCCTTGACGAACAGGCCCCGCCGCCGGATGGCGACGGGATGTCGGGAGGTTAGAAACCGCACACAGTCGGCGGGCGTATTTCCCCGAAGGGTGTTGTATTAGCCGCCCTCCCGACGCAGGCATCGCGTCGGTTGCCCCCGCAAGACGCTGCAGGCACAAAAAACCCACCGGTTTGACGGAGGTGGGTACCGCTGTGTGAGGAGTTTCTACGCTCCTTGCCGACGAGACTGCTACGCGCTGCGCGACATGTCAACCGGTCGAGGCTGGCAATATGTAAAGCGTTGAGGGAAGATCTTTGCGTCGACGTTTGAAGCAGCAGATTCAGTGTTGGATTGGACCACAGACAGTGCTACTGCGAGCCCATCCGCAACACAGTCGCAAGTTGCTTCCCCACTCTCTATCCATCACCAACGCGCTACTCAGCTTCGGACCCGAGAGTGCAGGAGACAGACGGCACGGGTGACAATTGACCAGCAACGCGATGCCGCGTGAGTGGCAGGATTTCAATGAAAAAAAATAGCTTCCGAAGCCTGCTTCCTTTGCTGCTGCTTTCAGTAGCGCTGCCAAGCGCTTGCGCTCGCACGCCTCATGAAGCAAGGCGGGATGCGGGCACGCCACCTCAAGAGAAGAGCAGAGGTATCGACAACGGTGCCGACATCGTCTCTGCAAATACTACTCTGCAAGAATTGCAGCGCAGGCTGCTGCGCTTCATTGATGGACTGACAGTGCCAGCGGATCTGGACTACCCGCGAATGGAATCTGCACTTGGCATCAAGCTTGGGCCACCATCCGATCCGGCATACCCGTGGCGTGAAGCAAAAGACGTCGCTCTGGCCGATGGCTATGCGCTCTATGCGACACATCGCCCAACGAAGGATGGCTTCTCACGGATCGAAGTTGCAGTGTCTTTGCCTAACCACGGCGATCCCACGCGCGTGCCTACGCCGACCTGCATCTGGCAAGCCGAGGCATTGTCCAAAACGCTCGAGGGCATGGGATACACACGCGGCGGCCAGCGCCCCTTCCAGGGTGGATGGCTACGCCAACATTGGCGCGCGATCAACGGCGGAAGTCAGATTTTTTCGGTCTCATTGCTTCTTTATCGAACCAATGAACAAGGCAGTCAACAAGAGTGCGCTTATAGCGTCAAGATCGATGGAGGCAGACCATGAAATGGGGCCATCGAAGAGCAGAGCCTATGAATACCAAGCAGAAGAGAACAGGAAGGAGATTTTTTTCCCTATTGTTGCTGCTCCTTGCGGCTGGACTTCAGGGCGCGTGCGCAGATCCAAAAAAAAGCGATTTCACTACGTCATCTGCATCAGTACCAGTCATTGCTCAGGATGCGATTGCAAGTGATCGCTCGGAGCCAAAGGCTAGCATTAGCTCTCAAGAGCTGGAAGCCAGGTTGCTGAGTTTTGTCGATGGATTCAAGTCACCGGCCGACATGAATTACATGCGGCTGGAGGCGGCGCTGGGCACAAAGTTCGGAGACACCTCGAACTCTCTGCATCCTTTTTACATCATGAAAAATGTTTCCCTGAGTGACGGGTACACCTTTTACGCAACCCACGTACCCGCAGAGGAAATTTTCTCAAGTATGGAAGTCGCCGTCGGTCTACCCGAACGTATCGACCCAACGCGTATACCCACTTCACGTTGTGTTTGGGATGCAGAAACGCTGTCACATAAACTGGAGGAACTGGGTTACAAGCGTAGTGGGCAAAGGCCTTTCCAGGGAGGATGGCTGCGCCAGCATTGGCGCCCACTCAACAATGAAACGCAAGGCTTCTCCGTCGCATTGCTGATCTACCGAACTAGTCAGGACAGTGGTTCGCGCGAATGCGCTTACGGCATGCAGATCGATGGGGGCAAGGCATGATACCTGTTGATCCAAGAATCGAACCTCTGCTGGGACGCATGGCAAACGATCCGCGCCTTCCAAAAGAGGCCGAGTCCAGTATTCGTCAAGCGCTATCAGAATCTCCCTACCTATCGAATTTGCTTGGTAATGCGATAGAGGAGGGGCATATCGGATCGATCGCTGTCTCGCATGGCCAGAACAACGGCGGTCATTTCCAAGATGGCAAAAACGGAAGCGCAGGCACGCTCAACATCAGTGCAGCAGCGTTCAGCGACTTCACGGGCGCGCAGCGGATTGACTACATCACCGAAGTACTCGGGCATGAAACAATGCATGGTGTGCTGGCAGAGCACCGGGCTCAAGCACTGGCCGAGTTCGCAAAGACAATGAGCAGCCGGCTGCAGGAGGCGCACGAGAATCGCGAAGGTCAGGTCGACCTTACCGGCCCAACACGCGTCTATCTGGATAGCACTCGGCAGGATGAGGCGCTCTCAGAGATTTCAGGCATGCGTGCGCTCCACGACCGCATCAAGCATCAGAACCCCGGGATGCCTGATGGAATGGTCGAGCTTCGGCTACTCCAGCGCTCGACCACGCGTTGTGTGGATAGAGGGGTTGCTCCACCGCAGTTTGCCAATGGATTGACATATGAAGAGCTAACGACGCGCCCGTTCTCACGTAATGATGCGCTGACAAAGTCGGTGGAACAGTGCTTCTACGACGGTCGCGGCACGCTGGGCCCTCATGGCGACTCAGATTACCGGAATTACTATGGCGTCAACCCGATCAACCACATCGCGCAGAGCTACGCGCATCTGGCGCATGACCGCCAGCCTCCGGAAGTGCGCATCGATCTCAAATCCTTGGGCCTGGACCCAAGACAGCTGGAGCGCAACGGGCTGGACCTCGGGTCTGCGAAGACCTTCAACATCGTTGACCTTGGCAAGGACGGCTATGGCATGATCCAGCTCAAGGACACTGGCGCACGCGGCGTTAGCTCTCCCAATCTTGCGACACCGAATGAGCCAAGCCGCACATTGACCCCTGCAGAAGCGGGGCACCCGGACCATGCCATGCATCAGCAGATCCGAAGCAAAGTGGAGCAGCTGGACGCCGCCAACGGCCGCACGTTCGACGCTACCAGTGAACGGATGACAGCGAGTCTACTGACGTTAGCAAAAGACAACGGACTAACCCGGGTGGACCACGTGCTGCTCAGCGAAAAGACCAAAGACTCGCCCGCTGCGCAGACCCTGTTTTTAGTGCAAGGCGATCCAAAGGATCCGGCCATGCTGCGCGCCCATATGCCAACGGCCGACGCCGCGCAGCGGCCCGTTCAAGAGAGCTTTACGCTACTGGAATCTGTCAACCAGCGCTTAGCGCACGAGCGCACGCAAGAGATGGCGATGGAACAGCAGCGCTCACAGGAGCAACAACAGCGCGGCCCCGTTCCGTCGCTTTGAGGCGATGACGCGGCGCACCTACCATCATCAAACGGTTTGCAGCCCCTTGCTCTAGACATGGAACGGGAGCTGACGCGTAAGTGAATCTGACCCCGTTCTTGGTTCTCCTTGAAGACTAGGCTGGCACCGCCCGATGCGCTGTAGAACTTGAGATCCTCTTCGGTTTGATGATCTCGCTCATACTTGATCTTGACCCGTGACGCATCCTCATCGAGCGCGTCGAGTGAGCGCACCACCTCGCACAAATAGTGCTGAGGCCCAGGTGAGCCATCGGCGAGCGTGAAGTCACAAGCCGCGAACGCGAAACCTTTCGGGTCAATGGATTCGAACAACTGCTTCAGTGCTTCTGAAACGATCCAGATGCCGAACAGGTTTTCAAAATCGCGGGGCATGCCACCCAACGCTGGTACATGGATCAAATGGGGTTTTTCCGGATACTGCCCTGGATCGCCATTGGGCGGCTCAACGATGAAGCTTCCAAGGAGCCTAAGTTTTTTCTCGTTCGCAATCTCTATGCCTGGCACCTTCCCATTGCCCCAGAGACTCGGCTCGAGAACAAAGAACTCACCCTTGTGGGAAACGCTTGGAATCGTAACGGCAATTGCACTCTGGTCGTTCATGGCGGCTTCCATCGTGGATGCGGTTACGTTGTGCATTTCGGCTTATCACTTTGCCAAGCGATTCTAGAGCAACGAGCAGAGTAGCTGTGGATTACTCGAGAAACCTCTTCAAGGGCGCGAACTGGCGTATGAAAATCTTGGTTAACGCCGGCATCAAATTAACTTCTGTAACAAAACCTGTTTTCATTGTGGCTCGCCTCGCCTTTGCTCCACCCGCTGCTCAAGCATCTCGCGCACAGCATGGGCGGCATCGAAGATGGCTTGTCCCAACGTTGGCAGCGTCTGCGCCTCCAGGCACTCCAGTTTGCTAATGGCGATGACGTCGCCATGAGCGATGAGGGTGCGTAGCAGGCGGTCGAGTTGGTCGCGTTGGTCCAGCGTGAGATGCAAGACGACGGCGGGGTGCTCCATTTGTGTCCCTCCTCTGCTCGGTGAGCAGTGAGCGCGCACGGTGTGGCGATTGGCGCGTTGCGCTCGGCGCGGGGCGTGCGGGTGCGTGCTGCGCGTGCGCGGCGCACCTGGTTAGTCCGTAGGTGCCACGCTGACGACCAGCTCGCCATCGCGCAGGCGGATGTAGAGCTTGCTGCCGATGGTGAAGCCCAGTTGTTCCAGCCAGCGGCCGCGTAGGCGCAGCGTGGGGATGCGTTGGTCGCTGGCGGGGTAGTAGCCGTAGCCGACGGTGCAGTGGTGCGGGGCACGCGGGTGCCCGGGGCGTGGGGGGCGGGCTTCGGTGCGGGGTTGGGGGATGGGGGTGCGCTCGACGTAGGGCCGTGGCTTGATCGAGGGATCGAGCGAGCGCCAGACGATCTCGGTGGGCGGCGGTACCGTGGCGCGCTTGCGCGCTGGCTTGGGACGGGACGTGGATCGAAGCATGGCAAAGCCCTCCTTGACGAACAGGCCCCGCCGCCGGATGGCGACGGGATGTCGGGAGGTTAGAAACCGCAGAGAGCCGGCGGGCGTATTTCCCCGAAGGGTGTTGTATTAGCCGCCCTCCCGACGCAGGCATCGCGTCGGTTGCACCCACAGAATCTGCAGGCACAAAAAACCCACCAGTTTGACGGAGGTGGGTACCGCTCTCTGAGGAGTTTCTACGCTCCTTGTGGTAGAGATCGCTGCGGGTTTGTTGGGATGTCAACTGCTTTGGGTGGCATAGCGCCGATAAGAATCCGAAAAACCCGCCCTACCGATGCGGCGCGCGGAAGATACCCCGAACCTTTATCTAGCGGACTTATCCAAAGAAGTGAACCTGACCCCGTTTCCAGTTCGTTCTTCCTCGAAACTTCGTTTGAAAGCCTCAATGCCGTTGGATAGCCTCTGACACCTCTACAGCCCAGCGCGAAGTGTGAATGATCCGCGTCTCTTGCAGCTGTTCTTGAAGGATCTCGCGTTTGGTCAGTTGGGAAACCGCCTCCCACTCGTTCCTAAAAATGTAGGTCGCGTTGCCTGACTCCGGACTCTCGAAGACATATCGGCGCCTGCGTGTGAATCCGAAGACGATGTACTCGCTAAACCCACCTAGCCCCACGGCCATGAAGTCGGGCTCGTGCCGAGTGATAGTCCGGATGCGATTTGTTGCAGTTTCGCGGCCGCTTTCCGATAGCCGCGCTAGGTAGCCCTCCAAGACTAGAATCGCTCTATCGAATGGGAAGGCTCCAGGGGGAAGAATGCGCCAGTTGATCTTTTGGACCCTGACCGGCACTGCCAGGGTTGGATCAACGATTTCAAAGTGCGGGAAGCATTCTAAGTAGATATTGAGGAGATTGGCGATGCGATCTTCTGGCTCGGTCCGGTCGATGACCCTTGTGGCCATTGCGATACCGCCAACAGTCTGTACTGCCGTCAGGAATTCGCCAGGTGGATCGATATATTCCCTGGGATAAGTGTCATACGATCTCGTCTGTGTGCCGTGATGGGTCCGCCCGTGCCAGTCTTTCCATGAGGTGTTGATCGTTCGAGACTTACTGATCATAGGAAGGTCTTTCCTGACGATCTCTTTTCCGCGGGCATTAAAGAGCGTAGCCGGCCCGTCGGCGCTGGGCACAATGGATCCACCCGCGGGCGGAATATCGCCAAATCCCAGCAGCGCCGCTTGGTCATCAGTTAGCGGAGCGCTGAGCAGGCGAAACTGTGGCAGTCGTCCGATTGTGCTTCGGTAGATTGAAAGACCTTTCACTTGCTTGGGCATGCGCTAGTCTCCAGGTGATAATCAGGAGAGGCGGTCAGGTGGACTTTTAAGTGAACCTGACCCCGTTCTTCCTTTAATTAGCATTTTAGGTTGCTTTGGCGTATGTACCGGCGAAGGACACGTTCATGCCGAAGTACCCAAGTTGATTCTGCTCCTCCACGGCGATCGATCCATTTTCAAAAATTAGCTTAGCACTGTACGGCTGGTCATCTCGGATAGAGTAGTCCTCAAATACCGCGAGCTTTCCGTCAAACGCTGCCAAGAAGTCCAGGGTACCAATGTTGGGACCATATTCACAATTCGTACCCCACAGAGCCTCACCTATTACCCGGATATCACCGTTTGGCAACATACGAACAGTTAACTCAGCGCTACTGGAGTCACTGTCTATACGAATGTATTGACCATTCACGCCAGACGCTGCTGCTGGAGCAGCGTCGCCAAAGCGCACGTCAGCCGCAAATGCCGCACCTATAGAAGCATCCAGCTCAGATCGGAACTCCTTCACCTCCCTCATTGTTAAGTTCTTGCTCTGGCTGGTCGTGCTGTCATAGCGGTCATGGCAGGCCAAACAAAGGAACACCAAGTTGTCATCGAAGTTGTTGCTTGAGTCCTTATCCAAGTGCGCAATCTGTCCTTGCTTTATTGAAGTATCTCGATTCAAGCCGAAGCAAATGCAACAACGCCTACGCGAGCGAAGGAGTACTCGCGCTTGCACCTCATCTTGTATCCGCTTGCGTTTCATTTGGTAAGCAACCTAACGCCGGAGTTGACCGGCACGCAGCGGCAACGCGCCGCGAAACGCATGCTCATCTGTAATGCTTGCGACGATTTTTCGCTGAGCGCTCGAGTCGGATGAAATTTAAAAGGCGCACCGCCTATCATAAGAGGAAAATCTGCACCAGCTTTGTAAGGCCGGCGGAAACAAACTTCCCCCAGACTAAAAGAATGATTCCCGCTCCAAATAGTACACCTCCGATTGTCATATCAGATTTTGCCTCGGCCCCAGAGCTGGCGATAGTTTCGAGAACGGGCCGCCCATTCAGCGCAATGAAGATAAAGGCTGTGCCGTAGAAAGCCATATCTTCCGCAACAGTTAAAGCATGGCCATCAAGTTGTCGCGGAGGCAAGAGGCGGAGCATGACCATGGTGCAGAAGCTTGCCAGAACTGCGGCAGGTATGGATAGCACAACCGCGGCAAACCCATGCAGGCGAGCGAGCAGCCTGACAATGGATGCAAATGAGAATGTTGCCCCGAAGAAGAACGCGACTACCATCAATAAGTTTGAAACATGAAGCCGCACCTCCGCGCCCCTTAGTTGGGGCGTTGGCGCACCCTGGGGCTGGCCTGCGTATTGCAGCCAAGCAACGAGAAGCGCAAGCGCACTGATAAGAACGCCCCCAACCGTGGCTGCCAGAGTGACGGGGGACCGTGCAAACTCTTCGCGGGCTCTGTCAGTGAAAGACATGAGATTAGCTGAACCTCCAAGATCAACAATATGCCATATAAATCTGGAGTTAAATCCGAGCTATGCAGCAATTTAGCTCGAACGATTCGTAATACAGTAGACTAGACGGGGTCAGGTTGACTTCTTAAGTGAACCTGACCCCGTTCTTCCCGGTTCCTCACTGCGCAGGCTTTTTGTACTTTATGCCGCCGCGCACGGTTCCATCCACACGTTCGAGTTGTCCATTCTTCACCATGTTGCTCATTATTCTTCGCATGATATGTTGCGTTTCAACTGGATACAAAGATCGCGAGGGGACGGGGTCAGGTTGACTTTTTAAGTGGACCTGACCCTATTCTTCGAGGAAATTGAGGCCAGGCGAGGCGCTTAATGAACCTTCCCAACCTGCCACGTTTCTCCTCCTCAGATTGCCGCGGTCTTGACGAGCTTTCGTGCGGCTACCGCCAACATCTCTGCACGCGCCTGGATGAAGTCAGCGTAGTTCATTGAACCGTCCAACGCGGCAACCGGAAGCAGTGACGAGGCAGCAATAGAAGCACGAAGGGCGACATCTATTTTAGGCATGTAGTCCGCAGGTGACGAATCGCTGATCGCGCGGTTATCCGCCTGATTTAGAAAGCAAACGTTGGCGATGATGTTGGATTCGTTGAGCTTTATTCCTTGAGAGTTTAGGAATGCTTTGGGATAAACGTGATGGAACTCGCGCGCGTTGTAAGCAGACATAGCTGTGCTCAGGTCCACCAGGCTGTTCGAAAGGAAGCTGCGCGGTGCGTACTGCGCGAGTAGACAAATCGTAGCCTTAGCAGCGGTCGAATTGATACGCCACGTCTTCATGAAGAAGTTCGCAGGAATCTCGGCTTCAATCGCATCAAATATCGTCCCACCGCTCGCTAAAGCGTGCATCGCTCGGATATCTTCCATGACAGCGACGTTGGTGCCGGCTTTGTAGCGCTGGGTGAAAGCAACAAACCAGAACCAGCGCTTTAGGCCCGCAAGTTGGGCTGCGCTAGGTTTAAGTGTCAGGGAAAAGAACTTAACTAGAGGAACGAACATGATCGGAAAAGGGATGAAGACCACGTTCTTGATATGCAGCTCTTTCTCTAAAAAATCCACGGTTGCATAGATCGCCTGCTTCAAACGCAACATGCCATCGATCAGGTTCTGTGGCGGCGTGTCAACTAAGGCATCGGCGTCGATGCTGTCTAGTACCACAGCCGCAAGGCTGCGCATGAGCAAGCCCTGATCAAGCTGGTCATATCCTTTATCCGCGAGCTTATCGAGAACTCCCTCTATTTCCTTCCGAAGATCAAACTGATCTGACCACGTCCAAGCTGCAAGCAGCTCGAGAGTGCTGAGGCTGGTCCCCGAAGAATTGATGCGCTGAAAGACGCGGCAGACCTCTTGGTTGGTGCGATCCCTGATAGTCACGACAGGAAACTCATAGTCCTTGAAGCGCTCAGTGAGGTTTGCGATGACTGTTTTCATGTCGTCGTCGAAGCGCGCTATAGCAGGAAGGAGCTTGGTCGTGTCGAGAATGACACGAAGGTTAATTGAAGATTGTGGATCAGCCTCAGCGTAGTGGATGAACTCTTCAGTCGAAGGCACAAAGCACACGCTGAACCGGTCGGCCAGTTCTGGATCGGACGTTTCGGTGTCGGAGTTGAAAACGCCGTAAAGGGTAGTCAGGCGCTGTTGGCCGTCGAGTACATAGTTGACTGGGAAGTCCTCTGCCGTCTTCGGCAACTCGAAGCCTCCCAGATTGCGCTCATGCTCGAGCGCCTCTTTGGTGGACCAAAGTAGTAGCGAACCAACTGGGAAACCACGGTAAATTGAATCAAGCAGGCTCATGATTTGCTCGTCATCCCAGACGTACTCACGCTGGAACACGGGAATCTTTATGTTCCCCCTCGCCACGTCTGTGAGAAGCGACGAGAGGCGCGGGTTTGAAGGTGTAATTTTGTGAGCCCCTGCCATGGATTTCCCTTTGTGATATTCGATTATTTTAAAGAAAATAAGGCAAGCAATCACCAGCGGATTATTAACTGCACCGGGTGCCGCGCTTTGTCGCTCAGTGAGAATAAGCAAAACCATAGTAACTAGATTTTTTACTTTCCTAGCTCGCTGCCTTTATGAGATTAGAAGAGTGTGTAGTTGGCTAATAAATTTACGCGCCCGTGCGCGGATGCAGCAAACAATCTCAGTGTGGCCACAGTCAGGGCAACGATGCTGTACTCCTTGCTCAACATTGTTTCTTCCCCCTGAAGAAATGTGTGGCTTTGCGGTTGCATTAATACTGCGCGCCTTGATCCTCGCCGAGTTTTTGGGTTGCGTCAATGCGCTTACGCGGGTGATTGCTGCATTTAGTGGCTTTGCCCTCATCCGCCCTTCGGGCACCTTCTCGCGTGCGGGAGAAGGGCTTGGTATCTCGGGTTATTGGCTGTTTTCTGCGGTTGCCGGCTTGGCCGGCGCGGGTAGAGCGAGATTATTGTTGAGTCCGGTAATCTCCGGGACGTTGCTTTGGGTAACAACACGCAAGCGCGCGGTTTTTAGATTTGCTGCGTTGGTTAGCGGCAGCCGTACCTGCGTGGTGATTGGCTGCAGATTGCGTGGTGCCGCGAGTGCCGGGAACGGGGCTCTTGCCAGCTCCTTGCCACGCGTATCCTCCAACACCACAGACCCGGCCGGCGCGTCAGCATGGCCGAGGCTATGCACGGTCACTTCGATGGCGTCTGCAGTCACCCGCACATCGCCATGACCAATACCCAGGTCCGGGCGCAGTTCGACCGGGGTGGTGGCTGCGATGCGTTCGAGCTGCAGGATGGTGGTGCGGCCTGCGGGGAAGTCGATGTCGATGGCCGCGCTTTTTTCGAAAGCGACCTCTTGCGTCTTGGCGTTGCTGTCGAGCTTGCCGTCATTGCCTTTGCTCACGCCCTGGGTGATGCGCCATTGGCCAGGCGCGACATTCCAGCCGGTCATGCTGGCGCGCTGAGGTTTACCGGAGGTGTTGTAGGCGATGACGGTGAAGCGGTCTTGCTGTGGTGCGGGGATGGCGATGGCCACTTGGGTGGCGGCCTCTGGATCATTGAAGCGCCAGCTCACGGTGTGGCCGGGGTAGGTCTGGTTGCGCTTGAGGGCCACGCCCCCTAAGCGGGCGCGTTGCAGGTTGACCGTGGGGGACTCCACGCGGTCGCTCCACCAGTGGCCTTCGGTGTTCATGTAGAGGTTCTGCAGTTTCTCCCGCGCCTCGCTGCGGTAAATGGCGGCGAGATAATCCAGATTGCCGGTCTGCTCCCAGGCCACGTGGTGCGGGAAGTCCGGAGCGCTGCCGTCGTCCTTGTTTGCGGCATCGATGAGCTTGGCGCTCCAGTCATTGCGCTTGCCCATGACATCGAGAAAGTTTTCGTTGAGCAGCGAGAGGCCATTGGGGCCGCTGTTGGCAACGCGGTAATCGATCGGCTTGAGATAGCGCGCATCGCCGGTGAAGCGGTAGGCGGCCCAGAAGGTGTGCAAGGTGTCGGCGCCGCCGCTGCCTTCGAACAGTTCGCCGCCGCGGGTTTTGCCGGTTTGCCAGTTGATCTCGTTGGGCAGGGCCCAGTTGCCCTTGGCGTTGGTGTAGGCGTGGGCGAGGTAGCCGTCCGCCAGGCCGGTGACGATGCGGCGGCTGTTGGGGTCGGCGTTATAGCCGCCCAGCAGGATGGCCGGGTGCACGATGGGGAGGGAGTACGGTTTTTGCCATTGCCAGTTGGGCTCGCGGTAGACCTTGCGGCCGCCGAACCAGTTGCTGGCAAACAGCAGGTGGCCTTGCGGGTTGACCTGGATGATGGTGTCGAAGGCTTTGACCGTTTGCATCAGGCGCTCGACGGTGCGTGGGTCGCCCCAGTTGAGGTACAGCAGGGCGCTGTTGAGGTTGATGCCCTCTTCATAGGAATGCAGCTCGTCGGTTTCGATGGTGGACAGGCCATTGGTGAACATGCCGTTGCGGTAGTTGGCATCGGACAGCGCGAGCATGGAGGCGTTGAGCATGTCCGGGTCCACGCCCATCAGGGCGACGCCGGGCCATTGCTGCACCAGGTCCGAGTCGTCGGAAATGCCGCCGCCGAAATCGCCGTAGGGCACCTGGCGCTGCTCGATCCACCAGCGGATGTAGCGGCGCGTGGCGTTGAGGTCTTGCAGCTGCCAGAACGCCCAGGCCGGCACGTCTTTGGGCACGCTGGGCATGTCCACGGGCAGCGTGCCCTGGTTGGCGTAGCTGATGTCGTTCCAGTACTGGCGGCCGAGGGCGTGGTCCGGGTCGACGCGCAGCAGGTCGGTGATGTCGGCATCCAGGCGCTTGTAGAGCAGCTGGCGCTTGGAGGTGGTGTGTTCTTCCACCAGAAAACCCCAGTTGTCTTTGACCTGGTTGAAGCGGTCGGCGACGTGTTCTTTGATGGCCTCGTTGCGTGGTTTGAACACCAGCTGCAACTGGGTGCCGTCGAGCGCGTTGGCATCGAAGCCGGGTGCGGCGGCGGCGATGCTGAGCATCAGGCTGTCGTTGCTCAGGATTCTGTCGCGCAGGTCCAGCCACAACGTGCGGGCCTGGCCGGGGGCGACCGCGACCGAGACATCGATCATGTCGCGTGCGGGCCAGATGGGGTCCTTGATGCGGATGTTGAGCGGGATGCTGCCGTTATGGGTGGCCGGCAGGTTGAGCGCCGGTAGCGTGATGGCAATGCCATCGAGGCCGTCGTGCATGTTTTCCCAGCCGTAGGACCAGCTGCGCATCAGCGGCTGGTCTGGCGGCGGGTCGCCCAGGCTGGACGGCACCAGGATGTGCACGATGGGGTGCTGCGCGCTGCTGGCCGCAGTCTTGTCGCTGGGGCGCTTGCGGGCCGGTGCCTTGGTGGGCAGCGCAACCACGGTCTGGCGCTCGCTCAGCGGGTAACGGCCGGCGATGACATCGCGCAGCGTGGCGAGGTTGTCGTAGTCGGGCTGGATGTCGCTGCGCACGGTGTAGCTGAGCTGCGCGCTGCCGGCGGGCACCTCGCCCGGCTGCACGTTGTAGGCCCAGATTTCCTGGATGGGGGTTTCCTGCGCGGTGTTGGCAAAGCGCAGCGTGCCACCACGGCGCTCGGCGAACTGGTCCACGCTGCGCACCACGCCTTGCTTGCGGTCGAACAGCGGCTGCGCTTGCGCGTTGGTTGCACCGGTGGCGGTGGGCGCGGTGTAGCTGGCCTGGCCATAGGCGGCGCCGCGCAGCTCGATGCGGTTGACCGGCTCATCCGGCAGGGTGAGGTCCAGCGCCTTGCCGCCTTCGACATAGGTGTTCCAGTCGGGCAGCTGGAAGTAGTCGTTGCGGCCGGGCAGGCGCGAGCGGTTGTAGACGCCGGGCCAGGTGGTTTCGGCGATGCCGTCGGTGGCCTTCCACATCCATTGCTTGAGGTCGCGTGCATCGGCGAACTCCACCTTGCGGATGCGGGTGACCGGTGCATCCAGCAGTGGCGGTGCGTGGCCGTTGTCCCAGCCAAAGCGGTGCAGGAAGGCGGCGTGTTGCGCGTCGCTTGTGGCGGGCTCGGCGGTAGTGGGCTCTTGCAGGCGCGCCAGTGCGGCGGCGGCGCTGGTATCGAGCATACGGTCGTAGATGCGGATCTCGTCGAAGTCGCTGCCGCGCAAAAAGTTGTAGCGGCTCTGCACCTGGTGAGGCGACATCACGCGGCCGGCCAGGCCGAACTGGTCCAGCGCGGCGTCGAAGTCGAGCGCGCCGCCGTTGGCGCACGGTTGGCCGCAGTCGACGCGTGCGGCCTCCTTGCCATCCACGTACAGGCGCACGCCGCGGGTTTCATCCCAGGCAAACGCAATGTGGGTCCAGTCGCTGGCAGTGGGATTCTTGTCGAGCTTGAAGGAGACGCGGGTGCGCGCGAGGTTGGCGTCGGTGACGAAGGCGTCGAAGCCGTGGCCGTTCCAGTCGATGCGCAGCCAGGCCATGTCCCAGCTGGTGTGATCGGCGTAGCCGACACGGAAGATCACGAATGGTGCTTCGCCAACGGCGTAGCGCGCGCGCCAGAAAAAGCTCAACGTGCCGCGCTGGCTGTAGAGGTTGCCGGGCGCATTCCACGACAGCACGCCGTCGTCGGCCCATTCGATGGCGTTACCGCGTTTGCCGGTGGGCACCAGCGCGATCTTGTCGCGGAAGTTGGGCACGCCATCGCCGCGGGCAACATCGGCCTCCAGGCTGCGGTCGGCCGAGACACGGAACAACAGCTCCGGCGCGGTGAGGGTGGCCGCGCTCAGCGGCAGCGCGATCATGCACAGCATTCCCAACAAAACCTTCGACACGCTCACCTCGTACTGTTCACCACGTACTGTTCACCACGCAAAACGGCCACCGCCTGGTCGGCGGTGGCGGCGACGCACTTGCTCAGCCCACCTTACAGGCCATTGGCGGCGCGCCACTTGGGCACGTCCTCCTTCAACAACTTGTCCGGCCAGTTGCCATGCCAGGCGTAGCCGACGCGGCGCTCGTTGGGCACTTTCATGTAGTCGGTCAATGCAACGCCTTCGCGGTTGGCATACAGCGGACGTTGATTCTGCAGGTCGTAGAAGCGCGCCCATAATGACGCACCCGGTTGCGCGACGAGGATCACATCCTTGCCGGTTTCCTGGGTGGGGTCGTCGATCTTCTTGGTGGCCAGATCGCGCATGCGGTGGGTGTCGAACCAGGTGGCGGCCGCTTGCACCGCGGTCTTGATCTTGGCCGACGGGCTGGGCTGACGCATCAGGAACCGCACGATGCTCACCGACTCACTGGACGACAGCGAAGCGAGCTCATACGCACGCGCCTTGGCCGGCTTGAGCGTGACTTCGTCGTACTGCGCGCCCCAGATGGTGAGCGTGCCGCCGATCTTGACCTGGGTGGCCAGCACGCATTCCAGGCCCTTGGTCACCGCCCGCTGCGCGCGTGCGCCGTGGCTGCCACGCAGCTGCGCGCCGGTGTCGCCCTTGCCCTCGCCGATGTCCTGCAACAGGTTGAGCACGCGCACCATGGCGTCGTCGTTGTAGGTGATCTGGTGGTGGTAAGACGACAGGTCGGGGTAGAACTGCGGCCAGCCGCCGTTGGCGTATTGCGCCTTGAGCAGGTAGTCCACGCCGCGCTTGGCGGCGGCCAGGTACGTGGCGTTCTTTTCGTTCTTGAAGGCGGTGGACAGGTACGTGATTTCATACGTGGTCGCCTTGTTGTCGATGGTGGCGTCGTCCTTGCGCCCGGGTTGCTTGAGCTCGGCGATTTCGGCGGCGGTGAAGGTGCGGGTGTAGTCCACCGCCACGCCCTTGTACTGCTTGGACCAGCCACCGGAGGCGGTCTGCAGCAGCAGCATGTTGTCGGCGATGTGGTCGGCCATGGCCGCCAATGGTGCGAGCAACAGGGCGCCGGCGAAGGCGAGCGTGGACAGGTGCAGCGTGCGCGAACGGTTCATCAGAACGGCCTCCAGGAGCCCAGCACGGTGGAGCGGTCCAGCGCAGCGGCCTGTGCGGCGGTGAGCTGGCGTGACCATTTCACGCGGCGCGACGGGTTGGCCCCGGCGCCGGTGTTCTGGTATTCGCTGTAGCGGGCGGTGGCCTCGTTGGCCGCGTTGCCCCAGTTGTTCCAGCCCTCGGGCACGATGTGCGCGCCGAGCTGGCTGCTGATGAAGCTGACGCTGGCATACGGCCGCCATGGGCGCCCCAGGTGTACGCGCGAGACACCGCTGGCGGCGGTGATGCGTGCATTGCGAAACACAAAGCCGCGTGCGCTCTCCTGCGGCGTGGAAGCAGCGGTGAGATAGCCATCGCCCAGCGAATGCAGCTGCACGTTTTCGAACAGGGCAGTGCCGGCGCCGAAGACGAAATCCACGGTGCCTTCGACATAGCAGTCGAGGAAATACGAGAGCTTGGCGCCGCGCAGGTACAGCGTGTCCTGGTAGCCGAGGAAACGCACATTGCGGAACGCCGCGCGGTCGCCATCCACGCGCACCGCCACCGCCTGCCCCACCGGGCCTGCGTGGTTGCCGAAGCTCAGTTGCTGGGCGGTGAAGTCATTGCCGGCGATGATGACGCTGGACGAGCCGGAGGTGCCGTACTCCTTACCGGTGGCCGGATTGATGCGTGAGGCGTAGTTGTCGTAGGTGATGATGGTCTGGGTGGCGCCAGCGCCGGTGAGCTTGAGCGCCGGTGCGTTGGACGGCACCACGATCAGTTCCTGATAGGTGCCGGCGCCGATGTTGATCTGCGCGCGTTTGCCGCCCTGTACGGCGGCGTCGATGGCGGCCTGCACGGTGCGGTAGCCGGCGCTGCCCTGCTTGGCCACGGTGTAAACCGGGTCGGCGGCAATGGCGGCGCCGCTGCCGAGCGACAGCCCGGCCAGCAATGCGCTGGCAGCGAGAGTACGTAACACGATCCTGCGATGCGGTTGCATACGTTGCTCCTGTCAGAACTTGTAGCGCGCGCCGACGTAGTACTGGCGCCCGGTGACGGTGTACTTGTCGGGCAGTTCCAGTGCGGAATCGACGTAGCGACGGTCGGGGGTATCAAGCAGGTTGATGGCCTCGAACGTCAGCGACAGGTGGTCGCTGATCTTGTAGGACATGTTGAAATCGACGTTTTCCACGCTGTATTTGCCGGTGACATCGGCGGTGGCCAGGCGCTGGCCATCGAGGTCGTAGACGTCTTCCTGGGCGAGGATGTTGTTGATGTAGCCATCGCGGTAACTGGTGGACACGCGCGCACTGAAGCGGCCGTCGTCGTAGTAGACGGTGGCGTTGTAGGACTGCGGCGAGAGGTTGAGCAGGTCGCGCTCGGTGGTGGTGGTGGTGATGCTGGTATTGCTGTTGCCGGCGGTGCTGAACAGGTAATTGATCTTGGAATCGACCTGCGTGTAGTTGAGCTGGATGCCGAAGTTGCGCCAGAAGCCGGGCAGGAAATCGAACGCCTGCTGGTAGGTCAGCTCGAAGCCCTTGAGCGGGCCGCCGGGCGTGTTGAAGTAGCTCTGCACATTGAAGATGGTGTCCGGCGTGAAGCCGGCGGGCAGCAGATCCAGCGAGTAACCCATCGCCTCCCAGGTGGTGAGCACGCGGGTGCGCTGCACGTAGCTGTCGATGTCCTTGTAGAACACCGCCGCCGACAACAGCGAGCCTTCGCGGAAATACCATTCGGCGCTGAGGTCGTAGTTGGTGGAGCGGAACGGGTCGAGCTTAGGGTTGCCAAGATTGATCGAGAAAAAGCGCCCGTCATCGAAGAACTGGGTGGGGCCGCCGCTGACGCTGGGCGACAGGTATGCCAGCGTGGGCCGCGCCATGGTCTTGGCCGCGCCGAAGCGCAGCACCACTTCATCACTGACATCCCAGGAGAGGTTCAACGAAGGCAGGATGTCGCGGTAGTCGTGGTTGACGGTGGTGGGCACCAGCAAGCGCTCGCCGGCGGCGGCAGTGGCGCTGGCCACGCCGAAGAACGATTCGCACGCCGGCGAAATCGCACCGCTGGCGGTGGCCGTGCACGGCGCATAGCCGCTGGCGGCGATCTGCGTCTGCACATAGCGCACGCCCAGGTTGCCGCGCAGTGCGCGGCCCCACAGGTCGGTGTTGAAGTCCAGCTGCAGGTAGGTGCCCAGGCTCTTTTCGTTGACCTGGAAATTGTTGTTGGACGAACCGAAGTGGCCGACATCGGCCAGCCGGTAATCGCCGCCCGGCACGCCGGTGTCGCAGTTGCAATTGATGTTGAGCAGGTCGGCGACTTTCTGGAAATCCGGAATCACCCAACTGGTGGGGAAGTTGCCGTTCAAGCTGCGGCCAAAGCCATCCAGCGTGGTGCTCAGATCACCCACGCCCACGCCGGCCGGCAAGCCCTGCGCCAGGCGCCCGTAGGAGACGTGCCGCGACTCCGACGTCTCCATGTCGTAGTCCTTGTAGGCCAACCCGGTGCGGAAGGTGAAGGTGGGGCTGATGTTGAATTCCAGATCCACCTTGGCGGTGTCGAAGGTGTTGCTCACCGACTGCGGGTTGAGCCGCACCTCGCTGATGTTGGTGCCGCGCGCGGTGCCATTGCTGTTCACCGGTACCGCGCCATAGCCCAGCCATTGCCAGTTGTTGGCGTCGGCGGCGTTGAACGGGAACGTCATGCTCGGGTAGTCGCCACCACCGCGCCGGTCCAGCACGAAGCCGTCCAGGTTGGTGTTGTCGAAGCTCACCAGCGAGAACACCGGCCGCTCGTAATCGGAGGTGGAATGGCCGACCAGCGCGGTCATGCGCACCTGGTCGTTGAAGCGGTGCTGCAGGTCCAGGCTGAATTGCTTGAACTCGGTGGATTCTTCGATGCTGCTGGATTCGGTGCGGTAGTCGACGTTGTCGAATACGCCGTAAACCAGGCGGTTTTGCTCATCCACTTGCGCTTCGCGCACTGCAATCTGGGTCTTGCCGCCGAAGTTGGCGGTGCGGTGCAGATTGGCGCCGACCGAGTCTTCGCGCTGGTCCTTGTCCAGCTTGGAATACAGCATGTCGAAGTTGAGCAAGGTGTCGTCGCTGACCTTGAATTGCAGCGCGCCGGTGACGCCCAGGCGCTTGATCTCGTGATCGGTGCGGATGTAGCGCGGGTAGCGTGGAATCCACGCATCGGTGGCCGTTTCGTAGGCCTGGATGTTTTCAGGTGTATTGGCCGGGCGCGCGATGCCGGTGCCGCAAGTGGTGGCGCTGATGCCGTAGCTGCCCCAGCCGTTGTTGCGGTCCTGGTTGGCCTGCGAGCCCACGCCGGCGCGCGTTTCGTTCGACAACGGGTTGCGCGGGGTCTGCGGGTTGTAGCCCACCGGCGAGCAGAAGCCGTAGGTGCCGTTGTTGGTGGCGGTGCTCTGGTTGGAGTTGCGGTAGTTGCCGTGCTCCCAGCGCACCGGGTTGTAGCCTTCTTCGCGCAGATGCCGCTCGCTGTAGGACACCGACATCAGCGCGCCGAAGCGGCCATCGGCCCAGATGTTGCTGATCAGGCCGGAAAAGCGCGGGTCTTGTTCGCGCGAGAGATCGTTGTAGCCGTACTGGGTGGAGGCGGCCGCTTCGAAGCCGTCGAAATCGAACGGGCGCGAGCCGCGCAGATCCACCGTGGCGCCCAGCGAGCCTTCGTCGGTCTGCGCCGATTGGGTCTTGCTGATGGTGACGCGGCTGAAGAGTTCGGAGGCAAAGGTATTGAAGTCGAACCCGCGGCTGCGGTTGACGCCATCGCTGCCGCTGCCGGCGGTGGCCAATGCTTCCAGGCCGTTGATGCGCACGCGGGTGAAATCCGAGCCCAGGCCGCGCACCGAAATCTGCTTGCCCTCACCGCCTTCGCGGTCGATGGACACACCGGCGATGCGCTGCATCGATTCGGCCAGATTCAGATCGGGAAACTTGCCGATGTCTTCGGCGTAGATCGCATCCACCTGCTCCACGCTGTAGCGCTTGGCGTCCAGCGATTGCTGCAGGCTTTCACGGTAGGTGGCCTTGACCTGCACGCGGTCCAGGTCCACCGCATCGGCCGGGGTGGCCGGCGGGCCCACGGTTTGCGCGGCAACGCCGACACCGTGCAAGGCCAGAACGATGGCCACCGACAAACGCGCGGCGGACAGGCGGGCGCCCGCCTCTTGGGCAGGACGGCACGAACGGGCTTGCATGATGCGGCTCTCTCCAGGGCACTGGGGTGCAATGACGCGCTCAGCCCCCCTAGGCCACCGGCGTCGAACGAAACATCACGCCCACCGCGTTGCATGCGTGCGTCTCGGCAGCGCATGCACGGCGATCAAGCGTTTGGAATGGGGCCCGCTGCGCGTGTGCGCAGCGGGCGGGTAACACTCAGAACTTGTAGCGCAGGCCCAGCAGGTACTGGCGGCCGGTTTCACCGTATTGCAGCGGCAGCTGGCCGGTGCGCGGCGACGACACCCACTCGTCGGAGGCTTCGTTGGTGAGGTTGATGCCTTCCAGGCTCAGTTCCAGCTGCTTGCTGATCTTGTAGCGCAGCGACGCATCGAGGATGGTGGTGCCGGTCATGCCGTGCACACCGTCCACGTTGAAGCCGGCTTCCGCACCCGGTGCCTGGGTGAGGTAGTCGTCGCGGTTGGTGGCGGAGATGCGGCCTGCGAAGGTGTCGCCTTCGTAGAACAGCGTGGCATTCCACGACGAGCGCGACAGGCCGAGCAGGTCGTTCTTCATCACCGGTGCGCCACTGCTGGCCAGGTACTGGATCTGCGAATCCACCCAGGTGTAGTTGAGCTGCACGCCCAGGTTGGCCCACTTGCCCGGCAGGAACGTAAACGGCTGCACGTAGTTGGCTTCCACGCCCTTCAATTCGCCGCCCGGGGTATTGAGCGGGATGCTGAAGGCGAAGTCGTCATTGACGCTGGCGCCGGTGCCTTCCAGCAAAGAGGCCGGCAGGCCGCTGCTGGAGTACGGACGCACTTCGCGCGCGGTCTGGATGAAGCTTTCGATGTCCTTGTAGAACAGGCCCACACCGACCATCGCGCCTTCGTTGAAGTACCACTCCAGGCCGAGGTCGACGTTGGTGGCTTCGATCGGGTCCAGATCCGGGTTGCCGCCGGCCACGGTGCGCGCACCGCCGGCCACTGCCACGGTCACGCCGGGCGTGAGGCTGCCCAGGCCGGGACGCGACATCACCTTGGCCGCGCCAAGACGCAGCAGCAGGTCCGGTGCCAGCTCGGCGACCAGGTTGAACGAGGGCAGCGTGTTGTTGTACTTGCGGCCCACGGTGGTCAGCGCCGGTGCGTTGTTGATCAACGCATAGCCAGTGGATTCCTGCTCGGTGCGCACGTAACGCACGCCGAAGTTACCGGAGAACGGAATCGAGCCCAGGTCGGTGGAGAACTCGCCCATCAACCACACGCCGCGGTCTTTTTCTTCGACGCTACGGCTGTTGTTGACGCGCGGGGCCACAGCAAAGGTGCCGCTGTTGCTGTAGATGCCGAACTGGTCGGCCACGGCGTCCAGGTTGGGCACGACCCACGCAGCGGGGCTGCCGTTGATGCCCTTGAGCCCTGCCTGTTCGGTGAGATCGGCCGGCACGATGCGCGTGCCATTGGCGAAGGTCGGCACCGACAATTCGTTGGCGCGGCGCAACTCCACCGTGCTGAAGGTGTAGTTCTTGGCCAGCACGCCGCCCTTGAGGCGGAAGCCGGGGCTGATGTTCCAGTTGAAGTCGATCTGGCCGGTATCGAAGTCGTTGTCCACGGTCTGCGGACGCAGGCGAATTTCTGCCAGTTCCCAGCCGGTGGGATCGGTCGGGTTGATGCCGTAGTTCAGCACCGGCGCGCGGTTGTTGCCGCGGTAGTCGTAGCTGTACCCGTCGACGTCGTACTTGTCCATGATGATGGTGGTCTGCACCGGGTTCTCGTGCGCGGAGCGCGAGGTGCCGATGCGCGCGTTCATGCTGAAGTCGTCGCTGAAGCGGTGCTCCACGTCGAAACTGATCTGCTTGAACTCGGTGTTCCACTCGTCGTGGCGGTTTTCGGTACGGATATCGACGTTGTCGAATTCGCCATACACCAGGGCGTTGTTGCGGATCTCGCCGTTGCGCACAACGGTGGCCGGCTTGCCGACCAGCACCGGGCGCGCATTGCCGCCGCGGCTGAAGGAGATCGCTTCGATGTAGTGCTCATCGCGCTTGGCATCGATCTTGGAATACAGCATGTCCAGCGACAGCGTGGTGCGGTCGGACGGCTTCCACTGCAGCGAGCCGGTGACGCCCAGGCGCTGCTGGTCGTGGATCTGCTGGGTGTAGCGCGGGAAGCGCGGGTGATACACGTCGGCCGAACGCGCCGCGGCAAACGGCGAGGTGGCGCTGAAGCCGCCGTTGCTCGGCCCATTGGCCCAACGGCCGGTGTTGGAGCCTTCTTCCAGCACTTCGCGCTCGGTGTAGGCCACCGACAGCAACGCGCCAAAGGTATTGTCGGCCCAGGTGTTGGAGATCAACGCGGCAACGCGCGGGTTGGCCTTTTCGGCCATCGCGTTGTAGCCGGCCTGGCCGCTGGCGGCGAAGGTGAAGCCGCTGTAGTCGAACGGGCGCGCAGTGCGCAGATCGACGGTGGCGCCCAGCGAGCCTTCTTCCACATCGGCCGAGGCCGTCTTGCGGGCGATCAGCTGCGAGAACAGGTCCGAGGCGAACACGTTGAAGTCGAAGCCACGGCCGCGGTTGGTGCCGCCGCTCTGGTCGCCGGCGCCTACGGTGGTGAGCGCTTCCATGCCGTTGATGCGCACGCGGGTGAACTCCGGGCCCAGGCCGCGGACCGAGATGGCGCGGCCTTCGCCGGCTTCACGGGTGATCACCACGCCGGGGATGCGCTGCAGCGACTCGGCCAGGTTGAGGTCGGGGAACTTGCCAATGTCCTCCGCGACAATGGCATCGACCACGCCGGCTTCGCCGCGCTTGATGTCCAGGGCCTTTTCCACGCTGGCGCGGTAACCGGTCACCGTGACGGTGTCCAGGTCCACGGCGGGCTCGGCAGGGGTTTGTGCTGCATCTTGTGCGGCCACGTGGCCGCTCAGTGCCAGGCCGATCGACAGCGCCAGCAAGGTAACCGGTGTCTTCCGGTTGGTGGTCCGAAATTGCATGTCCTCCCCTCCCAAGGGTCCATGAACAATGTGAAATGTCTGGTTGTGAGCGGCAATGACACCGCTGGTCAAAACGACGTTACCAGCTGAATCGCCCCGCAACATCTTGCAGCGCAGCAGAAAACGTCACCAAATTCGCCCCAAAGGGATGCAAGCCGTCACTGAGCGTCGCATCATGGTCATCGCCGGACGTGTCAGGCGACAGCTAGAATGACACCGATGGTCATCCTAACGCGCGCGGAATCCCCCACCCCGTGACGCACCACACAGCCGAGGTAATTGCCGTATGAGTCGTGCCCGCATCCTGTGCTTTGGTGAGTTGTTGCTGCGCCTGGGGGCGCCCGGTCACGAGCTGCTGTTGCAGCAACCGCGACTGGAGGTGCACTGCGGTGGCGCCGAGGCGAACGTGGGCGTGTCGCTGGCGCACTTCGGCCATGACGTGGCAATGGTGAGCACGGTGGCCGACAACCCGCTGGGCGCGGCGGTGCTGGGCGAGTTGCGCCGGCACGCCGTCGATACCCGCCATGTGCGGCGGGTGGATGGCCGCATGGGGCTGTACTTCCTCACCACCGGTGCGATCCACCGGCCCAGCGAGGTGGTGTACGACCGTGCGGATTCGGCGTTTGCGCTGGCGCCGGCCGATGCCTACGACTGGCCGCGCCTGCTTGACGGTGCGCAGTGGCTGCACCTGTCCGGGGTCAGCCCCGCGTTGGGCGCCGATGTGGCCCAGGCCACGCTGGCCGCCGCCCGCGCCGCGCGCGCGGCCGGGGTGAAGGTGTCGTTCGACGGCAACTACCGGCCCAAGTTGTGGCAGCGCTGGCAAGGCGATGCGCGCGGCATCCTGCACGAGCTGTTCGCGTGTGCGGACGTGGTGTTTGCCGACTACCGCGACATCGGCGTGGTGCTGGGCGGCGAGTTCCCGCAAGACACGCTGGAAGCACGCGTGGAAGCGGCCGCGCAGCAGGCATTTGCCGCCTTCCCGCAGCTGCAGCTGATGGCCTGCACCCAGCGCACCACGCACAACGTGGACCACCACAGCCTGGGCGCAATGCTGGTGCCGCGCAGTGGCGCGGTGGCGTTTGCGCCGGCCGAAGAACTCACCCCGATCATCGACCGCATTGGCGGTGGCGATGCATTTGCAGCCGGTGTGTTGCACGGCCTGATCGAAGCCTGGTCGCTGGACGACACGGTGCGCTTCGGCCTGGCCGCCGGCTGCTTGAAGCACTCAATTCCGGGCGATTTCAATCCGCTCTCGGTGGCCGATGTGCAGGCGTGTGTGGGCGATGCGCGGTTTGATGTGAAGCGGTGAATCGGGAGTGGGGAATCTGACGTGGGGATGCGCGGCGTCCCCTGCCCATGCGGCCTTCCCTGCAATCGGGGACCGGCGCTTCTCGATAGACTGCAGGCCTTTCCGGATTTTCCGAGATATCTATGGATGCTTCCCATCAGACCGTGATGCTGCCATGAGCCGCATCGCGATCGCCGCCGCCCTCGTCGCCGCACTGATGGGCGGCGCATGCCCCTGTCCGTCCTACGCACAGACGCCGTCAGCCCAGCCGGGATGGATTGCCAGCTGGGCCACCAGCCCACAGGCCGGGGAGGCCGATGCGGAAGAGCCGCTGGCAAACATCGACGGGCAGACGGTACGGCAACGTGTTCGCATGTCCATCGGCGGTACCCAGCTGCGTGTGCGCCTGTCCAACGAACTGAGTGCATCACCGCTGACCATTGGGTCGGCCTCCATCGCCGTGGCGAAGGATGCTTCGACCGTGGAACCAGCTTCGCTGCGTCAGCTCACCTTCGGCGGGCAGTCCTCCGTCAGCATCCCCGCAGGCGCTCCCATCCTCAGCGACCCGGTCGATCTGCAGGTTGCGCCGGGTGCACAGGTCGGCATCAGCCTGTTCTTTCCGGAGCGGGTCACGTCCAACACGCTGCACTCCCTGGCGCTCAAGCGCGCGGTGGTGAGCACACCCGGCGACCACACGCGAGAGACGTCCATTGCGCCGGCCGCGACGTCCACCTCGTCCATCGCGATCAGTGCGGTGTTGGTACCGCAGGCACGTGCGCAGCGGTTGCTGGTGGCATTCGGAGGCTCGATCACCGACGGTGCGGGGTCCACGACCGACGCTGACCGCAGCTGGCCAGCCCAATTCGCACAGCGCGTGGCAGCGGCCGACCCTGGCCTGTCCGTGGTGAATGCCGGGATCGCAGGCAATCAGTTGTCGCATGAGGGGTACGGCGCAAGCGGCTTGGCCCGCTTCGACCGGGATGTCCTGGCGCTGCCGGGCGTGACGCACATCGTGCTGCTGGAAGGGATCAACGACATCGCCGCGCCGGGGGTCAAGATCGGTTCGCGTTACTTTGCGCCGCCGACAGAGGTGAGAACCGCGGAGCACGTGATCAGCGCCTACCGGCAGCTCATCGCACGCGCGCACGACCATGGGATCAAGGTAATCGGCGCGACCTTGACGCCGTTCGCCGGCAATACAGTCCCCGGCTTTTACTCGCCGCAGAAAGAGGCGGCTCGGCAGACGGTCAACGCATGGATCCGCAACAGCCACGCGTTCGATGCAGTGATCGATTTCGATGCGGTGCTGCGCGATGCCGAGCATCCGCTCCAGCTTCAAGCCCGCTTTGCATCCCGCGACCGGCTCCACCCCAACGATGCCGGCTATGCGGCCATGGCGGACGCGATCGACGTGACGCTTTTCCGCTGAGCGCGCGCTACCTGTTATTCGCTGCGCTGACGCGTATCAGGCGGGCGCGCGGGCGCGGCGTTTGTTGGTGAACCATTTCAGCGCCGCGCTCAGCAGGACCACGCACAGCGAGGCCGGTACGCTGAAAAAAAGCGTGATCATCAGTGCGAACTGAAGCGGTGGCGCCGAGCCGTCTTGCATGACCACCGCACAGACAACGGCGGTAGTGATCACCAGATTGATGATGACCTTGAGTGACCAGTGCAGCGTGGGGAACCGCAACAGCACGGCACAAATCACACTGACCAACAGGGCCAGCAGCAGAAAAATGATTAATTTGTCCAACACGTCGTGCGCTCCATGCTGTGCGGATGAGATTCAAGGACGACGCTGCTTTTTAGCGATGTACAGACACGTCAGCGATTCGTCGCAACGCCTTGGCTGGCTGGCAAAGCGTATGCGTCAAAGACACTGCGTGCTGCACAAGAGCCGTGACATGACGCCACGGCTCTTGCGAATCCCTAATCCCTAATCCCGACAATCACCCCAACTCGATGCAATCGAACTTCACGTCCGGATCCACATCGGCGTCGTAATCCACATCTTTGCGCTCGAAGCCGAACAGCTTGAGGAACTCATGCTTGTAGCCGGCGTAGTCGGTGAGCTGGAACAGGTTCTCGGTAGTGACCTGCGGCCAGAGCGCCTTGCAGGCGTCCTGTACGTCGTCGCGTAGCTCCCAGTCGTCCAGGCGCAGGCGGTTTTCGTCGTCCACTTCGGCGGGCTGGCCGTCTTCGCGGTACAGGCGCTCGCGGAACAGGCGGTCGAGCTGTTCGATGGTGCCTTCGTGCAGGCCCTTTTCCTTCATGATCTTGTAGACCATGGAGATGTACAGCGGCATCACCGGGATGGCCGCGCTGGCCTGGGTCACCACCGACTTGAGCACGGCCACATTCGCGCCGCCACCACTGGCCTGCAGGCGCGCATCCAGCCGCTGCGCGGTGTGGTCCAGGTCGACCTTGGCCTTGCCCAGCGCGCCGTGCCAGTAGATCGGCCAGGTGATCTCGGTACCGATGTAGCTGAAGGCCACGCTGCGCGCGCCCTTGGCGAGCACGCCAGCACTGTCCAGCGCGTCGATCCACAGTTCCCAATCCTGCCCGCCCATCACGGTGATGGTGTCTTCGATCTCCTGCTCGGTGGCCGGCTCGATCGAGGCCTGGATGATGGTGTCCTTGTTGGTATCGATGGCGGTGGCGGTGTAGGTGTTGCCGATCGGCTTGAGCGCCGAACGCTTCACTTCCCCGGTGCTCGGCAGCTTGCGCACCGGCGAGGCCAGCGAATACACCACCAGGTCCACGTGCCCGCCCATCTCGGTCTTGATCAGCTCGATGACCTTGGCGCGTGCCTCATCGGAGAACGCATCGCCATTGATCGATTTGCTGTACAGGCCGGCGGCCTTGGCATGCGTGTCGAAGGCGGCCGAGTTGTACCAGCCGGCGGTGCCGGCCTTCTTGTCGCTGCCGGGTTTTTCGAAGAACACGCCCAGCGTGTCCGCGCCGAAGCCGAAGGCCGCGGTGATCCGCGAGGCCAGGCCGTAGCCGCTGGATGCGCCGATCACCAGCACCTTCTTCGGGCCGTCGTTGCGCACGCCGCGCGCACGCGTGGCGGCAATCTGGTCGAGCACATTGCGCTCGCAGCCGAGGGGATGCGTGGTGGTGCAGATGAAGCCGCGCACTTTGGGATGGATGATCAACGTGGACTCCTGGTCAGCAAGATGCTGGCGGCATCTTAGGGCCTGACAGCGCGCTGGGGTAGGTCGCACGCGCCACCCTGGCGGTGCCTGCACGCGCACACGGGGTGTGAATCGCTTGTGCGCCAATGCACCTCGCGCACGGGCATCGCGTGCGCATGCAGCGCGCGGACGTGCAACGGCGCGGCACTAAATGCGCTGGCTGGCGTGACGGCCAGTGCCTGCATCGCACTACGCGCGCTTCCACACGCTGCTGTATGGAAGCGTATCGGTCGGCAGCGCTGCGCACGCAACCGGTGCCTGTGCCTCAGGTGCAACATGCGCGCCGATGCCGAGGCAGCGCACCTTCACCTCAGTGCGTGGGCGCCCGCAATGCACCTTCACAGCACACCTTGGCGTGACCCCAGACGCCGCGCCGCGAACAGAGACCATGGTCGAATTTCGGCACCAGTGGCTGTGCTATGTTCCGGCCCTGCCGTGCCGTGCCTGTCCGCGCCCTATTGGCGATCGTCAAGGCCCCTTTCAGCTGTACGACCGTTATTCGAGCGAATGTCCCTCCGAAGCAAGCGCGTCACGCAGCTGGGCTCTGTCCCGCGGTTCCGCCTTGGGCCATTGCTGGTCGAGCCGGAGCGGCTCACGCTGATTGGCGACGGCGAAAACATCACGCTGGAGCCGCGCATGATGGAGGTGCTGGTGGCGCTGGCCGAGCGCGCCGGCGAGGTGATCAGCGCCGAGCAATTGCTGATCGATGTCTGGCACGGCAGCTTTTACGGCGACAACCCGGTGCACAAGACCATCGCCCAGCTGCGCCGCAAGCTGGGTGACGACAGCCGCCAGCCACGCTTCATCGAAACCATCCGCAAACGTGGTTACCGGCTACTGCCGAAGGTGATCTTTCCCGAGGATTACCGCGGTGCGTTGCCGGGCATGGGCGCGTGGGGGCACGGCAGCCCGTACGTGGGCCTGCGCGCGTTCGACCCGGACCATGCGGAGGTGTTCTTCGGCCGCAGCCACGCCATTGCGCAGGTGCTTGCCGCGGTGCGCGCGCAGTTGCAGAGCCAGCGCGCGCTGGTGCTGCTCAGCGGGGCCAGCGGCTGCGGCAAGACCTCGTTGCTGCGCGCCGGTGTGGTGCCGTTGCTGGCGCAGCCCGGCGGGCTGGATGGCCTGCAGGCGGTGGCGGTGGCGTATTGCAGCCTGGCGGCGTGCCGCGGCGGCGATGTGGCCGACACGCTGACGCGTGCATTGGCCGAGTGGGCAGCGGACGGGCGCGCGGTGTTTTCTGCCGCGCAGATGGCCACCTGCACGCAGTGGCTGACGCAGCCGGCGGCGTTGCATGCGGCCATTGCCGAGGCCATGCGCCACGCCGCCCCCGCCCGCGACACCGTGCAGACCCACCGCCATCTGTTGCTGGTGATCGACCATGCCGAAGCGCTGGTGGCCACGCCCGGCATCACCGCGCAGGACCGCGCTGCGTGCACGGCGTTGCTGCAGGCGCTCTGCGCCAGCACGCACGTGGCGGTGCTGATGGTGACCCGCAGCGATTTCTATCCGCGGCTGATCGAAGCGGTGCCGGAGCTGGTGGAACTCAAACGTGGCGATGGCCATGTGGATCTGCTGCCGCCGCGCGATGGCGAGATCGGCCAGATCATCCGCGTGCCTGCGGCGATGGCCGGGCTGCGTTTCGAAGAAGACCACGACAGCGCCAGCCGCCTGGACGATGTGCTGCGCGACGCCACCGCGCGCCAACCCGATGCACTGCCGCTGCTGCAGCATCTGCTGCAGGCGTTGCACGAGCGCCGCAGCGACGATGGCCTGCTTACCTTCGCCGCGTATCGCACACTGGGTGGATTGGAAGGCGCGCTGGCGCACCATGCCGAACAGACCTTCCGCACCTTGCCCACCCCTGCGCAGGCGGCCTTGGGCGAGGTACTGACCCAGGTGAGCGTGATCCACCCCGACAGCGCAGCAGTCACCGCGCGGCGGGCGGTGTGGTCGGCATTGCCCGATGCCAGCGGCGCGCGCGCACTGGTGGATGCCTTCGTGCAGGCGCGCCTGTTCGTCAGCGAACTGGTTGCCGGCGAGCCGGGCTTTGCGGTGGCGCACGAAGCCTTGCTGCGGCAATGGCCGCGCGCCAGCGAATGGATCCATGAAAATCGCCGCCTGCTGCAGGCACGCAAGCGCCTGCAACTGGCCGCGCAGCGCTGGGCCAGCGAGGGCCGCCGTGACGATCACCTGCTCAACAGCGGCCGCCCCCTGAGCGAGGCACGCGAAGCGGCGCGGCGCATGCCGCAGGACCTGGACGCGCTGGACCTGGCGTTCCTGCACGCCTGCGAGCGCGCGCACCGGCAACGGCGCGGGCTGTATGCCGCGGCCGCGGCCTTGCTGGTGGTGCTGGCCAGCGCGTCGCTGCTGCTGGGCTGGCAGGCGCGCCAGGCGCAGCAAGTGGCCGAACAACGCCGCGACGAAGCGCAACAACTGGTGGGCTACATGCTGGGCGATCTGGCCGAGCAGTTGCGCACCGTGGGCAATCTCAAACTGCTCGACAGCGTGGGCACGCGCGCATTGCGGTATCTGGAAGAACTGCCCAATGCCAGCATGCAGGCCGGCGATCTGATCAACCACGCCCGCGCCCTGCGCACCACCGGCGAAGTGCTGATGAATCAGGGCAAGCTGGACCAGGCGCATGCGGCCTTCACCCGCGCCGCAGCCACCGCCGCGCAGGCACGTACGCTTGCCCCGGATGTCTTGGAGGCGCATGCGGAAACCGGCCAGGCGGCGTATTGGCTTGGCGCCATGGCCTACCGCAACAAGCAGTTCCCGTTGGCGCGCAGGCACTGGGCGCAGTATCTGGCCGCGAGCGAATGGCTGGTGCGCGCCGAGCCGGACGATCCGCGCTGGCAGCTGGAGTTGTCGTACGCACTCAACAACCTGGCGATGCTGGCGACCACGCAAGGCAATGCCCCAACGGCAATTGGTTTTTTTTGCGCGCGACATCGCACTCAAGCGCGTGCTGGTAGCGCGCACACCGGACAACGCATCGCTACGCTATGAATTGATCGACAGCCTCTCGGGGCTGAGCCTTGCGCAGGAAAACCAGGGCCTGCTGGCGCCGGCCGAGCAGGGCTATCGCGAGCAACTCGCCATGCTGCGGGTGCTGGTGGATAAAGACCCGGACGCGCATGCGTGGCGGCGGCGCCTGGCCGGCTCGTTGATTCGCACGTCCAACCTGGCGCTGGCGCGTGGCCAGCTGGTGCAGGCGCAGCAAGATGCGCGCGAAAGTCTGCGTCTGCTGCAGCCGCTGGCGGCGCTGCAGCCGGACAATGTGGCGTGGCGGCGCGATCTGGCGCATGCCTATGCGCAGGCCGGCTGGGTGGCCGTGCTGGATGGGCACGCAGGGGACGCCGCGCAGCAGCTGGCACGCGCGCAGCAGACCATGGCCGAGCTGCTGCAACAGGCGCAGCCACTACCGGAGTGGCAATGGCTGGATGGGGTCATCGCGCTGCGCATGCAGGCCGCGCGCGCACCACCGCTGGCGCAGGACTTCGCGCCGATCGTGGCCCGGCTGGAAACCCTGCACCGCGCAAAACCCGATGAGGTGGTCGGTATTTCAGCGCTGGCCCAGGCGCTGGTCTGGCACGGCGAACAACGCGCCGCCGCCGGCGATGACGCCGGTGCGCGCACGGCGTGGCAACGCGCGCTGGCGGTGCTCGGCAAGGACGCGGGTAACAGCCGCGACAAGAATTTGCTTGACCCCTGGATCCGCGCACACGTGCATCTGGGGCAACGCACCGCCGTTACGCAACAGCTCGGATGGCTGTACCAAGCGGGCTACCGCCACCCGGGATTCGTCTCCCTCTATGCCCCGCTTTTCAAAGGACAGGACAAGTCATGACGGAATTGAAGGCAAAAGAAAAAGGCAAAGCGAAACCGACCGTGATCATCACATTGACCGTGGCTCGCGTGGAGTTTGGCGGCAATACCGGAAAGGGCGAGTACTTCTACAGTTTCTCACCGGATCTGCTGCTGGTCGGCAAGGGACAACAGGACGTGACCCTGGTGTACCGCTTCGACGATGAGGTGCCTTATCAGTTCCGCATTCGTAGCCTGCTTAGCTCCGATGCGCATGATCAGATCAAGAAGCCCCACATTGCCGAAGATGGCCGCAGTGTTTCGGTCATGAACAAAAACAACAAGGCAACGCTGATCTTTTTCACCGTGATCATCGAAGATGAAAAACGCAAATTGCTGTTCAGCTGCGACCCGCAGGTAGGAAACGACCCGCAAATCTCCCCGCAGTAAGGCATGGCCGCACCTGTCTGGCGGCCCGCCGCTGGACAGGTGTTTGTGTTGCCGCCGATGGTGCATCACAGGTGGATGAGATGTACCGCCTGAGCGCGTGATGCTGCAACGGCGCGTTGTCGGGGTGTTCGCTGGACCATGCCCGCAAGACGGGCGCATCGCTCGGACAGATCCCACGCTGCCCGATATTCAGGGCGCTGCCAGCACTTTCAGATCGCCCCTGCGCGCACCCATGCGTGCGGCTGCAACCGTACGCCCGGCTCGGGCTCGTTGCTGAAACCCACGTTGATCTGGCCGCGGATGGCCAGACCGCCCGGTCCCCCGCCGTGGCCGTTCCAAGGCGGACAGCGGCGGTTACGCGCGCAGGCCATTGAGCCCACGGCGATCGCCAGGCTGGCGCAGGGCCGGGACGCCGCCGCCTGCGGTGCCACCGCGCAGGGGGTGATCAGCACCTTGTGGTCGCGCTCGCTTGGAGGCAGCGTATGCAGCGCAGCGCGTGCCCAGGCGCCGGGGAGTTCGGGCTGGGTGGGTGCCGCCCAGGCGCTTGTCGAGAGCAGGACGATCAACACGATGAGGTATCGGACCAGGCGCATGACGGACTCCGCAGCGGACCGGAGCGCGACGCGTCCCCGAGCGGCTCCCGTGGCCGCTGGACGACCTTCGTGGCTGGCAAGGCGCGTGACCTGACGGCAACCTTACGGTTGCTGCCGGAACCTGCCGAAGCGTAGAAATCCTTTCTAAAACAGCCACATGTGCAGATCACGCATTACTCGCAACGGGCTTGTGACGCGGCCCACCGCAGCCGGTTGGAGACAGCCAAGCCGCCGAATTCTGTCCGTGAACTCAGGTCTAGCGCGACCGACTACACCGAGCTCAACCAATTGCCCTGCATCAACACCGCAAGGCCAACGCAAAGCCCCACCCACCCACCGGGCCAGGGAATGGCTCTTCCGATTCCCGATTCCCCATTCCCCATTCCCCGCCCTCAAATCACCCGCAACGTAATCGCCTTCAGCACCGCGCGGGTGCGGTCGCGGGTGCCGAGCTTGTCCAGGATGGTGGAGACGTAGTTCTTCACCGTGCCTTCGGCCAGGAACAGGGTGCGGGCGATTTCCTTGTTGGAGTAACCGCCGGCGAGCAGGCGCAGGATTGCCACCTCGCGCTCGTTGAAGGTCTCGCGCGGGGCCTGCTGGTCGCGGAACTGGTAGCGGGCGCGTACCGGGTCGGTGCTGACCGGCTGCAGCAGGGTCTCGCCGGCGGCCACGCGGGCGATGGCTTCGTGCAGGTCGTCCGGGGCAGCGTCCTTGAGCAGGAACCCCTGCGCGCCGGCCTCGCAGGCACGCAGCAGCAGGTCGCTGTCGTCGAAGGTGGTGAGCAGCAGCACCGGGGTGCGGTCGCCGCGCGCGCGCAATTGTTCCAGCGCGGCAATGCCGTCAAGGCCGGGCATGCGGATGTCGCTGAGCACCACGTCCACGTGGTGCGTGGCCAGCGCATCGAGCAGGGCCTGGCCGTCGTCGGCCTCGCAAACCACGGTAATGCCCTGCTGCTGCAACAGCGCGCGCAAGGCCGCACGCACCAGCACTTGGTCATCAGCCAGGGCGATCCGGAGCGCGCTCATGCCGGCAGCCTGGCGGTGAGGTGCAGGCCGCCGTGGGCGGCGCGGCGCAGGTCGAGTTGCCCGCGCAGGGCGGCCAGGCGTTCGCGCATGCCGGCAATGCCGTTGCCTTCGTGGATCTGCTCGGCGCAGCGGCCATCGTCCTGGATGTCCACACACAACGCGCCGGCGTCGCAGCGCACCGCCACGGTCACCGTGTCGGCATCGCCGTGGCGGGCGGCGTTGGTCAGCGCTTCCTGCACCAGCCGCACCAGCGCTTCGGCCACCTGCGGGTCGCTCACGCGTACCTGCGCATCGATCTGCAGCCGCAATGCCGGCCGCGGGAACGGCGCGGCCAGCGCGTGCAATGCGGTGTGTAGATCCAGCCCGGCATCGTCGCGCAAGGACTGCACCACGCTGCGGATATCGCCCAGCAGCTCGCCGGATAACTGCTCCAGCATGCGCAGGTCCTCGCGCGGGGCCAGCGCCGGTTCGGCCCGCAGCAGGCGCAGGTGGATGCGCATGGCGGTGAGTTTGTGGCCGGCCACATCGTGCAGCTCGCGGGCCAGGCGCAGCCGCTCGGCGTCGCGGGCGCTGTCGGCGAGCAGCGCGGGTGGCCAGCAGATCGGCATTGACGTAGACCAGCGCATCGCGGGCGCGCTCGGCGCTGCGTGCGTAGTTGGCGGTGAGCGCGGCAAACGCCTGGAAGCTGGTGTAGATGGCCACCAGCAGGAAGGGACGCGGCACACCCGCCTGCACGAACACCGCGTACATGGCCGCGTTCAACACCAGCATCAGCGCCAGCACCTGCGGCGGCTGCCAGCGCATGGCCGCCTGCGCGGCCACCAGCACCAGCAACACCGGCGAGGTGCCGGTGCGTGGTTCCAGCCAGATCAGTGTTACAGCCAGCAGGGCCTGCAGCAGCAGGGCCGCATGCTGTGGCAGCGGCCGTGGCGGCAGCAACGCGCGAAACAGGAACAGGGCGGTGAAGCCGATCACCGTGGCCCAGCGCCACAGCCCGTGCGGCGCAAGATCCTGGCCAAACGACAGGGCGACCGCGGCGATGGTGAGCGCGCCGGCCAGGTTCAGGGGTTTGAGCAGGTCACGCAGGAGAGTTGTCATGCGGCGATGCTGACCGCCGCACCCGCCAACAGCAATGGCGGCGATGCAGAAAGTGACTTCCGGCAGGTGGGATCGATGACCTGCGGCCACTGTGGCCGGTGCCGCGCCTGGGCAGACTGGAGTCACTGGCCGAGTGACGGTTCTGCCAGGTGATGCTGGCGCCTGGAAACATGCTGCGGGGCACCGGCAGCACCGGCCTTGCAGATGCGGCCCTTCTTCACCGTGCACACCGTCGCCCTGGCGCATCGCCCCTCACCATCACCCTCATTCCCGGAGTCACCCATGTCTGCATCTCACCTGCTCACCGCGCTCAGCCTGCTTTGGGTGGGCTACGAACTCTGGCTGCGCCGGCAACGTCGCGCCGCCGATGGCGGGGCGCACGACCAAGGCACGCTGGGCCAGTTGTGGCGGGTGTTGTCGCTGTCGATCGCGGTGGCGGTGGGGCTGGCCTTCGCCGGCATCAGCCACTGGCCGCCTGCCTGGCAGGAGCCGCTGCGCTGGGGTGCCTGCGCACTGATCGCCGGCGGCCTGGGGCTGCGGGTGTGGGCGATCCAGGTGCTGGCGCGCTGGTTCACGGTGGATGTCACCATCCAGGCCGACCACCAACTGGTGCGGAGCGGCCCATACCGCTGGTTGCGCCATCCCTCCTACACCGGCGCGTTGCTGTGCTTCTACGGGATGGCACTGGGCATGGGCAATGCGCTGTCGCTGCTGGTGATCGTGCTGCCGGTGACCTGGGTCTTCCTGCGCCGCATCCGCGTGGAAGAAGCCGCGCTGCGCCACGCCTTCCCCACCCGCTACGCCGACTACGCCACCCAGAGCTGGCGCCTGCTGCCACTGGTGTGGTGAACAGGCACGCGGTCACAGCGGCAGATCCCCCGCGTGGCCGCGCTTCGTCAGGCTGGACAGCGATTCGGTGTGCATGGCGCCTGCGGTGCTGCCGCTACGCTGTGGCGCCACCGCAGGCGCGGCGTGATAGCGAAGAGGCCGTGTTTTAGCCGCGGCGCCGCATACGGGCACATCCGGGCCGGCCGCCTGCATCGCTGTACACCCACGTGTGCGCGTTGGCCGCGACGGTTCGCACCACGGGCGATCGTCTTACACTCTGAGGCTGCCCCCGCCGCTCCCCGCCTTCGATGATCATTTCTGCCGCTTCCGATTACCGCGCCGCCGCCGAAGCCCGTTTGCCGCCGTTCCTGTTCCACTACATCGATGGCGGCGCGTATGCCGAGCACACCTTGCGGCGCAATGTCTCGGACCTGGCGGATATCGCGTTGCGTCAGCGCGTGCTGCGCAATATGTCCGATCTCAGCCTGAGCACCGAGCTGTTCGGCGAAACGCTGGCCATGCCGGTGGCGCTGGCACCGGTGGGGCTCACCGGCATGTATGCACGCCGTGGCGAAGTGCAGGCCGCGCGTGCAGCCGCTGCGCGTGGCATTCCGTTCACGCTGTCCACGGTGTCGGTGTGCCCGATCGAGGAAGTGGCACCGGCGATCGAGCGCCCGATGTGGTTCCAGCTGTATGTGCTCAAGGACCGCGGCTTCATGCGCAACGCGCTGGAGCGCGCCAAGGCCGCCGGAGTGACCACGCTGGTGTTCACGGTGGACATGCCCACGCCGGGCGCGCGCTACCGCGATGCGCATTCGGGCATGAGCGGGCCCAACGCCTCGCTGCGGCGCATGCTGCAGGCCATGACGCACCCGCACTGGGCGTGGGACGTGGGCCTGCTCGGCAAGCCGCATGACCTGGGCAACATCTCCACCTACCGCGGCAGCCCCACCGGATTGCAGGATTACATCGGCTGGCTGGCGGCCAACTTCGACCCTTCCATCTCGTGGAAGGACCTGGAATGGATCCGCGAGTTCTGGACCGGGCCGATGGTGATCAAGGGCATCCTCGACCCGGAGGACGCACGCGATGCGGTGCGCTTCGGCGCCGATGGCATCGTGGTATCCAACCATGGCGGGCGCCAGCTCGATGGCGTGCTGTCCAGCGCGCGCGCATTGCCGGCGATTGCCGATGCAGTGAAGGGCGAGCTGAAGATCCTGGCCGACTCGGGCATCCGCAGTGGGTTAGATGTGGTGCGCATGCTGGCGCTGGGTGCCGATGCGGTATTGCTCGGCCGCGCGTTCGTGTACGCACTGGCCGCCGGCGGCCAAGCCGGCGTGGAAAACCTGCTAACCCTGATCGAGCGCGAGATGCGCGTGGCGATGATCCTCACCGGCACGCATTCGGTGGCCGAGATCAGCGGCGACGCATTGAGCCGGGTAACGCGCGAGGCGGCGGTTGTGCCTTGAGGCTGGGGATTGGGGATTGGGGATTGGGGATTGGGGATTGGGGATTGGGGATTGGGGATTGGAAATTGGGAATCGGGAATCGGGAATCGGGAATCGGGAATCGGGAATCGGGAATCGGGAATCGGGAATCGGGAATCGGGAATCGTTAGAGCATCGCGCGTTTACGGTTTCCGATGTCCTGGGCTTGCTGCTGTTGGTTGAGCTAGCAACAGACATGGTTACCTCACAGCGACCAACTTTGCGCCTTTCGTAGGAGCGCGCTTGCGCGCGATGGAGCGTTACCGGGAAGGCCTCATCGCGCGCAAGCGCACTCCTACGTGGCCTGCGATGCCGCCGCGCGACCTGGTTGCATTGAAGACGTGGAACCTAATCCAAGCCGGCACATCCGTTTTTTCTGGTCTGACCCCACCTCTCCGGACACGACAGCCGACGTAGGAGCGCGCTTGCGCGCGATCGGCGTCACCCGGAAGGCCTCATCGCGCGCAAGCGCGCTCCTACGTGGCCTGATGCCCGGATGACCCCATATTGCATCGAGGTCTACGGCGCACAGGCCGAGCCGACGCATCTTGGTGCGTGGTCTGGTATTCCAGCATTCCCGCAGCCGTCGGCCGACGTAGGAGCGCGCTTGCGCGCGATGAGGCATTCCCGTGACAGCTTCATCGCGCGCAAGCGCGCTCCTACGTGAGAGGTGCTGCCCTCAGCTATTCCGATCATATCTAGCGCACGCCACCGGCAAAGTGCCGCAGGCCCATCATGCATGATCTGCACCTGGCACCTAGCCAGGCAACACCTGCTTCAACGCCAGCACTTCCGCCCAGGGATCATTGCGCTGGCGCTTGGCACGTTGCACGGCCTTGTCCAGCGGGAACGCATCCGGGCCGCTGAGTTTGCCCAGTTCCTCCCAGCGCAGCGGCACCGCCACGGTGGCGCGCGCGCGCGCGCGTAGCGACCACGAACACACGCTGGTATTGCCGCGCCCGTTGCGCAGCCAGTCGACAAAGATCACGCCGTGACGCTTGGCCTTGCTCATGGTGGCCACATAGCGCTCCGGGGCCTGAGTGGCCAAGGCCTGTGCGAAGGCTTCGCAGAAATCACGTGCCTGGTCCCAGCTGGCCTGCGGCACGATTGGCACCACCACGTGCAGCCCCTTGCCACCCGACAGGCGCACGGCGCTTTCGAGCCCGGCTGCACGCAACTTGCTGCGGATCTCGCGTGCGGCGGCTACCACCTGCGCCCAGGCCACGCCGTCACCCGGATCCAGGTCGAACACCAGCCGGTCGGGGTGCTCGGGGTCATCCACCCGCGCGCCCCAGGGATGCAACTCCAGGGTGTTCATCTGTACCAGTTCCAACAGCCCGGCCACGTCTTCGATGTACAGATAATCTTCGGTTCCACTGTTCTGCTTGAGCGGGATGGCCTTGATGTGCGCACCAAGATGGCGGCCTTCGTGCTTCTGGAAAAAGCACGCACCTGCAGCGCCATCGGGGCAGCGCAATAACGACAACGGCCGGCACGCGATCTCTGGCAACACCAGCGGTGCCACCGCGCGGTAATACGCGGCCACATCACCCTTGCTGATGCCGGCGGCAGGGAACACCACGCGCTCAGGATGGGTAATGGCAACGCCGTCTGGCGCGGTGGAGGCCGATGCCTTCGCTTTCCGTATGGACGGCGCTGCCGTTGCTGTCGACGTTTTCCTTGCCGATGACGTAGCTGGTGTGCGTGCCGTTTTGGACGATGCTGCTTTGGTCGGCGCGGCCGGCTTGCCGGACGCCGCAGACTCGCTGGAAATGGTGCGCTTGCCCGACTTCGCCGCAGACGCTGCGCTGGCGGCAGACACCGCACCCCGTTTGGCCACACGCGGCGATGCATTGCCCGTGGCCGCTACGGACGACTTGCCCGTCTTTCCTGGCTTGGCAGCGGAACTGGCTGCAGATGCCACACGTTGTTTGGCGACACGCGACCGTGTGCTGACCTCGGCCGCAGTGGAAGACTTGCCCGCCTTACCCGGCTTTGCAGCCGAACCGCCAGCCGATGCCGCCGCAGTGCGCGTCGCTGCAGCACGTGAGGCCTTGCCCGCGGCAGCTGCAGCCATCCGCGTGCGTGCTCCCCGCGCCTTGCCCGGTGTGGCGCGGTCGCCGCCCAGATCGCTCATTGGTTTGTCCTCGCGTAAACGCTTGAAGGCCGCCTGCCGCAGCAGACCCTGCTTGGCCCAGCCACGGAACGCCACCTCGGCAATCAGCACCGGGCGCACCCAGTGCACATCGCGCGGCCGGCCGGGAATGTGCGTGGGTAATTCCAGCGTGGGCTGCGGGCTGTGCAATGCCTGCAATTGCGCGGTGATCTCGCCGAGCAGGGCACTGTCGAAACCGGTCCCGACCCGGCCCACGTAGCGCAGCTGCGTGCCCTCCAGCTGTGCCAGCAACAGGGCGCCAAACCCGCTGCGCGCGCCCTTGGGGTCGGTGTAGCCCACCACCACGAACTCGTCGCTGTCTTCGTGCTTGGTCTTGACCCAATCGGCGCTGCGCCCGCCGCGGTACGGCGCGTCCGCGCGTTTGCTGACGATGCCTTCCCAGCCTTTGTCGGCACTGGCGGCAAACACCTCCGGTCCGCGGCCGATCACATGCGCGCTATAGGCCAGCGTGCCCGGCGTTTCGCCGAGCAACGCACGCAACAACTGCTTGCGCTCCAGCAGCGGGGTGGCGCGCAGATCCACGCCCGCAACGCCGAGCAGATCGAACACCAGGTAGCGCAACGGTTGACGCGCAGTGCCGTCGATGGCGCGTTGCAGCGCGGAGAAATCGCTGCGGCCTTGCGCATCGAGTACCACCAGTTCGCCATCCAGGCGCGCATCGCGCACCGGCAACGCCTGCACGGCCGTGGCAACTTCCGGAAAGCTGTCCGTCCAGGCCTGATCGTTGCGCGAGCGCAGCTGCGCCTGGCCATCGACCAGATCGGCCAGCAATCGGTAACCATCCCACTTGATCTCGTGCAGCCACTGCGCACCATCCGGCGCCTCAGCGCGCAGCAACGTCAGTTGTGCGCGCAAGCCGGTAGGGCAGGCCGCATCGCGCGCGCCCGGCAAGGCCAGTGCACGCGTGCGCCAGTGGGCCTGTGTGGCTGCGGAAGCACGCGGGCGGCTGGCGGATGCGGATTTTTCTGTCACCAACGCCTCGGCCGGCGTGCGTCGACGACGGCTGGCCTTGGCACGGCGCGCCGGCACGGCGGCGGCCGATGGAGTCTCAATCGCCTGCGCTGTGGCATCGGCATTGGCCACCAACGCATCGGCATCCAGGTCGGCGGCATGGGCGTCGTCGCGCTTGATCAACAGCCACTGCGGCTGGCGTCCACGCAGGCGGGTGCGCACCAGTGCAAAGCCACCGCGCAGCTTGTCGCCCTGCAGGTCAAAGTCCAGCTTGCCGGCATCCAGCGCCGTCAACGCGTCTCCATCGCAGTGCCAGGTGCCGTGGTCGAATACCTGCACGTGCCCCGCCCCGTACTGCCCTTGCGGGATGTCGCCTTCGAAGCCCGCGTATGCAAGCGGGTGATCCTCCACCTGCACCGCCAGGCGTTTTTCGCCAGCACGCAGCGACGGGCCCTTGGGCACCGCCCAACTCTTGAGCACGCCATCGGCTTCCAGGCGAAAGTCGTAATGGCGCGAACTGGCGTGATGCAGTTGCACCACGAAGATCGGCTGCCGATGCGCTGTCGCCGCGGCGTCCTCGGCCGGCTCCGGGGTCTGGTCGAAGCGGCGCTTGCGGGTGTAGTCGCGCAACGACATCGGCGCTTACCCGGCCTTGCGCCGCGGCGCCGCTTTCTTGGTGGCCTTCGTGGCGGCTTTCTTGGTCGCTTTCTTTGCCGCCTTCTTGGTGGCGGTTTTCTTGGCCGGCGGCGTGTCAGCCGCGGCCGTGGTTTTCTTTGCCGGGGTCCGCGTGTTGGCTTGCAGGCTCTTTTGCAGCAACGACATGAAGTCCACCACGTTGGTGGTGGCGTCTTCGTGCGGGGCCGGTTCGTCGTCCACCTGCGTGGTGCCGCCCTTGGCCTGGATGCGCTTGCGCAGGATCTGCTCGAGCTTGCCGCGGAACTCGTCGTGGTAATCCTCCGGCTGCCACTTGCCGGACATCGACTCGATCAGCTGCTTGGCCATCTCCTGCTCCTTGGCGGTGATGCGGTACTCGCTCACCGCCCCGGACGGCAGCTTGAAATCTTCCGGGTCCACCACTTCCTGCTGATAACGCAGCAGCAGCAGGATCAACGCATCGCCCTGCGGCATCACTGCGGCCAGGTATTCGCGGGTGCGGATCACCACCTTGGCAATGCCTACCTTGCCGGTATCGCGCAAGGTCTCGCGCAGCAGCACATAGCCTTTTTCGGCCTTCTTGCCGGGCACCAGGATGTAGGGCTTTTCGAAGTAGCGCGGGTCGATGTCGGCGGCATCGACAAAGGTCTCGACTTCCACCGTCTCGTGACTTTCCGGCGCTGCGGAGCGGATGTCCTGCTCCTCGACGATCACATAGCTGCCCTTGTCGTACTCGAAGGCCTTGACGATTTCCTTCCACGGCACTTCATCGCCGGTGTCGGCGTTGACGCGCTCGAAGCGGATGGGCTTCTTGTCGCGCGAATCGAGCATGCGGAAATGCAGGTCCACCTTGCGCTCGCCCGACATCAGCGAGACCGGCACGTTGAGCAGGCCAAACGACAGCGTTCCGGTCCAGATCGGTCGTGCCATCAGTGCGCCACTCCGTGCACGGCCGCATCGGGAATATGGTCCAGCGCCAGCCAAGCGTCCTCGACCACATCGCGGGCATGCGGCCAGTCCAGCCGCGAGTCGCCACGCATGCTTTCCCACTGTGCGGCCAGTGCCTGCTCGCATTGCAGATCTGCACCGCGTGGCCAGTCGGCGGCGTGGGTGATGCGGGCGAATGCATACGCAGGAGAGAGATCGCGCCAGGTGGGCCCGCCACGCCGGCGACGGCGCTGGAAATCTGCCACGCTATAACAGTGGAAATCCTGCGCAACACCTACCGCATCGCTCTGTGGCGTACGGCGCTTGCGCTCGGTTGGTGCCGGCGCAGCGTGCGCGCTGAACAGGCGACGATCGGGGCGGCGGTCCAGGGGGCGCATGGCGGACTCCACGTGCTGGCGTTTGGGGGAGCACAGCAGTAACGCGCGCGCCGTGAGCCATGCGTGAGAAATTCGCTTGCAAACTGCGATTTGCGTTGCCTTCACCACCGAGGCGGTGAACTGCGTACCCAACATCTGCTGGAGATCCACCATGTCCCGTGACCCCCTACGCGATCAGCCGACGCACCCCGGCGAACAGCACGGCAAGCGTGACGCCGAACATTACGAAGACCGTGGCGCCGGCGATGCCCCTGAGACCGTCATTCCCGCCGACGACGATACGCCCGCCAAGACGCCGGGCACTGCGCCGTAAGCGGCGCGTTGCCCGGCATGTTGCAGGGCCGGCAGCCTGCGGCGGGAAGGCTTCATCGCGCGCAAGCGCGCTCCTACCGGGGCGTGTTAATTGCGCAAGAGTGTCGTGAGCGTGAGCGCTAGGTATTTGAGGCTTTTGGCGCATTCAGAACTGGATGCGCTGTGCCTTGGGAATTTCTCGGAAAACTGTGGCGAGTGATCCGGGCGCGCGGTTGATCTTGGCCCTACGCGCTGTTTGGTATTCAGCCATCAAGCGAGGTCGTTATCCATCTGCCAACACCCGCGCAGGATTACACCCGCTTGGCCAGCTGCAGCTGCGCGAATTCTTCATCGCTAAACAGGCGCGAGCGCACTAGAAAACGCACGCCCTCGCCGTTTTCCAGCGAAAACATCCCGCCGCGCCCGGGCACCACATCAATGATCAGCTGCGTGTGCTTCCAGTATTCGAACTGCGGCGCGCTGATATAAAACGGCGCACCGCCGATCTCGCCAAGCAGCACATCACGGTCGCCCACGATGAAGTCGCCCACCGGGAAGCACATCGGCGACGACCCGTCACAGCAGCCGCCAGATTGATGGAACAGCACGTCACCGTGACGCGCACGCAAGGTGTCGATTAGCTGTAGTGCGGGCAGGGTCGCCATGACCTGCAGCGGTAGAGCGACCTCGGTTGTGTTGTGCACTATCTCTCCCCGCTGCTCACTCACCAGCTCCGTACACTGGCAAGCAGTCTGTTCGAACGTGCTGACACGTCGCCGTGAAAGCATTCGTCTGCATCATTGTCCTTCGCGGCAAGCGCACCGCGGCATGCGGCAGGATGGACCTACCGCATGCCGCTCGCCTTGCATCAGAAGAACCCCAGTGCCTTCGGCGAATAACTCACCAGCAGGTTCTTGGTCTGCTGGTAATGGTCGAGCATCATCTTGTGGTTTTCGCGGCCGATGCCCGACTGCTTGTAGCCACCGAACGCGGCATGCGCGGGATAGGCGTGGTAGCAGTTGGTCCACACGCGGCCGGCCTGGATCGCGCGGCCCATGCGGTACAGGCGGGAGGCATCGCGGCTCCATACGCCGGCGCCCAATCCGTACAAGGTGTCGTTGGCGATCGCCAGCGCTTCGGCCTCGTCCTTGAAGGTGGTCACCGACACCACCGGGCCAAAGATTTCTTCCTGAAACACGCGCATCTTGTTGTGGCCCTTGAACACGGTCGGCTTGACATAGAAACCGTCCGATAGCTCCCCGTCGAGCATGTTGCGCTCGCCACCGATCAGGATTTCGGCGCCCTCCTGCTTGCCGATGTCGATGTAAGACAGAATCTTTTCCAGCTGCTCGCTTGAGGCCTGCGCGCCGACCATGGTATTGGGATCCAGCGGGTTGCCCTGCTTGATCGCGGCCACGCGCTTGAGCGCCTTCTCCATGAATGTGTCGTAGATCGATTCCTGGATTAGCGCGCGCGAGGGACAGGTGCACACCTCGCCCTGATTGAAGGCAAACAGCACGAAGCCTTCCACCGCCTTGTCGAGAAAGTCATCGTCTTCGGCCATGACATCGGCAAAGAAGATGTTGGGCGATTTGCCACCCAGCTCCAGCGTTACCGGGATCAGGTTCTGGCTGGCGTACTGCATGATCAGCCGGCCGGTGGTGGTTTCGCCGGTGAAGGCGATCTTGGCGATGCGCGGATTGCTGGCCAGCGGCTTGCCGGCCTCAAGCCCGAAGCCGTTCACTACGTTGAGCACGCCCGGCGGCAGCAGATCGCCGATCACCTCCATCAGCACCAGGATCGAGGCCGGGGTCTGCTCGGCCGGCTTCATCACCACGCAGTTGCCGGCGGCCAGCGCCGGTGCGAGTTTCCAGCAGGCCATCAGCAGCGGAAAATTCCACGGAATGATCTGCCCCACCACGCCGAGTGGCTCGTGGAAGTGATAGGCAATGGTGTCGCTGTCGATCTCGGAGATGCCGCCTTCCTGCGCGCGGATGGCACCGGCGAAATAGCGGAAGTGATCCACGCACAGCGGCACGTCCGCATTGAGCGTTTCGCGTACCGGTTTGCCGTTGTCCCAGGTCTCGGCGTAGGCCAGCAGCTCGAGATTTTGCTCGATGCGGTCGGCGATCTTGAGCAGCATGTTGGAGCGATCGGTGGTGGAGGTCTTGCCCCACGCCTCCTTCGCCGCGTGCGCGGCGTCCAACGCTGCTTCGATGTCCTGCGCATTGGAGCGCGCGATCGAAGTGAACGCCTTGCCAGTGATCGGCGTGGTGTTGTCGAAATACTGACCACCCTGCGGCGCCACCCATGCCCCGCCGATGAAGTTGTCGTAGCGTGGTTTGAAGATGGATTGCGGGTCGGTGTTGAGGGACTTGGCGGAAGGAAGTGCATTCATCGGAGTCTCCTGCAGGGGGCGAGTCCGCACGTGTATACCCAAGCGCCATTTGCACGCAATGGTGCGCGCGACGCTGTTGCATTGCGTCATCGCTGCGCAGTTGCCGTAGTGCGCATCGAGCTGCAATTGCGCTGCAGCGCGTCATTGCCGAACGCCCCCGTGCAATCTTCAGCCGGCGTGAAATCCACGCCGGTGCGTGCGCGGGCGTGTCTGGCTCATGCGCGACTCAACCCTGCGATGCGGCGCCAGGCAGTGCAGCCATCGCGGCCGTGCAGTCCGGCACGCGCTCCAGTTCCGAGGCCTGCAGCTGCCAGCCGGCCTGCGCTGACGTGGCGCCCCAGCGATAGGTCCAGTGCAGGCGTGTGTCGCCGGCACAGCTGTCGATACTCACTGCATCGCCGGTCTGCCCACGCTCCGGGAATGCCACATCGGTCCTGGTCAGCAGTGCGCGGCGTGCAGGGTCGGACGCGTGCATGACGTAGCTGGTGCGCACCTGGCCCAACGCGGCGGCCGTCGCCGGTGGCCGCATCTTTGCAGGCTGCCCAAGCAACCAGCGATGCACCTGCGACACGGCCGGGCTGTCTGCGGGAAACGTGCGGATCACCCGCAGTTGCGCCTGTTCAGTGGCAGGTGCAGCTGCAACCGCTTGCGCGCCGATGACGCACACGGCTGTAGAGAAAACCACAATCATCGAATGCATCACATGCTCCGTGCGGTGTGCCTGGCCGCAGCTTAGCATCACGATTCCGGCAGGCACTATGGCGTTATCGCTTCCGCAGATCCAGATGGCATTGCCGGTGGTGTGGAGCTCAGCCATGTCGCGAGCTGCCCACGTGGCTCGACCAGCAACATGCCCCCATCGTGCTCAGCCATCGCATACGGCATGCCCACGCCCGGGACCATGATCGCCCTCTTGCGGGACGGTGTGACCTGCGTGCCGAAGACGTTCTCTCACCGCAACGCACGTTTTGTGCGCCGAACAGTTGCGCGGTAACCGCGTTTGCCGCGCCGCGCGCGGAACGCGTGCGGTGGACTGTAGTGCATGCGCCCTGCCTGCCGACAGCCGTGACTATGCCGAACCTGCCGCACGCCAGGCGTGCACCGCTGCGGTCACGCGCGCGCCATGCACCGAGGAGATGTCACGCGCGGCAAAATCCCGCGGGCACTGCTGTACCTGCGCTGCAAGCTGCAGGCAAGCGGCGTGACCATGCGCTATTACGGTGTCACGCTCACCGGCATCCAACGCCAGCAAGATCGAGAAGCCCGTTGCAGACATGTTGCAGTTCACGTCCAGCCAATACCCATCGTCTGCATCGCGCAGCAGAAACCAGTCGGCCGGTGCGTGGTCTACGACGATCATGCGGGGCTCTCGTGTGTGCAGGCGGATGGCAGTCAGCGGGTAGGAGCGCGCTTGCGCGCGATGCGGTGTTGTCTGGTGCATCTGCATGCGTTCCAAGCCGCGTCGATCAATTGCCCGGTGACGCTGAAGGCGGCGCTCTACACACTTGAGACATTCAGCACATGAAGCAGAAACGCGCGCGTGGCTAGGCGTCATGGGAATGCCCCATCGCGCGCGAGCGGGCTCCTACGAGGCAACGCGCAGTCGGGCGCGTGCTTCATGGCGAGCGCCCGTCAGCTGCCAAAATCCCATTGCAGGCCTACGGTGTAAGTGCGATCCGGGCCGGGTTCGTAATAGCGGCCGTTGCCGTCGTTGACGATCACCGAGCCCACGTACGCGCGGTCCAGCGCGTTGTCGATGCGGGCGAAGGTGCGCAGTGCGCCGTGGGCGGTGGCCCAGCGCCGTGAGGCTTCCAGGTTCACCAGTGCGTAGCCGGCGGCGCGCTCGGTGGCCAGGTCATTGACCACGGTGGCATCGGAGACCACCGATTCGGCGGCGAACTGCCACTGCAACGGCTGCCATTGCCAGCGTGCAAACAGCTGCTGCCGCGGCACGCCCGGCAGCCGCGCGCCGCTGGCCACCGGTGCGGTGGGCGTGGCGCAACCGCTACTGGCGCAGGTGAGGTAGCCATCGCGCACGGTGGCGTCGACGAAGGTGTAGGCCAGTTGCACTTGCTGGGTCTGGCCGATCGGCTGCTGCCAGCTCAGCTCCGCGCCCTGGCGCCGGGTGGCGCCGATGTTGCGGAAGGTGCTGCGGCCGTTGGTGTTGCTGGCCACTGCCAGTTCGTCGTCGGTGTCGGCGCGGAACAGCGCCAATTCCATCGCCGCACCGCTTTGCGAACGCCACTTGGTGCCCACTTCGACGTTGCGGCTTTTCGCCGCGCCCAGATCCAGCGCCAGGCCGGCGCCGCCGTCGCTGCGGTAGCCCAGTTCGTTGAAGGTGGGCGTTTCGAACCCGCGTCCCACCGAGGCATACACCCGCAGGTCGTCGCTGGCGCGGAACACGATGCCGGCCACCGGCGTGGTCGCCGAATAATCACGCTGGCCGCTGTCGTCCGGGTTGCGCCCGACGATGTAGTTGTCGTCAGAGCGGAAGCGCACCGCGCTGTGGCGCACGCCCAGCAGCGCCGACCAGCGGTCGCTCCACTGCCACCACGCCTGCGCGAACTGGTCCACGTTCTCGACCTGATCGCGCTGGTTGCGGCGCAGCGCGCCCTTCACCCCGAGCGTGGTGCCGACGAAGTTTTCATAGCCGGTGCGTTGCTGGCGCTGGCGGTCGACGTTGGCCCCCACGGTGAGCTGCAGCGGCCGCCCCAGCGCCTGACCTTGCCAGGCCCAGCGCACGTCGGCGCCTTCATAATTGCTGTCCAGGTCGATCACCCCGCCCGAGTGCAGCGGATTGCGCTGCACCGCCACCGGAATCGCCAGGAACTGCTCCACGCTGCGCTTGCCGCCGTAGGCCATCAGGCGCAGCGTCTGGGTATCGAATTGTTGGGTGAAAATCGCTCCGGCCTGCGACTGCCGCGCCGACTTGCGGGTGTTGAACTGCGTGGCCACGGCGGTGGCCTGGCGCGGGTCGGCGGTGACCTGTGCGCGGGTCAGGCCCAACGGGTCCTGCGCGTCCGGGGCATCCAGATAGTTGAGCACCAGGTCCAGCCGGCTGCCGGGCGCCAGGTCGAAGCCGAGCTTGGCGTTGACCGACTCACGCTTGGCGCGGCTGTGGTCGCGAAAACCATCGGTTTCGAAGTGGTTCGCGGCCAGGTTGTAGTGCACCGCACCCTGCTGGCCGAGCAACTGCGCCCCGGTATTGACGGTGGCATTGCTGCCGTAGGTGGCACGCAGCCGCCATGGGTCGCCGGGCTTGCCGTCCGCGCTCCACAGCTGCAGCACGCCGCCCGAGGAGTTGCCGTACAGCGCCGAGAACGGCCCGCGCAGCACTTCCACCCGCTGCGCGCCCAGCACGTTGAAGTGCGAGAGCTGGCCCTGGCCGTCGGGCATGCTGGCCGGGATGCCGTCCACCAGCAGGCGCACGCCGCGCACGCCGAAGGTGGAGCGCGCACCGAAGCCGCGGATCGACAGCTGGGTGTCCTGCGCGTAGTTCTGGCGGTCACGCGCCACCAGCCCGGGAATGCCGTCCAGCAGTTCGGACACCTGCGCGCCGCGGCGGTTGTCGTCGTCGGCCGCCACCACCGTGAACGAGGCCGGCAGGTCGAAGTCGTCCACGCCGTGCACGCGCGCGGCATCCACCTGCACGGCGGGCAACGCGGCAATCGGCGGGGCCGCGTCGGCGGCCAGGGCGAGCGACGACGCGCTCGCTACGAACAGGCCGCACGCGGCGGCCAACAGGGTCAGTCTGGGCATGGCGCTAGTGTCCCTCATCCGTACTGTGGCCGCATCGTTTCGTACGGAACGAAGCATGCTACCCCGCGCCGTGCCCTGTTAGGATGAGGCGGTTTGGCCGTGCCGCGGCTCGACGCCCGGCAGTATCCCCACCTTCCGTCCTCCAGCGAGTCATGCCGTGTCCTTCTTTGCAAATGTAGAACAGGTTCCAGGCGACCCCATCCTGGGCCTGACCGAGGCCTACAACGCCGACAGCCGCCCCAACAAGGTCAATCTGGGTGTTGGCATCTATTACGACGAAAACGGGCGCATCCCGCTGTTGCGCGCCGTGCAGAAAATCGAGCAGCAGCTCGCGCTGGATGCCAAACCGCGCGGCTACCTGCCCATCGACGGCCTGGCCGCCTACGACAAGGCCACCCAGGAGCTGCTGTTCGGCGCCGAGTCGGCGCTGGTGGCCTCCGGCCGCGTGGCGACCTCGCAGACCGTTGGCGGCAGCGGTGCGCTGCGCGTGGGCGCGGACCTGCTCAAGAAGCTGCTGCCCACCTCCACCATCGCCATCAGCAACCCCAGCTGGGAAAACCACCGCGCGGTGTTCGGCGCGGCCGGCTTCGAGGTGGTGGATTACACCTATTTCGATGCCGCCAGCCACGGGCTGAACTTCGACGGCATGCTGGCCGACCTGGCCAAGCTGGAGCCGGGCACGGTGGTGCTGCTGCACGCCTGCTGCCACAACCCCACCGGTGCCGACCTCAGCCGCGAGCAGTGGAAGCAGCTGGCCGGCCTGTTGAAAGAACGCAACCTGTTCCCGTTCGTGGACATCGCCTACCAGGGCTTCGACAAGGGCATTGAATCCGACGCCTACGCGGTGCGCCTGCTGGCGGCCGAAGGCATCGACACCTACGTGGTGGCGAGCTCGTACTCCAAGTCGTTCTCGCTGTATGGCGAGCGCGTGGGCGCGTTGTCGGTGGTCTCGGCCACGGCCGCCGAAGCCAAGGCGGTGCAGTCGCAGGTCAAGCGCATCATCCGCACGATCTACTCCAGCCCATCCACGCACGGCGCCGCCCTGGTGGCCGGCGTGCTGACCAGCCCGGAGCTGCGCGATGTGTGGGAGCAGGAACTCACCGAAATGCGCGAGCGCATCCACGCGTTGCGTGCCGGCTTGGTCGCCAAGCTGGCCGCGCTGGGCGCACCGGAGTTCGAGTTCATCCAGCGCCAGGCCGGCATGTTTTCGTACTCGGGCCTGACCAAGTCGCAGGTGGACCGCCTGCGTGACGAGTTCGCGATCTATGCGGTCGGCACCGGCCGCATCTGCGTGGCCGCGCTGAGCCAGCGCAATCTGGACTACGTGGCCCAGGCCGTGGCCACGGTCAGCCGCGGCTGATCCTGCGCCGCAGCTTGCGCGATGAAGAGCCGGGAGCGCTGACGCCTCCCGGCTTTTTTGTGGGCGACGCGCGCTGCGATAGGCGCGCAAAGATGCAAAGCGCGCAGCCGGTGATCGAAATCTAACGGCGCAATGGCGACAATGGCGGCCCACTTCCTGCACAGGCTGCCCGCTCCATGTCGCGTCCCTCGCTGACCCGCTTCCTGATCGAAGAGCAACACGCCGGCCGTATCGACCCGGAATTGCGCCAGCTGATCACCATCGTCTCGCGCGCCTGCAAGCGCATCTCCATCGCCGTCAGCAAGGGCGCCCTGGGCGGCGTGCTGGGCGATGCCGGCACCGGCAACGTGCAGGGCGAGGCGCAGAAGAAGCTCGACGTGCTGAGCAACGACATCCTGCTCGAAGCCAATGCCTGGGGCGGCCACCTCGCCGCCTGCGCATCGGAAGAGATGGACCACAGCCAGCCAGTGCCCGACCAATACCCCAGCGGCGATTTCCTGCTGTTGTTCGACCCGCTGGACGGCAGCTCCAACATCGACGTCAACGTCTCGGTCGGCACCATCTTCTCGGTGCTGCGCGCGCCAAAGGGCACCGAAAAGCCCGGCGACGAACACTTCCTGCAGCCGGGCACACAACAGGTGGCCGCCGGCTATTGCATCTACGGCCCCAGCACCATGCTGGTACTCACGCTGGGCCACGGCACCCACGCGTTCACCCTGGAGCGTGAGGAAGGCAGCTTCCTGCTGACCCAGGCCGACATGCGCGTGCCCGAAGACACTGCCGAATTCGCCATCAACATGTCCAACCAGCGCCACTGGGAACCGGCCATGCAGGCCTATGTGGGCGACCTGCTGGCCGGCAAGGACGGCGCGCGCGGCAAGGATTTCAACATGCGCTGGATCGCCAGCATGGTGGCCGACGTGCACCGCATCCTGACCCGCGGCGGCATCTTCATCTACCCCTGGGACAAGAAGGACGCGGCCAAGCCCGGCAAGCTGCGCCTGATATACGAAGCCAACCCGATGGGCATGCTGGTGGAGCAGGCCGGCGGCGCCGCGACCACGGGGCGCGAGCGCATCCTGGATATTCAACCGACGCAACTGCATCAGCGCGTGCCGGTGTTTTTGGGCTCGAAGAACGAGGTGGCCGAGGCGACGCGGTATCACGTGGAGTTCGACAAGGCGCGGGGTTGAGATTTGGCCGCTGGGTTGCCCATAAATTAGACGGCCCGATGACACCTACGCCCATGGGTGTCATGGCTGCACAAGCAGACATCGTTCCGGCAAGTCACTGACGGTTGGCAGATTGACTCCTTGTGAGTGCGGGGGCGTGCGGCCGCGGCTACCGCGAGCGTTAGCCGGCCACAGGTTGACTTCGGAAATTATTCATGATGCCAGTTGATACGATCAATCTCAGGTCTTGGTTCTTAGGTCATGCTTATCCCACATGAATCAGCAATGCTCTTCATCGAAGGCTACAAGAAGGTCTTGTTTCGCATCCTGGCTGATGCCGGGCTGCTGAAAACCAAGTCCACTCAACGCGACCTAGTCACTGCCAGGACTTATGCATCGCAGAATCCAGGATTGATCGGCAAGACTATCGATGCGCTGCGGACGCTAGACGAGCCACTTGCATCTTCGGTGGCCGACGCCGTGCGAAACATTCAGATAAGGCGATGGATTTACCTTCGACAGACCAAGCGCCATGCGGTCTTCCTCGACACCGAAACTGAAAGTGCATTTGAGGTTCGAGCGTTAACCGACCCACTGAATGTGTTGGCCCACGATCCGCCAATGTTTGTAGAAACGGGCGTGTTTGCATACGAAGGCATGGTGGTTTGCGACGGGCTTCTGCTCACCCCAATTCTCATCGGGCGTGGTTATCAGGATACATTCAACGCCGATTACACGCGCTTGCGCAAGGCCGGGCACCTCTACAAAACGGCAACGCAGTTCAATCATTTATTCATGCTGGACAGCCCTGATAACGCCTGACCGGCAGCAGGCGGACTGCGAGCCCCGTCGAACAGCGCAGTACTACCCATACCGCTCGCGCTCGCCGGATCACCGTGCATATCACTTGACCATTTTCACGCCTCTACGCCACCCTCGGGGTTTGCACGTGCGCAGCGTGCGCTTCAGTGGAGAACGCCACGTGGACCGTCGTACCTTCCTCACCTTGTCCGGTATCGGTGCTGCCGGGTTGCTGCTGCCGAACACGCGCCTGATCGCGGCCGAGCAGTTGCTCAGCCCGGTGGATGCAGCGCGCAATCGGCGCCTGGCCGACACCGCACTCACCACCGCCAAGAGCGGGGGCGCCAGCTATTGCGATGTGCGCGTGGGCCGGTATCTGCGCCAGTTCGTGATCACCCGCGAAGCGCAGGTGGAGAACGTGGTCAATGCCGAATCCAGCGGCGTGGGCGTGCGCGTGCTGGCCGATGGCGCGTGGGGTTTTGCAGCGACCAATACGCTCACCAGCGATGGCGTGGCCACCGCCACGCGGCAGGCAGTGGCGATCGCCAAGGCGAATGCGCGGCTGGGCGGTACGCCGGTGCAGCTGGCGCCGGTGACGCCGGCCGGGCAGGTCAGCTGGAAGACACCGATCAAAAAGAACGCGATGGAAGTACCGTTGCAAGACAAGGTGGCGCTGTTGATGGACGTCAACGCCGCCGCGCTGAATGCCGGCGCCACGTTCGTGGCCTCGCGCATGTTCGCCATCAACGAACAGAAATACTTCGCCAGCAGCGATGGCTCCTATATCGACCAGGACGTGCACCGGCTGTGGTTGCCATTCACGGTGACCGCGGTGGACAAGGCCAGCGGCAAGTTCCGCACCCGCGATGGATTGTCCTCGCCGATAGGCATGGGCTACGAATACCTGGATGGCGCTGCAGGCGAAAAGCATCGCCTGCCTGGCGGGCTCATCGGCTACGGGCGCAGCTACGATGCACGCGAAGATGCGATCGCCGCGGCCAAGCAGGCGCGCGAAAAGCTCACCGCGCCGTCGGTGAAGGCCGGCAAGTACGATCTGGTGATCGACCCGAGCAATTTGTTCCTCACCATCCACGAATCGGTGGGCCACCCGCTAGAGCTCGATCGCGTGCTGGGCTACGAGGCCAATTATGCGGGCACCAGCTTCGCCACGCTGGACAAGCGCGATGCCGGCTACCGCTGGGGCAGCGATGCGGTGACCTTCGTTGCCGACAAGACCCAGCCCGGCAGCCTGGGCGCGGTGGGGTACGACGATGAAGGCGTCAAGACCAAGCAATGGGACCTGGTGAAGGACGGCATCCTGGTCGACTACCAATGCACGCGCGATCAGGCGCACCTGCTCGGCAAGACCGCCTCCGATGGCTGCAGCTATGCCGATTCATGGTCGAACGTGCAGTTCCAGCGCATGCCCAATGTGTCGCTGGCCCCGGGCAAGACGCCACTGGCGGTGGCGGACATGATCAAGAACGTCGAGCGCGGGCTGTATATCCACGGGCGCGGTTCGTACTCGATCGATCAGCAACGTTACAACGCGCAATTCGGCGGGCAGCTGTTCTACGAGATCGAAAACGGCCAGGTCACGCGCCTGGTCGAAGATGGCGCGTACCAGATCCGCACGCCGGAGTTCTGGAACGCCTGCAGCGCGGTCTGCGACCAACGTGACTTCCGCCTGGGCGGGTCGTTCTTCGATGGCAAGGGCCAACCCAGCCAGGTCTCGGCGGTCTCGCATGGGTCATCCACCGCGCGCTTCGATGGCGTCAATGTGATCAACACCGCGCGTTCGTTGGGCTGAGAGCTGCCAACAAACGGTTTGTAGGTCACTTTGTTAGAGCTGTCCTGGTTGCAAGTAGACACACCCACAATCTCAGCAGGTCGTTGCGTCGTTTAGGTGCGATCAAAAGCTTGGTCAGTCGAGTGCGCGGTGCCCTCGCCGCTCGCGGGACACGCCGCAAGTACGCCCATGTAGGCTCGGTGGCGGCATCCATGCCGCCACACGGTCCCGCAATCGGCGAGGACACCGCACCAGAAAGTGAGTCGGTTGCTTTGTTGAAAGCCTGCGTGTTACTCGGCTTGCCTTGCGACACTGATCGGACGCGCCGTTATCCGAACAACGCACGTCGTGCACTGCTTGCACCACGCAAACCGACACTCTCCACTGGTCCTTGCCCGCCCACCGTCGCGGGACCTTACGCGGCATGGATGCCGCGTAAGAGCCTACAGTGACGTACTTGCGGCGTGTCCTGCGAGGGTGAGCGGGCAAGGGCCCTGCAGCCACGCGGCAGACGATCTCTTCATCTTTAGCCTCTTTGAGCTATATGCAGCAGGCACTGCGCACGAGGGCGTGCGCGTCGCGCATTGCACGAGCGCCAATAAGAGAATGCACGCCGTTCAGCGATCCCATCGCATGCCGACACGATGACGCATCAAGCGCACGCAACCAGCCCCGCTCGCCACAGTTGCATGCAGTCAGCGTGTGCCGCTCGACTCACGCGAGCACAGCGATTGCCGCTACACCCCTGCCGAAAGTCATTTGACGCGGGATTCACCGTCCAGCAAGAATCGGGATCGACACGCGTGGGCAGCGATCCGCGCGTCAAATGGATACCCGCGCACCGCGCGGGACTAGTGGGGAGTTCGCCGTGCAGCGACGTGATTTCCTGGCCCTGACCGGGCTGACCATGGGTGGGCTGATCGTGCCCGCCTACTTCGGCAAGGCCATTGCCGCCGAGCAGTTGTTGACACCCTTTGATGTGGGCCGCAAGAAGCGCCTGGCCGATGCCGGCCTCACCGCGGCGCGTCAGGGTGGTGCGAGCTATTGCGATGTACGCATCGGCCGGTATCTGCGCCAGTTCGTGATCACCCGCGAAGACAAGGTGCAGAACGTGGTCAACACCGAGTCCATCGGTGCCGGCATCCGCGTGATCGTGGCGGGCGCGTGGGGCTTTGCGGCCACCAACGATCTCACCGAGCAAGGCGTGGCCAAGGCCGCGCAGCAGGCGACCGCGATCGCCAAGGCCAATGCCAAGGTGCAGGGCACACCGGTCCAGCTCGCTCCCACACCCGGCGTGGGCGAGGTCAGCTGGAAGACGCCGATCAAGAAGAACGCGATGGAAGTGCCGATCAAGGACAAGGTGGACTTGCTGCTCGGCGTCAACGCCGCGGCGACTGCCGCCGGTGCCAACTTCGTCAACTCGATGCTGTTCGTGGTCAACGAGCAGAAGTATTTCGCCAGCACCGATGGCTCCTACATCGACCAGGACGTGCACCGCATCTGGGCACCGATGAGCGTGACCGCCATCGACAAGGCCAGCGGCAAGTTCCGCACCCGCGATGGGCTGTCCGCACCGATGGGGCTGGGCTACGAGTATCTGGATGGTGCGGCCTCGGGCAAGTTCGTTTCGCCCAACGGCGTGGTGAATTACGGTTTGTCTTACGACATGAAGGAAGACGCCATCGCCGCGGCCAAGCAGGCGCAGGAAAAACTCAAGGCGCCGTCGGTGAAGCCGGGCAAATACGACCTGGTGCTGGACCCCTCGCACACCTGGCTCACCATCCACGAGTCGGTGGGCCACCCGCTGGAACTGGACCGCGTGCTCGGCTACGAGGCCAACTTCGCCGGCACCAGTTTCGCCACGCTCGACAAGCTCAAGGCCGGCTTCCAGTACGGCAGCGACAAGGTGCATATCCTGGCCGACAAGACCCAGCCAGGCAGCCTGGGCGCGGTGGGTTACGACGATGAAGGCGTCAAGACCAAGCAGTGGGATCTGATCCGCGACGGCAGGCTGGTGGACTACCAGGCCATCCGCGACCAGGCGCATATTCTCGGCAAGACCGCCTCTGATGGTTGCTGCTACGCCGACTCGTGGTCGAGCGTGCAGTTCCAGCGCATGGCCAATGTCTCGCTGGCGGCCGGCAAGACGCCACTGAGCGTCAGCGATTTGATCAAGAACGTGGAAAACGGCATCTACATCATCGGCGATGGCTCGTTCTCCATCGACCAGCAGCGCTACAACGCGCAGTTCGGCGGCCAGCTGTTCTACGAAATCAAGAACGGCGCCATCACCCGCATGCTCGAAGACGTGGCCTACCAGATCCGCACCCCGGAATTCTGGAATGCCTGCAGCGCCGTGGCCGACCAGCGCGACTACCGCCTGGGCGGTTCGTTCTTCGACGGCAAGGGCCAGCCGAGCCAGTCCTCGGCGGTGTCGCATGGTTCGTCCACCGCCCGTTTCGACGGCATCAACGTCATCAACACCGCCCGCTCGCTCGGCTGACAGGAGAAAACTAGATGAGCATCCTTACCGAAGCGCAGGCCAAGGCCATCCTGGACAAGGTCATCAAATTATCCAAGGCCGATGAGTGCACCGCACAGCTCACCGGCTCGATCGACGGCAACATCCGTTTTGCGCTGAATAACGTATCCACCAGCGGCATCGTCGACAACACCGACCTGCAGGTGCAGGTGGCGTTCGGCAAGCGCGTGGGCGTGGCCACCATCAACGAGTTCGACGATGCCTCGCTGGAACGCGTGGTACGCCGCGCCGAAGACCTGGCACGGCTGGCACCGGAGAATCCGGAATTCATGCCGGCCGTCGACAAGCAGACCTACACCGCCAGCCCCACCTTCAGCGAATCCACCGCGGCCATCGACCCGGCGTTCCGTGCGCAGGTGGCCGCCGATTCGATCGCGCCGTGCAAAGGCAAGGGCCTGATCGCCGCCGGCTTTCTGGAAGATGGCCAGAGCTTCACCGCGTTCGCCAACAGCAAGGGCAACTTCGGTTACCAGCGCGGCGCCCGCTTCGACTACACCTGCACCGTGCGCACCGAAGACGGCCGCGGCTCGGGCTGGGTGGGGCGCAACCTGAAAGACGCCGCCGATTTCAAGGCCGAGCAGGACGTGCGCATTGCGATGCGCAAGGCCAGCGATTCGGCCGAGGCCAAGGCGCTGGAACCGGGCAAATACACGGTGATTCTGGAGCCCGCCGCGGCCGCTGGCCTGATCTCGTTCATGATGCGCTACTTCGATGCGCGCATGGCCGATGAAGGCCGCAGCTTCCTGTCCAAGAAGGGTGGCGGCAACAAGCTCGGCGAGCAGGTCTACGACCCGCGCGTGAACATCACCGCCGACCCGTGGGACCCGCGAGCGGCGGTCATGCCGTGGGATGAAGAAGGCCTGCCGCGCGAGAAGATGCCGATCGTGGAAAACGGCAAGATCGCCAACCTGCAGTATTCGCGCTTCTGGGCGCAGAAGAACGGCAAGCGCGCGATCGGCGAGCCGGGCAACCTGTTGATGGCCGGCGGCGAGAAGAACATTGCCGAGCTGGTGCGCGGCACAGAGAAGGGCATCCTGGTCACGCGCACCTGGTACATCCGCATGGTCGACCCGCAGACGGTGCTGCTCACCGGCTTGACCCGCGATGGCACGTTCTACATCGAGAACGGGCAGATCAAATACCCGGTGAAGAATTTTCGTTTCAATGAATCGCCGATCATCATGCTCAACAACATCGACGAGCTGGGCAAGCCGGTGCGCGTGGCCGGTGACGAGTCCAGCTACGTGATGATGATTCCGCCGATGCGGCTGCGTGATTTCACGTTTACCTCGTTGTCGGATGCGGTGTGAGTCGGAGCCGGGAATCGGGAGTGGGGATTCGGGAATCGAAGAGCAGAAACCGCTCTTTGCAGACGGATACCTTGCAGGCGCGCGCGCCTGCGGCTCCCCTTCACGGTTTCCCGGCTCCTATTTCGCGGCGCCACGTCCTCGGCCTGCTGCTCGGTAGCGTCGCCACCCTTGCGCTGCCGTTGCGCGCGCGCGCGGCCGGCAACTACGATTTCTGGTTTACACGTTTGCGCTACGACTCCGGTGACTGGGATGTGGATGCGCGCATGCCGTCCAACCTGATCACCTCGCTGATCGATTACACGCAGCTGCGTGTGGACCCGCAGGAACATGTGATCGCCTTGTCCGATCCGCGCATGCTGCAGGCGCCGTTCTGCTACCTGGCCGGGCACAAGCTGGTGGAGTTCAATCCGGCCGAGCGGCGCAATTTCGAACGCTATGTGCGCAATGGCGGGTTCGTGTTTGTGGACGACTGCAATCACGATATCGATGGTTTGTTCGCCACCTCGTTCGAAGCGCAGATGGCTTCGATCTTCGGCAAGAGCGCGCTGCAGAAATTGCCAAAGAACCACCGGCTGTACAACGCGTTCTTCAAGTTTCCGGACGGCCCGCCGGCCACGAGCTTCGAGCTCAATGGCTGGGGCGACGACCTGGTGCACGACTACCTCAAGGGCATCGCCATCGATGGCCGGCTCGGGGTGCTCTACAGCAACAAGGACTATGGCTGCGAATGGGATTACGACTGGCGCAACAAGCGCTTCCTGGCCGAAGACAACACCAAGTTTGCAGTCAACATTGTCATGTATGCATTGACCAATTGATAGAACCAGCTGGGCGCGCGTTTGGGGTGTATCGGTAAGGCATCGCGCACAAGTGCGCTCCTACCAAGTCAGATGGAACATTGCAGAACCGAGCTGGAGATTCATAGGGTGATAAAGGCGATGAGCAGCCACCATCCCCGCAGGAGCGCTTGCGCGCGATGCTGCGTTACCGGTCACCCATCGCGCCCAAGCACGCTCCTGCATCGCCACATCCACACGCATCGCACCCTCGCCCTTGCAATGACACGCACCACGCTACGCACACCGCCCACAACGAGACTTCCCGCATGAGCTCCCCCAATGACGACCTCCTCACCGCACAGCTCTCCAAACTCGGCGCGCTGCGTGCAGCGTTGGCGCAGGCGGTGGTGGGCCAGGAGGCGGTGGTCGAACAACTGCTGATCGGCCTGCTGGCCGGCGGCCACTGCCTGCTCGAAGGCGCGCCCGGGTTGGGCAAGACGCTGCTGGTGCGCTCGCTAGGCCAGGCGCTAGAGCTGCAGTTCCGGCGCGTGCAGTTCACTCCGGACCTGATGCCCAGCGACATCCTGGGCACCGAACTGCTGGAAGAAGATCACGGCACCGGGCACCGGCATTTCCGCTTCCAGCAAGGTCCCATCTTCACCAACTTGCTGCTGGCAGACGAACTCAATCGCACCCCGCCCAAGACCCAGGCCGCGCTGCTCGAAGCGATGAGCGAGCGCACCGTCAGCTACGCCGGCACCACCTATGCATTGCCGGCGCCATTCTTCGTGCTGGCCACGCAGAATCCGATCGAACAGGCCGGCACCTATCCACTGCCGGAAGCGCAGCTGGACCGTTTTCTGCTGCATGTACGCGTGGATTACCCCAGCGAGCAGGAAGAGCGCGACATCCTCACCCAGACCACCGGCACTGCCAGCGCACAGGTGCCCAAGGTGATGGATGCGGCCAGCGTGCAGGCGCTGCAGCAACATGTTCGCGAGGTGCACGTGGGCGCGGATCTGCTGACCTGGATCAACCGCCTGGTGCGCGCAAGCCGGCCTGGTCCGCAGGCCAGCGAGGAGGTGCGCCAGTGGATCAAGTGGGGCGCCGGCCCGCGTGCCGGGCAGTCGCTGGTGCTCGCGTCCAAGGCGCGTGCGTTGCTGCATGGCCGCCTGGCCGCCACGCGCGAGGACGTCACCGCACTGGCCGCGCCGGTGATGCGCCACCGCCTGCTGCTGTCGTTCGCCGCCGAGGCCGAACAACGCAGCGCCGACGATGTCATCGCCGCGCTGCTGCGCGCCGTGCCGTACCCCGCGTAAGGCATCCACACGCGTGAGTATCGACGTGCCGGCCCTGATTCCCGCCGCGCTGCGCAGCCGCCTGCGTGGCCTGCAGTTGCACGAGCGCAACGCGCAGGGCCAGCAGGGCATCGGCCAGCACGCCAGCCGCAGCCGCGGTGCCGGGCTGGAATTTGCCCAGTACCGCGCCTACGAACCCGGCGACGCGCTGCGCCAGATCGACTGGAAACTGTACGCACGCTCGGACCGTTTCTTTGTGCGCGAAGCCGAGCGCGAGAGCCCGCTCACGCTCTGGCTGTTGCTTGACGCCACCGCCTCCGCCGGCCAGGCCGATCAGGCGCGCCCGGGCAGCACCCGCCTGCAGGCGATGGCCACACTGGCCGCCTGCGCGGCCGAAGTGGCGCTGCGCCAGGGCGACCAGGTCGGCCTGTTTGCGGTGCATGGCGGTGGGCTGGTGGCGGTGCCGGCCGGCGGCGGGCCGCGTCAACGCGACCGGCTGTGGCTGGCCTTGCACGGGCTGCGGGCCGGCGGCGCCTGGCCGGGCATGGACGCGCTGCACCCGCTGTGGGAACGCATCGCCGCGCATGCGCTGGTGCTGTCGATTGGCGATGGCTTCGACGATGCCTTGCTGGAGGCACTGGAAAAACTCGCCGCCGCACGTCGCGACGTGCTGCAGCTGCAGGTGCTGACTTGCGACGAGCGCGACTTCCCCTTCGACGGCGGGCACCGCTTCCGCGACCCGGAGACCGGCGAGGAACTGCTGGGCGATGGTGCGGCTATGCGCGCGGACTACCTGCTGCGCTTCGATCAGGCGCAGCGCGCGCGGCAGGCGCGCTGGCACGCCGCCGGCATTGCGCACACCGTGCATTACCTGGATGCGCCGCCGGACATGGCACTGCGGCAGTTGTTCGCGCGCGAGGCGCGGCGATGACGCACGGCTGCGTTCTCGCCAGTGCAATGCGGCGGCCTGATGCAGCATGCGTGCACGCTGCATGTTTGCCTTCGTTGCATGACATGCATGACGTCCGCACGCCATCCGCACGCATGCAGGCATCGCCGCATCCATCTGCATCCACGGCAGCGGCGCGATGATGCTGTTGCTCTTCCCCGCCGGCCTGGCCGCCCTCGCCGCCCTGGTGCTGCCGTTGCTGATCCATCTGGCGCGGCGCAGCGAGCACCGCCCCACCGACTTCGCTGCACTGCGTTGGTTGCGTGCCGTGCCGCGCCCGCGTCACCGCGTGCGTTTCGACGAATGGCCGCTGCTGCTGGTGCGCCTGTTGTTGCTGGCGGCGCTGGCCGTGTTGCTGGCCGAGCCGGCGCTGCGTGACCACGACGATGCACGCCCGCGCATCGCGGTGAGCCCGGGGGTGGATCTGGCCACCGTGCGCCTACACGCGCACGCAGCCGATGCGCAGTGGGTGTGGCTGGCGCCTGGCTTCCCGCCGATCGATGCGCAGACGCGCGCGCCTGCGGTGCCGGCCGGCAGCACTGCCACGGCCACCAGCCTGCTGCGCGAGCTCGACGCCAGCCTGCCCGCCGCCAGCACGCTTGGCGTGATCGTGCCGGCGCAGTGGGGCCGGCTGGATGCGCAGCGCCTGCAGCTGGGTCGCCAGGTGGAGTGGCAGGTGGCGCCCGGACGCTCGCCCGTGCCCGCGGACACGCCCCCCGCACCACTGCGCCTGCAGGTGATTGCCGATGATGCCGCCGCACCGGCACTACGCTATCTGCGCGCGGTGCATGCCGCCTGGGCCACGCCTGGGGCGCTGCCGGTCAGCACGCCGGAGACGGCGGTGCCCAGCCGCTGGGCACCGGGCACGCTGGTGGTGTGGCTGCCGCAGCGCGCGCCGCCGGCGTCGGTCATTGCCTGGGCCACGGCCGGCGGCCAGCTGCTGCTCGCTGCCGGCACGCCGTTGCCGCCATCGCTCAACGCACCGCTGCAGCCGCTGTTGCGTGATGCCCAGGGCGCCCGCGTGCTGGACGCCGCCGCGCTCGGGCGCGGCCAGGTGCTGCGCTGGGCCGCACCGCTGCAACCGCAGCCGCTGCCGGCGCTGCTGGACGCCGACTTCCCCACCCGCCTGCAGGAGGCCCTGCAACCGCGTCCCACTCCGCAGCGCGCGGTGGCGCAGGCCGTTCGCCCCATGCGTGGCCCCGCCATCCGCCTGACCATCGACCCACAGCCGCTGGCGCCGTGGCTGATCGGCCTGGTGCTGCTGCTGTTCGGTATCGAACGCTGGCTGGCCACCGGCCCGCGCCGGGGGAGGGCGGCATGAGCACGCCCGCACTGCAACGCGCCTGGCAGGCGGCACGGCGGCGGCGCGCGGCAGCGGTGCTGCTGTTCTGGCTGCCGTTGGCGCTGCTGCCGGCGCTGCTGAGCTGGCGGCTGGGCGCGGGCACCGCTGCTTGGCTGGTGCTGTTGGCGAGCGTGGCCGCGCTGGCCGTGGCGGCCTGGCAAGCCGCGCGGCGGCTGGACCAGGCCTGGCTGATCCGGCGCCTGAACCAGGCGCCGGACCTGGACGACAGCAGCGACCTGCTCTTCGCCACGCCCGCCGCCCTGGGCCCCTTGCAGACCTTGCAACGCCAGCGCCTGGAGCAGCGCCTGCACGCCCGCCCGCGCGACCTGCGCCCGGCCTGGCCCTGGCATTGGTGGCCGTGGACCCTGCTCGGCGTGCTGGCCGGCGTCGCGGTGCTGGTGTGGCCACAGCCCAGCGCGCCCGCCGCGCCCACCACCGACCCAGTCGCCACGACGCGCGCCGCAGCCGGCAAACCCGCCCTGCGCCAGGCCCGGCTACGCAGCACACCGCCGGCCTACACCGGGTTGCCGCCGGCCGAGCTGCCGGAGCTGGATGGCCGCGTCCCGGCCGGCACCCGGCTGCAGTGGCAGCTGCAGGTGCAGCCGGCGCCGCACACGGTAGCGCTGCGTCTCAACGACGGCCGCGTGCTCCCGCTGACCCGGCAGCCAGATGGCGAGCAGTGGCGCGGCCAACTGCTGGCCGAGCGCCCCACGCTGTACCGCATCCTCATCGACGGCCAGCCGGCCGACCGCCACCTGCACCGGCTCGACGTGGTACCCGACCGCCCGCCGCAGGTGCGCGTGCTCGCGCCCGAACAGAGCCTGGTGCTGTGGACGCCAGCCAACGGTGCCTGGACGCTGCGCTTCGAGGCCAGCGACGACTACGCCGTGGCCGCCGGCGCCGAGCTGCGCCTGACCCTGGCCCAGGGCAGCGGCGAGAACATCACCTTCCGCACCGAGCGCCGCCCGCTCACCGGCAGTGGCCCGGCCACCCGGCGCAGCTTCGTGGCCACGCTGCAGCCGCAGGCGCTGGGCATGGCCGCCGGCGATGACCTGATCGCCCAGCTGGTGGTGCGCGACACCCGCCAACCCGCCCCGCAGGAAGGCCGCAGCGCCAGCGTGATCCTGCGCTGGCCGCCGCCCCAGCAGACCCAGGCCGCCGGGCTGGAGGCCAGCGTCAAGCAGACCTTGCCCGCGTATTTCCGCAGCCAGCGCCAGATCATCATCGATGCCGAGGCGCTGCTGAAGGACAAACCGCGCCTGGATGCGGCCACCTACCTCAAGCGCTCGGATGCCATCGGCGTGGACCAACGCCTGCTGCGGCTGCGCTATGGCCAGTTCCTGGGCGAAGAGAGCGAAGGCGCGCCCAAGGGGCCGCCCACTGCCGACGAGCCGCCCACCAGCGATGCGCCAGCCGACGACCTGCCCACGGCCGACATGCCCACCGCCGATGCACCGGCAGCACCTTCCGCAGCCCCCGAGCACGTACATGCCGAGCACACAGCCAAGGCCACCGGTGAGGCTCACGACGCTCACGACCATCCACCCGGCGCAGCCGCGCTGGACCCACACGATCATGACCATGACGGCGCGCAGCCGGCCCGCGGCGGGTTTGGTCAGGAACAGGACGTGCTGACCGAGTTCGGCCACACCCACGACCACGCCGAAGCAGCCACCCTGCTCGACCCACAGACCCGCGCCCTGCTGCGCGCCGCGCTGGACCAGATGTGGCAATCCGAAGGCGAGCTGCGCCAGGGCCACCCCGAGCGCGCATTGCCGTACGCCAACAAGGCATTGGGTTTCATCAAGCAGGTGCAGCAGGCCGAGCGCATCTATCTGGCGCGGGTGGGGCCGGAGTTGCCGCCGATCGACCCGAGCCGGCGCATGACCGGCAAGCGCGATGGCCTGGGCGACCGCCCCGCCGCGCTCGACACCCGCCCGCCAACGGACCCCACCGCGTTGGCACTGTGGAGCGCCTTGGACGAAGACAGCGCGGTGCCCGACGCGCTGCTCGACCGGTACGCACGCTGGCTGCAGACCGCACAGGACCAGCTGCCCGACCCGCTCAGCCTGGCCGCCGCGGTAGAGACCCTGCGCAGCGAACCGGCCTGCCGCGCGTGCCGGGCGCAGCTGCGTGCCCTGGTGTGGCGCACGGTCACCGCGCCGCCGGCCCCGGTGCACCGCCGCCCGGCCGCAGACGCGCGCGGCCAGCGCTACCTGGATGCCCTGCGCGAGGCGCCACAGCCATGACCGCTGCCGTGCCGCCGATGCTTGCCGCATCCCGTTCCCGCAGGTCCTGGTTCTGCCAAGCACACGGCAGCCTTCAACCGTGTGCGCTGAGCCGTGCGACGCGTCCGCCAGCATCGGTGCTTCGTGATACGGCTCAGAGGGGGCAGTCATGAACGTCGCCCTGCCCTGGATGGTCGGCGCGGCCTTGCTGCTGGTCGTGGTGCTGGGCTGGCTGCGGTTGCTGCGCGCGCACGCACGCCACCCGTTGCCGCACGGCAGGCTATGGCTGTTGCTTGCGGCCCAACCGGTGCTGGCTGCCCTTCTCTACCCGGTGCTGTTGCCGCCGCCGCGTCTGCAGGATGGCGGCCCGCTGCACGTGGCGACCGCCGGCACCCAACCGGCGCAGGTGGGCCAGGCCGCGCAATGGGTGGCGTTGCCGGAAGCCCCGCACCTGCGGGGCGTCGCCCGCATGCCGGACCTGGCCACCGCGCTGCGCCGCGCGCCCGGCACCACCACCGTGATCGTGCATGGCGACGGCCTGCCCGCGCGCGACCGCGACGCCCTGCGTGTGCCGGTGCGGGTGCAGCCGAGCCCGGCACCGGCCGGCCTGGTCGCCGCCTGGGCACCGCCGTCAGTGGCGCCCGGTGAAGCGCTGACCATCGCTGCGCAGGTGCAGGGCCTGCCGGGCGCGCAGGTCGAACTGCTCGACCCGGCCGGTAAACGCGTCGACCGCGCCTCGCCGGATGTGCACGGCCAGGTGCGCCTGCACGGCCTGGCGCGCGCGCCCGGGCAGGTGCTGTTCGGCCTGCGCCTGCGCGATGCGGCCGGCGCCGAGCGCGGGCATCTGGCGGTGCCTGTGCAGGTGGTCCCGGTGCCGCCGGTCCGGCTGCTGTTGCTGGCTGGCGCCCCGCAGCCGGAGGTCAAATACCTGCGCCGCTGGGCCAGCGATGCCGGCCTGACCGTACGTAGCCAGGTGACCGTGAGCGCCGGCCTGCAGCTGGGCGATGCGGCCAGCCTGGACGCCGCCAGCCTGGACAAGCCGGATGTGCTGGTGCTGGACACCCGCCGCCTGCTGGCCTTGAGCGCAGCACAACGCCAGCTGCTCGGCGCCGCCATCGCACGCGGCCTGGGCGTGCTGGTGCGGGTGACCGGCCCGGTGGATGCGGCCACCCGCAGCGCGCTCGCCGCGCTCGGCCTGCCGGTGAGCGGCGGCGACACCAGCACCGCAGTTGCCGTGGCAGCGGCGCCGGCCGACGCCGGCATCGACCCCGACACCACTACCAACACCGGCAGCACAACCACCGACACCGCCCTGCCGCCCCTGCAACGCCACACGCTGCAGCCACAGGTGCAAGACGCCATTGTCGCCGCACGCGGCAGCGATGGCACCGCGCTGGGCTGGTGGCGCAGCGCCGGCCGCGGACGCATCGGCGTGAGCGTGGTCGACGACAGCTATGCGCTGGTATTGGCAGGCCGCAGCGACCTGCATGCACAGCTGTGGGCGCAACTGCTCGGCGCGGTGGCACGCCCAGGCGCCGCACTTCCCGCACCAGTGCAGGACGGCTGGGCGCAGCAACGCATGATCCTGTGCGATGTCGGCGCAGACGCCCGCGTGATTGCGCCTGATGGCAGCCGCCACCCGCTGCTGCCCGAACGCAGCGGCAGCGCACCGCCTTGCGCCGGCTACTGGCCGGCCGCCACCGGCTGGCATCGCCTGCAGACCGGCACCACCCAACGCTGGCTGTTTGTCCGCGCCCCCACCGACGCGCCCGCGCTGTATCGCCAACAGCTGCGCGAGGCCACCGCCGCATTGGCGGCCAGCGGCTCCAGCCGCGCGAGCGCTGCCACACCAACAGCACACCCCGGCGCACGCTGGCCGTGGCTGCTCGCCTGGCTCACCGTGGCTGCGGGAGTGTGGTGGTTGGAACGGCGGCGCACCTGACAGGACCGTGCCGCGTTGCCAACGGCGCGAATGAGTTCCTTCCAACGGAAAAAGCGCGGCGTCATCGTCACCGAAGGATCAAGCGCGCTGCCACACCCGGCAGCGGTTGTTCGCCGGCATGTCCACATCGTCCACCAGCTGCAAGCCCACCTGCGCGGCCAGTGCATCCACCTCCGCGGCATCGCGGATGCCCGATGCCGCATCGCGCGCTCTCAACATCGCATCGAAGTCGCGATTGCTGTCGCTGGTGAATTCACCGTTGCGGTTGAACGGCCCATAGATCACCAGCACCGCCTGCGGCGCCATCACCGCAGGCAAGCCGGCAAACAACGCCTGCACCTGTGGCCAGCCCATGATGTGCAAGGTGTTGGCGCTGTAGATGGCGTCATACCCGGCCGGCGTGCCTGCCTGCACCGGCGGCAACGGTGGCGCCGGTGCCAGACCCGGCGCGGGCGTCAACACCGCCTGCAGTGCAACCGGCGGCGGCGTATTGGGCAACGCGGCTTCGTCCAGCCACTGCCGCATCCCCGGCAGATGGTCCGGATGATCGCTGGCCTGCCAGCGCAGCCACGGCATCGCTGCAGCGAAGTGCACCGCATGCTGCCCGGTGCCCGCACCGATCTCCAGCACGTGCTGCCGGTCAGCGAAGTACCGCTGCAGCACGCTCAGAATCGGATCGCGGTTGCGTGCGGAGGCGGGGGCAAAGGGTTTGGTCATGGAGACTTCCAAAGAGGGCGAATCGCCGAGTGCGCGTGGTGATGATGGAGCAAGCGCGAAGCAGCGGCATTGCTCTACACGGCGCCGGGCACTATGCCTGAGCAGATGCGTCAGCGCGGGGCGCTCGGTCCGATGTGTCTTACGAACGTGGTGCAGGCTGCTGCTACGCATGCGGTATGCACATGCCACCGTGTGATCAGCGTGGCGCAGGCAACGCGTCATACGCGCGGCGCACGGCCTCGGCGCCGAAGCGGCGTTCCAGCCGGCGCACGATGAAGTGCCCGCGTGCCATCGCCTGAAAGTGGCGCATGAACAAGGTGTTGAGCGTGGCGCCGCTCACCGCGCCCACCAGCGGTACGGCCTGCACGGCGAGTTTTTCGCCCACGTTGACCGAGAACTTGGCGGCGATGCGCGAGACCAGCGACACCAATGCCGGCGCGCCCTTGCTGGCGAAGCCGTGCGCGGCCACGTAGTGCGCGGCGGCGCTGAGCTGCTGCGCCATCGCAGTGCGCACCGCGAAGTAGCCCGATTCGGCGCCGTCGTCGCTGGCGCTGCGGCCGCCGTGCGCCAGCACTTCCAGACAGGCCAGCGCGGTCTCCGGGTCGTGCAGCGATTCGCCTTCCGAGCGCGCAATGTCGGCGATGGAGCGCAGCATCACCGTGGTGGTCACCGGCAATTCCACCATCAGCCCAGGCAGGCCGAAGAATCCGCCAGCGCCGCCGGCCACAGCCACCGCCAGGGTGTGCCGCGCGGTGGCGGCCGGCGCGTGCGCCACGGTCTTGCCGCGCAGGCTCAGCAGCGCGGATTTCATCGCCACCTGCAGCGCGCGGCGGGTGACGCCGTCGATGCTGCGCGTCACCACCTTGGGCAGCCGCTTGGCCACCAGGCTTTCGATGGGCGCGCCGAGTGTATTGGCGATCTGTGCGGCCACACCGGGGTTTTCCAGCAGCGCATGCGCTGTGGCCAGATCGTGCTGCGCTGCGGCATCCATCACCGGGATCGGGAGCGTCGTCATGGCGGTCGTCATCGTGTTGGGGCCTGTGGCGATGGTACTCAGCCGCATGTGAGCGGTGCACAAGCGGGCGCAACCTTTGCGGCGAAAACTGCATGTTGCGCGCAAGATGCGCGATCATCGGCCTCCGCGCAGGCAACACCGTGACCGATGAACCGCGAGATCCGCCATCGCTTCGTCATTGCCGCCGCCCCGGAGGTGGTCTCCGCCGCGTTGTCCGAGCCCGCGCAGTTGGCGCGCTGGTGGACACGCGAGGTGCGGCAAGTGGGCGAGCGCGTGTGTCTGGACTGGAGCGGCCACGGCTGGCAGGTGGAACTGCGCATTGATGGCGGTGCCGACCACCGGCAGGTGTGCTGGCGCTGCGAGCGCTCCAACATGCTCGACACCACCGCGTGGGAGGGCACGGTGATGCGCTTTGATCTGCTGTCCACCAGCGATGGCACGCGGCTGGACTTCGTGCAGTCCGGTTACCGCGACTCACCGTGCTTCGAGGTCTGTGCGCAAGGCTGGCAGTTCTTCCTGGGCAGCAGCCTCAAACGCTACGTGGAAACCGGGCAGGGCATGCCCTACCCGGACATGCCCGACACCCGCGACCCGGCCTTGCGCTGAGCGCGCCGCCCGGCCTTACGCCGGGCGCGGCTGACCGATCGACGGCGTGCCGCTCAACGGCAACTGCGCATCCACTGTGACCGGGCTGTCGCCCTGCAGCAGCGCGCGCGCTTCGGCGTCGCTGGCCACTGCCGGCGGCGAGCCACGCAGCGGCAGCCCGGCGGTTTCGCGCACGAACAGCATCGTCACCAGGCCGATCGCCGCCGCGCCCATCAGGTAATACGCCGGCACCAATGGGTCGCCGGTGCGCTCCACCAGCCACGCGGTGACCAACGGCGTGGTGCCACCAAACAACGACACTGAGACGTTGAAGGCGATCGACAGCGCGCTGTAGCGCACCGGGGTGTAGAACAGCGCCGGCAGTGTCGAAGGCATCGAGCTGGTGAAACACACCAGCGCCAGGCCAAGCAGCATCAACCCGGTGAAGATCAGCACGTCCGAGCCACTGCCGATCAGCAACAGGCACGGGATGGCCAGTGCGAATAACGCCGCGCACGCGCCGATGATCATCGGGCGCCGGCCCAGCTTGTCGCTGAACATGCCACCGACCACGTTGAGCGGCATCATCACCAGCATCACCAGGATGATCAGCAGCAAGCCCTTGCTCTCGGCGTAACCCATGGTGACGCTGAGATAGCTGGGCATGTAGGTCAGCAGCATGTAATCGGTGACGTTGAACACCAGCACCAGGCCCACGCACTTGAGCAGCTGCGGCCAATGCAGGCGCAGCAGGGTCATCAGGCCCTGGCCTGCGGTTTCGCGTTCGCGCTGTTCGGATTGTTCGGTATAGGCGCGAAACGCCGGGGTTTCTTCCAGCTTCATGCGCATGTACAGGCCGAGCAACCCCAGCGGCCCGGCCACCAGGAATGGCACCCGCCAGCCCCAGTCCAGCATCTGCGCCTGGCTCAGCGCCATGTGCAACGCGGTCACGGTGGCCGCGCCGGCGATATAGCCGCCCAACGTGCCAAATTCCAGCCAACTGCCCATCAAGCCGCGATTGCGGTCGGTTGCGTATTCGGCAATGAAGGTCGCCGCGCCGCCGTATTCGCCGCCGGTGGAAAACCCCTGCAGCAACCGCGCCAGCAACAACAGCGCCGGCGCCCACAGGCCGATCTGCGCGTAGGAGGGAATCAGGCCGATGCTGAAGGTGCCCAGCGCCATCAGGATCATGGTGGCCGCCAGCACCTTTTGCCGGCCATAGCGATCACCGAGCGGGCCGAATACCATGCCGCCGATCGGCCGCACCAAAAACGCCACGGTGAAGGTCGCAAAGGTGGCGATCAACTGCGCGGTGGGACTGCTGGACGGAAAGAACACCTGGCCCAGCGTCACTGCCAGATAGCCATAGACGCCGAAGTCGAACCATTCCATTGCATTGCCCAGCGCGGCCGCGCCCACGGCCTTGCGCAGCATGCCGCGGTCCACCACGGTGACCTCGTCGAGTTGCAATTGGCGGCGGCGTTTGAACCAACCGAAATGCGAGCGGATCGCGCGCGTGTCGTGCATATGCGGAAGTCTCCTGGTGCGGCCATCGCTGCCTGCTCGCCCTGGCACTACGCTAGGCACGGCACATCACGCGCTGCACGGCTAAGGCACATGCAGTGGACGACGCCGGAGGCATTCCCGGACGGCCGCGTGAACTCAGCGACGCTGCGGGACAGACGACCAAGGGGTGGGCAGTGCCCAAGGGCTTGATCAGCCCGACATGTTACACCAGCGTGCACAGCATTGCAGGCGCGAGCGTGGGACGCTGCGGGAGATGACCTGATTTCAGGGGTTTTCCTGAATGTGTCTTCAGCAAGTGCGTGGTTTTGCAGGCATGAGTCATCCGCACCCGCTTGTCGTAGGGGCGTGCTTGCGCGCGATGAGGCTCTGTCGGTAGAGCTTCATCGCGCGCAAGCGCGCTCCTACGGAGCTATCGATCTCTGCATGGTGCGCGCTTGCGTTATTGATGCTGCAAACACCCTCGCTCTGAAGGCGCAACGACTTCTGCACAACCTGCTTTTAGTAGGAGCGCGCTCGCGTGCGATGAAGCCTTCCCGGTAACGCCTCATCGCGCGCAAGCGCGCTCCTACGGAGCTATCGATTTCTGCATGGTGCGCGCTTGCGTTATTGATGCTGCAAACACCCTCGCTCTGGAGGGGCAACGACTTCTGCACAACCTGCTTTTGGTAGGAGCGCGCTCGCGCGCGATGAAGCCTTCCCGGTAACGCCTCATCGCGCGCAAGCGCGCTCCTACATGGTTTGCCTGATGTGCCAGGGCACTGCAGCGGTGCTTCATACCAGCAGAACAGCAGACTGCGCCGACTGCACCAGCGGATTCACCCCACCGCCTCCAACGCCGATAACACGGCCTGCAAATCCTCACGCGTCTGCGGCCTGACGGCGCGGGCGACTTCTTCGCCATCGCGCAGCAGGATGATGGTGGGCCACAGCTTCACGCGAAACGAGCGGCCCAGCGGCCGCCCTTTTCCGTCTTCGATCTTGCGGTACTCGATATCCGCGTAACCGCCCAGCAGCTTCTGCAACAGCGGTTGCGCGGCCATGCAGTGGCCGCACCAGTCGGTGCCGAACTCCAGCACCTGCAGCCCCGGTTGCGCATCGACCGCGCTACGGTCCGGCGCCTGCGCTGCGTACTCCCGCACGAACGCCATCGCTGCGTGCGCTCCTTACGACAGCGCGCGCTGGATATCTTCCAGCGGCAGGTTGGTGAAGTCCTTCGCCAAATCGCCCACCAGGCGCTGCTGGGTTTCCTTGTGCAGCAGCGGGCGCACCCGGCCGAGCGTGGTCGGGTCGGCCACCAGTACCAAGTGGTTGTACTCGTGCTTGAGCGCCCCGTCGTTCAAGGCCTGCGACAGCTGCTTGGCGAAGGTCATTTCGTCGAGTTCCGCCTCTGCAGTGCGGGGCGGAACTTTGCCGGCCGGGCCTTCGTCATCGACGTTCTGCACATCGGTGCGGGCATGCTGGCGCAGCACCACCTTGGCTTCGTCGCCGGTATTGGTGAACCACCGCGCTTCGCCGCCATCGGCCACCACCACCAACGCACCCTGGGGAATTTGCAGACTCATCCGTCGTTTCTCCTGTTTCAGTGTCAGCGCTGCAATTGCAGCGCCGTCGACCTCAACCTAAGCAAGCCGATGTAAGCACCGCGGGTAGCCGGTGTGTGTGCCGCGTTAGCGTGCCGCCGGTAGTGGCGGCGGCGGCAGGCCCAGATGCTTGCTGAAAAAGCGCGCCATCACCCGCAAGGCCTGCTGGCTCTCAGGCAGCGTGTCGGTGAGATGGAAGGCATGGCCCAAGCCGTCCCAGACATGCAGGTCCGATTCGCGTCCCAGATCCACCAGGCGCGCGTGCGTATAGGACGCATTGCTCAATTCTGCTGCGCGTGTGGCGGTGATCAGCAAGGTGGGCGGGAACTGGCGCAGCACCGCATCGGAGAACACCGGCGACACCAGCGGGTCGCGGAAATCCACATCCGGCCCGTAGTACAGGTCCTCCATGATCGGCAGGGTGCCTGCCGCATCAGGCAGCAGGGCATCGTTCACCGCTGCGACCACGCGCTGCGAATCGCCGCGGTAACGCGCGTCGCCCGCAGCGCAGAACAGGCCTGCCGCCGCCGGCATCGGCAACTGTTCCTTGGCAAACCACGCCAGCGCCTCGCCGGTGAGCACGCCACCCGCCGAACAGCCGAACAGGCCCACCTGCGCGGGAGTGTGGGTCTTGAGGGCGGCGCGATACACCGCGGCCACGTCCTCGCTCGCCGCGGGAAACTGGTGCTCCGGGCCCATGCGGTAATCCACCGCCACCACGGTGATGCCGGTCATCGCCGCCACCGGAATGGCTTCCATCAACCCGAAGGAGGCCGCACTGCCCATCACGAAGCCGCCGCCATGCAATTCGATCAGCAACCGCTTGGCCTGCTCGGGCGTGCGCGTGCGCGGCTGCACACGCAGCACCGGTACACCGTTCCACTGCTCGGGCGTGATCTCCACCGCGTAGCGCGTGCGCATCTGCGCGATGACGCCTGCGGCCCAACGTTCGGTATCGGCGCGAATGGTGGGCAGCTGGCGCAGCAGCGTGGCGTTGTCGGCCTTGGCCAGCGGGTCGCCGCGGTCCACGTCGCCACTGACCTGCGCACGTGCCGCAGGGCTCAGGTACTCAGACACGGGCAGATCGAACGCGGGCACATGCCGAACGCCCTGCGTTGCCGCCGGCTTCGATGCGGCTGCAGCTGCGGGCGTAGCGGCACTCGCGCTCGCCGCACTTAGCAACGCCAGGCAGCCCAGCAGCATGCGTCGTGTCCATCGATGGTGTGTCATGCAATGCCCTCCCAGGCGTCGGTCAACGCACGAGCATAGCCTGCGCACTGCGGCGCGCCGTGTGCGCGGCTGCCATGGGAGACGGCGCTGCAGTGATCGCGTCGTAGGCGATGCGCAGCGCACAAGCAGGCACATCCATTCCTGGACAACACGCTTGCATTGCAGCGTTGCCGCTTACGCAGACGCCTTACTCAGTGGTGCTTCTGCCCGGGGATGGAGGTGGGCGTGTGCAGTGCTTCCTGCACATACAGGCGCTTGACCAGCACGAAGGCCACCACCGTCAACGGTGCAGCAAGCAGCACACCTGCGGGCCCCAGCAAGGTACCGATGCCGAATAGCGAAAACAGCAGCAACACCGGTGGCAGATCCACAGTGCGTTGCTGGATCAACGGCAGCAGGATGTTGCCTTCGATCTGCTGCACGACCACGAACAACGCCGCCGTGGCCAGCGCCATCTGCGGGCTCACCGTAAAGCCCAGCAGAATGGCCGGAATGGCAGCCAGGATGGGCCCGACGATCGGCACGAAATCCAGCAGCCCGGCGATGATGCCCAGGGCCAGTGCGCCGGGAATGCCCAGTGCCCACAGGCCCAGCCCGGTGAGTGCGCCCACCACCACCATCGCCAGCAATTGCCCGCGCAGCCATAGCCGCAACGCGGTGCCGCTGGCACGCACGGCATCGTCCATGGTGGCGCGCGCCTGCACGGGAAACAGCAACAACAGCCCGCGCCGATACAACTGCGGTTGCGCGGCCAGATAGACCGCACCGGCCAGCACCAGGAACAGGTTCGCCACCCCACCGGTGATGCTGAGCGCGAAGGCGCCGGCACGCGGCGCCAGATTGGACACGCGCGCCGGTGCCTGGCGGGTGAGTTCTTCCAGCGCTGGCCCCAACGGCCCGGCCGCAACCCAATCATGGAAGCGCGCCCAGGCCTGCGGCAAGGTGCGTTGCAGGGCGCCGAGCTCCGTTGCCAGTTGCGAGCCGAACAACCACAGCAACGCCGTGAATCCCACCGCCACCACGACCACCACCAGCCCCAATGCCATGCCATCTGACAGCGGCGTATAGCGGGTGACCCAACTGGCCAGCGCGCGCAGCAGCACCGCCACCACCACCGCACCGAACACCATCAGCAGCAGGCCCGACAGCGCCCACAACAACCACGCGCAGGCCACCAGGGCCAGCACGATGACCACACGGACGACGAAGGCACGCAGATCGGAGGACGGCATGGACAACAGCTCGCAACGCGGAAACAGCACTCAGCCTAGCGAGGCGTGCGAGAAGATGCTGTGCCCGTGCTGGCGGGGCTGCATCCGTTGCGCATGCGGTGTGCGACGTGCGGCACGCGCAATCGCATTCGCTGAAGCGTTCTCCGGGCCACACGAGCAAGCAGGCGTTGCGCCGCTACATCAGCGCCTCAAACAGCAACACCGCTTGGCGGCAGCGTACCAAATGCCGGAGGTGTCTCACTGCGCTCCTGATCAGGCCACACGTCTGCATCGAACGCGCCAGTCGAGCCACGTGAGCTAACGACGCCGGTCGCGCCGCCGCACCGTCTCTTCAAGCAGGGGCCACCGCTTGGCGGCAACCTGCCGCAAATACCGGGGTGTATCCCCGCGCCCGCTTCGGTGTACACACCTCTGGATCCAACGTGGCAAGCGTGTCGCGCCGTTGCACCACTACCCCGTGCAGCACTCACACTATGTGGATGTCCCGCTCAAGCAGCCGCCTCATGCGCCAGCTGCTGCACCGCCAGCGTTGCCGAGCGGGTCAGCGGCGTGGGCAACGCATCGAGTGCGAACCAGCCAAGGTCGTGCAGTGCTTCCGGTTCGCGCAGCACGGCGGTTTCGCTGCCGTCGATCGCGGCCAGGTACACCGGTGCCACCCAGTGCTGCGGCGGCGACAGCGCCCGCTCGAACTGGCTCACCACGCACAGCACGCGCTGCAGGTGAATGTGCAGGCCGGTTTCTTCCAGGGTTTCGCGCACTACCGCGTCTTCCACTGTCTCCATCCAGTCCACCTTGCCGCCGGGCAATCCCCAGTGGCCTTGTTCGGGCGCGCGTCCACGCAGCACCAGCAACAGGCGGCCGTCGCTGCGGCGGATAAAGGCGCCGCAACCAACGCGGGCGTGGGAATCAGACGGAGCGGTCATCGGTGGGTCCGGTACGCCACGGTGCGTGGCGGACGCATTGTCCGGCAGCGCTGCGGGCGCGGGCAAACTGCGGAAATGCCGTGGCCGCCCTGCGTCACCGCGGCGGCGCCGTCAGGGCATCGCATGCATTTGTTGCCAACGCCTTGCGAACGCAACCAATGACATCGCCTTAGCGCTGCAGCCGTCACGCTAGGTCATCACGCCTCGCAGCAGGCGCATTGGCTGGAACTCCATGTCTCGCATTCTGTTGATCGGTGGCCACGGCAAGGTGGCGCGACTGCTCACCCCGCTGCTGCTGGCCGGTGGCCACCACGTCACCGCGCTGTTTCGTAATCCCGACCACGCAAGCGATGTGATCGCCGATGGCGCCACACCCGCGCTATTCGATATCGAACATGCCGACACCGCGGCGATCGCCGCGCACATCACCGGCCACGATGCGGTGGTGTGGTCGGCCGGTGCCGGCGGTGGCGATGCCGCACGCACCTATGCGGTGGACCGCGATGCCGCGATCCGCTCGATGCACGCGGCCGAGCAGGCGCGGGTGCGGCGCTACGTGATGGTGTCCTACCTGGGCGCGGGGCTGGAGCACGGGGTGAGCCCGGAGGATGGCTTCTTCGCTTATGCGCAGGCCAAGGCAGCTGCCGATGCGCACCTGCGCGGCACCACGCTGGACTGGACCGTGCTTGGGCCGGGCCGGCTCACCCTGGACCCACCCAGCGGCTGCATCGCCCGCGACCCGGGCAGCGACACCACCGAGGGCGTGTCGCGCGCCAATGTCGCGCAGGTGATCGCCGCCACCCTGGCCACGCCGGCCACCATCGGCAAGACCGTGGGATTCGTGGATGGGCCCACCCCCATCACGCAGGCGCTCGCGCAGCTGGCATGAACGCCAGCCCGTCCGCAGCGCGCTGCCATGGCAAGGGCCGCTGGCAGCTAACGATTTCCTAAAGTCGCACCGCGCATAGTCGCCGGCGCAGCCCCCACTGTGGAGATCGCTATGTCTGCGTTTGTTGCGCCCCGCCGCGCCGGCATCCTGCCGCCGTATCTGCTGGACCACGTGGCGCAGGCCGCACCGGAGCGCGCACGGCACTGCGCGCAGCTCACCCGCCACATCACCGCACAGCTGCGCCAGCGCCGCGCGCGGGGGTTGCTGGCGCGCGACAGCGCCGACGATGCGCCCACCGCCACCACTGACACCGCAGTGCGGCGGCATCTCTACGACGCCCAGCAAGGCACTGCCCTGCCTGGCGTGCTGGTGCGCGAGGAAGGCGCGCCGCCCACCGACGATGTCGCCGTGACCGAGGCGTACGATTACCTCGGCGCCACCCATGCCTTCTTCCAGCAGGTGTATGCGCGCAACTCGATCGACGATGCCGGCATGCCGCTGCTCGGTACCGTGCACTACGAGCGCAACTACGACAACGCGTTCTGGACCGGCGAGCAGATGGTGTTCGGCGATGGCGACGGCGAGATCTTCACCCGCTTCACCATCGCCATCGACGTGGTGGCCCACGAGCTCACCCACGGTGTTACCGAGCGCACCGCCAACCTGATCTACCAGGGCCAGTCCGGTGCCTTGAACGAATCGGTCTCGGACATGTTCGGCGTGCTCGTCAAGCAATACGCGCTGCGCCAGGACGCCGCGCAAGCCGATTGGCTGGTGGGTGCCGGCATGTTCCTGCCCGGCGTGCAGGGCGTGGCGCTACGCTCGATGCAGGCGCCGGGCACCACCTACGATGACCCGGCCTTAGGCAAGGACCCGCAACCGGCGCATATGGACGCCTACGTGGACACGCAAGAAGACGACGGCGGCGTGCACTACAACTCCGGCATTCCCAACCGCGCCTTCCAACGCGCCGCGGTTGCCATCGGCGGTTACGCCTGGGAAAAGGCCGGGCGCATCTGGTACCGCGCCCTCACCGGCGGCGCGCTGTCGGCCAGTGCAGACTTCGCCACCTTCGCCGCACTCACTGTGCGCGTGGCCAGCACCGATTACGGCGCGGGCAGTGCCGAGGCCAGCGCGGTGGAACAAGCCTGGCGCGACGTGGGCGTGCTCGCATGACCGTGCAACTGCCGCCCTTGCAACCGGGTGTCGTGTTGCGGCTGGCACGCGAAGGTGGCGTGGCCGCATTCCCGGCCATGCGCCGCGAGCGCCAGCTGGTGCTGGAAGAGCTGGACGAGGTGCAACGCCAACACCTGGGCGCGCTGCTGGATCAGTGCGTGGCGCATGCACTCCCCGCCCCGCAAGCCGGCGGCGGCGACCGCCGCTATTTCAGCATCATCTGGGACGGCGCCAGCGAACCGCTGCGCATCCCCGAAGAACACGCCCCCGCGGAAATCGTGCGGCTGTGGAAGCAGGGCACGTTGTAGATGAGTGACGCGCCAGCCCGGCACGCGGAGACGCAGAGGCGCCGGTCACGTCGCGGGCGATCGACGCCTCGTAGGAGCGCGCTTGCGCGCGATGAGGCTTCACCGGTAACGCCCCATCGCGCGCGCGCTCCTACAAAGGCGGCCTGGTCGCGGGTGCCGCAGCGGCGGCCCAAAATCAGTGCGCCAGGGCGGCAATCTCCGCCACATTCGACATTGGGCAGAACGCGCGGCTCAGGACAGATGTTGTAGCGGCGATGACGCGCAAGCGATCGCAGCACGTGACGCGCCAAGCAAATGCAACGTAGGAGCGCGCTCGCGCGCGATGAGGCTTTGCCGATAACGCCCCATCGCGCACAAGCGCGCTCCTACAAAGGCAGCTTGGTCGCGGTTGCCAAAGCATCAACGTACACAAGACTGGTGCGCTTATTCGGCGTACAGCCGCCACAGAGCGTGCGACTACAGCTCGAAAACCTTGGAGCGGCCAGCACGCAAACGATCAGAATACGTAACCACGCAAGCAGCCGCGTAGGAGCGCGCTCGCGTGCGAAGAAGCTCTACCGGTAACGCTCCATCGCGCGCAAGCGCGCTCATACGGATACCGCCGGCGGCGTCGACCAGCACATCCAGCAAACGCCACACACGGCGCGACAGACCTCCATGCCTGCACGGGGTCTGTCGAAGAAAGTGGTCCAACTGCGGATGCCTGCACCCTTTAAGCTGCCTAGATGCTCTAGGGCTGCACAGCTGGTGACGCATAGTCGCGGTGTCCCCGTTAGCACCGCGTGCAGCGCAGCGGTCAACCTGAAGACAGCCCGCTCATCGCTGCACCGACGCATCGATCGTGCAGCGGCCGCTGCGGCCGCTGCGGCGCCAGGTTCACTCAGCGTGCTGCGCTTCCACCAACAACGCCAGCAAGGTCAGCGACTCCTGCCAGCCCAGGTAGCAGGCGTGCAGCGGGATATGTTCGGGAATCCCCTCCTGCACCACGTGCAGGTCGGTGCCGCACGGCAACGGCAGCAACCGCACCGTGGTCAGCAGCGTGCCGGGCAGTGACGGGTCGTCGAAGACATCGTCGTAGCGCAGCAGCGCGTTGGGCACCAGCTCCCGGTAGGTGCCACCGAATGCGTGCCGCTGGCCGCTGCCAAACTGGGTGAATGCCATGCGGAAGGTACCGCCGACGCGAGCATCCAGATGCTCCACCGTGTTGGTAAACCCATGCGGCGGCAACCACTTGCTCAACGCAGCGGCATCCAGGAAGGCGCGGTAGACCCGCTCGGGGCTGGCACGCAGAACACGGTGCAGGGTGACAGTGGACATGGCGCTCGCAGCTGGCAGAGGACGACCCTCTACCCGACGACGCACCAGGCCGCCGGAAATCGACATGACCGCGCCAGGCCGCGCCCGCACGCGTGCCACGTTGCCGGCACGGCCCGCTTCGCGGATAGTCGCGCCACTGATCAAACGATTTCTCAAGATGCTTGTGATTGTGCTGTTGGCTGTTGTGGGGGTGCTTGCCATCGTGCTCGGCGTGGTCGCCGCCTCGCGTCGTGGGGACCCGCCCGCCGTCTCCACCGCCGACCCCGCACCGTTGCCCGAGTCCGCGCCAGCGGCACCGGCTGCGGGCGCCACCGCGGCGCCCGATGGCGCTGCCACCGCCATGCCTGCAAGCACACCCGAGCCGCGCGCGGTGATGGCCGAGCCGCCGCCGATGCGCCCGTTGCTGCGGCGCATGTATGCCGCGGTGATGGACACCCCTTCGCTGGCCGATGCCGACGTCGCCATCGACTCCGCCCAGGCCACCGTGCTGGCCAGTGCGGTCAGCGCGCTCGACCACGTGGACATGCGTCCGCAGCTGCTGCCGCGGCGCCCGCACCTGTTGCCGCAACTGATGCGTGCGGTCAACGACCCGGATGCGTCCGGCCGCGGCATCGCCGCGATCATCGCGCAGGACCCGACGCTGGCCGCCAACCTGCTGCGCATCGCCAACAGTGCCCTGTACCGCCCGCAAGGCGGACCGCTGGAAAGCCTGGAACGCGCGGTGGTGCACATCGGCACCGAAGGCGTGCGCCAGATCGTGGCCGCCGCGGTGATGCAACCGGTGCTCAGCCTGGAAGGTGGCCTGTACGCCCGCCTGCCAGCGGCGGTCTGGGACTACGCGCTGCGCACCGCCACCGCCGCGGCCGCCTATGTGCGCGAGCGCGGTGGCGACACCTTGTCGGCGCAACTGGCCGGCCTGCTGCAAGGCCTGGGCGCGGTGGTGATCCTGCGCGTGCTGCGCGACGCCTACGCCGAGCAGCCGTCGGTGCCGTACAGCCTGGAGGTGGCCGCCACCCTGGTCGACCGCCACACCGCCGCGGTGGCCAAGACCATCGCCACGGCCTGGGAGCTGCCCGCCCAACTCGGCACCGCGCTGGACGAACAACGCCCCGAGCACGACAGCACCCTGCTGGCCACATCGCTCGGGCGCGCATTGCGCTACGGCCGCCTGGCCGCCGCCCTGGCCATGCTGGCCCGCCACGGCGCCGAAACCGAAGCCCACGCCCTGAGCGTGCTTGCCACGCTGGAACCGGACGAGGCGGCCAATGCCGCGCTGTGGCAGCGGCTGGTGGCGGCGAGCGTGGAGTGAGTTGCTGCAACGCAATGACAGCTGCCTTTTCTGCACCAGCCAGCGAACGACCATTTCAATGACCAAATCAGAGCGTTTCCACTATGCTTCGGCACACGCCCTGCGAGTGATCAAAATGCGCGAACGGAGTCCTGACGGGCAACCTGGCAAGCCAAATAGGCTTTCCTTTGCCAAGCATCACCGATCGATAGCGCAGCAAGCGCGCGCGCATAGTCAAGCAGCGCGAGCCATCGCGTTCGCGGCCCTTTTACTCCTCACTTCATTGACGGCGTGTGCCATGCAAACGACACAAGACTTCGACTCAACTGCCTGGAAATCACAACGCGGCGTCGCCTTTGAAGACAACACACGCATCTACATGACTGGGGCGCTGAAACAGGTCATCCATGTGGGAATGCGCAGAGACGACGTCATCGTGCTTTTGGGCCCGCCTGATTATATGAAAGAGAGTGAAACCACCTCGACTGATGCGTATTACCTTGGTATCTCGCCCTATGCGGCTGATACAGAGAAATACATTATTCAATACCAGGATGGAAAAGTGATCAGCCATCACAGCGTACAGGGCTAAGGAGGAAACAAGGATGTCGGACAAACCTGATTTGGATCGAATCCGCAGCCAGTTCCAGGTGCAGGACGATGAAATGATCCAGTATCACCCCCGTTTGGCGGGAAAAGTGGATATCCCGTTTTCGCCTACGATTCAGGTCACCCGGACCGAGGGAAAGCTCCTGGACGAGATGACCTGGAGCAGAGGCCTGCAAGGCTTGTTGGAACTCAAAGAAACACATGATTTGGCGTTCCGCGAAAGCAAGCAGCACGTACCGGACCAACCAGTTCCCGACGGTATTCCAAATGAGCAAGCCGAGGAGTGGCAACTCAATGACGGACACCGTGATGCCTTTCGTCATACGTACTGGAATGCACTGCTTGCCAAGGAGTTCGGAAACGAATGGGCACAGGCATTCGCCACCGCGCACGAGGGAAGGCCGGGCAATCCTGCAAACCGCGAGGCGATGGACCTGTACAACAACCAGGTCGGCAGAGGCATCGCCGCAGCCCACCCCAGCGCGTCCAAAGAGCAGCTTGCGCAGCTGGTAGGCGACGCAATGAAGGAAGGTAAGTTGATCCTCATGGATCACCAGGGAAAGCTTGCCTGGAGTGATCAGGTGCAGGTGGGGCAGCATGGTCTATCACCTGAGGACGCGATCCAGCCACATCTACAGACACCCGCGGTTGTACCAGCAGCGCCGCGCACGTCTGGTTTTTTTGGTGCCAACGCGCCAGGTGACCAGGGCCTAACACCAGATGATCCAATTCATCCGCGTTACGCGCTGCATCAGCAATGCAAGACAGGCGTCGGTGCGTTGGATCAGCAGTTGGGACGGGTGCCTGACGAGAAGAGCGCTTGTATGGCCGCAAGCCTTACCAACCTCGCCGTGACCAATGGCCTGGAGCGTGTGGATCACGTGCTGCTAAGCGACCAGACCAAACCGGCGAGCCTGGGACAAAATGTCTTCATTGTTCAAGGCGAACTGAGCGACCCTGCCCATTTACGCGCCCATATGTCGGCGGACCAGGCAATTTCTACGCCGGTAGAAGCCTCATTCCGGGAGTTAGCTCAGGTGGAGCAGCGCAACGTGGCGATGCAAAGTCAGCAAGCTCTGACGCAACAGCAGGATGAGCAAGTCAAAGCCGTGCAGCGCGTGTAACTTCAAAATGCACCAGTTCCAGGTGTTCAACTGCACAAGCGTTGTGAGAGCAAACGACCTTCAATCCCACGTTAACTCTCCTGCACACAGGTCTCAGCAGTTTTTGCTTCAGCGCGTTCGGCGTGTGGCTGTACTGCAGTATCTGAAAAATTTCTGGATGCTTGCTTCATCAGACAAAAAACACCGGGCCATCTGCAGATGGCCCGGTGTCGACTGAGTTACTGCAGACACCGCTGGTACCTTCGCTGTCTGCCCGATCGTAACTCTCAGCTCACAGCGCGGTGTCCATACAGGGCTCCGCGTAGCAGGCAGACATAGCCGCGCGGCGGCTTACCCCTCCACCACCGGATCGCTACGGCGGCCCACCCGGCCGGCGGCGAACGACACCGCGGCGCCCAATAGCAGCAGCACCAGCGTGGTCCAGGCAGCGCGCGAGACACCGCGTGCGGCGGTGTCGCCGGCTTCGCGTGCCTTCTGCTCGGCGGTGCGCTTGAGCGCGTCGTACTGGGCCACGGCCTTCTGGTAGGTCTGCGCGTAGTTGTCGGCCATCTGCTCGGCCTCGGCGCGTGGCTTGCCGGTGCGGGCGACGATCAGGTTGATCAGCGCGTCGCGGTCGGCGGCATCAATGGCCGGCTTGGCCTGCGCGCGGACGCGGTCGAACCAGGCGGCCAACGCATCACCGGCCACCTGCGGGGTCTGTGCGGCGTCGCTGGCGGCGGCCTTGCCGTCGGTGGCCGCGTCCTGGGCCTGGTCCTTCAGCCGCTGCGGGTCCAGTTCGGCCTTGCCGGTTTGGCGCAGCGCAGTGTCCAGCTGGCCGCGCAGGTCGGCCCAATCCAGGTCGATGCCCTGCTGCTTGAGTTCCTGCTGCACACCATTGCTCAGCGACGGCGCGGCCGCGGCAATGCCCTGCCCGGTCAACGACAGGCCCTTGCCGACCACACCGGACACCGCGCCCATCGCACTGCTGGCCAGCGCGGCCACCAGCCAGGTGGTGATCAGCGAGGTCACTGCCCAGCTCAGCAGGCCATGCAGCCCGCCACGTGCGGTGGCCAGGCGGCCGGCCACGAACGCGCCGACGGCGATCGACACCAGCGTGCTCAGCGCAAGCCAGATGCCGGCACCGGTGCCGAGCCCGCTGACCGGGTTGGCCTCGCGCAGCGGGTCGATGGTGGAGGCGCCAATCGCGGTACCCAGCACGCTCAAGGTGAGATAGGTGACCAGCGCGAAGGTGCAGCCGGCAAGGACCGCGCCCCAGGACATGCGGGGCGCGTAGGAAGAACGGACGACGTGGGCCATGGAATGCCTCGTGGAGGGAACGTGCCGCCAGTGTGTGAGCCGGCCTGCGGCGATGCCTGAGCCGAATGCACCAGGCCGGCTAGTGCATTCGCGTCAGGCAGCCGCTACCGTTGGGCGCCACGCTTGGTGTGGCCTGCCGCCGTCCTCAGGAGTTAGTGCATGTCGTCCGCGTGTGAACCCACAGCGCCGCTCGCGCCGCCGCCACAGTCCACCAATCGCCGCCAGTTGCAGCAGATCATCACCGGCCTGAGCGAAGGTGTGATCCTGGTGGAGCCCGACCAGACCATCACCTGGGCCAACGAGGCCGCGCTGGCCATGCATGGCGCCAGCGAGTTGGCCGAACTCGGCGCAACGGTGAGCGACTACCGCGCGCGCTTCCAGCTGCGGTACCGCAACAACCACCGCCTCAACGCCGGCAACTACCCCATCGACCGCGTCATCGCCGGTGAAGTGTTCAACGACGTGGTGGTGGAAGTAGTCCGCGCCGACACCGACGCGCAATGGGTGCACCGCGTGCGCAGCCTGGTGCTCACCGACGCGCAGGGCGCGCCCGACTGCCTGGTGCTCATCGTCGCCGACGCCAGCGACTGGGCCAGCGCCGAGCAGCGGTTCGAACGCACCTTCAATGCCAACCCGGCACCGGCGGTGATCTGCCGGCTCGCCGATCAGCGCTACATCAAGGTCAACCAGGGCTTTGTGGAAATGACCGGCTACACGCGCGAGGCAGTGGTGGGCAAGAGCGTGTTCGAGGTGGATGTGCTGGAGCTGGCCGAGCGCCGCGAGCTGGCACTGGAACGGCTCAACGAAGGCGCCACCATTCCGCAGATGCAGGCAGAACTCAGCCTGCCCGATGGCAGCACCAAGATGGTGGTGGTGGCCGGCCAGCCGATCGAGATCGGCGAAGAGGCCTGCATGCTGTTTACCTTCATGGACCTGGAACCGCGTCGCCGCGCCGAGGCGGCGCTGCGCCAGAGCGAGGAGCGCTTTGCCAAGGCATTTCGCATCACGCCAGTGCCTACCTTGATCTGCAACGCAGAGAGTCTGCAGATCGTGGAGATCAACGATGCCGTCTCGCAAACCACGCAGTACGCCAGCGAAGACATCATGGGCAAATCCATCGATGAAATCGGCCTGCTTGCCACGCGCCAGGCGTACCAGCAGTTCTGCCATGCACTGGCCGAAAGCGGCAGCATGCTCAATGTCGAATATGCCATTGCGCGCAAGGACGGCGAACCCCTGGATTGCCTGGTGTCGGCCGAGACGGTGAGCATCCACGGCGTGCAGTGCTATCTGGTGTCGCTGATGGACATCACCGACCGCAAACGCACCGAGATGGAACTGGTCACCGCCATTGAAGCGGTGATGCAGGACGCCTCGTGGTTCAGCCAGACCTTGCTGGAAAAACTCGCCAACGTGCGCCGCGCCAACCGCCCCAGCCAGGCGCACGGCTGTGGCGTGGCCGACCTCACGGGCCGCGAGCGCGATGTGTTGGGCCTGCTCGCCGAAGGTCTGGCCGACAAGGAGATCGCCCAGCAACTGGGTGTGTCGCCCAACACGGTGCGCAACCATGTGGCCGCGCTGTATTCCAAGATCGATGTGCATAGCCGCGGCGAAGCCATTGTCTGGGCGCGTGAGCGCGGCTTTGCCCGCCGCCCGGCAAAGAAATCTGCACGCAAGCCGTGAGCGCGGGGTAGATGACGCGAATGCACCAGCCCAGCTAGTGCATTCGCACGTGGGCAGCGCCGCAACAGACGCACACCATGCTCACACCGGCCCAGACAAACTGGACCGGTTCCCCAAACTACGAGAAACGTCCCATGGATAAGAACCGTATCGAAGGCGCCGCCAAGCAGGTCAAGGGCTCGGTGAAGGAAGCCATCGGCCGTGTCACCGGCGACAAGAGCACCGAACTGGAAGGCGCCGCCGAAAAGAATATCGGCAAGGTGCAGCGCAAGGCCGGCGAACTCGCCGACGACGTGCGCGACGCGACCAAGTCCACCAAGTAACTCCTTCGCTTCAGCGCTGCTGTTGCAGATGCTGTCGGTGGTGCGTGTGCCAGGTTGAGTTGGTGCGCAGTGCTGCAGCCTGCGGGTAGTGCACAGTCGATGGAAGGCGGAATGCGTTGAGGGCCATCGCCGTTGAATGTCCACGCGCACTACGCCAATGAGTCAAACGCCAAACGCCCCGGCTTGTCCGGGGCGTTTGGCGTTTAAGGCTCTGCGCGTGCGTTCCGTACACAACGCCCCGCTCACACGTATCAATGCCGCGTCGGCATGATCACCTTCCTGCATGCAAGACAGCGCGTGGATGATGTCGGGAAGGCAGGCCCTGCTATGCGCGACGCAGATGTCTTGTGTCCAGCAGCCACCGCGCTACTGACAACGAGCGGCGCCAGGCATTCCTACGCGGGCCGATACGTTTGCGCCATGAAGCCGCTGGGGAAGGTGTGGGTGCTCACCAGCGTGAGCGGCCTGGGGGCCGGCAGGTCGTTGAAGATCGGCACGCCCTTGCCCAGCAGGATCGGGTAAACGCCCAGCACATATTCGTCTGCCAGGTTGTGCGCGATGAGGCTGCGCGCGAAGGCAGCGCCGCCGTGGGCAATGATCGGTTTGCCGTCCTGGGGCTTGAGCCTGGCGATTGCATCGGCCAACGGGCCGCTGGCGACCGTGGCGTTGGCCCAGCTGTCCGCGCCGGCCTGCAGCTGCGCGCCCGGCAGGGTACTCAGTTGCGCGCGCGCAGCGGCGAGTGATGCGCGGGCCACCTTCAGCACTGCCGGGCCCTGTGCCGAACACACTGCCTTGGGGATCTGGTTCATCGGCGCGGCAAACGGCGAGGTGGCCGTCGGCCAGAAGCTGGCCATGCCCGCCGTGGAGGGCCGCCTGGATGACCCTGCCCACAAGCGTGTGCATGTGGACGTGGAGCAGGCCATCAAGACACCGGTCGAACAGTCCGACCAGCAACTGCTGGCCACCAATCAGGCGCTGGTGCAGGAACGCATGCTCACCCAGCAGCACGAGGTGTCGCGGAGCATGGGCGAGCCAAGCCAGACGGCGCCGGTCCGATAAGCGGTGCAGTTGCGGCGTGCCTGCATGGCGACCACGCCAGCGTTGCGGCGGCAGGGTACGTCCTTTGCCTTCTTTTTCATGCGGGCCGTCGTACATAGCACAAGCCATCCTCGGGCAATCGCGCGCGAGCTGCATCTGGCTTGACCCTGAGAAGCCCTAGCAGCACACTCCGACACGGAGCCTAGAAACTCTACACAGACAGCGGCACCCACCTCCGAGAATTTGGTGGGTTTTTTGTGCTCGGCCATCTGGCCTGGCACTGCTCGGCGTTCTTGCGCCGGGAGGGCGGCGAATACAACACCCGCAAGGGGAATAAGCCCGCCGGCTGTCTGCGGTTTCTAGCCTCCCGGCATCCCGCTGCGTTGTGCAGCGGGAGCTGCCTGATGGCAAGGAGAGCGGCATGCGCGACGAACCCGGTTACTGGATGCCCGAAGGCACGCAATACCACCTACTACGCGTGCGCGACCAACTGCGCCTGCTCGCCACCCTAGCCAGCCCACGCACACGCGACGAAGGCGCCATGGGCGTGCCCGCCATTCCCCTGCAACAGTGGGCGCACTGTCTACAGCATCTGGCCGAGCAGGTGGAGGATGTGCTGGAGGATTTGGGTGATGCGCGGTAGTGGCGTGTGTCTGGTTCGTGCGTGAGCTGCCTGGCCGGCGGACTGGCCGGTTGGAGCCAGGGCGAGTACCTTGCTTCGTATCACCGCGCCGCGCTGGCTCATACGACATCAATGACACGCTTTCGCTTACTTACGCTGTTTCTTTTCTTGGTGCTCATCTCGATGCTGCCGAGCGCGTGCGCCCGGCCGTCTGAGAACGCCAGCGCCCTGTCCGCTACTACATCGCCGCTACCTGCCGTAGATTCTGAGCCGGCCGGGCTGAGTCAGAACGCATCCCTCAGCATCCAGGACATTGAGACCAATCTGTTGAGATTTGCGGCGTCGCTAAAACAGCCAAGCGACATGAGTTACAGGCGGGTGGAAGAGATCCTGGGCATCCGATTCGAGACGCCAAAGGATCTGGCGGTGTCTCGGCGTGTGTTGAAAAGCCGTCCGCTCGCGCACGGCTATACGCTGTATGTCTCGCACAGCCCGCAGAAGAAGGGCTATTCCTTTATCAACCTGCTAATTGGCCTACCCGATCAGCAAGATCCCACGCTGTCGCTGAATGCACAATGCGTGTGGAACGCAGCTGAATTTTCCAAGAAACTCGAGGCTATGGGCTACACGCGTGGCGGGCAGCGCCCATTCCAGGGCGGTATGCTTCGGCAGCATTGGCGCCCTGTCCAGAACGGAGCGCAAGGTTTCTCGGTGGCCTTGATGATTTACGAAACCAACGACGGCGGCGCAAAACGCGAGTGCGTGTATGGCGCACAGATCGATGGAGGTGATGAGTGACGCCAGTTGATCCAAGAATTGAGCCCCTGCTCTTGCAGATGAGGAAAGACCCCAGCCTTCCCAAAGAGGCTGAAGCTTCCATCCGGCAGGCCATCTCCGAATCGCCATATCTGTCCAACCTGTTGGGGAACGCCATCGAGAAAGGGCAGATTGGTGCTATCGCTGTCTCCCATGACCAAAACAATGCTGGTCACTTTCAGGATGGCAAGGATGGAAAGGCAGGCACGCTCAACATCAGTGGGTCGCTCTTTCAGGATTGGCAGGGCCGCGCACGCATCGATCACCTGACAGAAGTACTGGGCCACGAGACGATGCATGGTGTTTTGGCAGAACATCGAGCCAGTGCGTTGGCGGAGTTCGGCAGGACCATGGGCGAGAAGATGCAGGACGCGCACTCTCAGCGCGAAAGTCAGGTAGATCTGACAGAGCCGACCCGTGCATATCTGGACAAGACACGGCAGGACGAAGCATTAGCAGAGATCTCGGCCTTGCGTGCACTCAACAGCCGTATCAAGCATGAAAACCCTGGCGTATCTGCAGAGGATGCCGAAGGCATGCTGTTGGACCGCTCTGTCACCCGCTGCGTTGACAAGCATGTGACACCCCCAGCGTTTGCCCGGGGCCTTAGCTATGAGGCGCTGACCACACACGAGCAAGGGCGTGGAAAGCCGCTGACGCGTGCTGTAGAGCAATGCTTCTACGACAGCAGAGGCACGCTTGGGCCGCACAGTGACTCCGACTACCGCAACTATTACGGCGTAGGCCCGATCAGCCATATTGCGAGAAACTACGATCATCTAGCCCATGATCGCCAGCCTCCGGAGGTGCGCATCGACCTCAAATCTTTGGGGCTGGAGCCAGAGCAACTGGAGCGCAATGGGCTGGACCTGGGTTCTGCAAAAACGTTCAACATCGTAGACCTCGGCAAAGACGGCTACGGGATGGTCCAGCTGAAGAACACGGGCGCGCGTGACATTGACCCGCAAGCCATGGCAACTCCTGCCCCATCAAGCCAGCTATTAACGCCTGCAGATGCAGGCCACCCGGACCACGCAATGCATCAGCAGATCCGAGGCAAGGTGGAGCAGCTGGATATAGCCAGCGGCCGCACGTTCGATGCGACCAGCGAGCGTATGACCGCCAGTCTCCTGACGTTGGCCAAGGACAATGGCTTGACCCGTGTGGACCACGTGCTGCTCAGTGACAAGACAAGAGAACTGACCGCCGCACAGAACGTATTTGTGGTGCAGGGTGACCCGCAAGATCCCGCAAAGCTACGCGCACACATGCCGACAGCGGAGGCTGCACAGCGACCCGTGCAGGAAAGCTTTACGCAGCTTGAGACGGTGAACCAACGGCTGGCGCAAGAACGTATGCAAGAGCAGGCGTTGGATCAGCAGCGGTCGCAGGAACAGCAGCGTGGACAGGTGCACTCGCTTTAATCCCGAGGGGCGCGTCAGCGTGTTACTTAGCTCAGTACGCCCTCTACTCAAGGTGATCTACAGCGATCCACCGCATCTGAGTGAGGTGAGCACCGCGGTACGCACGACCATTCAAGCGGGCTGAACCACCCGCGCGCGTGGCACGTGGGCTAGGATCCGTGCGTACAGGGGGAACATCATGGACAGGATCACCACCGCGCGCCGCGGCGCGCTGACGTTGGCCGCGCTGTGCCTGCTTGCGTGCGCATATGGCGCAGCAGCACAAAGCATGCGCTCGGCCACGGGCAAGGCCACGCAGACGTACATCCCGCCGGTGCGGCAGCCGCATAACTACCTGGCGCGTGACACCACGCCGTTCAATTGCGAGCAGTACCGCACGCACCCGCATCCGGGCATGGTGCGTTACTGCCAGGGCATCGAAAACATGACACTGCGCAACGAAGCACAACGCCAAGGGCGCCCCGCGCCGTCGGATTCCATCATCGCACTACCTGGCCTGGGCACCGCCGAAGCCAAACAACTGGGTTATGCGTGTGTGGCCGGGCAAGCGATGAAGCGGCTGCGCAACGGGTGGGAGCAGGTGTCTGCTGCTGCGGGTGGGTGGCAGCGGTGTCGGGGTGGATAAGCACCCCGACAACTCCCACTCTAGTTAAGAGCTTTGGGTAGAGGAATTAAACCTTCCTCGCTATGCCTTGCGTGTTTCCTAATGCCTTCTTCGCACGGTAGCCGCGAAACGCATCAACCTTACGCTAGGAGTGAACTCAATTAAAATTTAAATTTAAATAATAGAATTTGTAAGATTGAGCATTTCGTACTGCGCGAGTGCGATTACCAGCCAGCGCCTTCGTTCCGGCGTATGTGTAACCTGAGGGGTCATCAATCGTGCCGTTTACGATTTCATCTGAAAAATGCGTAATTTCGTGTAAAAATGTTCCCACTTGAGAAAATTCATCGTAAACCGTTGGAAACTGTGGCGATTCAAAAAAACGGGGGCATAAATTCACTTGGTATAGCGTTCCAGGAGTGACCCAAGCTAGAGCATTCGGAGAAATGTTATTTTCCACCGGGTCGCATTGGCAAGTAATAGAAACCGGCGGCTTAGGATTCATTGGATCGTTGGTTAATCGATACCATGTGGCGAATACCATACTGTCATTATATTGGTCGTCCGGCAGGTAGTCATCAGGATCACCATGAACGCCGAACCAAGTCGTAAATCGCGCGGTCGGTTCAAACGACATGTCAACATATGGCGGAACATCGAAGGTCTGAACTTTCGTCTGCTGGCCGTATTCAGTAAGAGCTTCGTAAGCAATCGCGGTTGATTGCGGTATAACATTTTGTCCAACATGCTGGACCTGAGCTGCGCTGCAAGATGCGAATTCCGCCTCAGTTGTCTTGTGATGACTCGTCTTTGGAGATGTTAATTCAGTCTTTAGCTGATCGCCAGCAAAAATTCTAACTTCATTTGATGACGCTTCAAGCCACGATGCCCGAAGTGAGTCTCGGGATGCATTCTTATAAGCCAGTTTAGGCCTGTTCAAATAACGAGAGGGACTTCTTAAGCTAACAGTGTAGTGCCGCCCTGGCTTGAGACGATAATTCAATTGAATATTTACGTCCACCACCTTTTTCTGCTTTGGACCCACTTTGACATATACATCTTCTGGCGCACCGTCCATGTTGACATAGATGCCAAAATAGGGAGCTTCACTTCCATCATCTGCCAAGACACGAAAAACATTGTTCATCAAAAGACCACTTTTGTTGGTCTTTGGAAACCACTGATCTACGACTTCGATGTCCTGATCACCTAGATTAGTAGCAATGACGCGTATACCTGTTTCATCTTGCTTGTTACTTACAGGCTTATCGCTATTAATAGCTTTAACTGCTTGTTCAATCTTAATATTCAATCGCCCCGCCGCTGATGCCGAGTGAGACCAGATTATTAAGGCCACTATTGCCATTACTCTCCATGCATGCATTGCCAACTCCTTGTTAGTAAGCAAACTTTGTCGATTTTTTTATTTTGCAATGGTGCTTAAATATAAAATCATACTTATAGCGTAGCGTCAACGGAGCCCGATTTATCAAAACACAAATATAGGTGGCCTCCTGCATAGGGACAGCAAAATTCTTTGCCATCTTGCGTGGATGACAACGGTTTCCTGCGTGACTAAGCTCGCCGGTGTGATCGCCTAGTGCATTCGTCGAAATGGTCGTGACGCACTACCAACTGCCGTTGGCGGCGCGTGCCGGAGGATGCAGACGTGGCCGAGGTGGCGCAGGCCATCGTGCGGGTGGTGGATGCGCCGTTCGGCAAGCGCCCGTTCCGCGTGCATATCGACCCGGCCGGCGATGGTGCCGACGTTGGCTTCGGCGTGCTCGATCGCCTACGTGCGGAGATGCTGCACCGGGTGGGATTGGGTGATCTGTTGGCACCACGTGTGGTGGGCTGATGAGATGCGGCAGGCGTTTTGCGCGCCTGCCGGCTATGCTGTTGTGCTGACTGCGCGGGTGCATACGCGTGGTGCTGGTTGGGAGGCGGCGTGGTGGTGTTAGCGCCACGCAGGTATTCACGCAGCAGCGTTGTGGTGCGCTTGCTGTTGTACGCACCGGCTTTTGGCCATGCAGGCCTGACGTTAGGTCGCGCCCAGGTGCGCTCCTACGCGTAGGTCCAAACTTGGTACGTGTTTTCTCAACTCTTACAAGGACGTCGCCGTTGTTGACCGTTGCCTTCCGCATCCTCTGGCCCGTGGCCCTGGTTGGCCTGATGACTTCCTGCAACGGCAGCCACACCGCTGACCCGCCGCGCCCGGAATCCGATCACTTCACCCTGGCCGAGCTGCAGCAGCTTGGCTGCACCGTCAAGGCAACGCCCAAGCGCAGCCAGAGCAGCATCCCGTTGGTGGGCACGGTCGATGGCTATGGCATGACCAGCACCACGCCGTGCGCCACGCAATTGGTGAGCCTGCTGCAGCCCATCAACTATGAAGATGCCGTCTGGGAAGGCGCGCGCTCGGCCGCCAAGAACTTCGCCAAGGAGCACGGCTACACGCAGGAACGCTTCGAGGGCGAGATCGGCGAGTACAGCGAGATCGAGGTATTCAGCCGCAACGGCAAGCAGGTGGGCTTCGAATACAGCGTGCAGGCGCGGGGCACGCTGCATTCGGTGATCGTGCTTTCCGATAGCCTTGAGCCGGATGCGGCGTTCGAGGCGGTGCTGAAGACCAAGCTGTGAGGGTGCGAGCCTGACCGACAGCCGTTAGCTGGCGCCCCTGATCAATGGCAAGGTGAATGCCATTTAGAGCGGCTAACAAAACGTAGCGAGCAGCCGTCAGGTGGGTGCGGGCGGCGCGGAGGAACCGGAGTGTACGTGGGTACATGAGGATTCCGAGCACCGGCCGCGCCCCCCTGGCGGCTGCGCAGTAGTTTTGATAGCTGCTCTTAATCGTTAACTGGATAGCGCCATGACGAATCTAGTCAAGCTGGCGACCGCATGCGCCCTGGTCGACGCCAGTGCGGTCAGGCAGGCGTCGGTCATCGGGGAAGCCGGTGCCTGGACCGTGCGGTTGCAGACCCATAACCAGACCCGTGTGCTGGCCACCAAGGCGAATGCGCCGCGCCAGTTGGCAGCTTCGAAAGTGCGTTGAAGGTCTTGCGCGAGATGGGCATGCCATTGGACGTGCTTCATGTGGACGCTGCGCAGTGGGACGCCAAGGGCGGCAAGACGAAGCGCCGGCCTGACTGCTCCGAGGCGATGAAGGTCAAGGAGTTGGACGCACGCTATGCGGTGTCGCTACTCACCCAGACCGAGCATGCCCTGGCCGACCCCCGCCCCGCACTCTCCAGCGCGCAGGCGAGCAGCAGATGGAGACGCTCAAGACGCAACAACGTGCGGCGCTTGAGGCAGCACTGGCTGCAAAGGGCACGCGTGCGTGAGCGTGGCCTGGAAGCAGAGCGCGCTGGATGCGCGCACCGCATTGCTCGCCTCAGCACTGGCGCGCGCGATCGACATCTCCGACCCGCAGATGTATTCCGCCGCATGTGAACAGGACGACCGGATCGAAACCGAGGGCGACGCGCTGGATGGTGCCGCCATCTATCACTCTGGGCCACTGCCGTGAACGCGTTTGTCCACCTGCCAGGACGGCAGATATCTCTTGATCTACACACGCGACGGCGACGATGTGCTGATCCTTGTCCTTGTACCTGCGCGCTCTGATTGGAAGCCGACGTCGTCAGGCGATCAATAGATCCATGACGTGTCGATGCTGGCGAGCGAGGGGCATACGCGACTGCGCGACGACATCGACAGCGCGCTACACCTCGCCCATCGGCCGCAGGCACAGCCAGATGGCGCACCAGTGCGACAGTGCGCCGCCCAGCACGTGGGCGTGCCAGATGGCGCGGTTGTAGACCATGGACTTGCGCACGTAGAAGCCCACGCCCACGGTGTAGAACGCGCCGCCGGCGGCGATGAGCCACAGCACGGTGCTGTCCAACCCGGCGACGATCTGCTTGATCACCACGATGCCGGCCCAGCCCAGCAGCAGGTAGATGGCCACCCAGAAGCCCTTGGCGATGCCGGGCAGGAATAATTTGGCGAACACACCGAACAAGGCCACACCCCACACGCTCAGGATCATGGCCCAACGCCAGCTGCCATCCAGCGCCAGCAGGAAGAACGGCGTGTAGGAGCCGGCGATCATCACGAAGATGCCGGCGTGGTCGAACTTGCGCAGCATCGGCTGGCGCTGCGGCGGGGCGAAGTTGTAGGCCGCCGAGCAGGCGAACATCACCAGCAGCCCCAGCGCGTAGACGCAGGTGGCCAGCACCATCGTGCCGTTGGCATGCGCGCGCCAGATCATCCAGGCGCCGCCAACGATGGCCAGGAACAACCCGGCGGCGTGCACCACAACGTCGGCACGGCGGGCGGAAGGGGTCTTGTAGTGCGGGGCGAGAGCGCTGGGGGGCACGGGCACGGCAGGTCTTCGAGGTGGGGGAGCCCGCCGGTGCCGCATGGCGCGGCCCGGTGGGGCCCGACAGGATACCCGCTTGCTGAATCCGCTCAGTGACACAGGCTCGCCGGTTTGGCGCTGATGTCACGTGTGCCCAGTTGCCATCGCCGCGACGATGCGGTACCTGGCCAAACCTGCAGCACGCTCCGGCTGACCCTCCGTCGCGTAGCAACGAGGTGTTTCACAACGCCCTGTCTTATTAAGGCATTCTTTAATAGCCAGCACTACTAGGAAAGGATCCTTGAATGACCCGTGTCACCGGCTCCTATACCGTCATCAACACCCATGACGAGACCGTGCGCGCGTTTGTTCCAGCGCCGCTGCCGCCGGCCGCCCCTGCGCTGGATCCGGCCGCGTATCTGGAGCGTAATCGCCTTGCCGAGGTCGCCCTTGCGCGGCTGACAGGCATGGCCGGGCTGGTGGCCTCGAGCGAGTGGCTGATCTACAGCGCGGTCCGGCAGGAGGCGCTGCTGACCTCACAACTGGAGGGAACCCAGGCCACCCTGACCGACGTCTTCGATGAGGAGGCAGGGCTGACAGTGGCCAACGCAGACGATGTGGAAGAGGTCACCAACTACCTGCAGGCGTTCAAGTTCGTCCGTGAGCAGTTACAGGCGCCCACCGGATTGCCCATCTCGCTGCGCCTGCTTGCCGAGGCGCACAGGATTCTCCTGGCTGGCGTCCGTGGCGCGCACGCACTGCCGGGCAGCATGCGCACCAGTCAAAACTGGATCGGCGGCACCCGGCCCGGGAATGCGGCATTCGTGCCGCCGCCGGCCGAGCGCCTGGCCGAGGTGTTCGGTGATCTGGAGCGCTTCATCCATGACACGCGCCCGACGTTGCCGCCTCTGGTCCGCATTGCGCTGGTGCATGCGCAGTTCGAAACCATCCATCCGTTTCTGGATGGCAACGGCCGGATCGGGCGGTTGTTGATTGCCGCGCTGCTGGAGCACTGGCAGTTGCTGCCCGAACCGTTGCTATACATGTCCGGCTACCTCAAGGCCAGGCAGAACGACTACTACCGGCACCTGTCGGCCATTCGAACGCATGGCGATTGGGAAGCATGGGTGGCCTTCTTCCTTGAGGGCGTGGAAGCCTCTGCCGAACAGGCCCAGCGCAGCATCGTGGCGATTGCGGCGTTGATCGCGGCCGATCGCAAGCGCGTGCTGGGAACCGGCAGCAGCACGCTACAGGCGCTGCGGCTGTTCGAGTTCCTGCCGACCATGCCGAAGCTGACCGTTGATCGCGCGCAGCAGGCGCTCGAGGTCTCTTATCCCACAGCGCGCGCGGCGGTGACCACGCTGCAGGACATCGGTGTGCTGGTGGAAACCACCGGACGTGCACGCGGCCAGAGCTTCAGTTACCAGGCTTATGTGAATCTGTTGCGGGCCTAGCGCACGTTCGGCAACCACGCACGCTGCACACCACGGAACGCTGCTGCAACGCCGCCAGTGCCTGCGTGATTCGGTGCCAACGCGGCGCTGCCGATGACATCTGCGGCCGCATAGGCAGGCGCTTGCTGAATCCGCTCAGTGACACAGGCTCGCCGGTTTGGCCGCGGTCTCATACCCTGAGACACCTCCCCTGTCTCATGCCCCTCTTTGGGAGCCGCCGTATGCCTCCGTTTGCCCTCGCTCCCCGCACCGAAACCGCCGAACGCGCCCTGGCCACCACCGATGGCCGGCCCAGCCGCGACGGCGCATTGCTCACCGAGCGCCTGGAGCGGCGCTACCACGACCGCATCACCGGCAGCTTTACCCTGCCCGGGCGCGACGGCCGTTATGCGCCGATTCCCGCCGATGTGCCGGCCGCGCTGGCCGACGCCTTGCGCGCGCGTGGCATCAGCCAGCTCTACAGCCACCAGGCCGATGCCTGGGCGGCCACGCAACGCGGCGACCATGTGGCGATCGTGACGCCCACCGCGTCGGGCAAATCACTGTGCTACACGCTGCCGGTGGTGAGCGCGGCGATGCGCTCCGGGGCCAAGGCGCTGTACCTGTTCCCGACCAAGGCGCTGGCGCAGGACCAGGTGGCTGAGCTGCTGGAGTTGAACCGCGCCGGCGAGCTGGGGGTGAAGGCCTTCACCTTCGACGGCGATACGCCCGGCGATGCGCGCCAGGCGATCCGCCTGCATGGCGACATCGTGGTGAGCAACCCGGACATGCTGCACCAGGCGATCCTGCCGCATCACACCAAGTGGGCGCAGTTCTTCGAGAACCTGCGCTATGTGGTGATCGACGAGATTCACACCTACCGCGGCGTGTTCGGCAGCCATGTCACCAACGTGCTGCGCCGGCTCAAGCGCATCTGCGCGTTCTATGGCGCCAACCCGCAGTTCATCCTGTGCTCGGCCACCATCGGCAACCCGCATGCGCACGCGCAGGCCTTGATCGAAGAACAGGTGCATGCCATCACCGAATCCGGCGCGCCCACCGGTGACAAGCACGTGCTGCTGTGGAACCCGCCGGTAGTCAATGCCGACCTGGGCCTGCGCGCCTCGGCACGCTCGCAGAGCAACCGCATCGCGCGCATCGCCATCAAGAGCGGGCTGAAGACGCTGGTGTTCGCGCAGACGCGGCTGATGGTGGAAGTGCTGACCAAGTATCTCAAGGACATCTTCGACCACGACCCGCGCAAGCCGCCACGCATCCGTGCGTACCGCGGCGGCTACCTGCCCACCGAGCGGCGCGAGGTGGAGCGCGCGATGCGCGCCGGCAATATCGACGGCATCGTGTCCACTTCGGCATTGGAGCTGGGTGTGGATATCGGCGCGTTGGATGTGGTGATCCTCAACGGCTACCCCGGCAGCGTGGCGGCGACCTGGCAGCGCTTCGGCCGCGCCGGGCGCCGCCAGCAACCGGCGCTGGGCGTGCTGGTGGCCAGTTCGCAGCCGCTGGACCAGTACGTGGTGCGGCATCCGGATTTCTTTGCCGATGCCTCGCCCGAGCATGCGCGCATTGCGCCGGACCAGCCGCTGATCCTGTTCGACCACATCCGCTGCGCGGCGTTCGAACTGCCGTTCATTGCCAGCGAGCCGTTCGGGCCGATCGACCCGCTGGTGTTCCTGGAAGCGCTGGCCGAGAGCGAAGTGATCCACCAGGAAGGCGACCGCTGGGAGTGGATCGCCGACAGCTACCCGGCCAATGCGGTGAGCCTGCGCTCGGTGGCCGACGGCAACTTCGTGGTGGTGGACAAGAGCGACGGCAAGCAGCAGATCATCGCCGAGGTGGATTATTCGGCCGCGGCGCTGACCTTGTACGAAGGCGCCATCCACATGGTGCAGAGCACGCCGTACCAGGTGGAGCGGCTGGACTGGGAAGGCCGCAAGGCCTATGTCACGCGCACGCATGTGGACTACTACACCGACAGCATCGACTACACCAAGCTGAAGGTGCTGGACCGCTTCGACGGCGGCGTGGCCGGGCGCGGCGATTCCCACCATGGCGAAGTGCATGTGGTGCGGCGTGTGTCCGGCTACAAGAAGATCCGTTACTACACGCATGAAAACATCGGCTACGGCCCGGTGAACCTGCCCGACCAGGAACTGCACACCACCGCGGTGTGGTGGCAGCTGCCGCAGGCCACCTTGGGCAAGGCATTCGCGTCCAAGCAGGATGCGCTGGATGGGTTTCTCGGCGCGGCGTATGCGTTGCACGTGGTGGCCACGGTGGCGGTGATGGCCGACGCACGCGACCTGCAAAAGGCCGTAGGCAATGGCGACGGCGCGTGGTTTGCGGTGGCCGACCAGACCGGCCGCGGGCAACTGCGCGGTGTGGAAGAAGGCGAGGAAGGCACGGTGGAGTTGCAGCAGGCCTTCGTGCCCACGGTGTATCTGTACGACAACTTCCCTGGCGGGGTGGGCCTGAGCGAGCCGCTGTGGCTGCGCCAGGCCGAGCTGCTGCAGCGCGCCGACGAGTTGGTGCGGCGTTGCGACTGCAGCGCCGGCTGCCCAGCCTGCGTGGGCCCGGTGCTGGCCGCGCATGAGGAAGGCAAGGGCGAGTCGCCCAAGTCATTGGCCTTGACGGTGCTGGCGCTGCTGTTCGATGCGGATGCGCCGTTGCGGCATGCCACCCAGGTGGACGACGACCTGGCGCTGGACGTGCTTGCATGAGCGTGAGTGCGGACCGGTTGCGCTTGTTGCGGCGTCAGGCCGGGCACGCCGATGTGCCGGCGCCGACGGCGGCTGCAGATGGCGCTGCAGCGGATGGTGCGGATGTTTCCGCTGCAGTCGACGTGCAGGCCGATGCATACCCGCTGCGCGCGGCAGGGGTGGCGCGTACCTCGGGTGATGCAGTGGCAGGCAATGCGCACACGCGTGCCGCAGGTGACATGCCTGCGGCGGCGCAGCCAATGCGTGCGCCGGCAGCGCCGGTGCCTGGCAGCGATCCTGGGGTGAGCGCAGAACGTTTGCGCCTGCTGCGCCGCCAGGTCGGCGGGCTGACACCCACGGCGCGCAAGGACGATGCGGTGATGCCGACGCGTGCGCAACGCCAGCCTGCGCCGGGTGCTGCTGCGTCTGGGTCACGCGCTTTGCCGCGCGATGCGGCGGTGCGAAGCGCGCAGCCCGGCAGCGCAGAGGCTGCCGGTGCACGGCGTGCCCAGCCCAGCGCACCGGCCATGACGCGCCGGGCCCTGCAGGCACCGGTTGCTGCAGCGCCTGCGCGCGATAGCTCGGCGTTTGCCTGGGTGGACCACGATGTGCGCCACAAGCCGGCAGGTGCGGCGGCCGATGCGGCAGCGCGCGTGCCGGCGATGCGCGCGACACCGGCTGCATCCATATCCAACCCGCCACCGCAGCGACGCACCGATATCGCCGGCCTGCGCAAGATGATCGGCCTGCGCGAGCGCGCGGTCTCGACGCACGCGCCGGTACGCGCGGCGTCCACCGATCGGCATCTGCCCGGCAACGAGATCGCGCCCGGCCTGCACCTGATCGAAGCGTTCCTGCCGCAGGCGATCCCGCGCCAGGCGCTGTCGCTGGCGTTCGCCAAGCGCGAGGACGCGGTGGACCCGATGGATCTATTGTTCTTCGACACCGAAACCACCGGCCTGGCCGGTGGCACCGGCACGCGCGCCTTCATGATCGGCGTGGCCGATTGGTACACCGACGTTACGCAGGGCAGCGGGCTGCGCGTACGCCAGTTGATGATGTCCACGATGGCGGCCGAAAGCGCGATGCTGGACCTGTTCCGCAGCTGGCTGTCGCCGCAGACGGTGCTGTCCAGCTACAACGGCCGCTGCTACGACGCGCCGCTGTTGAAGACGCGCTACCGGCTGGCGCGCCGCGGCGACCCGATCTCTGCGCTGGATCATGTGGACCTGCTGTTCCCCACCCGGCGCCGCTATCGCGGCACCTGGGAGAACTGCAAGCTGTCCACCATCGAACGGCAGCTGCTGCGCGTGGTGCGCGAAGACGACCTGCCCGGCTCCGAAGCCCCGGCCGCCTGGTTGAGCTACCTGCGCGGCGGCAGCGCGCGCAACCTGCGCCGCGTGGCCGAGCACAATCACCAGGACGTGGTGACCTTGTCGCTGCTGATGCAGCGCCTGGTGGCGGTGGACGCGCAGGACCGTGAAGTGATTCCGATGCTGGAGACGCCGTAGCGCCGGAGCAGGCGCAATGCGGGCGTCCTGGGTGCGCGCGCCAGTGCAGTTTGCCGGCAAAGGCGATGTCCACCGGCAACATTGCAAGGCCCCCCCCCATTGGCGATCCCCTGAGCGGTCAAGCCGCCGGGCCACGCGCGCCGGCGCAGCATCAGTGCGCCGGCATCACTCGCCCGGCTCGATCTGTCTGGCCTGCTCGTTGAGGTAATGGGTGACCGGTGCGCCACGGTACTGATCGGTCAGCCGCCCCAGCGCGTCGGCGCGTGCATCCACCGCCTGCCTGGCGGCAGCATCGTGCGGATGGTCTGCCGAGCGATCCAGCAGCCGGCCTTCGCGCACGGCCGCAACATGCGCCGGGTCGGCGGGCCTGGACGCGGCGCGGAATTCGCTGGTGCGCTGCTCCACGATCGCCGCATCGCGTGCGCTGTCGATGGGGGTCTCTGGCGGCAGGTCCAGTTCCATGCCGGTGTGGCCACGCGCCAGCGTGCGGTTTTCCAGCAGCGCGAGCAGTTCTTCTTCGGGCTGGTCGGTCAGCAGGCTTTCACCGGCGTCGCGAAAGGCGCCGGCGGTGGTGCGCTGGATGCCGAAGGCTTCGCCGCTGAGCTTCTGCATCTCGCCAAAGTTGCGCCAGACGTAATAGTCCTTGTCGTGGTTGGCGCGCGGCAGCGAGAAATCCTCATAGCGGTAGCCGGACGAGAATGCCGCCTGAGCGTAGGACGAGTCCGGCTGGCGCAGGCGCGTGCGTGTCAGCTCCATGGCCTTGCCCGCAGCGCTTTGCTGGTCGGTGGCCACCGCCTCCACGATGACCGGGCGCATCCGGTTCCAGCTTTCCAGCCATTGCACCGCCGTGTCGGCCAGCCCCTCCGGGCCATCGTCCTTGCCCCGGAAAAAATCGCGCAACTGCGCGTCGGCGAGCATGCCCTGGCTGAAGACCGGCACCACGTTGATCTTGGCCAGCAGGCGATCGAGCGCGGCACGGCGGGGCGCGTCCTGCGAGTGCAGCGGATTGATCTGGTAGTGCTTGTACAGATTGGACAGAAACTGATCGAAGCCGCCTGTGTAGTACTTGGCATACAGCTTGATCGCGGCGCCCTGGCGCAGGTCCGGCCGACGCATCAGCAGCATCGCCACCGCCTCGCCGGTGTCTTCCTTGCAATCCAGCGCCACCGACATCGCCTCCGGCTTCTGCAACGCGTGCTCCAGCGCCTGCTCCACGGCGGCAATGCTCTGATCGGTCTTGATGAAGTTGCCGTCGACCGGGTTGCGGATCACCAGCGGCATCTCGCGCAATTGCGCGAACGGTACTTGCGAGACCAATCTGTTCTGCGGGTCGTCGGTCATGCGGCCGATGCTGAAGTCGTGCATCAGCACCGGTACGCCGTCGGCGCTGACTTCGACATCCAGTTCTAGGTTGCGATAGCCGTGTTCGTAAGCGCGATCGATGGCGGCCAGCGAGTTCTCCGGGATGCCGGCGTGGTTGTCGAACAGGCCCCGGTGGACCATCACGTCCTTGCCCAGCGCGCGCGTGCTGGGCGCCTGGAAATACGCATCGTGGACGAGCTCCTTGCGGTGCTTGCGCAGCAGCGCGTCCTTGCCGGCCACCAGATGGTGGTCGTTGGGCTTGAAGAACGCTGCGCCGCCGTCGCGTGCCGGCACCTCGTGGCCGTGGTAGCGCGCGGCCTGCTGCAACTTGCGCCGCGGCTGCGCGGGCGTGGACGCGGCGGGCTTTAGCCAGCCCGGTGTTTCCAACCCATGGGCGCGCAGATCCAGCGCCTTGCGCAATGCCGTGCGCGCGGCATCGCTGAAGGTATCGCCAGGCGCAAACGCGTGGCCCAGATCGAAGACGATGCGGCCCTGCTGCGCATCGACCAGCACCGGGCCGGCCGCTGCACGCGAGTGCTCGGGCAAGCTGGCGGTCATCTCGTCGAACGTGGCGGTGTCCAGATACACCGGCTGCAGCGTTCCGGCGGCAAAGCGTGCCGCGATGCTGTCGGGCTTGGGTGCGGGAGTGGCCTGTGGCAGCTGCTTGGCCAGCGCGCTTTGCGCGGCCTGCAAGGTGATCTGGTGTGCCTGCACTTCGGCCAGGCGCTGCTCGGAGAACTCGCCGTCCAGCGCCACCAATGCCTGCTTGCCGGTCATCGCGCTGTCGTCCAATGGCACCAGCGGCGGTAGCACGGCGGCCTGGCGACGCGGGCGTGCGCGCAATGGCGGGTTGCCGCCTGGCGGGTGCGGCACCTCCATCGGGGTGATCGCGCTGGTGTGCGCCGGTGTGGCCAGCGCGGTGGTGGGCGTGGCGGCGGGTTGCAAGGGAGCAATACGCATGAGGACCTCAAGAGCACTGCGGGCGGCCAGTAAACCGCTTGGCAGATGACAATGCGCAACCGAGGCGAACTATGCCGCCGCGATGCGAAACGATGCCCCGCCGCAATGCCGGCGCGCTACGCCGGCTGGTCCATCGCCTGCGCTAGAACAGCGTTTCCTTGAACGGCAGCATGGCCGCGCCCAGCACCGTGGCGTGTGCCTGCACCTGCCCGACCAGCAATGCCGGATACGGCGATGCGACGCCCCGCCGTGGCGCCGGCTCGAAGGCGACCCGGGCGATCAGCCGCTGCGCAAGATCTGCCGGCAGGCGCGCGCCGAAGACGATGACGCGCGGGTCGATCAACGCGATGATCGCCGCCACCGCCAGGGTCACGGTGGGTTGCACCGCATCCAGCCAGGCCTTGATCTGCGGCCATGCCGGATCGTAGTGCTGCAGCATGGTGTGCAGGTCCGGCAGCGCATGGCCATCGGCGACCAGCGCCTGGCGCAGGCTTTCCAGCGTGGGCCGCGCGCTGCCGGTGATGGCCGAGATGCGCCCCAGTTCGCCCACGTTGCCGTGCGCGCCGCGGTGCACGCTGCCGGCGGCGATCACGCCTGCGGCAAACCCGTCGGCGATGGTCAGATAGACCAGATCCGGCGATTGGCGGCCGACCCCGTACAAGGCTTCGGCCAGGGCGGCGCAATGGGCGTCGTTGTCCATCCAGACCGGCAACTGCAGGCGTTCGGCGATGAAGCGGTCCAGCTCGACCTGCATCCATTCGGCGGCCAGCGTGAGCGGCGGATTGACCCGCGTGCCATCGCCGATGCGCGGGCCGGTCATGCTGACGCCCACCCCGAACAGCCGCTGCCGGTCGACACCGGCCGCCTGCAGCAACTGCTCCACCAGGTGCGGCAACTGCGCCGCGACCAGGTCCAGCGTCAGCGGGAACGCCGTGAGCTGGCGCATGCCGCGCACCTGCCCGGCGAAGTCGATCAGCACCACCGCGATGCCATCGACCATCAACGAGACCCCCACGCTGAATGCATAGTCGGGCACCAGACTCAGCTCGACGCTGGGTTGACCGCGCCCCCGCCGCAACGACGGGCCGAGCTGGAGCAGGCCATGTGCGACCAGCGGGTCGATGATGCCCTTGGTGCCGGGGACGCTGAGCCCGCTGGCACGCGGCAGATCCGCACGCGCCAGCTGGCCGGCACTACGGATCAGATCCAGCAGCGCGCGCTCGCTGGAACCGGCGGCCTGGCCGTCGCTACGACGGCGGTAATGCGAACGAATGGCCGCGTGGGCGAAGAAGGAAGACATGGAAGGCAAAAGAACCGGTGGTGTCACATAAGCTTAAATTAAGCAGATTAATTTAATCGGCTTGCGGCCACCACGTTGGGGCTGCCCGACAGTGCGGATCGTGCCATGCGTCTGTTTCATCGCTCTCCCTCTGGCTTCCGGTATCTGCCCGGCCCTGCCTGCATCGCGCAGCGTCGCACATTGTCGCTTGCGCTGGGCATGGCCGTTTCGGGCTGGATGCACGCGCCGGCGCAGGCCGCCGAGGCGCCCGCCGATGCCTCGCCGCAGACCCTGGATGCGGTGCAGGTGCGCACCTCGTTCCAGTCGCAGAACACCCGCGCCATCGCCACCAAACAGGCCGCGCCCACCGTCGTGGACTCAGTCGCCGCCGACAGCATCGGGCAGCTGGCGGACTTCAATGTGGGCGATGCGCTGCGCCGGGTCACCGGCGTCAGCACCGTGGAGTACCAGGGCGAGCCGCGCTACGTGACGGTGCGCGGCCTCAACGGCAACTACAACAGCATGCTGATCGACGGCTTTGCCTTTGCCAGCAACGACATCGGCAGCCGCCAGGCGATGATGGATGTGCTGCCGGCCAACTTTGTCGACCGCATCGATGTGGTGAAGTCGTTCCTGCCGGAAAACGATGGCGGCGCGATCGGCGGCGTCACCAACCTGGTCACCGCCACCGGCTTCGGCCGCCCGGACGGCCTGCTTACCTTCTCGGCCAAGGGCGGCGCCAACCTGATGGGCAGCCGCTACGGCGGCCGCTCACCGGTTGGCGAAGGCGATCTGAAATGGGGCAAGCGCTTCGGTCGCGACGGGCAGTTCGCCTTCCTGGGCGCTGCCAGCCAATGGCGGCGCGAGATCTCGGTGCCGCAGCAGGAAAACGGCGGCGGCTTGAACTGGTACGCCGCCGACGGCACGCGCGACCCGGTGCCCTACGGCGGCACCGGCGCTGCGGTGCCCAGCGAACGGCGCTGGTACAACTACGCCAACACCCGCGAACGGCGCGGCCTGACCGCACGCGTGGACTGGCAGCCGGAAGGTCCGCTCAGCGGCCATGTGTCCGGCTACAGCTTCCGCCAGCGTGAGGCCTCGGACCGCAATACCCAGAACGCCCAGGTGCAGAACAGCGCACGCCTGACCCGCACTGGCGCGCAGAGCGGCACGCTCGACAACCTCAATCAATACGTCGAACTGGGGCAGTTGCGATGGAAGCGCGCGCTGACGGGCATCAATGGCGAGCTGCTGGCCGAGTTGCCGGCGCAGTGGCGCGCCGCGCTGCGCGCGAGCACCTCGCGCGCCACAGTGGACAACCCGCAGACCTGGGACCGCTTCCAGCAAAATCGCCTGGCGTACGGGTTCGACTGGAGCGGCACGCTGCCCGCTTTCACGCCCCTGGACCCGGCCCTGGCCGACGACCCGGCGCGCTACCCCAACGCCTATCACCAGCAGGAGCGCACCGGCTACGCCGAACGGGTCGGCGACCTGCAGCTGGAGCTGCGGCGCAACATGGACGAGGACAGCCGCGGGCTGGGGCTGGCCGTGGGCGCGCGGCAGGTCCGCACGCATATGCGCACCACTGTGCAGCGCACCACCTGGAACGGCCTGCCCGACCCATTGGCCGACGTGCTGGGCCGCCCGACCTGCGCCCTGGGCTGCAACAGCGAGATGATGACCATCGACCCGGCATTGGCCGACGCACGCTGGGATGCCCTGGCTGGCCAGGCGCGCGGGGTGGTGGACACCACCGCGCAGAACAGCGGCAGCTATGGGGTCGACGAACAGGTGCGCGCCGGCTTTGCCCAGGCGCAATGGCGCGGCGAGCGCTGGCTGCTGGCTGGCGGCATCCGTCTGGAACAGACACGCTTTGCCAGCGCCGGCCAGCAGCTGAGCGGAACCACCTGGACACCGGTCAACGCGGTGCGCACCTACCGCAACTGGTTGCCATCGCTCAGCGGGCAACTGCAGACCAGCGCCAACGGCACGCTGCGCGTTGGCGTCTCGCGCTCGATCGGGCGCCCGCGCCTGGACCAGATGGCCTTGAACGGCGGCGTGCTCACGCTGGGCAGCACACCGCCCACGCTCAACCAGGGCAACCCGGACCTGCAGCCGCGCCGCTCGCAGAACCTGGACCTTGGCCATGACTGGAGCTTTGACGACGGCGGCAGCCTGCTGTCGGTCGCGCTGTTCCACAAGACCATCGACGATGAAATCTTCCGTTACGGCCAGATGGACAGCATCGACGGTGAGCAGGTGCTGGTCACCCAGCCGCGCAATGTGGACCGGCCGGTGCGCCTGCGCGGCGCCGAGCTGGGGGCCATCAAGGAGCTGGGGCCGTGGCTGCCTGCGCTGGCCGGCTTGTCGGTGACCGCCAATGTCACGTTCCTGGACGTGGACTACCCGGTGGTGCTCGGCGATGGCACCCGCACCACCCTGGACGTGCTGCCGCAGCAGCCCAAACAGTTGTGGAATCTGACCCTGAATTACGCCCGTGGGCCGCTGCGCGCCACGCTGGCCTGGAGCCGCACCGGCGAGCTGTGGGATGACCGCTTTCCCAATTACAGCAGCCTGCAGGAGTTCTATCGCAACCGTTACCAGCAACCGCTGGACCGCATCGATCTGAAACTGGGCTGGGACGTGTCCCCGGCAGTGTCGCTGAGCCTGGACGTGCTCAACCTGGCTGGCCAGGGCTACCAATACCGCATCGGCCGCGATCAGGAGTATGTGCAATCGGCCTGGAAGATGGCCCCCACCGTGATGGTCGGCGTCAACGTCAAACTTTGAGGAGCTAAGCATGTCGTCATGTCTGGATACCACCTTCAGCCGCCGTCGCCTGCTCACCGGCGCCGCCGGCGCCTCGTTGCTGGCAACCGCACTACCCTCGCTTGCCGGTGCAGCGCCGCCTGCGGATGTGGGCCGCAAGTTCCTGCGCTCCAGGCGGCCGATGCCGTTTGCCGGCAACACGTTTGTCGGCCATCTCGAGCAGCAGGGCGATGGCTACGCCAGCTTCGACCGGGTGCTGGACATCTACCGCGAGCTGCCCGAGCACGGCTTTGCCAACAAGCTCGCCGTGCTGCCGCCCAGCAGCTATCACGTGACCTTGCTGGGCGGGGTCAATGAAACCGACCGCGCGCACGGGCCGTGGCCGAGCGATCTGGCGCGCGATGCGGCGCTGGCCGACATCAACGCCAGCTTCCTGTCGCGGTTGCAGCAGCGCAACACCACGCCGCTGGGGGCGTGCCGGTTTGTGGTCGACCCCACCGCGGCCATGACCGGCAGCAACGACAATCTGCTGATTCCGTTGCTGCCTGCCGATGCGGCCACCGCGCAGCGGCTGGAGACGGCGCGCAAGGGCCTGATGGCGCTGACGCTGCTGCAGCGCCCGGACTACAGCCACTACCGGTTCCACATCTCGCTGGCCTATCTGTGCGAAACGCTCGATGCCGACGAACAGGCGGACTACCACGCTGCGGTGGGCGTGTGGCTGAAGCGCCTGGCTGCCGCCGGCCCAATCACTGTGCCGCGTTTCCACTTCTGCACGTTCAACGACATGTATGCGTTTCGTACGCTCCGCGAGGTGTGAAGTTGAGTGCGTATGGCCATCTGTTGTGCGTGTAACGACACCTGCTGCGGCGCTGCAAGCTGATCATTGGCCGTGTGTATGGACGCGCAGCGCTGTAAAGCCCCTCTCCCCTCGGGAGAGGGGCTCTACTCCCTGGCACGTTGGTTGTGACGTACTGGCGTTAGGTGTTGCGCACAGTGTGGTGATTCGTACGTCTGCAGCGCTCGTGCACAGCGTGTCCTCAGACACGCACGTCCGACACCTCGGTCACCATCTGCCACGCTGCAAACTCCTGCTCGAATTCGGCCAGCGTCAACAAGCCCATGCAGGCATGCGCGCCGATCGGTAACGCCTGCCCTGCGGCAAGCTTGCGCACCAGCAGGATTGCGGCGAAGCAGGGAATCTCCGGGCCGTGCAGCATCGCGGCGGTGAGGTCCCACTGCAGTCGCAGCGGCCTGGGATCGCCGATCCGGGGATGGCTTGTGCCACGCAGCTCCACGCGCATGCCACCGAGGTCGGTGCCGAAGCGATCAAACCAGCGTGCCGCACGTGCAAACACCTCGGCCAGGCGCGCCATCGGCAATGGCACGCCGTGCTGACGCAGCCAGGCGACACCGGCCAGGCAGCGCTGCAGGAACGGCACCTCCAACGCTGCGCGAAACTGCACGCTCTGCACGCCTGGATAGCGCGGTGGCAGCAGATCGTGATCGGGCACATCGCAGGGCGACGCAAGCCGCGGCGCGAGCTGGGCGAACTGCACGCGCGTGGGTCTGGCCCAGCCCACCACCGTTTGCCAGCGGCCCTCATGCAGCCATGCGAACGGCGTGCCGCAGTACGACAACACCGCACGCACGGTGGCCAGGCCAAGCGGTGTGCCTTGCGCGGGTGCGATGACGATGCGGATGTCATGCAACGCCGAAAAACGCGGGAGCAAGGCATCGATGACCGCGCTCGACAGCGCGGGCAAGGTGCTGGCGCCGCTGATGGCCACACGCTGCGCTTGCCTTGCCGCTGCATCAACTGCCGCGGGGAAATCGCGGACGAACGCGCGGCCGTCGGCCAGGTCGATGTAGTGCATGCCGGCCTGCAGGCAGGTGTGCGCCACGGCGTAATCCTGGCCCTGGAACGGGCCTGCGGTGTGCACCACCGCATCGGCGGCAGTGGCCGCCAGTTGCGCGGCAAAATCGCTTGCGTCGATATCCAGGCGACAGCATGCAATGCGACCGGGCGCGACATCCGGCCACCTGGCCGCCACATCGCCGGGATGCCGCCCGGCCGCGATCACCTGCAGTTGCGCCGTCGCCGCCAGCGCCCGCACGATGCGCGCGCCGAAATGCCCGAAGCCCCCCAACACCACCACCCGGTACGTCATTGTCTGCTCACCGTCTGCGCCTGTTGCACAGTATCGGCGAGCAACGGGGTCACCGAGTCACCAGCGCTGTCTGTCGCCCGCCGCGCATGCCTGCACGGCGCGTGCGGCGCCGAGCCAGTTTGACGCCAGTCACTGCCTCCGCCGAGATGGCGCCAGCTGCTCGCCGTCTGCGCGTGCTGCACAGTCCCGACGAGCAACGGCTTGCGACGATCAGCCCTCGATCTGTGTGGCCAGCCCCTGTGCGATCGCCTCGCGCATGATGCGTTGGGCTTCCTTGTCGGCGCGCACGCTGGCAGCGGCCTGCTGGCTGGCCAGATCTGCCTGCTCGGTGGCGAGCGCCGCCTGCTGCCTGGCCAGCGCCTGCATCCGCTGTTGGACGCCGCTGCGCTGCATGGCCTGTTCGGCCTGACGTACTGCGCGTTCTGCTTCCCGCGCCGCACGCTCGGCGGCCTGCTGTGCGCGCGCGTCGGTGTCGGGCAAGGATGCATTGACGTGCTTTGCGGCCGCGTCGGCAGCACGTGCACCCAGCTCACCCATCTGCGCACCCAACTCACCCTGCTGCTCGCCGAGCTCGCCCTGGCGCTCGCCCAGCGCGCCCTGCGCCTGGCCCAGTTTGGTGACTGGCGCATACACCGCATTCAAGCGCTTGAAGGTGTCGGGATCGCGCACGACGTATTGCTTGCCATCCTTGCGGAACCACATCAGCTGACCATCCTTGCCGGCCAGACGACGCACATGCTTGAGATCGTCCACCGAGCCATTCATGACGCTGTCGTTGCCCTGCAGCAGCACGTAGGCATCGCGGTCGGGGTCATGCGACAGGTTGATCTGGCCGTGCGTGGAGGTGGTGGTGAAGGTCTGGCTGGTAGATGACGCCGCTGCAGCCGGTGCGGCCGCGTTTGCCGGTGCGGCGGTTGCTGCCGCAGTTGCCGGTGCGGCTGCAGCGGCGGCAGTGGCCGGTGCCGCTGTGCTGGACACGCCGGCAGCGGGTTTGGCCGGTGTGGCCGCTGATGCGGCAGCAACAGCCGGCGCGGCGGGCATCGCCACCAGGCGCAGCGGCAGCACGCCGGTGATGGCCACCGCGCCCAGGATCAGGGCCGCGCCAAACCGCGGGAACGAGGTTGGGTTCTGCAACATGAGCAATCTCCGTTTGAGGCTGAGGAAGGACGGCGAGGCGCTGGCCACGCCGCCGTGCGGGCGCGGTGCCACGCCCAGTTGCAGCAAGAGCCGGCCATAGTCGTGGCGGCAATGACGGTGGCCTGCGACCACCGCGGCATCGCAGGCGGCCTCGCGGGCGGTGGCGTATTCGCGCGCGGCCAGATGCACCAGCGGATGGAAGAAGAACAGGTGCTGGGCCAGCGACGGCAACAAGCCCCACCACAGATCGCGCCGACGCAGATGGATCAGTTCGTGGGTCAGCGCCATATCCAGATCGTCGTCGGCCATGTGCGGCAGGCGTGCGGCGGGCAGCAGCAAGACCGGGCGCCAGGGACCGATCAACTGCGGCGAGGCGATCTGCTGCGACAGACGTATTTCCGGCGGCTGCGACAGGCCATGCGCTTCTGCTGCCATGCGCAGTGCGGCGACCAGGGCACGATCGGTGCACGGTGCGGCAGCGCGTACCAGGGCGCGGCTGCGTCGGTATGCGCGCACTGTGCCGAGCGCCATCACTGCAACGCCGGCAACCCACAATGCGGCCAGCCACAGCGCCCAGGACGGACCGCTTGCACCCTGCAGCACGTCTGCCGCGCCCGCACTGGCGACCGCGCTGGCGCCGGATGCAGTGGCATTGGCATTGGCCATCACCATCGGCGCCAGGCTATTGCCGGCAATCAAGGCAGGCGTGGGCGTGGCTGCGGGCAACACCGGCAACTGCAGCGGCGCGTTCCACAGCAGGCCGATCACCGCCTGCACTCCCACCAGCCACCACAGCCAGGTCTGCGTGGTGGCCGGCAGCCGCCGCACGCCGCGGCACAGCGCCCACACCGCCAACGCCAGCACGGCGGTCTGCACGCTGGTGGCACCCAGTCTCCAAAGCAAGGCTTCGATCATTGGCGACATGCTCAATCCTCCTTGCGCTGCGACTGCAGCTTGGCGACCAGGGCTTCGAGCTCGGCCAGCTCGCTGTCGCTGACCTCGGCGCGCTGCGACATCCACGCCACGAACGGCGACACCGAGCCCTGCAAGGTCTTTTCCACGAACTGCCCCACCGCCCCGCGCACCACATCGTCCTGGCCAGCGGTGGCGCTGTAGCGGTACATCCCTTCGACCTGCTTGCGCCGCAGGAACCCCTTGGTGCGCAGCCGCTCCATCATGGTCAGCACGGTCGAGCGCGCCAGCCCACGCGGCTCGCCGAACGCCGCAGCCACCTCACCGACACTGGCGTGCCGCTGTTCCTCGATGTGTTGCAGCAGGGCCAGCTCCTGGTCCCCAATGGTCTTGCCGCGCATGCCCGACTCCCTGACTACAGTTGTCGCTACGCTAGGCCTGACCACACCTGTAGTCAATAGGTCGGATGGCAGGGTGCCGTTGGTGGGCTTGGGCAGGAGGTGACAGCAAGGTCGACCGGCGTTGCTGTGCGCGAGCCTGCGGGCGTGAGTGGCGCAACGACTGCTCAGTGGCAGTGCAAAACGACTGCTACGGTCTTAAGTTCCGCTAGCCTCGGCCAATACGGCTGGATGGGCGAGTACAAGTCACGCGCGAGTCAAAGATGCCCTGCAGCGTGCGCGCGCGAAAGAAACCACGGGTTCGATGCCTGCCTGTTTTGCAAAGGCTCTCTAACTGGAAGGCACTATTTGCTACATCCACTGCGGGCTTGCTGCGTTGCCCGCGTGCAAATATTCATCAGGTCAGCGCTTCACCACCGCGCTGTCGGCGGATGTTCCCTGCCACCGTTCAATTTTGGGACACCTCGCTTGAGCCAAAGCAGGCCGTGGAGCTTGCGCTGCGCCGTTCGGCCAGGATGCAGTGCGAACGCGGCCATCCCAAGGGCTGCATGGTGACGCTTGGCGTCATGAGCACGCCGTCGCCGGAGTTCTCCGCGCTCTCTGCCCCGCTGACGCGCTCGCGTGCGCACACACGCGCCGGCATCCGCGCGTGCGTGGACCGCGCCATCGCCAATGGAAGCCTAGCAGCGGGTCTCGACGCGGCCGCGCTGACGTGCGTGTTCGACAGCTTCATGCTCGGGCTATCCACGCTCGCCAGGGACGGCAAAACCTTCAAGGCGATGGATGCGGCCATTACGCAACTCATGCACCTGTGGGACATGCACGCCCGCTAGCGGGCTCCTTGGCGCACGGCGTTTTTTCCGCTAGCCACTACCAGCCACCCTCGCGCGCCACCTCCAGCAGAAAGTCGCGCAGCAATCGGGCGCTGGGGCCGATCTTTTTCGAATGCACCAGGTAGATCTCCAGCGGTGCGGTCTGTGCCTGCGGCAGCACCTGCACCAGTTCGCCTGCGGCCAGCGGGGCGGCGGCATCGTAGCCGGGCAGGCGCGCGATGCCTTCGCCGGCAAGCACGAAGGCCAGCCGTGACACCGCACTGTCGGTGACGATGTCGCCCTGCACCGGGATGTCGATGCGTTCGCCGTCGATCTGAATCTGCGTCTGCCGCTGGCTGGGTGGATAGATCACCCAGCGGTGTTCCTTGAGTGCAGCGGCCGTGGTGGGCATGCCGTAGCGCTTTACATACGCCGGTGACGCGCACAGCAAGGTGGCTTCACGCACCAATGGCCGCGCGTACAGCGTGGAATCCGGCAGCGGGCCGGCACGCACCGCCAGATCCACGCCCTGCTGCACCAGATCCACGTTGGCATCGCCCATCGCGATGTGCAGGCGGATCGCCGGGTAGCGGCGGCGAAAGGCCAGCAGCGCGGGCAGGATGCGTTTGTTGCCGAAATGGTGCGAGCAGGTGAGCCGCACTTCGCCCTGCGGTTCGGCGCGCAACAGCTCCATGCCGCGCAAGCCGTCCGAGGCTTCGTCGAGCAAGCGCTCGCAATGCACGCGAAACGCCTCGCCCGCCGGGGTCAGGCTGAAGCTGCGCGTGCTGCGGTACGCCAACGGCACGCCCAGGCGCGCTTCCAACGCGCCCACGTGATGGCTGACCACTGCGCGGGTCAGCGCAAGTTCGCGCGCGGCCGCGGCGAAACTGCCACAGCGGACCACCGTGGCGAAGATCGCCATGGCGCGCAGTTCGTCCAGCAGAGCCATGGCAGCCTCAAGTGCATTTGTCTTATTGAATTTTACAATCTGTCAGCCGCTCGCTGTCTACTGCCAGCACTGCACGCCTTCTATCGTCTCTCCACCGGCTGCTGCCGGACTCAACCACCCTCAAGGAGAGCGCAATGCACATCAAGCATGTCTTGTTCGTACTGACAAACGCCGGCCAGATCGGTCCCCATCAGCGCCCCACCGGCTACTTCTTCCCGGAAGTGGCGCACCCGGTCGAGGTGCTGGAGCAGGCTGGCATCGCGATCGAATTCGCCTCGCCTGCCGGTGGCGCGGCACCGGAGGATGGCTACGACGCGTCTGATGCGGCGCAGCTGGCGTTTCGCCACAGCAAGGCCTTCGGCCGCATGGCGCATAGCCGCAAGTTGTCCGAAGTGGACGTGCGCAATTACGACGCGGTGTTCGTGCCTGGCGGGCTGGGCCCGATGGTGGACGTCAGCGGGAACTGCGATGTGCAGGCGTTGATCAAGCAGGCGTGGGAAGCCGACATGCTGGTCGCCGCCGTCTGCCACGGCCCGTCCGCGCTGCTGGGCATCACGCTGGACGATGGCACCGCGTTGGTCCAGGGCCGCCGCGTCACCGGTTTTTCCACCGCCGAGGAGGACGGCTACGCGCGCGCCGATGTGCCGTTCGACCTTGAATCCGCTTTGCGCGCGGAAGGCGCGCTGTACGCCGCCGGCGCAGACTGGCAGCCGCATGTAGTGGTGGACGGCAAGCTGATCACCGGCCAGAACCCCGCCTCTGCCGGCCCGCTTGCGCACGCACTGGTGGCCGCACTGCAGGTGCAGGCATGAGCGCGCCGGCCCGCCCCATCGTGGTGGTGGCGCGCTGGAGCGTGCCTGCCAGCGCGCGCGCCACATTGCTGGCGCTGCTGCCAGAGCTGCAGCGGCACTCGCTGCAGGAACCAGGTTGTCTCGGTTACGAGGTGCTGCATGCACCGCAGGCGCCGGAGTGCATCGTGCTGATCGAGCGGTACCGCGACAGCGCTGCCATCGAAGCGCACCGCAGCAGCACGCACTACCGCAGCCTGGTGGTCGAACGCATCGTGCCGCTGCTGAGCAGCCGGCAGGTGGATCTGCTGGAGACGCTCGACTGAGCCGTTGTCATGCGGGCTGTCAGGGATGATGGCCCGTGGCTTTTGTAGGAGCGCGCTTGCGCGCGAGGGGGCGTTCCCGAGAAGGCTTCATCGCGCGCAAGTGCGCTCCTACTCGGCATTGCGCGCTCCGTGCTCGACGTTGGCACTTACGCGTAATTGGCTGTTTGCTTGCCTGCACACCGGTTCAACCGCATCCATGCAGGGACGCGTCGGGCCTGATCAGCGCCTGCCGTCCGACGCACAACACCTGATCCCCGGCGCGCTTAAACTCACCGCAGACCGACAAAGGTGTGCCTGCCGTGATCGACCTCAATGACATTGCGCTGTATGTGCAGGTCGTGCGTAGCGGCAGTTTTGCCGAGGCCGCGCGCCGGCTGGGCACCGCGCCCAATAGCGTGAGCCGGCGCGTGCAGCAGCTCGAAGCGCAGCTGGATACGCGGCTGATGCAGCGCTCCACCCGCAAGCTCACCCTGACCGATGCCGGGCAGGCGTTTTACGAACGTTGCGCCGATGCGGTGGACGGGCTGACCGATGCCGGGCAATCGCTGATGGCCGGTGGCGAGGAGGTCGCTGGCCTGGTGCGGGTGGCAGCGCCGGCGGATTTCCTGGATTTCTTTCGGGTCGAATGGGTGGCCGACTTCCTGGCCGCGCATCCGCGCGTGCGCCTGGAATTCTTGCTCAGCGATGCGCGTGCGGATCTGATTGCCGAGCGCATCGACGTGGCATTTCGCGCCGGCATCCTGGCCGACTCCAGTTACGTGGGGCGGCCGATCCTAGCCGACAACCGCGATGTACTGGTGGCAAGCCCAGGCTATCTGCAGGCACGTGGCAGGCCGCTGCGCCTGGATGAGCTGCCGCAGCACGATTGCCTGGGCATTCCGCATCCCAGCGGGCACGTCAGCTGGACGCTGGTAGGTCCGTCCGGGCTTGCCGAAACAGTGCAGGTGCCCACCCGTTTTGCCGCAAATACAGCGCGCGCGCTACGCTTGGCGGCCGTGGCCGGGCTGGGAATCGCCTTGTTGCCGCAGGCACTGACCTGGCCGGATGTGGCCGAAGGCCGCCTGGTCACGGTGTTGCCGGATTTCCAGCGCAAAGGCCAGGGCGTGCATGCGCTGTATCCCAGCCGGCGGCATCAGCCGCGCGCGGTGACGGCGTTTATCGAGGCGGTCAGCGCGCGCTTGAATGCGATGTAGCGCGGTGCGCGGGCATTGGTTGAGTGGGTGATCGATGATTTCCTGCGCGCGTTTGCGACCAAGAGCGCTAACAAAACGTAGCGAGCAACCGTCAGACGCGCGCAGGGAACCGGAGTGTACGGTTACTTGCCGATTCCGATCGCCAGCCACGCCCGCGGCGCAATCGTGTTGATCGCTGCGCCAAGGCGTACGCAAGTGGTGTCTGTACCGCTTTCCACAACACACGTCGAGCGATGCAATCGCTCGATGTGTCTGCCTGAAGATCACGCCGGCGCAGTGATACCTCACCGCGCCAACCGGTTGCTGCGAGCGGCATGCAACCGCCCGCACCGGATCACACCGGCAATGCGTCGATCTGGGCCTGCGCAGCGGCCATGCCGGAGGCGCGTGCCTCCGGGCCCAGGGCCAGGCCTTCGGCAACCACCACTTCCGGTTGATGCAGACCAACGAATCCCAGCGCGGCGCGCATGTAGGTTTCCGCATGCTCCAGTGCCGCCGTCGGCGAGCCTTCGCCATACCGCCCACCGCGCGCCACCGCCAGGATCACCCGCTTGTTGCCGGCCAGCCCTTCGAGCGCGCCTTCGGCGGTGTAGCGGAAGGTCTTGCCGGCCACCAGCACGCGGTCGATCCACGCCTTGAGCTGGGTGGAGATGGTGAAGTTGTACAGCGCCACGCCGATCACCACGGTGTCGGCATCCAGGAATTCCTGCAGCACCTGCGCACCCAGTGCCAGGTCGTTGGCCAGCTCCGGTGTCTGGTCGCCGGTGGGGTTTTGCGCGGCCGCCAGATGTGCGCCGGACAGGTGGCCGATCGGGTTGGCCGCCAGGTCGCGGTAGGTGTACTGCAGCGCCGGATCGGCGGCCTGCAACTTGGCCACGATGCTGGCGGTGAGTTGGCGGCTGGCGGAATAGTCGCCCAGGATGCTGGAATCGAGATGGAGCAGTTTCATGGTGATGTCTCTGATGGAAGTGATGGAAAGTGATGCGCGGGGTGCGGCAACGCACGAAGGCGTTGCTGCGGTGGTCTGGCGGTGAGTCATGGAGCGCTGTGCACACGCGTGGTGGTCACAGCGCCCTGTTGAAAGCGGAGAACAGCGCAAGCTGCAGCGCGTCAGGCCGTGGCTACATCGTGCGAAGACGCATCTGCACTGCAGCGCACGGCTGAGATGCGTGGCGTGGCGCAATTCCTGCGGGCAATGGCATCAGCGCGTTGCGCTGCTCCGTCCTGGGTGCAGCGCAGTGATCGGCGGCACGCATGCCGCCGATCGCGTTGCTCAACCCAGGCGCCCCTGGCTGCGCAGCTGCGCGCCGATGCGGCGGATCTCCGCTTCGCCCTGGGCCAGGCTGGCCGCGTTGGTGTGCACCGAGTAATGGCCCATCACCAGATCATGCGGATGCTTGACCGCCGAGCCGAGCACGAAGGTGGTCGGGCCAACCGCAGTCACCTCGATCGCCTGCTCGCCGTCCTTGAACACCGCAATGTGCCCGCTGGCGATGGTTTCGGCCGCCTCCAGCTGCCCACCGTGCACCGCGATCCAGGCCACGTCGTGGCTGGCCGGCGGCACGTAGCGCCAACGCTCGCCGTCGGCCAGCTGCACGCGGAGGTAGGCATGTCGGCCGGTGCCGGGATCAGGCTCTGCGCCTGGCCATAGCGCCCCAGCAACACCCGCGCAGGGCCCACGCTGGGCACCTGCTCGGGCGACAGATACAGGCTTTGCGCCGGGGCGTTCTCCTCGGCGGCCGGCAGCGCCACCCAGAGCTGGAAACCCACCGCCGACGCGCCGCCCACCGGCATGCCGTCGTGCCAGACACCGTTGCCGGCGCGCATCCACTCCACTCCGCCGCTGGGCAGGGTGCCGTGCTTGCCGGTGCTGTCTTCGTAGCCCACCTCGCCCTCCATCAGGTAAGTCAGCGTGGCGATACCCGAATGCGGATGCATGCCCATCGGCGCCCCGCCAACGGTCGGCTTGACGGTGAACAGGTCCAGGAACACGAACGGCTTGACCAGCTGGCCCAGGTCGCCCGGGCTCATGAGCCGGGTGATCGGGCCGCGGCGGGTGCCACTGGTACGGAACACCACCGGGCGCGGCCGGGCGGTGGACGGCACGGGCGGCGCGCCCTGCGACGGAGTATCGGCGTGGAAGGAGGCCAGTTGTGCGTTCATGTCGGTTCCCCTTGGGGTGTCGGTGGAGCGGTCTGCTCCGGTGGGGAAAGACTAGGCGCCGCCACATTGATCGACTAGACGGAAGATTTGGAGTGGAGTCGTCCACTGTTCGAAGTAATCGACTGGTTGCTGGCAGTGGCCAGCCGGCTTGGCTCTGAGCCGCCTAGATCGCAGCGCGCGTTGCGTCACTGCCTGCTGCGCGGCACATAGCGTAGGCATCTGTTGCAGTACGGTAGGGCCTTCGTGACGCTGGCTGCTGATAGCTGATGGCCGCCTCGCACCAACTGGAGCGGACAGCGGCAACGTATATGCGTCCGTCCGCGTTGCAAAGGAGGCTTGATCGTGCTGACCGCTGACTACTGATCGCGGCACGCTCCTCCAACTGGCTGTGACAGCAGCACATGCGAACCCGATGCCCCAACCAGCGCGCGACATCCGCTCAACGCTTCGCCACACGCGTCGCAAGCACCCGCGTCTTCATCCGATCCCCACAGCGCGGCCTTCACGCTTGCGGCCATTCTTCCCGCTGGAGATCGCCATGGTCCGCACCCTCGCCCCGCTTGCCGCCGTCCTGCTGCTGTCGGCGTGCAGCACCAACCAGGTTGCGCAGGTGCAGCCGATTGATGGCGTGATCTCCGGCCAGTGCCATACCGATAAGGTGCGCGGTGCCGTTGGTCTGGCCGCCGCGGCGCAGACTGTAGAACGCGCCCGCGTGGACAGCGACAGCCTGCAGGTCAGCGTGCGCCGCGGCGAGCGCAGCACCGGCGGCACCACCGCCAGTGGCCTGGCCGACCCGGCCCAAGGCGCAAGCGAAACTGGTGGCGATCACCTCACCATCGAGACCGGCCCGAACGACAACATCACCGCCATCTATTGCGGCTGAGTAGTGCCGCGCGCTTTGGCGCGCCGTCGCCGCCTGGCGTCTCGCCAGCGCGGCGCATTCGCATACGTCTGCTGGGCGCCGATGGCATTGGATAAAGCCATGCGGCACAACGCGCGGACCATACGCATGGCGCATCGGTCCGAATTGCCTTGAAGCCACGCCGATGCGAGCAGGTTGCGGCCCTGCAGTTCGCCTGATGCCGATACGTTGAAGTGCTCTCCAAACGACCGTCGCGCACAGCAACGCTGTGCCACACGATCCGACAGACGAAAATTGGCGCAGCGCCAGCAAGGCTGGGCGGCGGCATCGGCGAGCGGTGGCATCCGCATGCGCGCAAGACGGCGTGTCGCCCAACATGAGCAAGGTCTGGCTGCGAGCCGTTGTGGCAGCCGCTTGGCTCTTCCCGGTGTCTCCGGCAGCCACCCGACCCTTTCCGATGGTCCCGATCGTTGCCGGTCACTAACGCATCGCGACGGTATGCAAAGCCACACAATGCCTACGCACATGCACATGCGACCGTGCGACGTCGCCGGCTGAGCTGTCGTCTAGTTGGCAGCAGCTGTCTTCTGCTGCCATCCACACTGCACATCCTTGCATGACCGAGCGTTCGCATCGCCCCGCAGTGCCCGTTGCCGCTCGCTCTGAAGCCCTGTCAGCAACCGCGCACAGTGCAGCGCCGTGACCAATGCGCGGATGCATTTCGCGACGTTGCTACTCCACAAAGACATCGCGCGCGCACTGAACGCACGCACCACCGCAAACACCCGCCCAGCCACAAACGGTTGAAAACATCCCACCGCCCGCGACAGACTGCCGGCGGACTCATCCTTGCGTGGATGCCTTGCGCGGCGTGCTGGCACACTGCATCCACAAGGTAGGCGGCAGGTGCCTGAGCCAGACTCTGCAACCGGTGTGAGGATTGATGGCGCGTTCGTACAGGACTTCATTTTTTCGCGAATGGATCACTGCGCCCGCATCGGTTGCGGCGATCCTTCCCTCCGGGCGCGCGCTGGCCGCGGTCATCACCTCCGAGCTCTCGCATACCACCGAGCGTGTGCTCGAACTCGGCCCCGGCACCGGTGTGTTCACCGAAGCGATGCTCGACAGGGGCGTGCAGGAAAACAACCTGGTGCTGCTGGAGTACAACGCGGCGTTTTCCGCATTGCTCAAACAGCGGTTTCCCCGTGCCAACCTGCTGCAGATGGATGTGACCGGCCTGGAAGCACTGCCGCGCATCGACGGCGGGCGCATGGATGCGGTGATCTGTGGCCTGGGCTTGCTGACCATGCCCATGCACCAGGTGGCGGCGATCGTGCGCGGTGCCTTCCTGCATCTCAAGGATGATGGCCGGATGTATCTGTTTACCTACGGATTGAAGTGCTCGGTGCCCGACTGCATTCTCGACCAGCTCGATCTGGAGGCGGTCAAGATCGGGCGCACGTATCGCAACCTGCCGCCGGCCACCACCTACCGCCTGCAGCGCCGTTCGTACGCCTGCTGATTCGCGCAAGCGGGTCGCGCACCGCGCGCACAACAGGTCGCGCGACAAACGCACAAGGCACCCGAAGCAACGCACACCGCCATCGCCTCGGCACCACGCCAGGACACGCGCCGCATCACGCCGCCTTGCGTACGCCAGCCTTCGCGGTGGTCGGCCGCTTGATGGCACGCTTGCTCGCGCGCTTGGCTGGCTTGACCGATGTGGCCGAGGACTTCGCCGCTTTCACCACCTTGCGCACCTTGGCGCGCGAGGCGCTCAAGAACCGCAGCGTGGCCGCTTCCCACTGCCGTTCGCCGCGTACACCGGTGGCCAGGGTCTGCAACTCGCCAGCGCGCCAGCCTTCGAACACGCAGGGGTCGATGTAGGCCTTGCGGCAGACCGACGGCGTGTTGCCCAGTGCATCGGCCACCTCGCGGATGACATCGTTCTGCACCTGCTTGAGCGCCCGCTCGCTGCTGCGCTCGGGCAAGGGCAGCCGCGCCAGGCGCTGCAACGCCGCCAGCGTGCCGCCCCAGGTGCGGAAATCCTTTGCGGTGAAGTCCTCGCCCATCGCCTCGCGCAGATAGTCGTTGACCTCGCCCGAATCCACCGGCTGCAGCTGGCCGTCATCATCCTTGTACTGAAACAGCGACTGCCCCGGCAGCTGCTGGCATTCGCGGATCAGTTTGACCAGGTGCTTGTCGTCGACTTCGATCTCATGTTCCTGGCCACTCTTGCCGCGGAACTTGAGCCGCGCGCGGCCGCCTTTCAGAAATTCCATGTGCCGGTTGCGCAGCGTGGTCAGCCCGTAGGAGCGATTGCTGCGCGCGTATTCGGCATTGCCCACACGCACCAGCGTGTCAGCCAGCAACGCCACCACGATGGCCAGTACCTTTTCACGCGGGAAGCCCGGCAGCAGCAGATCGCGGCGCAGCCGGCGGCGCAACTTCGGCAGTGCTTCGCCGAAGGCGATCACGCGCTCGAACTTGCCTTCGCCCCGCACCTGCGCCCAATCGGCGTGGTAGCGGTATTGCTTGCGCCGGCGCGCATCGCGGCCAGTGGCCTGCAGATGGCCGTTGGGCTTGGCGCAGATCCACACTTCGGTATACGCCGGCGGAATGGCCAACGCGCGGATCCGCTGCAGGGTGTCGGCATCGGTCACCCGCTGCCCGTCCGCGTCCCGGTAGCTGAAGCTCTTGCCAGCCTTGCGGCGGCTGATGCCCGGCTGCTGGTCGTTGACATAGACCAGGCCGGCCGCGCGCGCGGTGGCCTTGGCCTGAGCCACCGCGGCAGCGGTGGTGACGGCGGCGGTGGCGGCCACCGCAGTGGTGGCGACGGTGGCCAGCTTGCCCGCGGTGCTGGCAGCGACGGCGGCATTGCGAAGAACACGGTTGGCTTTCATTGCGCACACATCGGAAGGCTGGCGCCGATTGTTGGGCCGGGCCGGACTAGGCCGCGTCAACGTCATGGCAACGCAGCGTGCGCAAGCAATGCCTGCGGCGGCGTTTGTGCTTATGCTTGGGCCATCCCCCTGTGCTGGAGTCATCGATGAGGTTTGTCCTGCCTACCGCCCGCCTGGCCTGCACGCTGGTTGTGCTGGCCGCACTCAGCGCCTGTAACAAGCCGCAACCGGACGAGCAGGAAGCCGTCTCCGCCAAGGCGCAGCAAGCCGCCGAACAGGCCTCCGCCCCGGCACCGGCTGCCGCACCGGACGCACCGCCCATCGGCACCTGCGATGCCACCCAGGTGCAATCGCTGGTGGGTCAGCCCTTGACCGAAACCGTGAGCGAACAAGCCCGCAACGACGCCGGTGCCAAGGCAGTGCGTGTGCTCAAACCCGGCCAGATGACCACGATGGAGTTCAACGGCGAACGGCTCAATCTGGAAGTGGACGCCAAGAACATGATCACCTCGGTCCGCTGCGGCTGAGCACGCAGCAGGCCTGGCGCTCCCATCGGCCGCCAAGCCTGCTGGCACAAGGGATTCAGGCCGCTCTCGTTGCAGCTGTAACGGTGTATTGCGGCACCGCATCAACTGTGTTTTAGTCGATGATCCGGTGATCTCCTGCACCGCTCCATGGTCGAGCGGTGCAACGTCGTCGCCGTTTTTCCCGGATCGCAAAGAGGCAGACATGGCCCCCCGCACTCGCCAAGGGCTCGACGACTACGGTCTCTACAACAGCGCGCGCGACGAACGCGACGCCTGTGGTTTTGGCATGGTCGCGCAGTTGGACGACCAGCCTTCCCGTTCGCTGGTCGATACCGCGATCGCTGCGCTGTCGCGCATGACCCACCGTGGCGGCGTGGCCGCCGACGGGCTCACCGGCGATGGCTGCGGCCTGCTGATCCGCAAACCCGACGCCTTCCTGCGCGGGCTGGCCCGCGACGCCGGTATCACGCTGGGCACGCGCTATGCGGCCGGCGTGGTGTTCCTGCCGCTGGACGAGGCCGATGCGGCGCGCTGTCGCAGCGAGCTGGAAACCCAGCTGCAGATTGCCGGCGTGCAGTTCCGCGGCTGGCGCGTGGTGCCCACCGATGACAGCGTGTGCGGCCAACTGGCCCGCGACACCCTGCCGCGCATCGAACAGGTGTTTGTCGATGCCGGCGCCGAGCAGACCGAAGACGGCTTCACCCTGGCGCTGTTTCTGGCGCGCCGCCGCGCCGAGCAGGCCTTGCGCGAGGTGGACAACTTCTACGTCACCACGCTGTCGCCCAATGGCATCAGCTACAAGGGCATGGTGCTGCCGGACAAGCTGAGCACGTTCTACCCGGACCTGCAGCGCAGCGATCTGTCGTCCAGCGCGATTGTCTTTCACCAACGTTTTTCCACCAACACGCTGCCGCGCTGGCCGCTGGCGCATCCGTTCCGCCTGCTCGCCCATAACGGCGAAATCAACACCATCGAAGGCAACCGGCGCTGGGCGCAGGCGCGTAGCAAGGTGTGGCAGACGCCGCGCTTTGACATCGCCGAGTTCGACCCGGTGATCTCCATGCACGGCTCCGATTCGCAGAGCCTGGACAACATGCTGGAGCTGCTGATTGCCGGTGGCATGGACCTGCTGCAGGCGCTGCGCATCCTGGTGCCGCCGGCGACCCAGTCGCTGGAGTTCAAGGACGCCGATCTGGCTGCGTTCTACGAGTTCTACGGCCTCAACACCGAGCCGTGGGACGGCCCGGCCGGCATCGTGGCCTGCGACAGCCGTTATGCGGCCTGCATGCTCGACCGCAACGGCCTGCGCCCGGCGCGCTGGATGCTGACCTCCGACCGCCATTTCCTGGTGGCTTCCGAGGCCGGCGTGTGGGAATTGCCCGCCGAGCGCATCACCCGCAAGGGCAAGCTGGGCCCGGGCGAGATGATGGCGATCGATCTCAAGCGCGGCGACCTGCTGGACTCGGACGCCATCGACCGCATCAACCGCGCGCGCGCACCGTACAAGCAATGGCTGCAGCAGGGCGTGACCTACCTGCAGACCGAGTTGATCGACCCGTCGCTGGTGGAAGAACCCTTCAGCGAGCAGACCCTGCGCAGCTATCACAAGCTGTTCCAGCTCAGCACCGAGGAAGTGGAGCAGATCCTGCGCCCGCTGGCCGAGACCGAGCAGGAAGCCACCGGCTCGATGGGCGACGACACCCCGATGGCAGTGCTCAGCCGCCAGACCCGGCCGCTGTACGACTACTTCCGCCAGGCGTTCGCGCAGGTCACCAACCCGCCGATCGACCCGCTGCGCGAAGGCATCGCGATGTCGCTCACCACCCAGCTCGGCAAGGAGACCAACATCTTCCATGCCGGCACGGAGACGGTGAACCACGTCATCCTGAATTCGCCGGTGCTCAGCCAGCGCAAGCTGCGCCAGCTGCTGAAGATGGAGCAGTACGTCGCGCGCAATCGGCTGATCGACCTGTCCTACAGCGTGGAAGAAGGCCTGAAGGCCGGCCTGGAACGCATCTGCCAGGAAGTGGAAGCCGCCGCCCGCGATGGCGCGGTGATGCTGCTGCTGTCCGACCGGTACCCGGTGCCGGACCGCCCGATGGCGCATGCGTTGCTGGCCACCGGCGCGGTGCATCACCACCTGTGCAAGGTGGGCCTGCGCTGCGACGTCAACCTGATCATCGAAACCGGCACCGCGCGCGACCCGCACCACATGGCGTGCCTGCTCGGCTTCGGCGCCACCGCGGTGTACCCGTACCTGGCCTACCAGACCCTGTTCGACCTGGGCCGGCGCGGCATCCTGCAACTGAGCAAGGGCGGCGAGCAATCGCAGATCGGCCGCCGCTACCGCAAGGGCATCTACAAGGGCCTGTCCAAGATCATCTCCAAGATGGGCATCTGCACCATCGCCAGCTACCGCGGCGCGCAGTTGTTCGAGATCGTCGGGCTGGACCCGGACGTGGTGGAGCTGTGCTTTGCCGAAACGCCGGCGCGCATCGGTGGGGTGAGCCTGTCGCGGCTGGATACCGAAGCACGCGAACTCACCGCACGCGCCTGGAACGACCAGCTCAAGCCGGAAGTGGGCGGCCTGCTCAAGTACGTGCACGGCGGCGAGTACCACATGTACAACCCGGACGTGGTCATGACGCTGCAGCGCGCCACCCGCACCGGCGATGCCGGCGATTGGCAGAAATACGTGGATGCGGTGCATTCGCGCCCGGCCTCCACGCTGCGCGATCTGGTGCAGCTCAAGCGTGCCGACACCCCGACGCCGCTGGACGAGGTCGCGCCGGCCGCCGATGTGCTGCGCCGGTTCGACACCGCCGCGATCAGCCTGGGCGCGTTGTCGCCGGAAGCCCACGAAGCACTCGCCATCGCGATGAACCGCCTGGGCGGGCGCAGCAATTCCGGCGAAGGCGGCGAAGACCCCGCCCGCTACGGCACCGAGAAGCGCTCCAAGATCAAGCAGGTGGCCTCCGGCCGTTTCGGCGTGACCCCGGAATACCTGGTCAACGCCGAGGTGCTGCAGATCAAGGTCGCGCAGGGCGCCAAGCCCGGCGAAGGCGGCCAGCTGCCCGGCCACAAGGTCAACGAGCTGATCGCCCGGCTGCGCTACGCCAAGCCCGGCATCGGCCTGATCAGCCCGCCGCCTCATCACGACATCTATTCGATCGAAGACCTGGCCCAGCTGATCTATGACCTCAAGCAGGTCAATCCGACCGCACTGGTATCGGTGAAGCTGGTGGCGCATGCCGGCGTCGGCACCATTGCCGCCGGCGTGGTCAAGGCCGGCGCCGATCTGATCACCGTGTCCGGCCATGACGGCGGCACCGGCGCCAGCCCGGTCAGCTCGATCCGTTACGCCGGCGTGCCGTGGGAGCTGGGCGTCGCCGAGTCGCACCAGGCGCTGGTGGCCAACGACCTGCGCGACCGCACCATCCTGCAGACCGACGGCGGCCTGAAGACCGGCCTGGACGTGGTCAAGGCTGCGTTGCTGGGCGCCGACAGCTTCGGCTTCGGCACCGCGCCGATGATCGTGCTGGGCTGCAAGTACCTGCGCATCTGCCACCTCAACAACTGCGCCACCGGCGTGGCCACCCAGGACGAGCGCCTGCGTGCGAACTACTTCACCGGCCTGCCCGAACGCGTGGAGCATTTCTTCCGCCTGCTGGCCGAAGAGGTGCGTCAGTGGCTGTCGTACCTGGGCGTGCATTCGCTGGACGAGATTGTCGGCCGCACCGACCTGCTGGAACAGCTCGAGGTCTCACCGCGTCCGGGCGTCAAGGTCGATCTGTCACGCCTGCTCACCCATGCGCAGTACGAAGGCAGCCATTGCGCGGCCCAGCGCCTGTACGAATCACCGGACAGCCTGGCCACGCAGATGGACGGCCTGCTCGCCGATGCGATCGCCAACAAGCGCGGCGGCGACCACCGCTTCCTGATCCACAACACCGACCGCTCGATCGGCGCGCGCCTGTCCGGCACCATTGCGCGGGCGCACGGCAACCACGGCATGAGCGATGCGCCGTTGAACCTGCGCTTCCGCGGCACCGCCGGGCAAAGCTTCGGCGCGTTCAATGCCGGCGGCCTGCAGCTGGAGCTGGAAGGCGAAGCCAACGACTACGTCGGCAAGGGCATGGCCGGCGGCCGGCTGGTGGTGCGCCCACCACGCGGCGCACGCTTTGAAGCGCGCAATACGCCGATCGTGGGCAACACCTGCCTGTATGGCGCCACCGGCGGCGAGCTGTTCGCAGCCGGCCGCGCGGGCGAGCGCTTTGCGGTGCGTAACTCCGGCGCACTGGCGGTGGTGGAAGGCGCCGGCGACCACTGCTGCGAATACATGACCGACGGCGTGGTGCTGGTGCTGGGCAAGGTGGGCCTGAACTTCGGCGCCGGCTTCACCGGCGGCCTGGCCTACGTGCTGGATATCGAACGCGACTTCGTAGACCGCTACAACCACGAGTTGATCGACATCCACCGCGTCTCCGCCGAAGGTTTCGAAAACCATCGCCAGCACCTGCACACCCTGATCAGCCGCCACCGCGAGCTGACCGGCAGCATCTGGGCGCAGCAAATCCTCGACGAGTTCCGCGACTACATCGGCAAGTTCTGGCTGGTCAAACCCAAGGCCGCCAGCATTGAGTCGTTGACCGAGTCGCTCAGGCGGGCGGCGTAGCCGCCGCCGGGAATAGGGAATCGGGACTCGGGAATCGTAAAACTGGTTCCCCGCCCCTCTTCCCGTTCGTCGCGACCCGCTGTTCCGATTCCCCATTCCCCATTCCCGATTCCCAGCCCCTATGAGCCGCAAGCAAGCCTTCCAATTCCTTGACCTGCCGCGGACCATGCCCACGCGCATCCCGGTGGAGCTGCGTACGTCCGGTGACTGGGGCGAGTTGTACGGCAAGTTCGACAAGGCCGACGCGCAGTACCAGTCCGGCCGCTGTCTGGATTGCGGCAACCCGTATTGCAGCTGGAAGTGCCCGGTGCACAACGCCATTCCGCAGTGGCTGCAGCTGGTGCAGGAAGATCGCATCATCGAGGCCGCCGCGCTGTGCCATTCCACCAACCCGCTGCCGGAAGTGTGCGGGCGGGTGTGTCCGCAGGACCGCCTGTGCGAAGGCAGCTGCACGCTGGAGGAATTCGGCGCGGTCACCATCGGCGCGGTGGAAAAGTACATCGTCGATACCGCCTTCAGCATGGGCTGGCGCCCGGACCTGGGCAACGTGCAGCCCAGCGGCCACCGCGTGGCCGTGGTCGGTGCTGGCCCGGCAGGCCTGTCCTGCGCGGACCGCCTGGTGCGCGCCGGCATCGAAGCGGTGGTGTATGACCGCTACGAACAGATCGGCGGGCTGCTGCAGTTCGGCATCCCCAGCTTCAAGCTGGACAAGTCGGTGATCGGCAAGCGCCGCGAGATCCTGGAAGGCATGGGCGTGCAGTTCCGCCTAGGCGTGGAGATCGGCAAGGACGTCAGCATCGAACAGTTGCTCGGCGAATACGACGCCGTGTTCCTGGGCACCGGCGCGTACCGCTACACCGACGGCGGGCTGGACGGCCAGGATCTGAAGAACGTGCTGCCGGCGTTGCCCTTCCTGGTGCAGAACAGCCGCATCGTCAGCGGCAACGACCCGCACGGCCGGCCGATCGCCGGCTGGGAAGACCAGATCACCCTGCCCGACCTCAACGGCAAGCGCGTGGTGGTACTGGGCGGCGGCGACACCGGCATGGACTGCGTGCGCAGCGCTATCCGCCTGGGCGCGGCCAAAGTCACCTGTGCCTACCGCCGCGACGAATCCAGCATGCCCGGCTCGGCGCGCGAAGTGGCCAACGCGCGCGAAGAAGGCGTGCGCTTCCTGTTCAACCGCCAGCCGCTGTCGATCGAGTCCGGCGCCGACGACGAAGCCATCGGCGTGACCGTGGTGGAAACCAAACTCGGCGAGCCCGACGCCAGCGGCCGCCGCAACGCGGTGCCGGTGGAAGGCAGCGAATCGCTACTGGAAGCGGACGTGGTGATCATCGCGTTCGGCTTCTCGCCGACGGTGCCGGAGTGGCTGTCTGCGCAAGGCGTGGAAGCCGGCAGCAACGGCCGCATCGTCGCCCCGGCCGAGGGCAACGGCCGCCTGCCCTACCAGACCAGCAACCCCCGCCTGTTCGCCGGTGGCGACTGCGTGCGCGGCGCCGACCTGGTGGTTACCGCCGTGGCCGAAGGCCGCGATGCGGCCGGCAGCATCGTGCAGCTGCTGGATGTGAAAGCGCAGGTCAAGGAGCCGGCTGCGGCGTGAGAGACGCTGGCCCCATGCTCAGGTCACTCGTTACCTGTTTACTGATCTTGACAGCCAGTAGCGCTGCTGCAGCGCCGGCCGCCACATGCCAAGAATCGGACAATCTGCGGTTTGATGGCTTGCCTCTTTCCATCGTGCAAATGGAGCAGATTGGTGTCACGTACGCCGCTAAAAATACAAAGGCACCGCAAGTGCCATTTGCTTATGGCAACAAAGATTGGTTGTGGCTCAAGAAGCAGTACCGCTCTGGTGATTATTTCGTGGCTTATGAACAGCTTTGGCCGGTAAGTGGGAAGCCATTCGCCTGGGGTTATGCACTTGTTCGAGGACAATGTGTACTTGGCGTGCTGAACACTCGAACTTCGTAGGCCGATCCAGTAATGCTATTCAATAGGCTTGCACAGCTTGAATGCTGCAGGCGCGCCTGCTCCCATAAAGGCTCTTGACATGACCATTGCTGTTTATATCGACAGCTGCGCGTGGAACTATCTTCATGAGAAGGCGATAGATCTCCTACGTGAGCTTCCCCCTGACACGTATGCACTATACCTAACCCGAGAGGTGGAAATCGAACTTGAGGCAATCCCAGACGGCGAAAAAAAGCAAACGCTCAAGGCTTACATCAAATCTAGTCTTGAGAGGTCGTCCATAAAGACAACTTCGAGATTCGGCTTTCAAACCCATGGAATTGATGGCGTACTTTCAAAGGTCCAGGTTTATGGGGGATTTGGCCAGGGAACGTTTCAGTCTGCTACAGATCGCGCATTTTATGCGTCACCTGAGATCAAATCCCAGGTGGTTGGCAAAAAACCACGTAAGAGCGGACTGAGTGCCAATCAAGCTGATGCATCTTTGGCCGCCCGCTCATTTGGAGCCTTCGTACTGACCACTGATAAAAATAAGGGACCCTTAAAACGGCTTCAGAACTTGGTGGAAAGATTGTCTATCTCACTGCCGAAGTAGAAAAAAGTGGGTTCACGCTAGGCCAATACATGGCATCGCTGCAGCAGGCCATATGAGTAGATTTAACGTGTAGCCCATCCTTCAAGCGGCGCTATGTTCATATGCCACGGCCTGCGTCCGACGGACGCAAGCAGTGGTATTAGGCTAACGCAATCGCGACTCAGGCCGCCTTATCCAGCGTCGCCATATCGATCACGAAGCGGTACTTCACGTCGCTCTTGAGCATTCGCTCGTAGGCCTCGTTGATCTGGTCGGCGCGGATGGTTTCGATGTCGGAGACGATGTTGTGCTTGGCGCAGAAATCGAGCATTTCCTGGGTCTGGCGGATGCCGCCGATCAGCGAACCGGCCAGCGTGCGGCGCTTCATCACCAGGTTGAACACCGCCGGTGACGGATGCGAATGTTCGGGCACGCCCACCAGCACCATCGCGCCGTCGCGCTTGAGCGCATTGAGGAACGGGTCCAGGTTGTGCGGCGCAGCCACGGTGTTGAGGATGAAATCCAGGGTGTTGTACTGCGCCGCCATCTGCGCCTCGTCCTTGGAAATTACCACTTCGCTGGCGCCCAGGCGCAGCGCATCGGCGCGCTTGCTTTCGGAGGTGGTGAACAGCACCACGGTGGCGCCCATGGCCTTGGCGATCTTCACCGCCATGTGGCCCAGGCCACCCAGGCCGACCACGCCCACCTTCTGCCCCGGGCCAACCTTCCAATGCGCCAGTGGCGAATAGGTGGTGATGCCGGCGCACAACAACGGGGCCACGGCGGCCAGGTTGTCGCTGTGGGAAATGTGCAGCACGTACTTCTGGTCCACCACGATATGGTCGGAGTACCCGCCATAGGTGTTCTCGCCACCGCCAAACATCGGGCCGTTGTAGGTACCGGTGAAGCCCTGTTCGCAATATTGCTCCTCGCCTTCCTGGCAGGAGGCGCAGCTGCGGCAGCTGTCGACCATGCAGCCCACACCGGCCAGGTCACCGACCTTGAAGTTGGTCACCGCGCTGCCGACGGCGGTGACGCGGCCCACGATCTCGTGGCCCGGCACCGAGGGATACACCGTGTTGTGCCATTCGTTGCGGGCGGTGTGCAGGTCCGAGTGGCAGACACCGCAGTAGGCGATGTCGATCTGCACATCGTCGGGACCCGGCGCGCGACGTTCGAAGACGAACGGCGCCAGCGGCTGGTCGGCGGTTTGGGCGGCGTAGGCGTGGGCTTTGCTCATGGGAATACTCCAGGGGACGGAAACGCCGCCCGCGCAGGGCGCAGACAGCAAAAAAGTAGGTGCGTTAGCTTAGGACACCGCTCCGTCGCACTCCTGCGACAGTGCGTCTTGCCAGTCGGCTTGCGAACTCGACCGTGGCGCCAGCATGGCGCTTTGGACGTTCGCGCATCATCAAATCAGCGTTGTCCGCGTGAATGGCGCGCTAACGCTGGGGCCCCTACGCTGACCATCGATGGTGTGGCGCTGCACCATCCTCGCTGGCCGTGCCCTCCCCCTGCGGCCGCCTACGTCGACTGCCGAAGGAGGCTCCCCCATGTTCCCATCTCTCCCCCGCTCCCCCCGTACCCACGCTGCCGCACTCGCGCTGACCCTGCTCGCGTCGTTGCCGTTGGCGCACGCCAAAGAGCCAGACAACGCCCGCGGCGGATTGAAGTACGTAGGCGTCAACATCTCCGGCGCCGAATTCAACTCGCGCAAGAAGCCCGGCACGCTCTACAAGGACTACACCTACCCGGCAGCGGCGGATTTCAGTTATTTCGCCAGCAAGGGTATGAACACCATTCGCTTGCCGTTCCTGTGGGAACGCCTGCAGCCAACTCTCAATGGCGAGCTGGATGCGGCGCAACTGGCGTTGATCAAAAAATCCGTGGCCGCCGCCAAGGCCAACAAGCAGTTCCTGATCCTGGACCTGCACAACTACGCCAAGTACAACGGCAAGCGCATCGGCACCGACGAGGTGCCGCCTGCAGCACTGGCCGATCTGTGGCGCCGCCTGGCGCTGGAGTTCAAGGACGACAAGCAGGTGATCTTCGGGCTGATGAACGAGCCCAATGGCATCTCCTCCACCGACTGGGCCGCGGCCGCACAAGCGGCGATCAACACCATCCGCAAGACCGGCGCGAACAATTTGATTCTGGTGCCTGGCACGGCCTACACCGGCGCGCACAGCTGGCGCAGCACCAGCTACGGCGTCTCCAATGCCAAGGCCCTGCAGATTCTCAAGGACCCGGGCAACAATCTGGCCTTCGAAGCGCATCAATACCTGGACGGCGACTACAGCGGCACCAAGCCCGAATGCACCAGTGCCACGGTGGGTGCGGACAAGTTGCGCGGCTTTACCGACTGGCTACGCGAGAACAAGCAGAAAGGCTTCCTGGGCGAGTTCGGCACGGCCAACAATGCGGTCTGCAACGACGCGCTGAAAGGCATGCTGAGCTACATGGAAAAGAACAGCGACGTGTGGCTGGGCTGGACCTGGTGGGCAGCCGGCGCGTGGTGGAAGCCGGATTACCCGTTCAATGTGCAGCCGGGCAAGGACGGCAGCGAGAAGCCGCAGATGTCGATCCTGAGCGAGCACGCGCGTCGCGCCGGCAAGTAAGCGCCCAAGCACCATGTAGCGAGCAAACGCCAGGCAGGCGCATGCGCGGAGCCGTTGGCGTGGACACTCAGTCCATACCGATGCATCTCCACGCTCGCGCCTGCCTGGCGTCTGCGTCTCTGCTTCCTGGCCGCTTTAGCGCAGCCGAATGCGAGCGCCGCACGCGCGACGTTGGCGGTGTCTGTCACCTGGCACGCCGTTTGTGCGGCGTGTAGGTGGAACTGCCCCGTGCGCGTGCATCGGCTCGCAGCCACATAGGCAACCGTGATCACGCGGGCGCACCGCGGTCGTTGCGGTGTGGCTGCCCGTGCTGCAGTAATCCCCGCATGGCGTTTTTAGCCAGGCAGTTTTTTCGCCACAGGTCTCTTGGCCGATGCGCCACGCGCGCCGTTTCAAGCTGCGCACACGCTTCCATACATGGGCATGAAAACGTGCCTCTGTCGCGGATGCGTCGACCAGATCCTGCCGCCACTGCGAAACACCGCACAGCTTGGAAGAGTGATACCTCGCATCTGTAGTTTCAGTGTGCCGTTGCGCCTAGGGTAGAGACAGATGCGCTGTTGGCCGCGTCGCGCGGCATGACGTTGCGGGCAGCGTATCTCCCCCGCAACTGCAAGGAACACCCCATGTCTGCCTCCCCCTCCTGGCCACGCCAGCTGCTGCGCTGCGCGTTGGTCATGCTCTGCATCGCCACGATGTCCATCGCACAGGCGCAAAGCCCCAATCGTCTGAAATACGCAGGCGTCAACATCTCCGGTGCGGAGATCCAGTCGTCCAAGAAACCGGGCGTGCTCAATATCGACTACCGCTATCCAACCGCGTCCGAGTACAGGTACTTCGCGGGCAAGCAAATGAACATCGTGCGCCTGCCGATCCTGTGGGAGCGCATGCAGCCCAAAGCTCAAGGTCCGCTGGATCAGGCACAACTGGCATTGCTGAAGCAGGCAGTGGCCAACGCCAAGGCCGCCAATCAATACCTGATTATCGATGTGCACAACTACGCCAAGTACTACGGCCAGAAGATTGGCAGTAAGCCGGTGCCGGTGCGCACGTTCACCGATCTCTGGCGCCGTCTGGCCATCGCGTTCAAGAGCGACAACGCGGTGATCTTCGGGCTGATGAACGAGCCGTACGACATCTCGCCAGAGAGTTGGGCCGCCGCCGCGCAGGCGTCCATCGACAGCATTCGTGCCACCGGTGCCACCAACCTGATTCTGGTGCCCGGTGCATTGTGGTCGGGCGCACACAGCTGGTATTCCACCGTGGCCGGGCAGTCCAATGCAGTGGCGCTTGCGAATATCCGCGACCCATTGAATCGCTATGCGATCGAAGTCCATCAATACCTGGATACCGACTCCAGCGGCACCAGTGCCGGTTGTGTGAGCCGCACGATCGGTGCGGAGCGCTTGCGCAGTTTCACCGGCTGGCTGCGCGCGCAAGGCAAGCGCGGTTTTCTTGGCGAATTCGGCACCGCCAATAACGCAACCTGCAATGCGGCGCTGGACGGCATGCTCGGTTATCTCGAAACCAACCACGATGTGTGGATCGGTTGGACGTTCTGGGCGGCAGGCGCGTGGTGGAACACCAGCTATCCGTTCAATGTGCAGCCCGATGCGCAAGGCCGCGACAAGCCGCAGATGAAAACCTTGAGCGCACGCGCGCATCGCGTCACCCGATAACGGGCATCGATCAGTTCGCTTGTGTACAACTGCAGCAGCCGACGCACGCAGTAGACCTGTACTGCTGGTGCGTCGGTTGCATGCGTAGCCGGAGATTTGGCGTCACGCTTTCGTCGCTTAGCAAATCGCATGTCGAGATGTCGTCGCGGTCGCGTCACACGTGAAAGCGCAGTCTCCCTTGAAAGCAGGCACAACCGCACGATCCCGGTGCCAGCTCCTCCCACGCCGCATAAAGTGCAGGCCACAACGCAGTTTGTTTGTGAGCCCCTGCGCACATCATCTTTAACCACCGCGCGATGCGCGGCTGGCACGCGTGATGCATTGAACGGGCAGATGCAGCGTAACGAACGTCGATCGCACGCCATGGGGCTGCGATGCATCTTTTCCGTCGTCGAAGGAGTGGTTTCCATGTCGTGTTCTCTGTGGTTGCGCAGGCTAATGTCCTGCGCGGTGTTCTTCCTGCTGCTCGGTGTTCTGCCGATGGGCCATGCACAAACGCGTGCACTCAAGTACGCCGGCGTCAATTTGGCGGGTGCGGAATTTGCGTCATCGAAAAAACCTGGCGTCCTCAACAAGGACTACATGTATCCCGCCAGCACCGATTACAGCTATTTCGCTGGGACCGGAATGAACGTGATTCGCCTGCCGATCCTGTGGGAACGTCTGCAACCTGCCGCACGCGGCGAGCTGGATTCGGCGCAGCTGGCACTGGTGCAGCAAGCGGTGGCACGCGCCAAGGCATCGGGCATGTATCTGGTGCTGGATATCCACAACTACAGCAAGTACTACGGTTATAAAGTGGGTGGGCCGGAAGTGCCGCTCGCCACCTTTGCCGATCTGTGGCGGCGCCTGGCGGTGATCTTCAACAGCGATAACGCCGTGATCTTCGGGCTGATGAATGAGCCCAACAACATCTCTGCCAGCGAATGGGCCGGTGCAGCGCAGGCAGGCATCGATGCGATCCGTGCCACCGGCGCCAACAATCTGATCCTGGTACCGGGCGCGCTGTGGACCGGCGCACACAGCTGGCACGCGCTGACCAGCGATGGGTATTCCAATGCGACCGCGTTGGCATCGATCAGCGACCCGCTCAATCGCTATGCGTTCGAAGTGCATCAGTATCTGGATGCCGATTCCAGCGGCACCTCCAGTGTCTGCGTCAGTGAAACCATCGGCGCCGATCGCCTGCGTGCATTCACCGAATGGCTGCGCACCAACAACAAGCGTGGCTTCCTCGGTGAGTTCGGCACCGCCAACAACGCCGTCTGCAATACCGCGCTACAAGGCATGCTGGCCTACATGGAAAACAACGCCGATGTCTGGCTGGGCTGGACATGGTGGGCAGCGGGCGCATGGTGGAACACCAGCTACGCCTACAACGTGCATCCGAACAAGGACGGCACCGACAAGCCGCAGATGGTCATCCTCTCGCCGCAGGCCGCACGCGCTACACGCTGACACGATGTCGCATGCCCGCCTTGCGTAGGAGCGCCCCGGGGCGCGATGTAGCGTTACCGTTATTGGTAGGGCTTCATCGCGCCCAAGGGCGCTCCTACAGATTTTCTGCCTCAATTGCGACGATGACGTACGTGTAGCTGCCGTGGCAGTCGTGGCAATCGATTACCGTTGGTGCACAGCGGCTCTCCGCTTGCTCGCCCACACAGTCGTGCGTTTTCGCGGTCGACAACCGCGCCGGGCTGCAAAGACCGTTTTTAGCGACCTCATGCGCAGGTGTAAACGTCGCGTGCAGCACGGGTGAACATGCATCTGCGGTTGTCAGCTAACTGAACTTTTGCAATGCATAAGGTCGCTTTTTCACCACGCCGCGATCTACCGACGCCCAGCATGGACGCACTTCACTGCTAGGAGCACTCTAATGGCACAGCGTTTGATGACCACCGCGCTGGTTGGCGCACTTGCTCTCACCGCACACGGTACGTTCGCGCAGGACGCCGCCAAGCCGGCCAAGGCTCTCACTTCCGCCGAAGTCAGCAGCATGTTGACGGCCAAGGGCTACACGAAGGTGCACGACATCAAGTTCGAGCACGGCGTGTGGACGGCCGATGCGCGCAGCGGCGACGGCAAGGATGTGGATGTGCGGATCGACCCGACGACCGGCCGCGTGTATGGCGACCAGACTACCTCCAAGATGAGCGAGGCCGACATTCGTGCAGCGCTCTCCACCAAGGGCTATTCCAAGGTGCATGACCTCAAGTTCGAAGATGGCCTGTGGAAGGCCGATGCCGAACAAAGCGGTGGGCAGAAGGTAGACCTGCACGTCGACCCGGAAGATGGGCACGTGGTGAGCGTGGATAACGATTGATCGCTCCCGCCTAACGCTTGCGCGCAGCGGCCGCGCGGGATGTGCGTTGCGATTTAGAGCAGCTATCAAAACTAGTGCGCAGCCGCCAGGCGGGCGCGGCCGGTGCTTGGAATCGGCATTTACCGACGTACACTCCGGTTCCTCCGCGCCGTCCGCATCCACCTGACGACTGCTCGCGACGTTTTGTCAGCCGCTCTTAAACTCGCCACAAACGAAAGGGCCTCCATGTGGAGGCCCTTTTTTTGTTCGGCGCTAAGTGCTGTCAGACGTTGGACTCAACGTGCCAGCGTTTCGCACTGGTTGTAGCAGACCGCTGCAGCCCCTGTCGCCACGCAGCGCGCGGTCACAGGGGCTAGCCGCAGCTCAGCGCGACGGCGCAGGCGCAGGCTTGGCGTCGTCCTTGGGCGCTGGCGCCGGGGCAGCGGCCGCACCCGGCTTGCCGGCCATCATGCGGTCGCGCGCGGCCTTGAACGGATTGCCCGCATACCAGTTGGGCCACTGCTGATCAGCCGCCACCTGCTTGCCCACGCCATACACCGCCTGCAGGTCCTCGATGGTGCCATCGAGCTTCCAGGTAGCCGCATCGTACTGATCGCCAGGCGCGTGGTAGCGGTTGCGGCCGTAGTCCTCGGCGGCTGCGCGGCCGGCTGCGGTGCCGCCCTCGCGCAGGTCTTCGCCGCCGTCGGCGTACAACGCCGGTACGCCGGCCTTGGCGAAGTTGAAGTGGTCCGAGCGGAAGTACGAGCCGCTCTCCGGCGTGGCCTCACCGTGCAGCGTGCGCCCCTGCATGGCGGCGATCGGCTTGAGGATGTCTTCCAGCTCCGAGCTGCCCATGCCCACCACCGTGACATCGCGTGCGCGCCCGGCCACCGACATCGCATCCAGGTTGATCACCGCGGCGATCTTGTCCAGCGGAAAGCTCGGGTTGGCCACGTAGTACTTCGAACCCAGCAAGCCGGATTCTTCCAGCGTCACCGCCACGAACACCACCGAGCGCGCCGGCTTGGGATCCTGGTGCGCGAAGGCATCGGCGATTTCCAGGATGCCGGCCACGCCGGTGGCGTTGTCCACCGCGCCGTTGTAGATGTTGTCGCCGGTTTCGCCGTCGTGCTTGCCCAGGTGATCCCAGTGCGCCATGTACAGCACCGCCTCGTCGGCATGCGTGCTGCCGGGCAGCACGCCAACCACGTTGCGCGAGGACTTCTGGGCGATCGTGCTCTTCAGGTCCACCGACCAGTTGGCCTTCAACGGCACCGGCTTGAAGCCGCGCTTGCCGGCGTCCTTGTAGGCCTGCGCCAGGTCCAGCCCGGCGTCGGCGAACAGCTGCTTGGCGGTGTCGGCGCTGATCCAGCCTTGCACCGGCAGGCGCGGGTCCGGGTCGTCCTTGGCCGGCAGGTCGTACTGCGGGCCGGACCAGGAATTCTTCACCACGTCCCAGCCATAGCTGGCGCCGGGCGTGTCGTGCACGATCAGCGCGGCGGCCGCACCCTTGCGCGCGGCTTCTTCGAACTTGTAGGTCCAGCGGCCGTAATAGGTCATGCGCTTGCCGTCGAACAACTTGGCGTCGTTGCTGTGGAAGCCCGGGTCGTTGACGAACATCACCACCGTCTTGCCCTTCCAGTCCTGCCCGGCGTAGTCGTTCCACTGCTGCTCCGGCGCATCCACGCCGTAGCCGACAAACACCAGCTCGCTGTTGTCGAGCTTGACCTCGGCCTGGCCGGTGCGCGTGCCCACCACGATGTCGGTGCCGAAGGTGAGCGGGCGGCTCTGCGCACCGCTGCGCAGGCTGGGCGCGGTGGCCGGGTCTGCGGTGGTTTCCACCATCGGCACATCCTGGAACCAGCTGTCGCCATTGCCCGGCTGCAGGCCGATGCGCTGCATCTGGTCGCGGATGTAGGTCACCGTTTTCTCTTCGCCCGGCGTGCCCGGCCCGCGGCCTTCGAAGGCGTCCGAGGCCAGCGTCTTGACCAGCTCGGCAAAGTCGCCGGTGGTCAGTTCCGGCGAGAAGGCGTGGCTGCTGACCGGTGCGCTGGGGGCGCTGTCGGCAGGTGCCTGCGCGCTGGGCGCGCTGGTGGGGTCGGCGGACTCACGCTTGCAGCCCGCCAACGCAACGGCGGCGGCCAGGCACAACACGATCTTGCGGGGCATCGGGACTCCTCGGTGCGGCGGGGGTTCCCGATTCTAGGCGCAGGCGGTGGTGAGCGCGTCAGTCCTCCGGCGCCACATCGCCATCGAAGCTGCGCGCGGTGGCCCCGGTGACCGCGCCGATCTTGGCGCTGCGGTGCACGTACAAGGTGACCTCGCGTTCGAACTTCAGCGGGCCATCGACCACCGCATTCGGGCCGATGATCACGCGCGGCTTGCGGTTCGGCTTGAACGAGAAGCCGAAATTGGGCTTGGTGACCAGGATACCGCCACGCACGTGCGAACCCACGCCCACGGTGATGTCGCCGTTGACGGTCTCGATGCCCTTGCCCAGCTCGGTTTCCACCAGCCCGATGCTGCCGTTGACGGTTTCCACGCCACCGCTGATCTGGCTGCCGCGCTCGGCCAGCACCGAGCCGTTGACGGTTTCCAGATTGCCCGACACCACGACCTTGCTGCCCAGGCGGATGCCGCCGTTGACGGTGGAGACACCGCCGGTGCGGGCGCGCTCGCCGACCTGGATACTGCCATTGACGGTTTCCACGTTCTTGGTCTGCGTCGCGGCGCCGATCTCGATGGAACCGTTGACCGTTTCCAGGTCGCCGTAGGTCTTGCCGGCCTCGGCGCTGATGCGGCCATTGACCTTGCTGATGTCCTCATCGGCCCAGGCGCTGCCGCAGGCCAGGGAGAACACGAGGATCCAATGCGCGTGCTTCATGCTGAACCTCCCGCCGCGGCGGATATCGGTAACGTGGCAGCGATCACACCATGCTTGGCTACAATCGCGCACCTGCCTGAAGTCACTGGAACTTTCGTTTGCCTCCTGCCGCCGCGCCATTGTCGCACCCGACCCGCAGCCCGCCCGCACGCGCATGGCTGGCCGCGGCCGTGTTCGCCTGCACGCTGCTGGCCGGCACCAGCGCCGGGGCGCAGAGCCAGCGCGAGGCCGAGCGCAAGTTGCAGCAATTGCGCGATGAACTGAAAACCATCAGCGCCGACCGCCGCGACCTGGAAGGCAAGCGCGGCACCGCCGCCCAGCAGCTGCGCCAGGCCGATGAAAAAGTCGCCAAGACCGCACGTGCGCTGAGCGAGACCGAAACCGCGCTGCGCACGCACGAACAGAAACTCTCCGAACTGCAGCAGCAGCGCGCGCAGCTGCAGCGTGGCCTGCGCGAGCAACGCGTGCAGTTGGCCGCACTGCTGCGCGCCGCCGACCATGTAGGCCGCAACGCGCCGCTGAAGGTGCTGTTGTCGCAAGACACCGTGGGCGATGCCACGCGCATGCTGGCCGACCACCGCTACGTACAGAACGCACGCGCGCAGCGCATCCAGGGGCTCACCACGCAACTGGAGGCACTGACCCAGGTCGAGCAGCAAATCACCGAGCGGCGCCAGGCGCTGGACGCCGCACGCGCACAACAAAAAGCACAGGCCTCGTCGCTGCTGAAAGACCGCTCGCAGCAGGCCGCCACCGTTGCGCAACTGGACACCAGCTATCAACAGCGCGCCGAGCGCGAGAAAGCCCTGGGCCAGGATGCCAAGGCGCTGGAGCAGTTGCTGGCCAATCTGCGTGCAGCCGCGGCCAAGGCAGAAGCCGAGCGCCGCGCGGCGGCCAAGCGTGCAGCCGCCGAAGCCGCCGCGCAGGCCAAGCGCGGCAAAACCGATCGCCCGGAACGCCCCGGCAAGACACCGCCCAAGGTCGTGGCCAACGCACCGGCGCCAAAGGTCGGTGGCCTGAGTTGGCCGGTGTCGGGCAACCTGCTGGCGCGCTTCAACGCCACGCTGCCGGATGGCCATACCAGCAAGGGCGTGCTGATCGGCGCGCCCAAGGGCAGCACGGTCACCGCGGTGGCCGATGGCACGGTGGTGTTTTCCGACTGGATGACCGGCTACGGCATGATCCTGATCGTGGATCACGGCAACGGCTACATGAGCCTTTACGCGCACAACGACACCTTGCTGCGCGATGCCGGCGCCAGCATCAAGCGTGGCGAGGCCGTGGCCAAGGTCGGCAGTTCGGGCGGGCAGGGTGTGCCGGCGCTGTACTTCGAACTGCGTCGCAACGGCCAGCCAGTGGATCCTTCGAGCTGGCTGCAGCGCCGCTGAGTGCATGGGACGCCGCACTTAGAGCGGCTAACAAAACGTAGCGAGCAGCCGTCAGGTGGGTGCGGACGGCGCGGAGGAACCGGAATGTACGTGGGTACATGCCGATTCCGAGCACTGGCCGCGCCCGCCTGGCGGCTGCGCAGTCGTTTTGATCGCTGCTCTTATCCGGCATCTGCTTGCTGCATCGTGTTGGCGCTCGCATGCCGGCAGTTCACGACACCAGAGTGTCGCTGCGGACTTCCCCCGACGGCAGCACCGCAGCAGGTCTCATCGCGCAGCCTTGCCGGTGCTTCGCCCGCACACCGGCGTTGACGGCGATTCAACGCGGATTTACCGCTGCTTCGCGCATAATCCAGCCAGCGCCGCGCTGTGGGGCGTCTTCTCTCTTTTCGGAGTGCTTCATGCGCGTAGCCGTCCTGTCCGTTGCCCTGTCGCTGGCCCTGTTCGCGTCGCCCGGTTGGGCACAGCAGGCCAGCCCCGCTGCCGCACCGGCCACCGCGGACGACCCGGAAGCCAACGAAGCCGCCGTCTCCAAGGTGCCGCTGGACGAGATCCGCCGCTTCGTGGCCGTGTACAACGCGGTCAAGCAGGCCTACGTAGATCCGGTCGAGGACAAGAAGCTGATGCACGCGGCCGTGCGCGGCCTGCTGTCGGACCTGGATCCGCACAGCACCTACTTCGACAAGGAAGATGCCGAGGCCTTCGACGAACAGGCCACCGGCGCCTATGACGGCATCGGCGTGGAATTGCTGCAGCAGCAGGACAACACGCTCAAGGTGATTGCGCCGATCGACGACACGCCGGCTGCACGCGCCGGGGTCAAGGCGGGCGATGTGATCGTGGCCATCGACGGCAAGCCGATCGACGCCAGCAAGGCAATGGAGCCGCTGCGTGGCGAATCCGGCAGCAAGGTCACGCTGACCATCGTGCGTGACAAGGTCGCCAAACCGTTCGACATCACCCTGCAGCGCGAAACCATTCGCGTGGCCAGCGTGCGCAGCAAGCTGCTCGAACCCGGCTACGGCTACATCCGCATCAGCACCTTCCAGGCCGATACCGGCGCCGACTTCCAGAAGAACCTCAAGCAACTGCAGGCCGGCGGCAAGCTGCGTGGCCTGGTGCTGGATCTGCGCAGCAACCCGGGCGGCCTGCTGACCTCGGCCGTGCAGGTGGCCGACGATCTGCTCGACAAGGGCAACATCGTCAGCACGCGCGGGCGCATCTCCATCAGCGACGCCAAGTTCGACGCAACCCCGGGAGATTTGCTCGGCGGTGCGCCGGTGGTGGTGCTGGTGGACGCCGGCTCGGCAAGCGCGTCGGAAGTGTTGGCCGGCGCGCTGCGCGACAACCAGCGCGCGCGCATCATCGGCAGCCGCACCTTCGGCAAGGGCTCGGTGCAGACCGTGTTGCCGCTGGACAACGGCGACTCGGTCAAGCTCACCACCGCGCGCTATTACACGCCCAGCGGCAAGTCGATCCAGGCCAGCGGCATCGTGCCCGAAGTGATGCTCACCCCCGAACCGCAGCCCGGCGACGCCGACGTGCCGGCCAGCCTCACCGACTTCAGCGAGGCGACCCTACCGGGCCACCTGCGCGGCGATGCGGAAGGTGAGGAGGGCTACAGCGCCGGCGACGTGCTGCCGGGCGATGGCCCGATCAACGAGGCGCTGGCCGAACTCAAGCAACCTGGCTCGGTCGCCAAGGCACAGGCCGCCCGCAAGGCCAAGGCGCAGGCGCAAAAGCCCAAGGCCATCAAGCCAACGCCCGAGCCCAAGCCCGCCGCACCACGCCCGCCCGCCAGCGAGCAGACCACGCCGGCCGAGCCGACGGACAAGGCCAAGCCGGCGGCGCCCGCACCAGCAGCTGTGCCTGCCGAGCCGGTCAAGTAACGCGCAGTGCTGCGGGTGCCACGTGCACCCGCAGTGCGCAGCTGGTGCTGGTGTGCATGCGGGCATCGCACGTCGTGCGTTGTAAGTCGTGCCGCGAAATTACAACCAGCAGTTGTTAGCCACGCATGCGGTGATTGGACGCAGACGTTGCGGAATAGAGGCACGTCTCGTGGGCATCGTTGGTCGCCAGGCGACGGCTATTTGCCTTGAAAAAATCTCAGCAAGCTGCCGGCGCTTTTGTGCAGGTGGTCTTCCACGTTTGTCGCACTCACTTGATGATGCGCGCGATACGTAGGGACTCCGCGCACTGCACGTCATTAAACGTGTAGAACGTCTTTAGCGCGTCTTGGCCAGCAGCCTAGACGCTGGGCGAGGGCACCTAGCCTAAGCACTCTCCCAGCGACGCAGTTGCGCGTTGAGGGTGCGCGTTGAAAACACCACTTCATCAATAACGATTCTCTGCCGGCTTTTTGCGGGTGCCGCGCTGCTCGATGCAGTGATTCGCGCTCACCACCTAAGCTGGGTGACATGGAATGCACGCACTGCATATCGCGCGAATGCGTCACACCGCGATCGATACGCAGCGCAGCAGCACGACCAGTCCGGATAACGCCGGCCGCACGTGCGCGTGAGGCGTGCCACGCTGCAACCAATACGGCGGGTTCTAAACCTCGCCGTTGTGTCGCTCATGCGTGCTCCCTGCAGGTCATTGATGGCCAGCAAGACATGGGGTCGTGCCTCTTGGGCGCACTGTGCATCGCAGGACCACGACGCGTCCTTGCGGGAAGCCGCATGGACACATGCGGACTTGCTGCAGCTGTTTTCGCTACATCGTTCTAGAAGAGCAGGTGATGACAACCCGTTCGCGCATCAGACATCGGCAGCGCAGCAGCAATCCACAACGCAACGACGCAACATCACACCCTAACGCGCAACCAGCAATGCCTCAGGATTGACCAGATTGCGCGGTGTGCCAGCAGCGAACGCCAGCACGTTGTCGAATGCGGCCTCGAAGTAGGCCGCGTAGCTGTCGCGTTCCACGTAACCAAGATGCGGCGTGGCCAGCACGCGCGGGTGTTGCAGCAGCGGGTCGCGCGCATCCAGGACCGGTTCGCGCTCGAACACGTCCACGGCGGCGTGCCCGGGCCGGCCGGCGTCCAGGGCCGCGATCAACGCGCCGGGTGCAATCAGTTCGGCGCGGCTGGTGTTGACCAGTAACGCATCGGGGCGCATGCGCAGCAGGTCGGCAGCGGTCACGTCATGCCGGGTCTGCGCGCTCAGGCGCCGGTGCAACGACAGCACATCGCTACGTTCGAACAAGGCCTCGCGGCTGTCGGCGATTGCATAGCCATCGCGCGCCGCCTGCGCGCACGACGCTTCACCGCCCCACACCAACACCTGCATCCCAAATGCCCGCCCGAATCCGGCCACGCGTTGGCCGATGCGGCCATAGCTCCAGATGCCCAGCGTGCGCCCATGCAAGGTGCGCCCCAACGCGGAATCGCCCAGCGCCTGCCAGCGGCCTTGATGCAGGGCGCGCTGGTACTCGGTCAGACGCCGGCTGGCGGACAGGATCAACGCCCAGGTCAACTCGGCCGGCGCGACCGGCGAGCCCACGCCCTCGGTGACCGCCACGCCGAACTCGGTGCAGGCCGCCACATCCACATGCGGGCCAATGCGGCCGGTCTGGCTGATCAGTTTCAACCGCGGCAGGCGCCGCAGCAACGTGGCGTCCACGCGGGTACGCTCGCGGATCAATACCAGCGCATCGGCTTCCACCAGCCGCTCGGCCCATTCGTTGGGATCGGTGGCCAGCGCGCCCAGCACCTGCACTTCATGGCCCTGCAGACGCTGCAGGCAGGGCAGGGCGCGCACGGCGCCCTGGTAATCGTCCGGCACCAGGATGCGCATCAGCGTGGCTTGGTCGGCAGCGGGAACGGGGTGACCACCTTGTCGCCGGTGGTGGCATCGCGGATCACCGACTGCCCCTTCTTTTCCACTTCCTCGATGCGCACGATGCTCTGCATCGGCAGGTGCAGCACCTTGGTGTTGCCGAACTCTTCGCGCAGGCGCTCTTCGGTGGGGTCGACCACCAACCCGTCATGCACGTCGAACACCAGCTCGCTGATCTGGTTGAAGCCCCACAGATGGCTGCCGGTGACGTGCTGGGCGTAGAGCTCGTACACCTTGCCGTGATTGAGGAAGGTGACTTTGTACAAGGGCTTGGACATGCGGCGATTATAGGCGCAGGGCAGGGCGCTAGAACCCGTGGCGCTTGCGCAGCCGCCGCGCGATCGCCGCGCGCACATACAACCCATAGACGATGCCGAACACGAAACCGGCAATGTGCGCCGACCACGCCACCATGCCGAAGGCCGGGCCGATATAGGCAAACACCACCTGCAGCACCGCCCACGCACCGATCAACAATGGCGCCGGCACGCGAATGAATTCCAGGAACACGCCCAGCGGCAGCACCACACCGAGCTTGGCGCCGGGAAACAGCGCCAGATAGGTGCCGATCAACGCCGACACCGCACCGGAGGCGCCGATGATCACCCGGTCCGGCGTGCCGATGGCGAAGATCGCCGCCAGGTTGGAGGCCGCGCCGCCCAGCAGGAACAGCAGCAACAGCCGCCAGGGCCCGAGGATGCGCTCGGCCGGCAACCCGAAGATCAGCAGGAACACCAGGTTGCCCAGCAGGTGCGACCAATCGGCGTGCAGGAACAGCGCAGTGAACAGGCGCAGCACGCTGCCGTCGCGCAAGGTGGCCCACCAGTCGCCGAGATTGGAGACGCCGCTGGACAGCGCGCCCCAGTCCAGCCACAGCGTATTGCGCGCCTCGGTCGGGCGGCTGATCGACCACAGATAGGCCAGCCAGACGGCCGCGAACAGCAGCGGCACCGCCCAGCGCGGCGCGGATTTCTTGCGGGAGGGGATCGAGACAAACATCGGAGTGGCACAATAGCGGGTTCACCGTCCTGAACCCACCCCTAACCTGACCGGGCTGATAACGCGCACTTCGTTATTGTTCGGTTAATCGTCGTGTTTATACTGCGTACGGCGTCGTATGTCGGGGGGGGGTCTCCGGCGCGCTCCAGGGCCATGTTGGCCACTGAGCGCGGGCGCTGTACCGACCACTGCAGTCTTTATTCCGGAGAGCAACAACTCATGTCTACCGCTTCCACTCTCAGCCGCGCCACCCTGCTGGCCGTTGGTATTGCCGGCGTGCTGGCCGTTGGCCAGGCACACGGTGCCGCCTTCCAGCTGAATGAAAACAGCGCCAAGGGCCTCGGCCGCGCCTTCGCAGGTTCGGGCAGCGCCCCGGACGACGCATCGATCATCGCCAACAACCCGGCCGGCATGCGCCAGCTGGACGGCCGCCTGTTCCAGGCCGACGTCAGCGCCATCAGCTTCTCGGCCAAGTACCAGGGCGAAGGCGGCAGCTACGCCAACGGCGCCCCGATCTCCGGCGGTAACGGCGGCGACGCGGGCATGATCGCGCCGGTCCCGGCAGCGTATTTCCACGTGCCGTTCGGTGAGAACAACAACATGCACCTGGGTACGTCGCTGACCGTGCCGTTCGGCTTCAAGACCGAATACGACCGCGACTGGACCGGCCGCTACCACGGCACCAAGACCGAGCTGCAGGCGATCGAGTTCAACGTCGCGTTCTCCTACGACGTGAACCCCTACGTGTCGTTCGGCGCCTCGGTGTTCGCCGAGCGTCTGGATATCGACCTGGGCAACGCGGTGGACTTCGGCAGCATCCTGGCCGCGCGTCGCGCACCGGGCTTCGCGCCGGGCAGCGCCGATGGCTACTCGCGCATCAAGGGCGACAGCACCGAAGTGGGCTTCACCCTCGGCGGCTTGTTCAGCATCGACGAGAACACCCACATCGGCTTCAGCTACCGCTCGGAAGTGGAGCACAAGATCACCGACGGCGACGCCGACTTCACCGTACCGGGCAATGCCGCTGCCGCGCTGGGCTTCGCCGCACCGGGCACCTTCATCGACACCAAGGGCCGCGCCACCGTGACCCTGCCCGCCAGCGCCACCGCCAGCTTCACCCACAACGTGAACGAGCAGTGGTCGATCATGGCCGACGTCACCCGCACCGCCTGGAGCAAGTTCGACCAGGTGACCGTGGACTTCGCCTCCAATCAGCCCAACAGCGTGCTGGACTTCTCCTACCGCGACACCACCTTCGCCTCGATCGGTGCCGACTACCGCATGAGCGAGACGCTGACCCTGCGTGGCGGTGTGGCGTATGACCAGACCCCGACCACCGCCGAGCACCGTGACGTGCGCGTGCCGGACGCGAGCCGCAAGTGGGTGTCGCTGGGTCTGAGCTGGCGTCCGTCGCAGCAGGCCGAGTACAACTTCGGCTACACGCACCTGTTCACCAGCGATCCGACCAGCGACACCACCACTGCCACCGGCAACGCGCTGGCCGGCAGCTACAAGGTGCACGGCGACGTGCTGGCCGCATCGATCAACTACAAGTTCTGATCGCCGCTGCTGCATGACGTACGAAAAACCCCGCTTCGGCGGGGTTTTTTGTTGGGCGCAGGTGTCTGCATGGCATGGACTCGAGGCGCCGGGGCACGCTGCATCTGTGAGCTGGCGGAGGCGCAGGGCGTCGCCTCAATGGAGGTTTCGCATTGAGGCGCGGCTGCGAATGCGCTGTAAAAGTCGATCAAAGCCCGAGCACTGTTTTTCTGGTTGTGGCGGCAGTACATCGCGCTACGGCGTGGCAGATAGCGACGCGCGCACTGGCACGCACGGGAGCTTGGCGATGCACAATCCAGGGCCTACCCATGTCGGCGCGAAGATCCCGGCCGAAGGTTATTGCAGCGCAACCGCACCGCCGACCTTGCGCGCATGTGCAACAGCCATGGTGCTTTTACGGAACAGGCGAGTTGCGCGACCTCGCGTTGCAGCCAGTGATGCATCGTCGCCTGCATGTTGGTCGCTGATTGCGGTGCGCCGCCGCGGGCATCAACACCACGACCAATGGCACGACCTCGTTCTGGCCTCGCCGTTGCGCAGCGCGACGATCATCGACGCTGCGCAGGCGCCGCGTGCGTGAGCATGCCGCACCGCCACCCAGGGCTGTGCAGCACAGCGACGACGTTGCTATGGTCCTGCGTATGGACCAACCCGACTTCATCCAGATCACCGACGACGCCGTTTCGCGCGACGACTGCGCGGCGATCGTGCAACGCATGCGCGATAGCCAGCAGCTGCAGCCGGGCCGCATCGGCAGCGGCGTGTTCCCCGACCTCAAGCACAGCCGCGATCTGCGCATCAGCGGCCTGGCCGACTGGGCGGCAGTGGAAAACCGCCTGCAACAGGCCGTCTTCGAGGGCCTGCTCCGCTACCTGCGGCAGTATCCGCAGGCGTTGATTTCGCCCTTGATGCTGCAGGTCACCACCGCCGATGGCACTCCGCACCGGTTGGTCGCCGAGGACATCGCGCAGATGAGCGATGCGGCCTTGAGCGACCTGGCGCGCACCTGCCTGCGCCCGGGCGCCATCAACCTGCAGTGGTATCTGGCCGACCAGGGCGGCTACCCGTACTGGCACTGCGAACTGTATCCGCGTGACGTCGGCGCCGAGACCCTGCACCGCCATTTGCTGTGGACGCTGTATCTCAACGAAGAGTTCGAACAGGGCGAGACCGAATTCCTGTTCCAGCAACGCAAGGCGCGTCCGCGCACCGGCAGCCTGCTGATCGCCCCCACCGCCTTCACCCATACCCACCGCGGCAACCGCCCGGTCGGCGGCGACAAGTTCATCGCCACCAGCTGGATTTTGTTTCAGTCCGCGCAGGCGCTTTACGGCGGGGAATAGGGAATCGGCAATGGAGAATCGCACCAGCAGACCTGCGCTGTTGCGGTGGCTATCGCCGTTGCGAATCCCGATTCCCCACTCCCGATTCCCCGCCCTAAAACAGCTGACCCTGCGGCGAGTCCTTGACCGGTTTGGGCGGCGGTGCAGGGCGGCGGAATTGTTTGGTATCCAACGGCGGGGCGCGGCGGGTGTCGAAGCCGGCGCGCCGATGCGCCAGCGCGAAGCGGCGCGCCAGCAGATCTGCGTACACGCCCTGGCCGCGCATGCGTGTGCCGAAGGTGCTGTCGTAGTCCTTGCCGCCGCGCAGCTGGGCGATGGTGCTCATCACGTGCTCGGCGCGCTGCGGGTGATGGGTCTGTAGCCACTCGCGGAACAACGGCGCCACCTCGTGCGGCAGGCGCAGCAGCACGTAACCGGCACTGCTGGCGCCGGCATCGGCGGCGGCCTGCAGGATCGCTTCCAGCTCGTGATCGTTGATCCACGGGATCACCGGCGCGGCCATCACCCCGACTGGCACGCCGGCCTCGTGCAGGCTGCGCATCGCGCGCAGGCGCGCATGCGGCGCGGACGCACGCGGTTCCAGCCTGGCCGACAGATGCGGATCCAGCGTGGTCACCGAGAAGTGCACATTGACCAAGCGCGCGCGCGCCAGCGGGGCCAGCAAATCCAGATCCCGCGTGACCAGGGCGCTCTTGGTGATCAGCGTGAACGGGTGCCGCGCCTCCCACAGCACTTCGATCAACTGCCGGGTCAACCCGCGCTTGCGCTCGATCGGCTGGTAGGCGTCGGTGTTGATGCCCAGTGCGATCGGGCTGGGCACGTAACTGGGCCGCGCCAGTTCGCGGCGCAGCAGCTCCGGCGCATTGGTCTTGGCGAACAGCCGCGTTTCGAAGTCCAGCCCCGGCGAGAGGTTGAGGTAGGCATGCGAGGGCCGGGCGAAACAGTAGCTGCAGCCATGCTCGCAGCCGCGATACGGATTGACCGACTGCGAGAACCCGATGTCCGGCGACTGGTTGCGGCTGATGATGCTGCGCACGGTCTCATCGGTGACCTGGGTGCGCAATGTGGGCGCAGCGAACTCGTCGCTGTCGTCCACGTGCCAGCCATCGTCCACCGCCTGCGGCGTGGTGACCTCGAACCGTCCGGGCAGATGGCCGGTCGCACCCCGGCCCTTGATCGCGCTTGCCATGCCGGCATGCTACGGCGGCCGCGTCTCACCTGCTGGGATCAGCCCGCTGCACGGATGAAGGTTCAGCCTTCGTGTTCGATGTGCTGCCTGCAATGTCTGAGTAGAGCGCTCGCCTCGGCAACGGGCACTGCAGCACGACGTTCGGTAGCCCCCATACCGAAAACAAGACGTGCCTTCGCTCATTGAGCCCTAATCCGCAGCTTTCCCGTGCATGTGCTACCAGGATCGCCAGGGCAGCAGCCGGCAGTCATCGCAGCACAGCGTGTGCGCCGTAGAATCCGCGCATGCTCGCACTTGCACAGGGCGCGTGGGATTGGCTGGCCGACATTCCCCACCTCAAAGCGCTCCTCTTCGCCGCCTACGTGCTGTATCTGCTGTGGATCGTCAGCTGGATCATCCTGCAGAAGCGCGAGCCGGTGGCCACGCTGAGCTGGGTGCTGTCGCTGGCCGCGCTGCCGTATCTGGGCCTGCTGATCTACTACTGGCTGGGCCCGCAGAAGGTCAAACGCCAGCGTCTACGCCGCGGGCGGTCGCGTTCGGGCATGGAAAGCTACAGCAGCGTGTGTCCGCCCGATGCCGATTGCACCGAGCTGGCCAAGATCGCCCAATCCACCACCGGCCTGGCCCCAAGCAGCGCGACAGAAGCCTTGTGGCTGGTGGATGGCGCGTCCACCTATGCGGCGATCATCGAGGCGATCACACAGGCGCGCGACCACATCCACCTGGAGTACTACATCTTCCAGCCCGACCGCAGCGGCATGCCGATCTGCGAGGCCTTGATGGAACGCGCGCGGGCGGGGGTCAAGGTGCGGCTGTTGATGGATGCGGTCGGCTCCTCGGCGATGACCCGGCGCACCCTGCGCACGCTGCGTGCGGCCGGCGTGGAGACCGCCTGGTTCCATCCCACCCAGCTGCTCAAGCCGTTCAAGCGGCCGTGGTTGAACCTGCGCACGCACCGCAAGTTGATCGTCATCGACGGCAGCATCGCCTTCACCGGCGGCATCAATGTCACCGACGAAGAGAACGAACAGGTTCGCCCCGACGCGTTTCGCGACCTACATGTGCGTCTGCAGGGCCACGTGGTGCGCAGCCTGCAGCTGGTGTTCCTGGAGGACTGGCTCTACGCCACCCGCCAGGCCCAGGGCGCCTTCCATGGCCAGCAGCTGTGGCCGGAGGATGTGCCCACCCGCAAGCAGGGCAGCATCGATGCGCAGGTGCTGGTGTCCGGCCCGGATTCGTCCTGGGAAGCGATCCACCGGCTCATGGTGGCCGCCATCCATGAAGCCAGGCATCGGGTCTGGCTGGTCACGCCGTACTTCGTGCCGGGCGAGGCCGCGCGCATGGCGCTCACCTCTGCGGCGCTGGGTGGGCTGGACGTGCGCCTGCTGATTCCGCGCGTCAGCGACTCGCGCCTGGTCACCTATGCCGCGCGTTCGTATTTCGATGAATTGCTGGAGGCCGGCGTGCGCATCTACGAGTACGGCCCGCGCATGTTGCACACCAAGGCGCTGATCGCCGACGACGATGTCTGCATCGTTGGCAGCGCCAATTTCGATAGCCGCAGCTTCCGGCTGAACTTCGAGCTGTCGATGCTGTTCCGCGACCAGGCGGTGGCCGCCGAGCTCGCCGGCATGATCGGCACCGACATGGCCCAGGCACAGGAAGTGCGCTTCAACCTGCGCCGGCCATTCTGGCGATCGCGCCTGCCGGAAGCCTTCGCGCGGCTGCTGTCGCCGCTGCTCTGACCACCGCGCCGCGCCCCACGTGGAACCACGCCGGGCGCAGCGCTACACTGCCGCCACTCAACGGGGAGCTCGTCATGCACTGGCTGTTTCTGCTTATGGCACTGGGTGCACTGGTACTGGCCTTCAGCACGCCGCATGTGTGGTTGCTGGTGGTGTCGCTGCTGGTGGCACTGCTGCTGTTGCTGCTGTGGACCCGCGGCTGGTTCGCCGCACGCATGGGCGATACCCAGCGCGACACCGGCAGCATGATCGACCCAGCCGAACTGCGCCGGCTGCGCGAACTGGCCGACGCCCGCAAGGCCGCTGCACTGGCTGCCGCGCGCGACGGCGAGCCGCAGGCCTGAGCAGCGCGTGAGCACTCACCTCAGCGTCAACGTCAACAAGATCGCGGTGCTGCGCAATTCGCGCGGCGGTCAGGACCCGGATGTGGTGCAGGCCGCGCGCAGCTGCATTGCAGCCGGCGCCCAGGGCATCACCGTGCATCCGCGCCCGGACCAACGGCATATCCGCGCTGACGACGTGTCTGCGCTCAGCACACTGACGCGCACGCACGGTGTGGAATTCAACATCGAAGGCAATCCGTTCGCCCCGCCGCGCGCGGGCTATCCGGGCTTGCTGGAACTCTGCCAGGCCACGCGGCCGCAACAGGTCACCCTGGTGCCGGATGGCGACGGCCAACTCACATCCGACCATGGCGTGGACTTCGCCCGCGATGGCGCGCGGCTAGCGCCGTTGATTGCCGCCTTCAAGGCTCTCAGCTGCCGCGTGAGCCTGTTCGTGGATGCCGGTAATCCGGAGATTGCGCAGGCGGCCGCGCTGGGTGCCGATCGCATTGAGCTGTACACCGGCCCGTATGCCGAGGCCCATCAACACGGCCAAGCGCAACCGTCTCTGGCCCTGTTCGCCGGTGCCGCCAGGCGTGCCCACGCGGCCGGCCTGGGGATCAATGCCGGCCACGATCTGTCTCAGCACAACCTGGCCGATTTTCTGGCCGGCGTTCCCGGCGTCCTGGAGGTCTCGATCGGCCACGCCTTGATCGGCGAGGCGCTGTATCAGGGCCTGGAACCGACCGTGCGCGCCTACCTGGCGATCATAGCTAACGGCGCAACCACAGCCGCCTAGGCACGGGATTTAGCGAGCCGCGCGCAGTCCACGCAACATGCAGCTGCGCGTCCGTCATGCGCATCGGCCGCGCAGTCGAGCTTGCGATGCGTGCAATCGCGCTTCGTCCAAGCACTTTCGTAACCCACTCAGCCCGTGCCTCTCCGTACTCGAAATGGCCATGAGCTTTTGGAGGCGGCAACACGATGTTGCCAGCATTGATGGACTCAGCGCCGACTAGACATCAGATTCGATGTTCAAGAAGAGGTTGCCCGAAAGGCGGATGCGTTTGGGTGGAGTGGAAGTGCGTTTCTAGATGGATGTCAGGTTTGAATGTATGAGCGTCCGCAGATCGCATACGAATGCCGCTCGGCATGTCGTCCATCGCTTCACTACTTACCCATTGGATGGCGCTTGCTGCTTGGGTGTTGCCACGGCCGGCGCCAGTGAGTGGCGCGTGTTGGGCGGAATCAGGTTCTAACGAAACTGCATGCTCCGCACTTCGGGAGAAGGGATACCCAAGACGAATGACGATGAGACGTGGACCGGAATGTGCAGACATGCACGTCAGGTTTGCATGTGTGAGCGTTCGTCGATCTCATGCGAACGTCGCTCTGCATGTCATCTCATCAAGGCATCCCATCAAGCCACTGCACACACGTTCGAATGCACGTGTCAGCTGTTTGGTTTGTCACGGAAATCGCAAGAACGCGTCACAAGCTCGTTGCGTGTGCGCGGCACTACTTAGCGCATCTCTGTATGCATCTCGGCGATAGGCATCGCGTTCGATGCGATGCGATAGAAGCGATCTGCAGCTAGTGCGATTGCTTGCCAACGCATCGCAACCCACGCCTTTTCTCAAGACTGGCTTGATAGGTACGCAGCGCAGATGCCTTGAGTATGGCCCGGATCACTGGCACCGATGTACCTGCAGAACGTCAGCGACGTGCTAGTGACTGCCAATCAACTCTTCATCAGCGAGGCCGTTTCAACATCGCACCGCTGCCATCCGCACACGTGGATCAACAACAACGCATCGATTGCATCCACTATTTGGTCGGCAGCATCGAACGCGTATGCGCAGCACCCTTGCGTCATCACCGCACACAAAAAAACGCCACCGTTTCCGGTGGCGTTTGCAGTCGCGTCATGACTGTTGTGTTGCGGTCGTGCGATGTCTTACTGCATGAAGCCGATTTTCTTCATCTGCGAGTTCTTTGCCGCGGCGAGGACCTTGGCCATCACCTCGTACTCAGCATCCTCGTTGGCATCGATGCGCAGCTCCGGCTGATTGGTCGGATCGGCCTGCACCACTTCTTCCATCTTCTGCTGCAACTGCGCGACCGGGGTCGGGCTGTTGTTCCAGAACACCTGGTTGCTGGCGTCGATCCGCAATTCGATCGGCGGCGGCGGTTCGGTCGTCTGCGGTGGCGGGTTGAGCACCCGCTGCGGCAGATCCACGGCGATCGGGTAGGTCATGATCGGCGCGGTCACGATGAAGATGATCAGCAGCACCAACATCACGTCCACGAGGGGCGTGACGTTGATGTCGGCCATTGGGCCGCGGTTTCCACCGGTACTGAATGCCATGGCTTACTGCCCCTTCTCTTTGGTTGCAACGAAGCCGACGTCCAACATGCCCTGACCCTGCGCGATCTTGGTGATCTCGTTGATCGTACGCATCTTGGTGGTGCGGTCGCCGCGCAGGTTGAGCGGCGGTTGCGGGGTCTGCTGTGCGGCGGTGGACAGGCGCGACTCCAGGGCTTCCTTGGAGATCGGCTCGTCGTTCCAGTACAGCGACCCGTCTTCCTTGACGGCCAGGGTGATCGGTGCGGCGCGCTTCTCCGCATCCTCCTTCTGGATCAAGTTGGCCTCTGGCAGCTCCACCTTGACCTTGTGGGACATCAGCGGTGCCGTAATGATGAAGATGATCAGCAGCACCAACATGACGTCCACGAGGGGCGTCACATTGATGTCGGCCATCGGGCCGCCGCTGTTTCCACTACTGAAGGCCATAACGGGCTCCGTCTAAATCGTTGCGAAGGCGTTCTTTACTACCGGATTAGCGAACGCGCGAACCGGTGGCGAAGAAGTCGTGCAGGTCGTGGGCAAAGGTGTCGAACTTGGCGATCACCGAGCTGTTGACCTTGGAGAAGAAGTTGAACGCGAACACGGCCGGGATTGCGACGAACAGACCGATCGCGGTCATGATCAGCGCTTCACCCACCGGGCCGGCAACGGCGTCGATGGAGGCCGAACCGGTTGCACCGATCTTGATCAGCGCGCCGTAGATGCCCCACACGGTACCGAGCAGACCGACGAACGGCGCGGTTGCACCGACGGTCGCCAGCAGGGTCATGCCCGACTGCAGCTTGGTGCTTTCGCGGGTCACGGCCTGACGCAGGGCGCGGTCGACGAACTCCGAACGGCTCAGGCTCTCGCCCATACCGCCGGTGCTGCCTTCGGCACGCTGGTGGTGCGCAGCAGCCTGGGCTGCATCCAGTGCGATCTTGGAGAACGGCTCGGAAGCCGGCTGCTCTTCCATGGCGCGGATGGCGTCCTGTGCATTCGGGGCATCCCAGAACGCTGTGGTGACGCGGTCAGCCGCGCTCTTCAGACGGGTGGCGCGGAAGATGTTGATGACAGTCCAGTACCAGGAGGCAGCGGACATGGCGATCAGGGTGATCAGAACGACCCAGGACACGGCGAAGTCGCCGGGGCTGGAAGTCATTTCGGTGATCAGGTGCTCAAAGCCCATCTGCGAAAGAGCGGCCGACGGATTGGAGCCCCCTGCAGCGGCGGCGATAACGAATTCCTGCAGCATGACGCTTACCTTTGTTGTGTGTGGTGATGAAGGGTGGAGCGAAAGGAAGACAGGATCCTGGGCCGGCCGCAGCCGGCCCGTGGATCAGTTCAGAGCAAAGTTGACCGGGACGCGGACGCGGCCGGCGGCTTTCTGCCCATTGACAGTGGAGGCGTTGAACTTCCACTTGCGTGCTGCGTCCATCGCGGCACGGTCAAGGTCGCGGTTGCGGCTGGACTTTTCGACCGACACATTGGTCACGTTGCCGTTGGCATCCACATCCACGATCAGGATGACCTCACCTTGGACACCGGCACGGAACGCGGCCGGCGGGTACTTCGGTGGGTTCATGTTCTTGGACGAGATATCGACGCTGGCACCGATGTCACTCGGTGGAGCCGGCGGAGCTGGCGGGCTCGGCGGCGTGACGATATCGCTCGGACGCGGTTCGGGAACGTCGACCACCGGAGCTTCCGGCGGCGGCGGAACCGGTGACGGCTTCGGCGGCGACAGATTCTTGACCGGCGGTGGCGGCTTGTCTTCCGGCGGCGGCGGCGGCGGCGGCGGCGGGGGAGGAGGCGGTGCATCCACCAAGGTGACCATGGTGGTGCGCTCCTTCTCGGCCGGAGCCTTCGGCGCGACTGCAGGGATCAGCAGCATCATCAATGCAGTAAGGTGCAGGGCAATTACGAAAGCAATGCCGATAATGCGGGCCCAGCTCAGACCCTGGTTCCCGGCATCATAGTCATGCCTGTGGATAACGAGTTGTTCCGTCATGCGCCAATGGCTCTTTCAGTGGGGGCCCGGATCACTGTGATGATCCCCAGGTTTTCGGACGGCTTTGACACCGCAGGAACTCCCAAGCTTATACCAATCCCGAGTCCTGTAACCACTAAAAACACAGGGATTTCGGGGGTTTATTTTCTTTTTTTACTTCAGATTGATGATCTTCTTGGCGTCTTCGGGTTTTTTAACACCCTTGGCGATCGCCTGCTGTGCGGCCTGCTTGGCCTCGGGGATGCGTCCTTCCGAATGCAGCACCTTGGCCAGATTCAGATAGGTCTCGCCGTCCTTGGAGAGGGGGGCGGCCTTCTGCCAATTCTCGATCGCCTTCGGCACGTCTTCGCTGTAGTAGTACGACTGCGCCAACGCGAGGTAGGTCTGGTAGTCAGGCTTGAGAATGCCCTTCTGCATGCCCTCGGTGATGACGGCGATGACGTCCTTTTCCTTGTTCTCGGTGTTGGCGTAGATCGAGTACAGCTGCTTGTATTCCTTCTCTTCGGTCAGCTGACCGGAGGCGCGCAGCTTGTCCATCACCCCGGCCGCCTTGTCCATCTGGTCGGCCTGCATGTACATGCTGGCCAGATTGAGCTGGGCCTTCTTGTCGTTGGGCGTCTTGGCGGCCAGCGCTTCGGCGGCGGCCACGGCTTCACCGGTCTGGCCGGCTTCGGCGTAGGACGCCATCAGCAGCTGGTTCCACGTGTCCTTGGGTTCGGGCGAGGCGGCGATGGCCTGCTTGAGCACCGGAATGGCTTCCTTGTAGCGCTCGGCCTGGTACAGCGCCTGGCCCTTGAGGATCAGATCTTCCGGGCGCTGCGACTTGCTCTCGTCCAGGTACTTGTCCAGCGTGGCCAGACCTTCGGCCTGCTGGTCATCCTGCAACTGCAGCTGCGCCAGCATCAGCATCGACTGGAACTGGCCGTTGTTGTCCAGCGCGTTCAGTGCGATGGCCTGCTGCAGATAGGTCTTGGCAGCGGCGGTGTCGTCCATGTTGTACGCCGCCTGGGCGGCCAGCTGGCCGGCCAGCGCCTTGTCGGCCTCGTTGGCAGCGCTGTTGGCCAGGATCTCGTCGGCCTGTGCCCGCACCGCAGGGAAATCCTCGCCCTTGTTGAAGGTTTCGATCAGCTTCTGCAGCTTGCTGCCCAGCTTGGACGACGGCTTGATGGTCGGCGCGGTGCGGGTGGATTGCGGGTACAGCTCTTCGGCCTTGCCGCTGTTCTTGGACTTGCGGTTGGCCCGCTCGGTCGAGCGGTCCGACTGCGCGACCGCATCGGTAACGACAGCCCCGCCCAGCGATGCGGCGATGATCAGGGACAACAGGGCGTGCTTGCGGTTGAGCAGTTTCATGATTCACCTCGGACGAGCCGCCGTTGGGCGGTACGAAAAGCGGAATGGAAGCTGTACGAAAATTCTGAGCCGGCAAACTTAGCAGAAAGTCTCAGTTCCCGAAAACGGTTTCCGTGCTGTGGTGCAGCATCGGCGCGATTACCCACAACGGGGCACTCGACCGTCCTGTCGGGCCTGCTGATACACCGGTTGCAGGGCATTGACGTCGGCCTGCAACTCACGGATGCGGTTGGCCGGGTCCGGATGTGTGGACAACCACTGCGGCTGACGGTTGCCGCTGGCGGCCATCATGTTCTGCCACAGGCTCACCGCCTGGGCCGGGTCGAAGCCGGCTTGCGCCATCAGGCGCTGGCCGACCACGTCGGCCTCGCTTTCCTGGGTGCGTGAGCCAGGCAACAGGAAGACGGTTTGCGCGGTCATGCCGCCTACCTGGTTCACCGCACTGGCGGCGCCATCGCCATAGGCCGCGCCGGCCAGCGCGCCGATGATGCCCAGGCCGGTCTGGGCGCCGAGCTGGCGGGTGATGCGTTCTTCGTGGTGGCGCGAGATCACGTGCCCGATTTCATGCCCGAGCACGGCGGCCAGCTGATCCTGGGTCTTGGCCACGGTGAAGATGCCGGTATTCACACCGACCTTGCCACCGGGCAGGGCGAAGGCATTGGCTTCGTCGTCGACAAACAGCGCGGTCTCCCAACGGGTTTCGCGCCATTGTGGCGGCAACTGCGCGACCAGGGCGTTGACCACGCACTGCACGTAAGCGTTTTGCTTGCCGTCGGTGCTGACTTTTTCCTTGGCCTTGGTCTGCGCGAAGGATTCCGCGCCAAGCTTGTCGAGCTGGTCTTGCGTCACGCCGCCTACCACCTGACGGCGGCCGGTTGGCGAAGTAGTGGTGGCGCACGCCGTCAACGCGAGGACGGCAACAACGATCAACAACCTGGCTTTCATTCAATCCCCCTTGAACCCTGGGGGCATTTTGGCAGGGTCGTCTTAACTTTTCGTCAAGCGGGTCAGCCGAGACCGAAAAAGTACAGGGCTGCCAAGGCGGTCGCGTTGTTGATCCCATGCGCCAGGATCGGCGCCCACAGCGTGCCGGTGCGCCAATACAGCCATGCAAACGCCGCGCCCATGCCGCCGTAGACCAGCCACAGTTGGGCAATGGCAACCACGCCATTGCCGCTGATGCCGGGCACCTCGTGCACCAGGGCGAAGGTCAGGCTGCTGAGCACCACGCCCAGCCACGGCCGCCCGGCCGCCAGCAGACGCCCGAACAACACGCGCCGGAACAGCAGTTCTTCGTAGGCCGGCGCAATGGCGACCGCAAACACCACCAGCGCCAGCGGCCATTGCTTGATGGCTTCTTCCATCAGCGGCAGGTTGGTCGGCACCGGCTTGATGCCCAGTGCCGAGGCCAGAACGCTGACCAGATTGCTGAGCATGAACACGCCGGCGGCCACGGCGGCGATCCAGCCCCAGGTCGACCGGCGCCGGATTGCGGCACGCGACGTGGCCTGTTCGGCGGGCGTGGCACGGCGACGCCAGACGTACAGCAGCACCGCCGGAGTCGCGGTGCTGACCAGCGCGATCAGCAGCTGCACCATGACGCCCGGTTGGCCGATGGCGGCCATGATCGCGGCCGGGGAGGGGCTGCCGCCCTGCGCACGCACGGCCTGCACCTCGCCCATGCTGCGCAGAAAGCCCCACACCGCAAAGCCGGCCACGCTCAACAGCAGCAACAGGCCAATGGCGATCAGCAGATCGATGCAGAAACCGAGCACAGCGGACCGCAGTGTCGGTGGACCGGGCACCGAAACCGGCGCCGGGGAAGGCGGAAGAACTGCGCTCATCGTCATCCCTGCAGGGCGGCGCACACCGCCACATCGCGCGTGGCGATGCGGCGGTGCAGGCGGCGGATCAGATATCCAGGTTGGAAACCTTCAGCGCGTTGTCCTCGATGAAGTCGCGGCGCGGTTCCACCACATCGCCCATCAAGGTGCTGAAGATCTGGTCGGCCGCCACGGCGTCTTCAATGCGCACCTGCAGCAGGCGCCGCGTGTCCGGATTGACCGTGGTTTCCCACAACTGCTCGGCGTTCATTTCGCCCAGGCCCTTGAAGCGCTGCACCTGGCGGCCCCGTTTGGCCTCTTCCAGCAGCCAGGCTTGCGCCTGCGCAAAGCTGGTGATCGGGTGGCTCTTGTTGCCACGCAGGATCTGCGCGCCTTCGCGCACCAAGCCATGCAGGGCCAGCGCAACCTCGCGCAGCGGACGCAGCTCGCCACTTTCGAACGCGCCCATCGGCAGCACCTGGGTGAATTCCTCGCCCATGTGCTTGCGCACCGACACCAGCGAGGCGGCGGCACTGTCGGTGGCCGGATCGAAGCGCAGGTGATAGCGCGCCGTGCCCAGGGTGCCGCGGTTGAGCACTGCCTGCAGCGCATCCAGCGTGGGATGCACGTCGCCTTCGGCCTGCAGCTGCACCACGTCCAGCGGCGGCAGATCGATCAACGCGGTCAACAGCGCCGGGTCGTAGCGGTGGGCGTTACGGGCAATGGCCTCCTTGGCGCCAGCGAACAACAGCAGCAGTTTTTCCAGCGCCTCGCCGGTGATCGGCGGCTCGTCGCTGGCCGGGATCAGCGCTGCACCTTCGACCGCGCTGCTGGCCAGGTAGGCGTTGAGCGCGGCATCGTCCTTGAGATACAGCTCGCTCTTGCCCTGCTTGAGCTTGTACAACGGCGGCAGGCCGATGTAGATGTAACCGCGTTCGATCAGCTCCGGCATCTGCCGGTAGAAGAACGTGAGCAGCAGCGTGCGGATGTGCGAGCCGTCCACGTCGGCGTCGGTCATCAGGATGATGCGGTGGTAGCGCAGCTTGTCCGGGTTGTACTCGTCGCGGCCGATGCCGGTGCCCAGCGCGGTGATCAGCGTGCCCACCTGGTCGGAGGCCAGCATGCGATCGAAGCGCGCGCGTTCGACGTTGAGGATCTTGCCGCGCAGCGGCAGCACCGCCTGGTTCTTGCGGTTGCGGCCCTGCTTGGCCGAGCCACCTGCCGAGTCACCCTCGACGATGAACAGCTCGGACAGTGCCGGATCCTTTTCCTGGCAATCGGCCAGCTTGCCCGGCAGGCCGGCGATATCCAGCGCGCCCTTGCGGCGGGTCAGATCGCGTGCCTTGCGGGCAGCTTCACGGGCCCGGGCGGCATCGACGATCTTGCCGGTGATGGCCTTGGCTTCGTTCGGGTTTTCCTGCAGGAATTCCTGCAGGCGCGCACCGAAGGCATTTTCCACCGCCGGGCGCACGTCCGAGCTGACCAGTTTCTCCTTGGTCTGCGAGGAGAAGCTGGGGTCGGGCACTTTCACCGACAGCACCGCGATCATGCCTTCGCGCATGTCGTCGCCGGTCAGGGTGATCTTTGCCTGCTTGGCGATGCCGTTCTGCTCGATATAGTTGCTCAGCACGCGCGTCAACGCGCCGCGGAAGCCGGCCAGATGCGTGCCGCCATCCTTCTGCGGGATGTTATTGGTGAAGCAGTACATGGTTTCCTGGTAGGCGTCGGTCCATTGCAGGGCCACGTCCACCACGATGCCGTTGTGCTCGCCAGTCACCGAGATCACGTTCGGGTGCAGCGGAGTCTTGAGTTGGGCCAGATGCTCCACGAAGCTGCGGATGCCGCCTTCGTAGTGGAAATCGTCGCGCCGGCCTTCGCCGCGCTCGTCGATCAGCGCAATCTTGACGCCGGAATTGAGGAACGAGAGCTCGCGCAGGCGGCGCGCCAGGATGTCGTAATGGAACTCGACGTCGCTGAAGATCTCCACGGCCGGCTTGAAGCGCAGCGTGGTGCCGCGCTTGGTCGAGGCTTCCAGCTGCTTGAGCGGGTACTGCGGCTCGCCCAGCGCATATTCCTGCTGGTAGTGGAAGCCGTCGCGCCAGATATCCAGCCACAGGTGTTCGGACAGCGCGTTGACCACCGAGACGCCCACGCCGTGCAGGCCGCCGGACACTTTGTAGCTGTTGTCGTCGAACTTGCCGCCGGCGTGCAGCACGGTGAGGATCACCTCGGCTGCGGAGACGCCTTCTTCCTTGTGGATGTCCACCGGAACGCCGCGGCCGTTGTCCGACACCGCTACCGAGCCATCCACGTGGATCTTGACCACGATGTCATCTGCGTGGCCCGCCAGGGCCTCGTCGACCGAGTTGTCGACCACCTCGAACACCATGTGGTGCAGGCCGGTGCCGTCGTGCACATCGCCGATGTACATGCCGGGGCGCTTGCGGACGGCTTCGAGGCCACGCAGCACGGTGATCTTGCTGGAGTCGTAGGTGCCGTTGGGTGTTGGCGGTGTGGTTTGTTCGTCGGTCATGCGCGTGCCGTTGGCTCCACAACACGCACGAGGACGGCGGAAGCCGTATCGCGCGTGGGAAAAGGGGGATAGCGCGGCAATTATACCAGCCGGCTCATGCCAGCCGCGGCGGATCAGTCGGCGCCGGCCGTGGGCACCAGCTGACCGTGTTCCACGTGGAACCGGTGAAGGGTCTTACCGGCGTCGGCAAGTCCGGGGGGAAGTTCAGTTGCGGTAATCAGCACCTGCGCCGGCGCGCTGGCCAAGCGCTGGATCACCCGGGCTTGATGATGACGGTCCAACTCGGAACCCAGATCATCCAGCGCCATGATGGGCCACTCGCCACGCTCATGGGCGAAATCCTCCGCCTGGGCGAGCAGGCAGGCCAGCGCCGTAAGCTTGGCCTGCCCCCGTGAGAGCGCGTCCTTGCCGGGCAGAGCGTCGAACAACGGCGCCCAGTCGGCGCGGTGCGGGCCCTGCGAGGAGTAGCCGTTCTGGCGGTCGCGTTCGCGGGCGAGCAGCAGGGCATCCGCCAACGAAACCTCGTGGCGGCGCCAGCCGGGTGCGAACGTCAGTGCAGACAGGCCAAGCGAGGGGGCAATGGCCGTTGCGACCGGGATCAGGCGTTCCTTCAGCCGCTCAAGGTACTGCAGGCGCCGAGAGGTGAGGGTTTCGCCAGATTCGGCCAGTTCGTGATCCCAGGCATCCAGCATCCGCGGCTGTGCGCCCTGTTTGAGTAAGGCGTTGCGCTGCTTGAGTGCGCGCGCGTACCGACGCCACAGCGCCAGAAAGTCAGGTTCCACGTGGAACAAGCCCCAATCCAGGAAACGCCGCCGTGGTTCGCCGCCACCGCTGATCAGCACATGGCTGCCAGGCTCGAAAGTCACCACCGCAAGTGCGGCACACAGCGACCCGAGTTGGGCGACGTCTTCGCCATCCAGGCGGCCGGTCCATTCCTGCCCGCTGTGCCGCAGGCCGGCACGGCGTGTGCGCTCGGTGCTATCGCCCGCACGTTCGCGCCATTCGACGAAGATTTCCAGATCCTGCCCACCCTGGCGGATCAACCCGTCCCGCACCCGGCCACGAAAGCTGCGCCCGTAGGCCATGACATGCAGGGCTTCAAGCACGCTGGTCTTGCCGGCACCGTTGTCGCCGGTCAATAGATTCAACGTGCTGGCTGGATGAAACTCGACTGCTTCGAAGCGACGAAGTCGATGGATGGACAACCGCGCTACATGCATCGATCGGTCTGCTTGGCCTTGAAGTCCGGCATCGGACGGGGCGGAGCATACGTGATCGGCAGTGGACATGCTGCGGCAAACGTTTCCGTCACGCGGCGACAAACTGGGGACAAGTTGTGGACAGTTTCAATGCCCATGGCGGCCGTTTCGCTTATCCACAGGTACTCAGGGCGTTTGAGCGGATCTAGACACAGGGTTTCAAGGCCACAAAAGTGTTTAAAAACAGATGCTTAACCTACTTTTCGGCGAAATCTGGCCCTACCATCAACACCAAGCCTTTAAGATTTATCTAGATTTAAAAGCTTTGAGCGTTGTGCATAACTCAAAGTGACTTCCGAAGCCGTGCTCTAATCGCACGAAACTCTTTTGCAGAAGACCTAGTCTTTTTTCGCTCCCTGGTTCCATTTGTTTGTGGTGTTCCCTCACCAAGTGACGATCTCAGGTTTCTACGGAGCAGGCCGACCCGAGGCAGAGAGCGTGTGCCGATAGCCGCCGTGTTCTAGCCAGGAGACCACGAGTGCTTTCGAGCCGTGATTGGAAGAGAGCAGATAATCGCTTCCCTGATTGCTCGTGATGGCTCTTGCGTCTTCAGAGCCAGCCAAGAGCAAGCCCGCGATATCCCCCCATTGCCACGTAACACGGGACACCAGTCATCAGTCGATCCTGCGTGCGCGGAAGCTCGCTGCCCAGCCAATCCGCATGACTTCGCAGCAACGGTCGTTCACGACATCTCAGACCGCAACCAAGGCACATTGGCTCGAGAAACACCGAGTACGCCGGCAGGCACGTCGATGGCAGCGAGCCCCTTGTCTCAATTTCCCTTGGCCCACAAAAAAGCCCGGCGTAAGCCGGGCCCCTTCGTGTTCCACGTGGAACGCAGCGTCAGAGACGCAACGGCATCACGACGTGGCGGGACTTCTCGCTGCTAGCCTCACGCACCAGCGCCGACGAATTGGCATCGCGCAGCTGGATCACCACATGCTCGTCGCGCAGTGCAGAGAGCGCGTCCAGCAGATAGTTCACGTTGAAGCCGATGGCCAGATCATCGACCTTGGTATCGGCCTCGATCTCTTCCTGCGCTTCTTCCTGCTCCGGGTTGTGCGCGCTGATTTTCAGCTGGCCCGGCGATACTTCGACGCGAACGCCGCGGTACTTTTCGTTCGACAGAATCGCCGCACGCTGCAGTGACGCACGCAGCGCCTCGCGGTCCACCTTGACCTCACGGTCTGCGCCAATCGGAATCACCGCCTCGTAATCCGGAAAACGGCCGTCGATCAGCTTCGAGGTGAAGGTGACATCGCCGCGCTTGACGCGGATATGGCTACGGCCCAGTTCCAGCTCGACATCGCGATCAGCCGCCTCCAGCAACCGCAGCAGCTCGGTCACGCCCTTGCGCGGCACGATGATCTGGCGCTTCGCGCTACCGGACTTTTCCAGCTCGGTCTCGCACAGTGCCAGGCGGTGACCGTCGGTCGCCACGCAGCGCAGCAGGCCATCGCGCAGGTCGAACAGCAGGCCGTTGAGGTAATAACGCACGTCCTGCTGGGCCATCGCGAACGCCGTGCGCTCCATCAGCTCCTTCAGCCCGGCTTCCGGCACCGCCACACGCTCGGTGGCCTCGACTTCGTCCACCGACGGGAAGTCGTTGGCCGGTAGCGTGGCGAGCGTAAAGCGGCTGCGCCCGGCCTGCACCGTAACCTTGTCTCCGGTCTGCGAGACGGTGACGCGGCTGCCGTCAGGCAGGGCCCGCAGGATGTCGAACAGCTTGCGCGCCGGGATCGTGGTTTCGCCGTCCTGGGCGTCCTCGACCATGGTGCGCGAGATCATTTCGACTTCCAGGTCGGTCCCCGTCAGCGACAGCTGGCCGTTGTTCACCTGCACCAGCAAGTTCGCCAGTACCGGCAATGTCTGACGCCGTTCGACGACATTGACCACCTGGGCCAACGGCTTGAGGAAGGCTTCGCGCTGCAGTGTGAAACGCATGTGGTTCCGTGCCCCTATGCTTTAAAGATGTGGAATAAATCAAAAGCTTGGTGGTGATGGTAGGGCCGTTTTCGGCGGACAACCACACTAACGTATTGTTTCCAAAGACATTTTTGAGCTTGAAAGTCTATGGACTAGTGCCCCTGGAGCGGCGGGAAAACCTGTGGATAGTTTTCGCCTCAACGCTGCAGTCGCATTTATCCACAGATTCTCCCGCATTTGGCCCCAACTCATCCACGCTTTTTTCCAAGCCGGGCGAGAAGGGCGCCGAACGCTCACTCGCTGAGCTTGCGAATCAGCTTTTCCCAGTCCTCGCGCAGCTTGCCGTCGGCCTCCATCAGCGTGCGGATCTGCCGGCAGGCGTGCAGCACGGTGGTGTGGTCGCGGCCGGCAAACGCATCGCCGATCTCGGGAAGGCTGTGCTCAGTCAACTCCTTGGCGAGCGCCATCGCCACCTGGCGCGGGCGCGCCAATGAGCGGGTGCGGCGCTTGGAAAGCAGGTCCTTCATCTGCAGGCCGTAGTAGTCGGCCACGGTCTTCTGGATGTTGGGAATGCCGATCGCCTGCTGCTGCGCACGCAACAGGTCACGCAGCGTCTCCTGCGCAAACTCCACAGTGATCGAGCGGCCAGTGAAGTTGGCGCGGGCCACCAACGTGTTGAGCGCCCCTTCCAGGTCGCGCACGTTCGAGCGCATCTTCTTGGCGATCAGAAACGCCACGTCGTCGGGAATCTCGGCGCCGCGTTCGCGCGCCTTGGCCAGCACGATCGCCGCACGGGTCTCGAAATCCGGCGGGTCGATCGCTACCGACAGGCCCCAGGCCAGGCGCGACTTCAACCGCGGCTCCAGGCCCTCGACTTCGCGCGGATAGCGGTCGCAGGTCAGGATGATCTGCTGGCGGCCGTCGAACAGCGCGTTGAAGGTGTGGAAAAACTCCTCCTGCGTGCGGTCCTTGCCGGCAAAAAACTGGATGTCGTCGATCAGCAGCGCATCGATCTGCTGGAACTGGCGCTTGAACTGGTCCATTGCCTTGTCCTGCAACGCGCGGATCATCGCGCTGAAGAACTGTTCCGAGCGCAGGTACATCACCTTGGCGGCCGGATTGGCCTGGCGCAGCGCGTTGCCGGCCGCGAACATCAGGTGGGTCTTGCCCAGCCCGGTGCTGCCGTACAGCAGCAACGGGTTGTGCGCCCGGTCGCCAGGCTTCTGTGCGGCCTGGATCGCCGCGGCCAGACCGAGCTGGTTGCTGCGGCCTTCCACGAAGTTGGCAAAGGTGTAATGCGAATCCAGGTTGCCGGCGAAGGGCACGATCGGCGCGGCCGCCGGCGCACTGGCGACGGCTTGCGGTGCCGGCAGCGGCTCCGGCGCACGCGGACGGGAGCCGACCGCCAGCGCCACCTCGCCATTGCCGGCGAAATACGCCAGCAACTCGCGGATGCGCGGCAGGTATCGCTCGCGAACCTGCTCGACAATGAAGGCGTTCGGCGCGTACAGCACGATGCTGTCGCCGCGATCTTCGGCCTGCAGGGGTTTCAACCAGGTGTGGACATCTTCGGGCGGGAATTCAGCTTCGAGACGTTCCAGACAGCGGGGCCAAGCATCCATCAAAGTGTGATCATCTGTTGCTGGCTGCGGCGCGCAGAAAAGCGCCGTGCTCGCAGCCCGGTCGTGAAAAGAGGATGGACCAGACTAGCACCCGGGGCAGGGTTTTCCCAGGGTTATTCACAGGTCCATCCACAGGCCATGCACACCGTCACTTGCGGTAAAGCCAGCAGGGAGTTGACCCGGCCCCAACAGCTCCTATAGAATTTCCGGTTCTATTCGTCTCCATCCATGCAGAGGGCCCCATGGCCACCAAGCGTACTTTCCAACCCAGCAACCTGAAGCGAGCACGCGACCATGGCTTCCGCGCACGTATGGCAACCGCCGACGGCCGCAAGATCCTGGCTCGCCGCCGCGCCAAGGGCCGCAAGCGCCTGAGCGCTTGATTGCCGCGCCGCTCCCTGCGGCCGAGGCAATCCCTTCAGTGAACGCATCGAACCCGTGCAGGCGATTTCCTCGCTCTGCGCGGGTTCGTACGCGTGCGCAATATACGGTCGTCTTCGATACCGCGCGCCGCACCTCGGACCCGTTGCTGAGCCTGCACTGGCGCAGTGGCGAGACGCCGCCGCGCCTGGGCATGGCGGTGTCGCGCAAGGTCGATACGCGTGCGGTGGGGCGCAACCGCATCAAGCGGGTGCTGCGCGATGCCATGCGCCACCTGCTGCCGGAGCTTGCCGGCGGTGACTACGTCATCGTGGCCCGTTCGGCGGCCGCCAAAGCGACCAATCCACAGATCCGCGACGCCTTCGTGCGTCTGCTGCGCCGTGCCGGCGCATTGCCCCTGCCTGCCGCGCCCGGCACAATGCCGCCCGCCAGGGCACCGCGCCCATCCTCCCTTTCCCCGACAGAGCCGGACCCCCGTTCCGACTGAGCGAGTTGCTGCCCGATGAACCAGACCCGTGTTTTCCTGATTTTTGCCTGGCTGATGGTCGCGGCACTGCTGTGGATGGAGTGGGGCAAGGACAAGGCGGCCGCCAATGCGCCGACGCCGATCGCCTCGCAGGCGGTCCCGGCGGCGCGCGATCCGGACGCCGCGGCCCCCGCGGCGAACGTGCCGTCGGCACAGGCGATTCCGCAAGCCGGCAGCCCTGCCGCGGTGCCTGGGACCAGCACCACCACGGCCACGGCCACGCCCGTGGCGGCAGGTGCCGCGCCGGCAATCACCCTGACCTCGGACGTGCTGCGCCTGAAGCTGGACGGCCGCAGCGTGCTCGACGCCGAGCTGTTACAGTTCCCGCAAACCAAGGACGGCACCGAGCCGGTCAAGTTGCTGACCGAAGACGCCGCGCATCCGTATAACGCCACCAGCGGCTGGGCCAGCGAGCGCTCGCCGGTGCCGGGCGTGGGCGGTTTCCGTGCCGAGCAGCCGGGCACCACGTTTGAGCTGGCCAAGGGCCAGAACACCCTGGTAGTGCCGTTCGTGTGGAACGGCCCCAATGGCGTGTCGATCCGCCGCACTTTCACCTTGCAGCGCGGCAGCTACGCGATCTCGATCAAGGATGAGGTGATCAACAAGAGCGATGCGGCGTGGAACGGCTATGTGTTCCGCAAGCTGAGCCGGGTGCCGACCATCCTCAGCCGCGGCATGACCAACCCGGATTCCTTCAGCTTCAACGGCGCGACCTGGTACAGCCCGCAGGAAGGGTATGAGCGCCGGGCGTTCAAGGACTACATGGACGACGGTGGCCTGAATCGCCAGATCACCGGCGGCTGGGTGGCCCTGCTGCAGCATCACTTCTTCACCGCGTGGATCCCGCAGAAGGACCAGGCCTCGCTGTACGTGCTGGCGCAGGATGGCCCGCGTGACGTGGCCGAGCTGCGTGGCCCAGCCTTCACCGTGGCACCGGGCCAGAGTGCCAGCACCGAGGCGCGCCTGTGGGTGGGCCCGAAGCTGGTCAGCCTGCTCGCCAAGGAAGACGTGAAGGGTCTGGACCGCGTGGTCGACTACAGCCGCTTCTCGATCATGGCCATCATCGGCCAGGGCCTGTTCTGGGTGCTGAGCCATCTGCACAGCTTCCTGCACAACTGGGGCTGGGCGATCATTGGCCTGGTGGTGGTGCTGCGCCTGGCGCTGTATCCGCTGTCGGCCGCGCAGTACAAGTCCGGTGCCAAGATGCGCCGCTTCCAGCCGCGCCTGGCGCAGTTGAAGGAGCGCTACGGCGACGACCGCCAGAAGTACCAGCAGGCGACGATGGAGCTGTTCAAGAAGGAAAAGATCAACCCGATGGGTGGCTGCCTGCCGCTGCTGATCCAGATGCCGATCTTCTTCGCGCTGTACTGGGTGTTGGTGGAATCGGTGGAACTGCGTCAGGCGCCGTGGCTGGGCTGGATCCAGGACCTGACCGCGCGCGATCCGTACTTCATCCTGCCGGTGCTCAACATCGCCATCATGTGGGCAACGCAGAAGCTGACCCCGACTCCGGGCATGGACCCGATGCAGGCCAAGATGATGCAGTTCATGCCGCTGGTGTTCGGCGTCATGATGGCCTTCATGCCGGCCGGCCTGGTGCTGTACTGGGTCGTCAACGGTGGCCTGGGTCTGCTGATCCAGTGGTGGATGATCCGCCAGCACGGCGAGAAGCCGAGCAAGATCATCCAGGCCAACGCCAAGTAAGTGGAACAAGGCCCGCCGCAAGGCGGGCTTTGTACATGTGCCCCCGCAGTGCACCACCGCACGTGCTGACCATTGCCAAGGATGCGTTCGTGATGTCTTCGCCGCTGCACCGCCTGTTGCTGTGCGCCAGTTATGTGGGGCTGTTGCTGCTGGCTGGCTGCGGCAAACCGCAGGACGGGCGCGATGGGCAGGAGGCTGCCAAGCCGGCCGCATCCGCCACATCTGCCGTGCAAAACGATCCAGCTGCCGAAGATGCGCGCGCCCTGATCGCGCAGTTGCGCGAACAGCTGGACCGGCATCGCCGCATCATCGTGTTGCTGGCCGATGAGGCCGCGCAATCGCCGCGCGACCGTGCCACCTCCAGCAGCGTGGGCCAGCAGTTGTTCCATGAGAACCTGGAGCAGCGCGAGCGTATTGCTGCGCGGTTCGAGACCGTGCTGGCCTCCAAGGCATCCACCCGCTTCGCCACCCTTGCCACGGTGCTGGACGATGTCGAGTCAGCGCCCGATCTCTACGATGCCGATCGCCTGGCCTTTCGCGAAGTGCTGCGCGATTTGCACGCGCGCATTGGCCGCGATTCGGCATTGCCGGCGGTGAAACTGCACCAACGCATTGGCGAAGACCTGGAGGCGCTGGATGAAATCGAACGCACCTACAACACCGAGCTGACCCAGATCTTCAGCCGCTTCGATCGCAGCCGCGCCATCACGCCCAAGCGCGAGAAATGGGACGACTACGTGGCGCATCTGCGCACGCTGTACACGCGCGAAAAGATCCTGCGCGACCACGGCGTGGTGGAGCCGTATCCGTTCTCCGCGCGCGACAGCGAGAGCGAGATCTTCGGCCGCGATCTGCCGCCCAAGACGGTGGTGCTGACCTTCGACGATGGCCCGCACAAGGCTTACACCGAGGAGATCGTGACCATCCTCAAACGCTACGACGTGCCCGGCGTGTTCTTCGAAGTGGGCCGCAATCTGGGCAACCTGGATGCGCAAGGCAAGCCGACCCTGGCACCGCTGGCCAAGATCAGCCACAGCCTGATGGAAGAAGGCTATGCGGTGGGCAATCACAGCCTCACCCATGCACAGCTGTCCAAGACCACCGGTGCGGCCTTGCGCAGCCAGGTGCTGGATACCGACACGCTGTTGCGTGCGGTGGACGACAAGCGCGCGCCGCTGTTTCGGTTTCCGTATGGCGCACGCAATGCCGAAGGGCTGCAATTGCTCGGCGAAGCGGGCCTGAAATCGATCATGTGGAACATCGATTCAATGGACTGGGCCGACCCGGTGCCGGAATCGATCGTGCAGCGCGTGCTGGACCAGGTGAACAAGGAACAGCGCGGCATCGTGCTGTTCCACGATATCCACGACCGCGCCGTGAAAGCGTTGCCGCAGATCCTGGATCGCCTGATTGCCGATGGCTACCAGTTTGCCGGCTGGAACGGGCGCGATTTCTCGGTGGCGCGAGCACCCAGCGCGACCGCGGCCGCAACGGTGACCACCGGTTATGCCAAGTCGTGGGCGATCGTGATCGGCATCGACGACTACGCGCGCTGGCCCAAGCTCGAATACGCCGCCAATGATGCGCAGGCCATTGCCAACACCTTGACCGGCCCGTTGGGGTTTCCGTCGTCGCAGGTGATCGTGCTCAAGAATGCCGAAGCCACCCGCAACAACATCCTGGCCGCGTTCCATGACCGGCTCGGCGATGGACGCGCGCAGACCAACGACCGCGTGTTCGTGTTCTTCGCCGGGCATGGCGCCACGCGCCGGCTCGCCTCCGGGCGCGACCTGGGCTACATCACCCCGGTGGATTCGGACCCGGAGCACCTGGCCAACGACGCGATCGCGATGAGCGACCTGCAGAACATCGCCGAAAGCCTGCAGGCCAAGCACGTGCTGTTCGTGATGGACGCCTGCTACAGCGGTTTGGGATTGACCCGTGGCGGCCCAGGTTCCAGCGCCTACCTGCGTGAGAACGCCCGCCGTATCGCGCGCCAGATGCTCACCGCCGGCGGCGCCGATCAACAGGTGGCCGACAGTGGCCCGAACGGGCATTCGGTGTTCACCTGGGTGGTGTTGCAGGCGCTGGCCGGCAAGGGCGATCTCAATGGCGATGGCTTGATCACCGGAACCGAGCTGGCCGCGTATGTCGCGCCGGCTGTGTCTGCGGTGTCGGCACAGACGCCGGCATTCGGCAGCCTGCCGGGATCGCAGGGCGGTGAGTTTGTGTTCCAGGTGCCGAGTGGCGAAGAATTCCTCACCGCCGATACCGCGCAGTTGTCGGCGGCCGCGATCGCGCTCAATGGCCGCGTGGATGCGGTGCGCCCGGCTGCGGTCAGTGCCGGCGTACCGGCAAACGCGGCGCCGGTGACGGTCAAGACCTTGCAGGGCGGCGAAGCCACGTTGGTGCTGCCGACCGCGGTGAAGAGCAGCGACCGGCAGCGTGCGCAATTGGCCAACGAACGTGGTTTGCAGCTGTACAAGGAAAAACGCTACGCCGATGCCGCCGAGCAGTTCGCCGAAGCCCTGAAGCTACGGCCGGACTTTGCATTGGCTGCCAATAACCTGGGGTTTGTGTACTACCGCCAGGAGCGCTATGCCGAAGCCGCACGCTGGCTGGAAAACACCTTGAAGATCGATCCCTCGCGCGCGGTGGCCTATCTCAACCTCGGCGATGCCTATGCCAAGGCAGGCGATCGCGAGAAGGCACGCAAGGCCTACACCACCTATCTCGCCCTGCAGCCGCAAGGTGCAGGCGCCGAGCAGGCACGCGCACAGTTGCAGACTCTGTGATTTCTCTTCGTTCTCTCTTCGCATGAATGCTTCGCCTTCCACCATCGTTGCCATCGCCACTGCTGCCGGAACTGGCGGTATCGGTATCGTGCGGCTGTCCGGCCCGCAATCGGTACAGATCGCCGCCGCGCTGGGCATCGCCGGACTGCAAGCGCGGCATGCACGTTACGCGCGCTTTCGTGATGCGCAGGGCGAGGTCATCGATGACGGCATCGCGGTGTGGTTCCCCGCGCCGCACAGCTTCACCGGCGAAGAGGTGGTGGAGCTGCAGGGCCACGGCAGCCCGGTGCTGCTACGGCAATTGGTGGCCCGCTGCATCGCGCTGGGTGCACGTCAGGCGCGTGCGGGTGAGTTCAGCGAGCGGGCCTTCCTCAACGGCAAACTCGACCTGGCACAGGCCGAAGCGATTGCCGACCTGATCGCCGCTGGCGATCTGCGCGCAGCGCGTGCGGCGCGCAGATCGCTCGACGGTGTGTTCTCGCGACGCGTGGATGCGGTAAGTGAGAGCCTCACGCGGTTGCGCATCCATGTGGAAGCGGCGATCGACTTCGCCGACGAGCCCCTCGACACACTGGGCGGCGCGCAGGTGCGCGAGGAGCTCACCCGCACGCGCGCACTGCTTGCGCAGCTGTTGCGCGATGCCGAACGTGGACGCAAGTTGCGCGATGGTTTGCACGCAGTACTCATCGGCCCGCCCAACGCCGGCAAGAGTTCCTTGCTCAATGCCTTGGCCGGCAGCGAGCGGGCGATCGTCACCGATGTCGCCGGTACCACGCGCGATACCCTGCACGAGGCGATCCAGCTCGATGGCTTCGAACTGACATTGGTCGATACCGCAGGCCTGCGCGAGGGCGGCGATGCAATCGAGCGCGAAGGCATGCGCCGCGCGCGCGCCGAACTGCAGCGTGCCGACCTGGCGCTGATCGTGCTGGATGCACGTGACCCGCAGGCCGCGCGCGATGCCCTCGGCGATGCCATTGATGCGGTACCGCGCCGGTTGTGGATCCACAACAAATGCGACCTGCTGGCTGTGGCTGGGCCAATGGACGCCGATGCGATCGCGGTGTCTGCGGTGACCGGGCAGGGGCTGGAGCACCTGCACACCCGCCTGCGCGAACTGGCGCTGGGCGATGGCATAGAAAGCGTGGATGGCGAATTTTCAGCGCGCACGCGGCATGTCGATGCATTGCACCGCGCCGAACAACATGCCGACGCCGCAGATCTGGAGCTGCGCTACGAGCAGCTCGAACTGGCCGCCGAAGAACTGCGCCTGGCGCATGAAGCCCTCGGCGAAATCACCGGCAAGCTCAGCGCGGACGATTTACTCGGCAAGATCTTTTCGAGTTTTTGTATCGGGAAGTAATGCGGTGGCCGCGACCTCGCTCATGCGCCACCCATGAAAAATCCGGCCTCTTGCGAGGCCGGATGCTGTGGTCACTTCACTATGCGCACGCTTAGAAGTCGTAGCGTGCCGTCAGCCGGAATGAGCGCGGTGTCTGGTAATTGCCATCGTTCAAGTAGTTCGGGCTGATCACATCACGCGAGGCCTCACTGAACTCGTTGTACTCGGTGACGCGATCGTTGTTGAACAGGTTGAAGACGTCGAGCTTGATGCGCAGCTTGTTGTCGGCCCAATTGGGGATGTAGGCCGCTGCCAGATCGAAGGTCCAGGTCCACGGTGTGCGGCCTTCGTCGCCACGTTGGCGTAGCTCGCGTGTGCCTTCAGCGTTCAAGCAATAAAAGCTCGAGCCGCTGTAACCGCTGAGGTTGCCCTGGTCAGGCTGCGGAATATCGTCCAGCGGGATATAGCCCTGGCAGTTGATCGGGCGGCCGGACTGCAGCACCAGATTTCCGCCGAACTGCCATTCGGGCGTGAGGTTGTATGCCCCGAACAGCTTGAGCGTGTGCTGACGATCGTTCGGGGTCGGCCCATAGGTGCCATCGGTGAACAGACGGTGGTCGAAGTCCTGGGTGAGGCCGGCATCTTCCTGTTCCAGCGTGGAATTGACGTAGCCCTCGACGTTGCCGCGTGTCCTGGCAAACGTATAGGAGCCCTGGAAGTTGAACTTCTCGCCGGTCCGTTCCCAGAAGAATTCCAGTGCCGTGTGGAGGCGACGATACTCGGGTAGTCCAAGGTACGAGGCAGGCAGGGTGGCCAGTTCGACTTCGCCATCGCCGTTCAAATCGACATTGAGGGTGACATCGCTTCCTGGATTGAGGAAGTAGCAGCTCGGCACGGATCCCGGATCGAAATCGGGATAGCCGTTGTCTGCGGCCCAATCAATCCAGGGGTTGGTTGTGCAGGTGTCGTCCATGCCGGACTTCACTTCGCGGCGGATCATGCGCACACCCGCCATCCAGTTCTCGGTCAGCTGCAGTTGGCCACCCAGGATCACTTCGTCCTGGTACATCGGCGACAGGTTGGTCGATGCGACAGAGGCCGGATTCGGCGCAGTGAGCGAGCCATTGGCCTGGGTCTGGCCGATCTGCGCACCTTGACCCACCGGCGTGCCATCGGCTTCGCTCCAGCCATTGACGAAGTACCAGTTGGACACGGTCGATTCGGCACCGGTGGCCCGGATACTCGAGTTGGTCGCCACCGGAATGTAGTAGCGGCCGGCGGTACCGAATAGCTTCAGGCTGGCGTCGCCGAGCACATCCCAGGAGAAGCCAAGGCGCGGCGCCATCTTGTAATCGGACTCGATCCAGGCGATGCCATCGCCGTTCTTGTTTTCGAACTTTTCGCCGCGCAAGCCGAGCACGGCAAGGAAGTTCTCGGTGACCTGCCAGTTGTCTTCCAGATAGAACGCGCTATTGGTGTTCTCGTAGCTGGAGCTGCTGGTCTGATACACGCGTGAGCGTGCGTACAGCGCACCGCGCGGCACGAGCTGACCGTTGACCGTACGCCCCGGCTGTCCGGCAAACGCGCCGGTTGCCACAGCATTGCCCGGCACGGTGTAGTACGCCCAGTTGATGCCGCCGGCGTAGGTCTGGCCACGGTGGCTGGATTCGTATTTTTCCTGATCCACGCCAAAGCGCAGCCGGTGCTCGCCCAGCACCCATTCGCCATCCACGCGGAAGGCTTTGCGGACGTCTTCATCGGGTTCGGCATCCAGATCAGCGATGGTCGTGATCGTGCCCGGGTTGCAGCCGATATAGCGGTCAATCACGCTGGTGGTCAGGCCGAAGCTGTACGCCCATGGGCACTCTCCGCCAGCGGGATTGGCAGGTAAGCGGGAATCGATCAGGTTGCTCAAATAGCCGTATTGCGCCGACAGGGTGAAATTGTCGGTGAAGTAGCCGGTGTACTTGAGGATGCCGACCTTGCCGCCGTTTTCCATCTCGTACTGCTCGATCGGCACTTCGTGCCTGCCAACGTTGTAGCGGTTATCGCCGTTGGCGTCGGTGTCGTATTCGTAGGTGCGGTACTTGGTCTTGGCCTGGTTGTAGATGCCGGTGAATTCGACCAGGTTGCTGTCGTTGATGTACCAGTCGAGTTTGACCAGGCCCTGCGGCGTCGTGTCACTGACACGCCGGCTGGTCAGCGCGTAGAAGTTGTCTTCCGTCTCCTGGCGGCCTTCCACCATTGCAAAGAAGAACAAGCGGTCCTTGATGATCGGGCCGCTGGCGTAAGCCGAATAGATGGTGCTGTCGAACTGGTCATCACTACGGTATTGGTACAGCGGGTCCGACGCATCGGGATCGCGCTCGCGCACGTTCTTGCCTGCTGCAGCGCCCCAGTCCGGTGCCCATTCAACGCTGGCGCCGTAATGCCAGTCGTTGGAGCCGGACTTGGTCACGATGCTGACGATGCCGCCCAGCGAGCGCCCGTACTCGGCACCGTAGCCGCCGGTCTTGATCTGCAGCTGGCCGATGCCCTGGAACGGGATGTTGGCGAAGGACAGGAACGTGCGCATGTTGGTCACGTCGAAGCCGTTGATGTAGTAGCCGTTCTCGGCCACCGAGGAGCCGCCGAAAGAGGCCAGATTGCCCGCGCCCAGGCCGCTGTCGCCGCGAACGGCGCCCGGCGCCAGCAGCGCCACCGACGACACATCACTGGCCACCGGCAGCGAGACCATCTGCTCGGCCGTGAACACCGTGGTCGATTCCACCGACGACACGTCGATCGGATTGAAGGCCTGTACGCCCACGACCTCCACACGGTCCAGCGTCTTGGCATCGCTGCCGAGCAATACCTGCGAGCCGCTACCGACCTTGACGTCCACCTCGCGCGTCACCCCATCGGCGGTGATCACGTACTTGCCCGGTGGCAATTGGCTGAAAGTGAAACGCCCGTCCGCGCCCGCGGTGATCGAGCGGCTGACGCCGGTCTGCGGGCTCTGGATGGCGATCGTGCTTCCTGGCTGGCCACTACCGAAGATCGAGCCGACTGCGCTCTGCGCCTGTACCCCACCGACGACGCACATCCCCAACGCAAGACTCAAGGCACTGCGCTTGATGTTCCTGCACAACACACTACGGACCCCTGGACGCGTCATTCCTCTCTCTCCTGATGAATTCGGTCACGGACACTGCAGACGTGGGACTCGACTGCGATCGCAGTCGAGGGGAACTGCACTTCAGGGATCGCCTGAAAAACATGAACGGACGTCAGCTTCCTGAAGCCTGTCTGAAGATTAACCCAAGATTTACAGAGATGTCATCTTCCGGGAACTTTTGGCGAGATCGGTGCTTTCGGGTCGGGATTCGTTCGGCCAAATGCTGTACGCGAATGAAGTATTTGCAGCTGCTGCGAATGCCTCTAAGGCGCCAGGGGTTCAGGCGAACGCCGGACCAAGCACGCCAGTGCGCGCACGTCTTGTGGCCACAGCGAGGTGGTGCGACAGCTGGGCGAGTCAGTGCCGGGAGAACACGCCCGCAGGTCGACCAAGCGGGTCTCTCGCATCTCTTGCGGAAGCATGACCTGCCAAGAGGCCGCCAACTGCTGTGCTCAACGGATGGTGGGTTGCAGGCGCCTATGCCAGGCCAACGCTCTGTGATCGCTGATGCCGCGCATGACCAGCATCTCGGCGGCTATGCGCCAAGGCAGCGGTCAACAAGTAACCAGTGGAAACGGAACTATTGCCAGCGTTAGAGCGGGCAACGCACTGCTGCACGCATGCGCCAGATAGTCTGCCCATCGACTCAGAGCCCAGGCATCCCCATGCCGTCATGCCTGCATGCGCCAATCGACGAATGCTGCGAGCCGCAGTGTTCGGCTGCATGCCTGCGACCTGCACATCGCGCAGGCGCGCATCACTGCGATCTGGCCTACAGCACGCCCGGCAACACCGTCTGCAGGGCGGCGGCTTCTGCCGCGCATGTCGTGGAGTCCACTGGCGTAACTTTGGCAATCTCGCGGCGGGCGGCGGCCAGGTCTTTCTGGAACTCGGCGTTGCCATGCAGTGCCGCGACGGTGGCGGTGCCCATGATGCGGCCCTGCAGGACGTCGCTTTGCCAGTGCACGTTGCAGACCAGGCGGCTGTCGCCGAAGGCGCGGCCGCGGGCGAGCAGGGCATCGCGCCTGGCCGGTGCCAGCTCGGCCAGGATCAGGCCCCAACTCCAGCCGATGGCGGTGTGACCAGACGGGTAGGAGCCGTTCTTGCGCAGGCTGTCGTCGTCGGCCGGGGTGCACATCGGTTGATCGTTGCGCATGAACGGGCGCGGGCGTTGGTAGCGCGCCTTGGCCGCACTGGTGCTGGTGCTGGCATCGCGCAGGCTGCGTTCGAGCAGGCGCAGCAGGTGTGGCGTCGTGGCCTGGTCGATCTGCACGCCCAATGCGCAGCTGAAGTGGCCAGCCGCCGCCGGGAAGCCAAGCGCGGCGTCGCGCGTGGCCAGGTCCCAGCGTGCTGTGCCGCGTAGTTGCAGCATCGCCTTGGCCACTGCCTCGTCGTTGGCAAGCGCGGCGCTGCCATCCTGCGGCGGTGGCGGGACCAGCTGCAGGCTGTCGGGCAATTGCTCTTTCTGCAGATAACCACGCGCGTCGGTAGCAATCACCGAACCTGCGGAGGCTGGCTTCTCCCGTGCACCCGCCAGGCCGCTGCCGATCAGCAACGTGGCGATAGCGATGCCAGTCAGCGTCCGATAGAACGAGCGAGCACGGCGCTGCGGCATGGAACACTCCTCAAACGACACAACGGGAAGAACGCGCACATTACGACGCGCAGATGACAGCTGCATGCCGGCGCCACGCAGTGACGGCGCGCGCAACGCAGCGACTGTCGCCGCACTGTCATGTGGCCGTCGCATCGGCGCAAAACAGCTGTCGCACGCTTGCCGCCATCTTTTGACTCTTCCCCCACGCCGCTCATGCCCAAGACCCATCTCCTCAGTGCCGCTGTCCTTACCGCGCTCGTGCTGTCACCGGCCGTGCGCGCCGCCGATACGCCCGCCGAGGCAGGTGCCGACGCGTCTGCCGCAACGGGAACCGTGCAGCAACTCGATGCGGTGTCGGTGATCGGTCAGGGCGAAACCCGTCAGGTGCAGCGCATCACCCAGCAGGACATTCCGGTGCTGCCGCCGGGCACCAGCATCCAGAAGCTGCTCAACCGCATGCCGGGCGTCAACGTGCAGTCCAACGATGCCTTCGGCGCGAACGAAGAGTCGCAAACGATCAGCCTGCGTGGCTTCAACGGCACGCGTCTGGGCTACACGCTCGATGGGTTGCCGCTGGGCGATAACGCGTACGGCAACTACAACGGCCTCAACATCAGCCGCGCGCTGATCGCCGAGAATTTCGGCGGCGTGGAGCTGGCTTCGGGTATCGGTGCGCTCGGTACCGCGTCGACCAGCAACCTCGGCGGCACCATCCAGTACTACTCGGCCGATCCGTCCAGCGTGTTTGGCGGCCAGGTGTCGCAGACGGTGGGCTCCGATGCCAACCGCCGCACCTTCCTGCGTATTGATACCGGTGATTACAACGGGTTCTCGGCGTATGTGTCCGGCATCAATGCCGAAGCCGACACGTGGGCGCGCCCCGAGTCGCCGACCACCACCCGGCAGTTCAATGCCAAGGGCGTGTATCAGTTCGACGGCGGCAAGTTGACGGCCTTCGCCGATACCTCGCGCACTTCGCAAGCCGACTATTCCTACCTGTCCAAGAGCGGCATGGCGCGTGGTCTGGGCTGGGATTGGAATTTGTACGCACCGGACTGGAACCGTGCGTTGGCGGCGGCGTACTGCGCACCGGCCACGCGCAATGCCGCACGTTGCGGCTTCAGCGGCGGCGTGGATAACGTGGACGACGCGTATTACCAGAGCCGCGCGCTGCGCGACGACGACTTGTTCTACGTGGCCGGCGACTTCCAACCCAACGATGCCATCAGCCTCCATACGCAGGTGTATCACCATGAAAACAAGGGCCAAGGCCACTGGTGGTCGCCGGGCCAGGCATCCAACCCGGGCACGCCGCAGGCACTGCCGATCTCGATCCGCAGCACCAACTACTGGATCAATCGCACCGGCGGCATCGCCTCGCTCGGTTGGGATCTGGGCCCGCATCATCTGGAAGCCGGGCTGTGGTACGAGCGCAACCACCACGATGTGGAGCGCAATTTCTACTGGATCGATGGGCCGGTCAGCGATGACAAGTTCCTGCAGGATCCCGACCGCCGGCTGTTCTCGCAGAACTACATCATCACCACGCGGCAGTTCTACGTGCAGGGCAACTTCAAGTTTCTCGACGACCGCCTGAGCGTGGATCTGGGCATCAAGAGCCCGAGCACCGAAATGACCGCGCGCGAGACGCCGGGCATCGCAGTGGAAGCGCCGGTCGCCACCGGCTCGATCAAGGCCAGCGAGTCGGTGCTGCCGCAGATCGGGTTGGGGTATCGCCTGGCCGAAGGGCAGGAAGTGTTCGCCTCGTACGCGGAAAACATCGCCGCATTCCAGGGCGGTGGCGCCGGTGGCCCGCTGCTGGTGACGCAGGCCTCGTTCGATGCCAGCGTGGGCGCGCTGGAGCCGGAAAAGTCGCGCACGCTGGAAGCCGGCTATCGCTTCGTGCGTGACCGCTTCGAAGCCTCGTTGGTCGGTTACGACGTCACCTTCGACAACCGCCTGCTCTCGCTCAACCCCTGCGCCAGCATCCAGCAGGGCACCACGCCGGCCTGCACCACACGCTTCTTCAACGTGGGGTCGGTGAGCAGCCGCGGTGGCGAACTGACGGTGATCTGGAAGCCCACCAGCTACCTGCAGTGGTACAACTCGGCCTCGATCAACCGCTCCACCTATGACGACAACTACGTGCAGAACGGGGTGACCATTCCCACTGCCGGCAAGACCACGGTGGATACGCCCAAGCGCATGTTGGCCAGCGAAATCGCCTTCAACTACGCTGGCTGGAACGTCAACCTGCGTGGCAAGTACACCGGTGAGCGCTTCTACACCTACACCAATGATCAGGGCTTTGGCGGCTACACCTCGTTCGATGCCGGCGCCGGCTACGAGTTTGGCCAGGTCAGCATGCTGCAGTCGCTGAAGCTCTCGCTCAACGTGACCAACCTCACCGACAAGCGATACGCCTCCAACCTCACCGCGTTCGCCAACAGCGATCCGAATGGCCGCCAGCTGGCGTTCCACGCCAGTGCACCGCGGCAGGTGTTCTTGACGTTGGATGCGAAGTTCTGAGTTAGGGATTGGGGAATCGGGATTGGGGATTCGTAACGGCGGACGTGCTGCTGTGACGGCATTTTCGATGCTGCGTCGATGCTGTGATCTTGTCGTTTAGAGTGATCCGTCCACGCCGGGCGTTGGCGCACACATGCGCCAGGGCCTGTGACATCCAAGCGTGCGCCATGCCGCGATGCACACGTGCCTGCGCATGTGGCGCCGTGGCTGGTGGCAATGCTCTATGGGAGAACACCATGCTGATGTTTCACCGCACGCTGTTGTTGGGAGCCATGATGGCCGTCATGAGCAGCCCTGCACTGGCAGAAGCGCCGCTGGCCAAGACGGTGCAGATCTTCGCGCACCGCGGTGCCAGCGCATTGCGCCCGGAACATACCTTGGCGTCCTACGCCAAGGCTATCGTCGATGGCGCTGATTTCGTCGAGCCGGATCTGGTGTCGACCAAGGATGGCGTGCTGGTGGCGCGCCATGAGAACGAGATCGGCGGCACCACCGATGTGGCCAGCCATCCGGAGTTTGCCGCGCGCAAAACGCGCAAGACCATCGATGGCCAGGCGCTGGAAGGCTGGTTCACCGAAGACTTCACCCTGGCCGAGTTGAAGACCCTGCGCGCGCGTGAGCGGTTGCCGCAATTGCGCGGCACGCAGTGGGATGGCCGTTTTCAGATCGTGACGCTGGACGAGATCATCGACTTCGTTGCGGCAGAGTCGGCCGCAACCGGGCGCACGATCGGGCTGATTCCTGAGATCAAGCACCCGAGCTATTTCAGCGGCCTGGGCCTGGCGATGGAAGACAAGGTGCTGGCCACCCTGCAAGCGCACGCGTATACGCGCACGGCGCCGGTGATGATCCAGTCGTTCGAGACCACCAACCTGCGCTACCTGCGCGGCAAGATCGGGCGGCAGAGCAACATCCGGCTGCTGCAATTGCTCAGTGGTGCGCAGATGGCGCTGCCCGATGCGGGAAAGGGCGCTGCGCCAGCCAGCTATGCGCAACTGATGACGCCTGCGGGGCTCACGCAGGTTGCCACCTACGCCGACGCGATCGGCCCGGACATCCGCGCGATCATTCCGCTGGACGCGCAGCAGCGCCTGGGTCAACCGACCAGCCTGGTGCGCGATGCGCATGCGGCGGGATTGCAGGTGCAGCCGTACACCTTTCGACCGGAAAACTATTTTCTCGCCGCCGACAACCGCAGTGGCGGTGCGCCGACCGAACGTAACGAAGCGGGTGCGCTGGCGGAATTAAAGCGCTATCTGGACACGGGCATCGATGCGTTTTTCGCCGATGACCCGGGCCTGGCGCGGCGTGCGTTGAGCGCGAAAACACCGCGGTAAGCAACGCATACGTAGGAGCGCGCTTGCGCGCGATGGGGCGTTACCGGTGACGCTTCATCGCGCGCAAGCGCGCTCCTACGTGAGGCGGGCGGCGACGTGGATTGGTCGGTGGTTTGTTTGAAGAATGGTTGTACGTGCGTGGCGCACTGGCGCAATTCAAGCGCTATCTCTGCACCGGCATCGACGCATTCTTCGCCGGCAACACGGGCTTGGCGCGACGCACGTTGAGCGGGCAGACACCGCGGTAGGTAACGCGGAGTGCGTAGGAGCGCGCTTGCGCGCGATCGGGCGTTACCGGCGACGCTTCATCGCGCGCAAGCGCGCTCCTACAAACGCGGCACAGCACTGATTACTTGGTTAGTCGCCTGCAGAACGCGCACTACGTGCTCGGTGGGCGTTCGCGTGGCGGGAAATGCAGCACCACGTTTTCCGAGCCGTCGTCCTGGCGTTGCCACAGCACCGGCACCTGACGCGGCGGCGGCGGTTCCAGCATGGCGTGCTCGGGGTTGCTGACCTCCCACGCGGCGTCTTCGTCCTCGTCATCCCAGCTGTAGCGCGGCTTGGCCTGCTGCGGGTCGCGCAGGCGCAGCAGCAGCGCGGCAATCAGGCCGGCCACCGCGCCGCCCAGATGCGATTGCCAGGACACGCCGGCTTCGTGCGGCAGGATGGTCATCAGCATGCCGCCGTAGAACAGGAACGCGATCATGCTGGTGGCGATCGCCGGGCGGTCGCGGCGGAGAAGGCCCAGCACGAACACCAGGAACATCAGCCCGTGGGTGACACCGCTCGCCCCCAGGTGGCGGCTGCCGGGGTCGCCCAGCAGCCATGCACCCAGGCCCGAGCCCAGCCACAGCAGCGGCAACGCCATCGCGGTGGCACGCGGATACACGCTGCCGGCGAGGGTGCCCAGGATCAGCAGTGCGGCCGCATTGGCGCCCAGATGGGCGAGTGAGCCGTGCAACAGTGGCGCGGTGAGGATGCCGATGAGCCCGTCGGCCTGCAGGGGCGCCACCGCCCACGCACGCCAGTCGAACATGCCCTGGGCGGTGAACACGGCCACCAGCAGCAGCACGGCAGCGAGGCTGAGGTTGAAGGCACGCAGCACCCGGGAGCGATCCAGGCGGTCTTGCGTGGGGGCGTCGGCGGTGGCAACAGGATGCGAGGTCATGCCTTCACGGATGGCGTCGCACGGGTTTTTTACAAGCCTATGCGGCTCGGGATAAGCAGGCCCGGCGACGGGATAATCCACTTCCGGCGCCGATCGTTGGCGCATCACCCTGGACGATCTGCGGCTTGGCTGCAGGGCCCTTGCCCGCCCATCATCGCGGGACACGCTGCAAGTACATCCTTGTAAAGCGCTTACGCGGCATCCCTGCCGCGTAAGGTCCCGCGACGGTGGGCGGGCAAGGACCAGTCGAGAGTGGCGGTTTGCATGGTTCAAGCAGTGCATGGCGTGCGCTGTTCGATAACGGCGCGTCCGATCAATGTCCCAAGGCAAGCCGAGTAACGAGCAGGCTTTCAACAAAGCAACCGACTCACTTTCTGGTGCGGTGTCCTCGCCGCTTGCGGGACCGTGTGGCGGCATGGATGCCGCCACCGAGCCCCCAGGGACGGGTTCACGGCGTGTCCCGCGAGCGGTGAGGGCACCGCGCCCTCGACTCACCTAGCTTCTAATTGTTGATCTGTCGCTTGGCTGCAGCGCCCTTGCCCGCCCACCGTCGCGACACGCCGCAAGTACATCCCTGCCCGTGATGGTGGGCGGGCAGGGACCCCTCAAGATGGTCGGTGCGCCAGAGACGAGCAGCACACGCGGCGCTGCCCTTCACGAATCCCCAATCCCCCAATCCCAGCCCCTCAGTGCCCGGCCGGCTTCGCCGGGCGCAGCAGGCTCAGCACGATGGTGGCGATGAGGATGGCGACCACCACGGCCAGCGAGACCAGCACCGGGATCTTGTAGAGATCGATGATCATCATCTTGGTGCCGATGAACACCAGGATCACCGCCAGCCCGTACGGCAGCAGGTGGAAGCGGTCGGCCATGCCGGCCAGCAGGAAGAACATCGCGCGCAGGCCCAGCACCGCGAACACGTTGGAGGTCAGCACGATGAACGGGTCGGTGGTGATCGCGAAGATCGCCGGGATGCTGTCCACCGCGAAGATCACATCGATCACCGCGATCAGGATCAACACCACGAACAGCGGGGTGAACCAGCGCTTGCCATCCTTGATCACGCTCAGCAGGTTGCCGTGGTACTGCGGGCTCAGGCGCAGGTGGCCACGCATCCAGCGCAGCACCGGGTTGGCTTCCAGGTCCGGCTCCTTGCCGGCGGAGAACCACATCTTGATGCCGGTCAGCAGCAGGAATGCGCCGAACACGTACAGCAGCCAATGGAACTTGGCCAGCAACATCGAGCCGGCGAAAATCATGATCGCGCGCAGCACGATCGCGCCCAGCACGCCGATGATCAGCACGCGCTGGCGCTGTTCCTCGGGCACGCCGAAGTAGGTCATGACCATCAGGAACACGAAGATGTTGTCGACCGCCAGGGATTTTTCCACCAGGTAGCCGGTGAGGAACTGCAGCCCGATCTGGTCGGCCTGCGCATCGCCCACGCTGCCTTGCAGGTACCACCACAGCCCGGCATTGAACGCCAGCGCCAGCAGCACCCAGCCGATGCTCCACCAGGTGGCTTCCTTGAAGGTGACCTTGTGGGCACCGCCGTGGCGCATCAGCACCAGATCGATCATCAGCGCCGCGATCACCACGACCGCGAAGCCACCCCATAACCAGACATTGCCAATGGTTTGCATAAGAATCCCGAAAAGTGAAAACGACCTGGACAGCCGGTGGGGCTGAGGTCTTGTGACACGGAAATCGTGGATTCCGGGTGACGGACCTTCGCCTGCGCGGCGAAGGTCTCGCTCGCAACCGGCCGGGCCGGTTGCCGTTGCACCGGAGCGCCTGACAGGCAGGGCTCGTAATGACGGCGACAACGCTGGGAGCTACTCCCCTTCTGCGGCCGATTCTGCGGGCCGGGGGCGGGCGCGTCAATCCAGCCGGATACAATAGGTGAATGAATACTCCTGTCCCCGTCGTCCGACTCAAGAATGCGTGGCGCTCCAGCCACCCGTGGATCTTCCAGAAGCTGGTGGAAAAGCCCGCCGCCAAGCCCAAGCCCGGCACCATCGTCGATGTGGTCGGCGTGGACGGGGAATGGATCGGCCGCGGCTTCTACAACGGCCATTCGCGTATCGCCGTGCGCATCCTGGAAACCGACCAGTCGGTACCGGTGGATGCGGGCTGGTTCTCGCGCAAGATCGCCGCAGCGGTGAGCCTGCGCCGCGACTGGCTGCAGCTCGATGGCGTGTCCGATGCCTGGCGCGTGGTGCATAGCGAAGGCGATGGTCTCTCGGGCCTGGTGGTGGACCGCTATGGCGACCTGGTGGTGGTGGAATTCTTCGCCGCCGGCATGTTCCGCCACCGCGAGTGGATCTACGAGGCCTTGCGCGAGCAGTTCCCGGGCTGCCGTTTCCACAGCTTTGCCGATGAGCATGTGCAAAAGCAGGAAAGCTTCGATTTCCACAGCAACACCACCACCGAAGCGTCGGTGATCACCGAGTACGGCATCAAGTTCCGTGCCGACCCGGCCGGCGCGCACAAGACCGGTTTCTTTGCCGACCAGCGCGAGAACCGCCAGTGGCTGAGCGAGCAGGTCAAGGACAAGACCGTGCTGGACCTGTGCTGCAACACCGGCGGGTTTGCGGTATATGCGGCTGCGCGCGGCGCCACCGAGGTGCTGGGCGTGGACATCGACGAAGACGTGATCGCCATTGCCAAGGGCAACGCCAAGCTCAACAACGTGCGCCCGAAGTTCGTGCAGGCCGACATCTTCCCGTGGCTGCGCGATGCGGCCAACCGCGGCGAGAAATACGACGTGGTGATCCTGGACCCGGCCAAGATGACCCGCGACCGCGAGCAGGTGATTCCGGCGCTGAAGAAGTATCTGGACATGAACAAGCTGGCGCTGGGCGTGGTCAAGCCGGGTGGCCTGTTCGCGACCTTCTCGTGCACCGGCCTGGTGGCCGAGCAGGAGTTTTTGGACATGCTGCGGCGCGCTTCGTATTTCTCCGGGCGCACCATCCAGATCCTGAAAGTCGCCGGTGCCGGCCCGGACCATCCGTTCATGGCGCACGTGCAGGAATCGCGTTATCTCAAGGCAGTGTTCTGCCGCGTGGTCGACTGACAACGTCCTTGCTCCCTGCCGGTGCCGTGGGTATCGGCGGGGCGATGACGCGGGCCGCAGTACGATCGAGGCGTGATGCCCGCGCCATGCCCTCGCACCATGCACGGGGCACATGGCTACACGGACCGCGCTGCACGTGCGCCCATCACCGCGCGCCTGGCAGCCAGTGGGTTGCCGCCCTCCACATCCCGCAGCAGAGGCCTGGCGATGACCACCCACGACGACGAACGCAAGGCGCTGCGCCGGTTGTTGCGGCAGATCGAGCGCCCCAACACCAGCCTGCTGGCCAGCAATTGGCCGGTGTTCGGTGTGTGGCTGCTGTTCGCCGGGGCCTTCATGTATCTGTTCAAGACCGGCGTGCAGTCGCCGCTGCATCCGCTGATCCTGGCGCTGGGTTCGACCTGCCTGGGCGTGTTTGGCGCCTGGATCGTGTTCCTGTCGGTGTGGGCACGGCAGTGGCCGCACCTGCGCGACCACATCGATGCCGACAGCGTGCGTGCGCGGCTGGCTGAACTCGACGACTGAGCGGGCCGGTGCGCGCGGCGACATGAGCGCAGGCTGTTGATCGGCACGCGATGGGTGTCAGATGCGCGCGTTACTGGGCTACTCACGCGTGTCACCGCACGCGCAAACTTAAGAGCAGCTATCAAAACGACTGCGCAGCCGCCAGGCGGGCGCGGCCGGTGCTCGGAATCGGCATGTACCCCGTACACTCCGGTTTCTCCGCGCCGTCCGCACCCACCTGACGACTGCTCGCTACGTTTTGTTAGCCGCTCTAAAGACATGCGTGCTGCGCGATCCACGGCCGTGATCGCGCCAACACCGCACGCACGGCCTCCCTGGCCCACGCGCGCTGTCTGCGGGGCAGACAACGCTCAGCGCAACAGCTTGATTACCAGCCCGCCGGCCGCGCAGTGATCTCCGGCACCGCCTGGCGCAGGTCTGCACCGAACTCGGGGTTGCGCATCGTCTCGGTGTCGGCATAGCCGTAGAACACGCCCTGGCTAGGTGTGGTGCCTTCGCGCAGCTCCAGGTCGCCGCGCACCTGGGTGGTGCCGGCCACGGTGACCGCACCGAAGGCGCCCGGGCCCATGAACACGGTCTGGGCCTGCGCGGTGTTGCCGATCACCGCGCCGGGGTGCCACACGGTCAGCCCGCCGAGCACCGCGTTGCCCTGCACGGTGCCGCCCATCACCGTGCAGGGCCGTCGATGCGCGCATTGCCCAGCACGTTGCCGGCCAGCACGCGCGCGAACGGCCCCACATAGGCGGTGGAGGCGACATTGGCGGTGTTGGCCACCCAACCGCCGCCGTTGGCATGCCGGCGGCCCACCGGCGTGGGCGTTGGCGCGCCGGGCTGGCTGCCAGCGGCGGCGGCGTTGCTCAGGGTCACGCTCCACAGGTAGCGATAGATCGCGTAATAGGACTGGTCCCACTTGATCTTGTGCATGGTGGTGGGCGCGCCCATCACCATCAGGTACACCGCGCGGTCGCCGCTGCGCAGGGCCACGGTGACGCTGGCTTTGGCGCCGCGCTGCAGGGCGCTGTAGCGCGCGCGGCCGCTGCTGTCGATGCTGACCACGCCCCAGCGCCAGTCCGAATCCGGGGCTGGAATGCTGGCCGGGTCGGTCACCAGGCCGGGCAATGCGGTGACCGCGGGCGCAGCCTGCACCTGGCCCTCGAAGCTCACGCCGATGCTGGTGGTGCCGGCAGCGGGGATCAGCTGCACCAGGTTGTAGCCCCAGCGCTGCGGTGCCCATTCGAACGGCACGCGGTAGCGGTTGGCCTGGCCGGCGACCGGGTCGAGCACGGTCATGCGCAGCGCGCGGTCGCGGTTGTCCCAGTCCTGGGTGCGTTGCGGATCGAACGCCAGGTTGCTGCCGTAGCGCGCGCGGTACAGCGCGCCCTGATCGCTGCCATCGGGGTTGGTGTAGTCCCAGTTGACGTTGCGCAGCGCCCAGTCGCCGAACACATCGTTCAACTGCGCCTGCGTCCAGCCCATGTTGGTGCGGAGTACCGAAAACGGGTCGGCACTGCGTTGCGCCGGATCGCCCGGCTTGGGCGCCTTGGCCCACAGGTCGTTGACGATGGCGTAGCCGTAGCGGTTCTTGAGGTACTCCAGGAACTGCCAGTTGCAGTAGCGGTCGCGGGTGGAGCCCAGATACAGGTGCGGGTAGTTCACCAGCATGCTGGAGCAATGCACATCGCTGGCGTGGAACTCCGGCAGCTGGTGGGTCATCCAGTTGGCGTGCGATTCCCAGATCCAGCCGGTGTAGTCGGAGTCGCGCAGGCTTTGTGTCTGCCCCTGCAGTGCGTGCGTGAGTTCGTGTGCCAGGCCCCAGTGATCGCGCAGCCCGCCCGGTGCCATCCAGATGCCCATGTTGCCGCTGCCGGTGACCCCGCCGCTCAGCCCGAAGCTCGGATCCAGGTGGATGCTGGCCTTGGTCTTGGTGGTGCTGGTGCAGGCCGGCTCGGGGAATTGCAGGCGATTGATGAAGCTGTCCCAGACCATCTCCAGGTGCTCGCCAGCCGCGCGGACGTCGGCGCTGGACACGCCGTCGCCATTCCAGCGGAACGCAAAGTGCGTGGTTTCATAACGCACCGGTGGCATGCCGGCTTCGTTGGCGCGCGCAGTCCAGATACCGGCCGTGCAGGCCGCACTGGCGGTGGAGGCGGCACCCAGCAGCCCGGTGGCTATCAGGGCGGCGGCCAGTAGACGGCGGGCGGACAGGCGGCGGGGCAATGCAGGCGATGCGTTGGGCATGAGGGCGCTCGGGCATGAGTGAAGGCGCGCACGCCACCGCACACACGCGCTGGGGCGGTGTGGCGAAGCGAGGGCGGTGGCAGGCCGTTGGAGGGGCGGCGGCGCAAGTGTGCGCAGCGCGCGCGGGTCTGCAATTGGTTTTGAAGATGGATTATTCGGTTCTGCAACGCGGTCGGCGTTCGTGCTGTGGCACCGGTGGACATTGCACCGCTGCGCCCGCCCGATGGCGGCCAGCCGATGACGCAGTGCGGGCGCCCGCCGCGCCGACACCTGCGGCTATGATCCGGTGACCCCCCTGCAAGCGAGACCGCATGAAACTGCACACGCTGTATTTGTCGTTGTTGCTGGCCGCCACCTCCTCGGCGCAGGCGATGGAGTTTTCCGCCGCCGAGCTGGCCCGCGCCAGCGCACTGCAAAAGCGCCTGGTCACGCTGGATTCGCACCTGGACACGCCGGCCAATCTGGAGCGCGGCGATTTCGATGTGATGCAGGGCCATGCCGGCAATCGGCTGTCGCAGGTGGACTACCCGCGCATGCTCGAAGGCGCGCTCGATGGCGGCTTCTGGGCGGTCTATACCGGGCAAGGCAATCGCAGTGCGGCCGCGCATCTGGATGACCGCGACGCCGGCCTGCAGCGGCTGATCAAGATCCACAACCTGCTGGCCGCGCAGCCGCAACGCTTCGCGCTGGCCACCACGCCCACCGATGCCGCGCGCATCAAGGCCGCCGGCAAACGCGTGGTGTACATCAGCATGGAAAACGCCAGCCCGCTGGTGGCCGACCCGTCGCTGCTGCGCTTCTATTACGCGCAGGGCCTGCGGCTGATGAGCACGGTGCATTTTCTCAACAACGAGTTCGCCGATTCGGCCACCGACCCGAAAGGGGCCGAGTGGAAAGGCCTGAGCCCGGCCGGCAAGCAACTGGTGCAGCAGGCGCAGGCACTGGGCATCGTGATCGATCAATCGCATGCCTCCGATGCGGTGTTCGACCAGTTGATTGCGTTGTCGCCGGTGCCGATCGTGCTCTCGCACAGCGGCGCGCGGGCGGTCTACAACCACCCGCGCAACATCGACGACGCACGTCTGAAGGTGCTGGCCGCGCACGGCGGGGTGATCCAGGTGAATTCGTATGGCGGCTATCTCATCGACAGCGGCGCCAGCCCCGAGCGCAAGACCGCCGAGAAGGCGCTGGCCGACCAATACGGCGGCTGGGAGCATCTGAAGATGTCCGACGGCACCGCCCTGAGTGAGGCGCTCAAGGCACTGGATGCGCGCTACCCGGTCAAGCGCGCGACCGAAGAGGATTTCTTCGCGCATCTGGAGCATGTGCTCAAGATCGCCGGGCCCGCGCATGTGGGAATCGGCATGGACTGGGACGGCGGCGGTGGCGTGGTCGGGCTGGAAGACGTCTCCGACCTGCCGCGCATCACCGCCTGGCTGCTGCGCAAGGGCTATAGCGAGCCGCAGATCGCCGGTATCTGGGGCGGCAATCTGCTGCGGGTGATGGAGCAGGCGCAGGCCTATGCGGCTGGGAATCGGGAATCGGGAGTGGGGAATCGTTGAAGCGGTTGGTCGTGCGCGGAAGGGGCAGGGCGTTGTGCAGGGAGAGCGGTGGGGCTGGATGGCTTGTGGGTGGATGGGGTGATGGCTGCGGCGTGATTCGGCTGGGGGGCCCCTGCGTCCGTGCGCTGAGGTAGCGGGCAGCGCTCGCCGCGTCTGATGGTGGGGGTTGTCTGGCAGCGGTCGGGCGCGCGGCAGCAAGTGGCTGGCTCGGCTAGGTGGGCTGCTTGGCTGATAGGCCGAAGCGCTCTTGGGTGTTTGCACAAAAACCAGCGTTTGCCGGCGCCGCTACAGGCAACGCTCTGCCGAAGATTTCAGGAAAAAGCGCCAACTAGAATGCGTCCACCCCTTCCGCGGTGCGGGCGCTTTGGCGTCCGGTTCGCCTGGATGACCCCTGAGTTGGAGCGTGCGATGACCCCAGTCTCCCGGCCCCTGCCGCACCCTGAAGGTATGGCCGCCACCTACCGCAAGATCCTGCTGCGGCTGATCCCGTTCCTGTTCGTCTGCTACCTGTTCAACTACCTGGACCGGGTCAATGTCGGCTTCGCCAAGCTGCAGATGCTGGGCGATCTGGGCATGAGCGAGACCGTGTACGGGCTGGGTGCGGGCATCTTCTTCATCGGCTACCTGGCCTGCGGGGTGCCCAGCAACTTGATCCTGCAGCGGCTGGGCGCGCGCCGCTGGGTGGCGATCATGATGATCAGCTGGGGCCTGCTCTCCACCTGCCTGATGTTCGTGCGCACCCCGGCCGGGTTCTACACCCTGCGCCTGCTCACCGGCGCGGCCGAGGCCGGCTTTTTCCCGGGCATCGTGCTGTACCTGACGCGCTGGTTCCCGCGCGCGCAGCACGGCCGGGTCATGACCATCTTCATGTCGGCCATTCCCATCTCCGGGGTGCTGGGCGGGCCGTTGTCGGGCTGGATCCTGAGCCATTTTTCGGCTGGGCAGGGCGGGCTGGCCGGCTGGCAGTGGATGTTCCTGCTGCAGGGCCTGCCCACCGTGCTGCTGGGCGGGGGGGTGTGGTTCCTGCTCAGCGATGGCGTGCAGCAGGCCCGCTGGCTGACCCCGGGCGAGAAGCAGGCGCTGACCCGCGCGCTGGACGCCGATGAAGCGGGCAAGCCGGCCGGGGCGTCCACCTCGCTGGCGGCCGTGCTGCGCAACCCGGCGGTGTGGATGCTGGGCACGGTGTACTTCTGCATCCAGAGCGGGGTGTATGCGATCAACTTCTGGCTGCCGTCGATCATCCAGGGCAGCGGCGTCACCGACCCGACCCGGATCGGCCTGATGAGCGCCATCCCCTACCTGGCCGCGGCGGTGTTCATGGTGCTGATGGGGCGCTCGGCCGACCGCCGCCGCGAGCGCCGCTGGCATCTGGTGATCCCGCTGCTGATGGGCGCCGCCGGCCTGTGCCTGGCCGCCGCGCTCACCGACCACCTGTGGCTGGCCTTGCTGGGCATGACCCTGGCCACGATGGGCGCGGTGAGCGGGCTGCCGCTGTTCTGGCCGCTGACCAACGGCTTTTTGACCGCCGCCGCGGCCGCCGGTGGGCTGGCGCTGATCAATTCCACCGGGCAGGTTGCCGGCTTCGTCAGCCCCTACCTGGTGGGCTGGATCAAGGACACCACCCACAGCACCGAGCTGGCCCTGTACGTGCTGGCCGCGGCCATGGTGCTGGGCGCCGCGTTGGTGCTGCGGGTACCGGCCAGGGCGGTGAACCAGTGATGCCCGTGCCCCTTTTCGTTGAGCCCATTCCGTCATGAAGATCGTCATCGCGCCCGATTCGTACAAGGAAAGCCTGTCCGCGCTAGAGGTGGCCACCCAGATCGAAGCTGGCTTCCGCGAGGTGTTCCCAGACTGGAGCTACACCAAGGTGCCGGTGGCCGACGGCGGCGAGGGCACGGTGGAGGCGCTGGTCGCCGCGACCGGCGGGCGGGTGATCGACTGCACGGTCAGCGGCCCGCTGGGCACGCCGGTGCAGGCTTTCTTCGGGCTGACTGGCGATGGCCGCACCGCGGTGATCGAGATGGCGGCCGCCAGCGGCCTGGCGCTGGTGCCCCCGGCGCAGCGCTCGCCGCTGCAGGCCAGCACGGCCGGGGTGGGCGAGCTGATCCTGGCCGCGCTGGATGCCGGCGCGCGGCGCTTCATCATCGGGATTGGCGGCAGCGCCACCAACGACGGCGGCGCCGGCATGGCCCAAGCGCTAGGCGCGCGCCTGCTGGATGCGCGTTATGAGCCGATTGGTGCGGGCGGTGTTGCGCTGGCGGCGCTGGCCCGCATCGAGACCGATGGCCTGGACGTGCGGCTGCAGGAATGCCACATCGAAGTGGCCTGCGACGTGGACAACCCGCTGATCGGCCCGACCGGTGCCTCGGCGGTGTTCGGCCCGCAAAAGGGCGCAACGCCGGCCATGGTGCGGCAGCTCGATGCCAACCTGCAGCACTACGCCAACCTGCTCGAGCGCGACCTCGGCCTGCGCCTGCACGGCCTGCCCGGTGGCGGCGCGGCCGGCGGGCTGGGCGCTGCGCTGGTGGCGTTCCTGGGCGCGCAGCTGCGGCCCGGCGTGGAGATCGTGGCGCAGGCGCTGGGCCTGGACGCCACCATTGCGCAGGCGGATCTGGTCCTCACCGGCGAAGGCCGCATCGACAGCCAGAGCCTGCATGGCAAGACCCCGGTGGGGGTGGCGCGGGTGGCGCAGCGCCACGGCAAGCCGGTGATTGCCATTGCCGGGTGCCTGGGCAATGGCGCCGGCCTGCTGCATGCGCATGGCATCGCAGCGATGTTCGCGGTGGTGCACCGCGCCTGCACCGTAGAGCAGGCCCTGGCCGAGGCGGCCAGCAATGTTCGCATCGCGGCGCGGAACGTGGCCGCGGCGTTGCAGGTGGGCATGGCGCTGGCGCAACCGGCCTTTCCGGTCCCGGCGCGCGCGTCTTGATGGTGCGCCGCGCACGCCGGCCGGCGCCGGCTTTCCCCTAGCATAGGGCGATGCTTACGCTCGACCGCACCCTGGCGCAGTCCATCGTCGACCGTTCGATGACCATCATCGACGGCAACGTCAACGTGATGGACCACACCGGCGTGATCGTTGCCAGCGGCGACCCCGCGCGCATCGGCCAGCTGCATGAAGGCGCGCTGCTGGTGCTGTCGCGGCAGGGGCGGGTGGAGATCGACGCGGCGCTGGCGCAGCAGCTCGACGCAGTACGTCCCGGCGTCAACCTGCCGCTGATCGTCGATGGCCGCGTGCTCGGCTGCGTGGGCCTGACCGGCGACCCTGCGCGCATCGGGCAACAGGCCGAACTGGTGCGCATGGCCGCCGAGGCCATGCTCGAACAGGCCGGGCTGCTGCGCCTGCTGGCCCGCGATGCGCGCCTGCGCGAGGAAGTCACACTGGGGCTGATCCGCACCGACGGGCCGACCCCGGCGCTGGCCGGCTGGGCCGAGCGGCTAGGCATCGCGCTCGATCTGCCGCGCGTGGCCGCGGTGATCGAAGTGGAAAGCGACACCCTGGATCTGGACGCCATGCTGGTGGAGTTGCAGCGCCTGCATACGCTGCTGTCCACGCCCGAGCGCGGCAACCTGATCGCCGCCACCGCGCTCAACGAGCTGGTGGTGCTGAAGCCGGCGCTGGACCGGCGCGGGCAATGGAATGTGGACGAACAACGCCGGCGTGCACACACCTTGCTCGAGCGTATGCGTGCCAGCAGCCCGCTGCGCATCCGCCTGGCGCTGGGCCAGTATTTTCCGCAGCCCAACGGGCTGGCGCTGTCGCACCAGATCGCGCGCACCACCATGCGCATCGGCAAGGCGCGCACGCCGGGCGCCGATGCCTTCTTCTTCGACGATTACCGCCTGCCGGTGCTGGTGGACGACCTGCGCCAGGCCTGGCAGGCCGAGGAACTACGCAAGCCGCTGCAGGCGCTGCTGACGCAGGACCGCCGTGGCCAGTTGCTGCAGACCGTGTCGTGCTGGTTCGCCAACGGCATGCGCATGGCGCCCACCGCCAAGGCGCTGGGCATTCACCGCAATACGCTGGACTACCGCATGCAGCGCATCCAGGACCTGTGCGCGGTGGACCTCGGTACCACCGACGATTGCATGCGCCTGTATCTCGCACTGCAGATGCGCCAGGACAGCGCCGCGGCCGAGCCCGACAGCGCCCAGTAGGCCTGCGCAGGACAGTCACTGTGTGTGCCGGGACGCGGGGCGACGCCGTGCAGGTTCCACGCGCATGCGGCACTGCTGCATCGGTTGCCGCGCACTGCTGCCGGATGCAGCCGCACATGCCGTTGCACCCCTCGGCCAGCGACACATCTGCGTGACAGCGCACGGATTTGCTGCGCGGGCTGTTATGCCTGCTCCGCTAGACTGCGCGGATGACATCGGGCGAGCGACCACGTTGAAACAGCGCCACGTAGCAGCGCCGCTTGCGGCCAACGAGACCGACCGCCTGGCGCGGCTGGCGTTGCTGCAGGTGGTCGATAGCGAAGCCGAACCGTTCTTCGACGCCCTGGCCGCCGCCGCGCAGGCCATCGCCGGCACGCCGATCGCACTGGTGTCGCTGGTGGACGAACACCGCCAATGGTGGAAGGCCAACGTCGGCCTGCCGGGCGTGTCGCAGACCCCGCGCGAGCTGGCGTTCTGCGCGCACGCCATCCTCGATGACGCGGTGATGGAAGTGCCCAATGCGTCGGACGACCCGCGTTTCAGCGGCAACGAACTGGTCACCGACGCACCCGGCATCCGCTACTACGCCGGTGCCCCGATCGTGCTCTCCGATGGCCTGCGCATGGGCACGGTGTGCGTGATCGACCAGCGCCCGCGGCAGCTGCAACCGGCCCAGCTGGAGGCCCTGCGGCATCTGGCACGGGTGGCGGCCGAAGGCCTGGAGCAGCGCCGCCTGATGCTGGAGCGTGCCGAGACCAACGCCCAGCTGCAGCAGCGCCTGCGCGAGAGCGAAGCGTTCCTTGAGCGCACCGGGCGGGTGGCCGGCGTGGGCGGTTGGGAGGTGGATGTGGCCAGCGGCACCTTGAGCTGGTCTGACCAGACCTGCCGCCTGCACGATCTGCCGCCGGGCTACCGGCCCAGCCTGGGCGAGGCGATCGCGTTCTATCCGCTGGATGCGCGCGCGGTAATCACCGAGGCGGTGGAAGCCTGCGTGCGCGACGGCACGCCGTGGGACCTGGAACTGCCGCTGATCAGCAGTACCGGCCGCCACTTATGGGTGCAGAGCACCGGCGCGATGGACATGACCGACGGGCGCATGCGCCTGATCGGAGCCGTCCAGGACGTCACCGACCGCCACCGCGCGGTGGACGCCCTGGCCGCCAGCGAGCGCAAGTTCCGCAAGATGTTCCAGTACAGCCTGGGGCTGATCTGCACCCACGACATGGACGGCCGCCTGATCAGCGTGAACCCGGCCGCCGCGCGCTCGCTCGGGCGCAGCGTCGAGGACATGGAAGGCCGCGCGCTGGTGGAATTGGTGCGCCCGGAACGGCACGCCGCCTTGCACGGTTATCTGTCGCGGATGGTGCTCGATGGCCAGGACTCGGGCGTGATCGAGCTGGTCGCCGGCGATGGCAGCCTGCGCCACTGGCAGTACCACAACGTGCTCGACGTGGAAGCCGATGGCACCGTGGTGCTGGCGCATGCGCAGGACGTGACCAACCAGTACAAGCAGGAAAAGCAGCTGCTGGAATGGTCCTTCACCGACCCGTTGACCAACTGCTTCAACCGCCGCTATCTGGACGAGCTGGACAAGCGCGACCCCAGCGTGCGCTGGGGCTGCATCGTGGTGGACCTGGACAAGTTCAAGCTGGTCAACGACACCCACGGCCACCAGCGCGGCGACGAAGTGCTGGTGCAGATGGCCTGGTTCCTCAACCAGCCGCTGCGCACCCAGGACCGCCTGGTACGGCTGGGCGGCGACGAGTTTTTGGTGCTGCTGCATCAGCCCACACCTGCGCAGCTGAGCGCGCTGGCGCGCGACTATCTGGACGCGGCGGATGATGCGCCGATCCGCTTCACCCTGGGCAGCGCGCTGCGCCAGGACGGCGAGGCACTGGCGGCGGTGGTCGACCGTGCCGACAAGTCGTTGTACGCACTGCGGCGCTCCCGCCGCGGCAGCAGCCCCACCGACCAGCGCTGACCGCGTAGCGCCCCTTTGTTCCTGGTGATGTCCCGGGCGCCGAAAGAGCGTGCTCATGAATACGCGATCGCCTATCATGTAAACGTTTTCAATCACATTGGTACGGAATGGACACCTTCGATCGCACCCAGCTCAGCCCCAAGTGGCAGTTCCGCTTCGACTTCTTCGACCGTCATGGCGGTCCGAAGGATCCTGCCTACAAGGAAACGCTGAAGACGCTGCCGTTCGGCGAGAAGCTCAAGGTCGGCATGAACTTCTACGCGCTGTTCTTCGGCTTCATCTACTTCTTTATCCTGGGCCTGTGGCGCAAGGCGCTGGGCCTGATCGGCATCGGCCTGGTGGTGGGCATCATTGCCTCGTTCCTGCCCGGCTCGCTGGGCAACGCCTTGAGCATCCCGCTGGCCCTGCTGGCCGGCATGAGCGCCAACTACGCCTACTACCTGGACAAGGTGAAGGGCAGCACCAGCTTCAACCCGTTCGAAGGCATGCGCTGGTAAGTCATGGCATGGCCGCGCCGGCCCCTCCCGCCGCTGCGCAGCGTTGCCAAGCCCGGTCTCGACCGGGCTTTTTTATGCCTGTGGCTTGTTGAGCCTGCGCAGCGAGTCGGTGAGCGGTTGCTTGCTCATACGCGGAATCAGCGGGCTTTAAAGCGCTAATGCCGGACGATCAAGCCAGTTGACTGCTTTTAGTGAGACCACAAGCGGGCGAAACCGTTAGCGGCGCTTGCGTACCCTCAGCGCCCCAACTACGCCCACGACAACTGCCTGAATTCGCTACAGATCCGGGTTCACCCTTCCGCTTGAGTCCGTACGGTCTGCTGCGCCGCAGTATGGCGCCACGGTTTAGCCTTGCTTAATCTTTGCCACACCGTGACACACGTCGCGCCAGATTTGGATCGATCCAAAGCACACTGTCCCCCGCAAGTGTTTGAAAAGACGCAGTCTTTCCGTCGCACCACCACCCCCGACGAGACGCTTGAATGACCGATTCCCGTTGTCACCGCCCGCGTGTGCTGTCCCAGGCCCTTTTGCTCGCCATGCTGTCGCCGTTGCCGGCGCTGGCGCAGCAGGCCGATCCGCAACAACTCGACGCCGTCACCGTGACCGGCTCGCGCATCAAGCGTGTCCAGGCCGAAGGGCCGGCGCCGGTGCAGATCATCGGCTCGGAGGAGATCCGCGCCCAGGGCTTCACCACCGTCTACGACATGCTCGGCACGTTGAACCAGGCGATCGGCACGGTGGAGGCGGATGTCAGCTGGGGCTCGCACACGCCCAACGCCAGCCCGCTCAACCTGCGCAATCTCGGCCCCAACCGCAGCCTGCTGCTGGTCAACGGCCGCCGCGTGGCCGATTACCCGCTGCCCTATAACGGGCAGAGCAACGTCTCCAACTACAGCAACATCCCTGCCGCGGCGGTGGACCGGGTGGAAGTGCTCACCGGGGGTGCCTCGGCCATCTACGGCTCGGACGCCATCGCCGGCGTGGTCAACGTGATCCTCAAGCAGAACTACAGCGGCGACCAGTTCCGCATGCGCGGCGGCACCGCCACCGAGGGCGGGCGCGATACCGCGGATGTGTCCTGGGCCGGCGGGCGCACCGGCGACAACTGGAGCGTGACCTACGCGCTGCAGTACACCAGCCGCGACCCGCTGTTCGGCCGCGACCGCCCGCAGATGGACGACGCCAGCGACGCGCCCTACAGCGCCTGGACCACCGAGCAGCGCCGGGTGGGGTTTCGCCCCAGCAGCGGCATTGCCTTGATCGACAACGCCACCGGCACCCGCCAGGCGCCGCCACCGGGTGCGTGCGAACAGTTTGGCGGCGCCTATTACCGCGCTGATCGGCTGCTCTACAACCGCAATACCGACACCACCACCAACACCGGCCAGCTGTGCGGGCTGAGCGCCGACTACGGCGACTGGCTGCTGCGCAGCGGCAGCAAGGACCTGTCCGGGTATCTGTACGGCACCTGGGAATTCGGCAACGGCGTGCAGGCCTGGACCAACCTGGCGGTGTTCGATTCCGAAGCGCAGTGGGGCACCTCGCCGCCGTATGTGCAGTTGCCGGCCGGGCTGGATTACCCGGCCTTCCACGACGTCACCAGCGGCCAGCAGTTGATTGGCGTGCGCCAGTTCACCGCCAACGAAGTCGGCAGCCAGGCCGGCCTGCGCAACCGCAACCGCGAGCGCGAGCGCTCCTGGGACATCAGCGCCGGCCTGCGCGGCACCCTGGCCGACGGCCGCTTCGACTGGGATGCCTCGCTGGGCCGATCATACTACCGCGTGCAGGAACGTATTTCCACCGTGGACTGGCAACGTGCCAATGACTATTTCCTCGGCCCGCAGCTGGGCACCGTGGACGGCCTGCCGGCCTACGCCCTGGACCGCGCGCGCTGGTGGACCCCGCTCACGCCCGGCCAGTACGCGCAGATCGGTGCGCATTCGGTGAACCGCGCCGCGTCCTGGGTCAATCAGGGCGCGTTGAGCCTGAGCGGCACCTTGTTCGACGGCTGGGCCGGGCCGATCGAATTTGCCGCGGTGGTCGAAGCCGCGCAGCAGGGCTACCGGCTCAACCCCGACCCGCGCGCCAACCTCGATTACGAAGTGCAGAACGTGGACCGCGGCGGTGGCGAGCGCACCCGTTACTCGGGCGGTCTGGAGTTCAGCGTGCCGCTGACCACCACGCTCACTGCCACGCTGGCTGGCCGCTACGACCGCTATGGCGACTACGAGGCGTTCAACGATGACGCCAACCTGCTGGATATCGGCACGCAGAAGGAATCCACCTGGAGTGCTGGCCTGCAATGGCGGCCAATCGACAGCCTGCTGCTGCGCGGCAGCTACGCCACCAGCTTCCGTGCCCCGGACATGCATTACCTGCTCGGCCAGCCCAGCTCGGCGCAGGTGCGCACGCTCGACCAGTACCGCTGCATCGCCAGCGGCGCCTACCAGACCAACAACTGCACCGGCGACAACACCGCGGTGACCTATCCGTTTGCGATCAACCGCCGCGGCACGCCGGATCTGGAATCGGAACTGGGCGACTCGTGGACGGTAGGCTTTGTCTGGGATGCGTTCGAGAATTTCTCCTTCACCGCCGACTACTGGCGCATCCACCTGGAGGAAGAAATCCGCGATATCGACGAGACCACCATCCTGCGCGACGAGGCCGGCTGCCGCACCGGGCTGACCATCACGCCCGGGCAGGCCTGGTCCAACCCGGGCGGCGCCGACTACTGCGCCTCGATCCTGGCGCGGGTGCAACGCGATGGCAGCGGCGCGATCACCGCGATCGAGCGCGGCCCGATCAACCTGGCCCAGCGCGATGTCAGCGGCATCGACCTGTCGGCGCGCTACCAGCTCAAGACCGGTTTCGGCGATTTCCAGATGGGGCTCGACTACACCAACCTGCGCTCGATGCGCGAGCAGACCTACCGCACCGACCCCAACCCCGAGCGCCGCGACCGCGACATCCGCAGCAAGCTGCGCGGCAGCGTGAGCTGGCTGTATGGCAACTGGAACGCCACCGTCTACGGCGACCGCGTCGGCGCGGTGCCCAGCGTGCGCTCGCACTGGGGCCTGGACCGGCTGGACAACCCCGGCGGCTGCGTGCCGTTTGCCGATGGTGGGGTGCCGGACGACCGCGCCAACTGTACCGACACCGATCCCAACAGCCCCACTTTCGGTCAGAGCACACGCAAGTACTTCGGCCGCGTGGGCCCGGCGATCACCTGGAACGTCAATGTCGGCTACCGCATCACCCCGGCGATGAAGCTCAATCTGTACGTCAACAACGTCTTCAACAGCACCGGCTACAACCACAAGGACCCGTACAAGCTGGACTACGAGTTCTACAACAGCCGCCTGTTCAGCCCGGTTGGCCGCGAGATCGCGGCAGAATACGTGTTCGATTTCTAGAACGCGGTTGCGCGCGTGCCTGCCGGCGCCCTGCTGCGGCAGGCACGCTTCCCACCTGCGACGTCCGCGTCGCCCTCTCCCCCGAGGTGATTCCCGCATGTTGTCTGCCGTGCCCCGCGCCACCCTTGCCGTATCCGCTGCCTGCCCCTGGTGGCGCCGCGCCGCCGCCGGCCTGTGCCTGCTCGGTGTCACTCTTGCCGGCCCACTGGCCGCGCAGGACCCGGCGCAGGTCAACACCTTCATCGGCAGCAAGGACGACGGCAATACCTTCCCCGGCGCGTCGGCGCCGTTCGGCCTGATCCAGGTCAGCCCGATCGGCGCGCACTACGCCGGCTGGCGCTACGACGACCCCAGCATCCGCGGCTTCGGGCATTCGTTCCTGTCCGGGGCCGGCTGCTGGGAGCAGGGCGGGCAGGTGTCGATCCTGCCGGTAACCGGCAGCATCGGCCCCGGCGGCGATTTCGATACCGGCGACGCCAAGGCCTTCGACCAGACGCGCTATGCCGCGCGCTACACCCACGACGGCGAAGTGGGGCAGGCCGGCTATTACAAGGTGCGCCTGACCGATTACGGCGGCATCGACGCCGAGGCCACCGCGCTCACCCGCGCCGCCGCCGAGCGCTACACCTTCGCGCCCGGCGCCGACACCGGCCATGTGCTGATCAACGTGGCCCAGGCCAACGACCGCCACGTGGTGATCGGCAGCCAGGTGCAACTGGTGGGTGACCGCGTGGTGGAAGGCAAGCTGACCACGCAGAGTTTCTGTGGCGGCCAGGAATACACCACCTGGTTCCGGCTGGAATTCGACCGCCCGTTCACCACGTTCGGGGTGTGGGGCGAAGACGGCGGCGTGCCCGGCGCGCGCCACAGCATGGGCGGTGAGCTCAAGCCCAACGGCGCCTGGCTCAGCTTCCCGCTGGGCAAGGGCAAGAACGCGCGCGCGGTGACCGTGGTCAGCGCCATCTCGCACGTGGACGCCGAGGGCGCGCGCACCAATCTGCGCGCCGACGGCATGCAGGGCGGCACGCTGCTGGGGCTGGAGCAGATGCGCCAGCGCGCGCAGCAAACCTGGCGCACCGAACTGGCCAGTGTGCAGGTGGAGGGCGCCGGCCGCGACGACCGCACCGTGCTGTACACCGCGCTGTACCACGCCCTGCTGCAGCCGCTCACCGGCAGCGATGCCGACGGCCGCTACCGCGGCTACGACGATGCGATCCACCGCGCCGACGGCTGGACCTACTACGAGTATTTCTCGCTGTGGGACACCTACCGCTCGCAGAACCAGTTGCTGGCCCTGCTGCGCCCGCAGCGCGCGCGCGACATCGGCCGCTCGCTGCTGGCCATCCACCAGCAGGGTGGCTGGCTGCCGCGCTGGGGCTACGCCAACTACGACACCAACATCATGACCGGCGACCCGGTGACGCCCTTCCTGGTCGACCTGTGGCGCTTCGGCGCGCTGCAGGGCAACGAGGCGCAGGCCTACGCCGCGCTGCGCCAGAACGCCTTCGGCCAGCCGCCCACCAATTCGCGCCACGCCGGCCGCTCCGGCAACGCGAGTTACCTGGCCAACGGCTACGTGCAATACGACCGCGCCTTCCCCTCCAAGGGCATGGACGTGGACCCGCACCACGGCGGCTCGGCCACGCTGGAATACGCGCTGGCCGATTGCGCCCTGGCGCAGATGGCCGGTGCGCTGGGCCATGCACAGGACAGCGCGCAGCTGCGCCAACGCGGCGGCAACTGGCACCGCGTCTGGGATGCGGACGTGCGCGATGGCGACGCCGGCTTCAGCGGTTTTCCGCGCCCGCGGCTGGAAGACGGCAGCTGGTACGCACCCTCCGACGATCACTACAGCCCGCGCTCGCAGCACGGCTTCCACGAAGGCACCGCCTGGCAATACCAGTGGCTGGTGCAGCAGGACATCCCCGGCATGTTGCAGGCCATGCACGGCAGCGAACAGGCAGGCAAACGCCTGGACACCTTCTTCGCCTACGACGACCTGTTGAAGGACCTGGGCAACGGCGCACGCACGCATTGGGTGGTGGGCCCGTACAGCTACTACAACCAGTACCGCTACAACCCCAACAACGAACCGGACCTGCACGCCCCGTGGATGTACACGCTGATCGGCCAGCCGTGGAAGACCGCCACCGTGGTGCGCGCCGCGCAGCAGTTGTTCACCAACGCACCCAACGGCGTCACCGGCAACGACGACCTGGGCACGATGTCGGCGTGGTACCTGTTCAGTGCCTTCGGCCTGTATCCGGCGGTGCCGGGCAGCGGCGAATTCCTGTTGCATGCGCCGCGCTTCAAGCGGGTCACGCTGGACCTGGGTAACGGCAAGCGCCTGCGCATCGACGCCCCCGGCGCCGATGGCCGCACGCTGCAGTACGTCGATGGCGTCCGCGTCAACGGCAAGCCGCAGCCGCAGGTGTTCCTGGACTGGGCCCAGCTGCAGCAAGGCGGCACGCTGTCGTTTGCGCTGACCAAGCAGGCGCCCACTCAGGGCTGGGGCACGCAACCAGACGCATTGCCCACCTCGTTCTGCGCAACGCCTGCCGCCGCACAGTGACCGCCGGCTACAGCCACGCAGTAACCGCAAGCCTGGACGCCGCAAGCACTGACCAGCAGCGCGCGGCTTAAAGCCCCTCTCCCCCCGGGAGAGGGTTTGGGGTGAGGGTACGGGGCAAAGCCACTGACCAAGGTGGATGGCACGCGGCTTCGCCCGTACCCTCATCCGGCCCTGCGGGCCACCTTCTCCCGATGGGAGAAGGGAGTGGTCAGTGCATGTCCGCAAGCAGCCGCGCAGCACAGCACTGCTACCGCCAAGGCCTTTTCATCGATGATTCACTCTTGAAGGCGCGTGGCGACGCGTTCGTCATCGTTGGCACTGAAAGATATTTGAGGCGCCCCTCATCCGCCCTACGGATACCTTCTCCCGGCGGGAGAGGTAACTACCCAACCTTCCCCAAGCGACTATTCCGCCGCCCGTAGGCCAGGTAGACCACCACGCCCAGCGCGTTCCACACCAGGAACCAGCCCTGCGTGGTGCTCGGCAGGCTCCAGAACAGATACAGGCAGCCCAGGATCGCCACCGGCCCCACGACCCAGGCCAGCGGCGTGCGGAACGCCCGCGCACGGGTGGGTTCGCGCACGCGCAACACCAGCAGACACGCCGCCACTGCCGTAAACGCCGCCAACGTACCGGCATTGGCCAGCGCGGCGATCTCGTCCAGCCGCGCCACGCCCGCCAACGCGGCCACCAGCACCGCAGTGAACAAGGTGATCGCCACCGGCGTGCCGGTGCGTGCGTTGACCTTGGACAAGCCGCGCGGCAACAGCCCGTCGCGCGACATCACAAAGAAGATGCGGCTCTGCCCGTACAAAAACGCCAGCAGCACCGTCGGCAGCGCGATGATCGCCACCGCGCCGATCACCAGCGCCGCCTTGCCATGGCCGAGCTCGCGCAGGATCAACGCCAACGGCTCGGGGCTCTTGCCGAACACGGTGAAGCTCATCGCACCCACCGCCGACAATGCCACCAGCACATAGATCAGCATGCAACCGATCATCGAACCGACGATGCCGATCGACAGATCGCGCCCCGGGTTCTTGGTCTCTTCGGCCGCAGTGGAGATCGCATCGAACCCGTAGAACGCGAAGAAGATGATCGCCGCCGCCGCCATCACCCCGCGCTCCACGCCATCCGGGCCCATCGCCTTGGAGAAGCCATACGGCATGAAGGGCTGCAGATTGGCGCTGTTGAACGCCGGCAAGGCAATGGCCACGAACACGCCCAGCGCAATGATCTTCAGAACCACCAGCACCGCATTGAGCGTTGCGCTTTCCTTGGTGCCGGCCATCAGCATGCCGGCCACCAGGAAAGTGATCATCACCGCCGGCAGGTTCACGATGCCGCCGGCGTGCGGCCCGGCAATCAATGCATGCGGCAGGTTGACCCCCAACCACTGCAGGAACCCGACGAAATAGCCCGACCAGCCCACCGCCACGGTGCTGACCACCAGCGAATATTCCAGCACCAGGCTCCAGCCCACCACCCAGGCGATGCTCTCGCCCAGCGCGGTGTAGCTGTAGGTGTAGGCACTGCCGGCGGCCGGCATCATCGTGGCCATTTCCGCATACGCCAACGCCGCGCAGGCGCACACGATGCCGGCGGCCACGAACGACAACAGCACCGCCGGGCCGGCCTTGTCGGCGCCCACGCCGATCAGTGTGTAGATGCCGGTGCCGACGATTGCGCCGATGCCCAGCGCGATCAGGTGTGGCCAGCTCAGGCTGCGTACCAGCTGCCGCCCGGCCTCGTGCACGGTGACCTGATCGATGGATTTGCGCCTGAGCCAAGACGACATGGGGACCTCGCAGGAACCAAAAGAATTCCCGAGTGTCGCCCAACGCGGCGCAGCAAAGCTATCGGTCCAAGGTCACGCGACGTCGGGCACGGGCTGTGGCAGCGCGGCGCTAAGTGGATCGATGTGCTGGAAACGCAGCCGTTGGTGGCGATGCAGATGCGCGTGAGGCGTTGCGGCGTGACCAGCGCTGGCGCGTCATCGGTGGTGCGAGCCATCTGGCAATGGATGGCGGCAGCCGTTCCCACGGCATGCTCTGCCGAAGCGGGTGATCGCCATCAACAGTGACAACCGGATTGGTTGGTGATGCGCGCGCTGCAAGACACCGGCCAACACTGGCCAGTGTCGGCCACCCTCAATCGATCGACGGACGATGCGGCGGACGTGCACGCCGATACAGCAACTGCACCGCCCAGGCACTGGCCAGGCCAATCGCGCCGGCGGCAAAGTGGCTCCAGTCGAGCACGCGTGGCGCCGCGCCATTGGCATCGTGGCCCCAGAAGTTGAACCACAGCAGCACGATCGCAGTGACGATCATGCCCAGCCAGAACCACAGCCGCGTCGCGCCGATGGCATAGATCAGGAATGGCAGCGCCGCACCGATCAGGAAATGCACCGGGAAGAAATACGCGGTGCCGTACGGCCGCATCAGGTACCAGATGATCGCCCCAAACAGCCCCAGAAAGGCGAACAGGCCCAGGGCAAGCAAACGGGTTTGGGTCTTGACGGTGGTCATCAGGCAGCCTCGCAGGTGAGAACGTCAGCCTACCGGCGCGCAGGTCACGTTGAGGTCAATGCGCGTGCGCCTGCATGTTGCGCCTTCGCAGCATTGCTTCGGGCCGCTTGTGCAACTGCGATGCAGTCGGCGCTGCATGTGCGAAAAAAAACAGGCGGTTGCGTCATCAAGCACCATCGTGCTGGTGGCCGCTTGATGCGTCATTGATATCGTTGGCCAATCCCAATGGGATGCGGTTGTTGTGTACTGCCGATGCGATGGACCCGCAAACATCACGATGGCGGCGGTGTCGTACATGTTGCAACGTGGCGCTGCTGTCGCGTTGCCGTTCGAGTTGCCGCATGCATGGCGATGCAACACGCCAGTGTGCATGGCACATGTCGAACTGCTAAGGCTCGAGTTTGCCGGCGTAACGCTCGCGCACATGCTGGCTGATGTAGGTACTCAGTCCGCGTCCGTCCGCGGCCAGGCGTTGCATGGTGGCGATCGCCTCGGCGCCGGCACTGGCCTCGGTGTACACGTACGTTTCGCCACTGCGAAATTGCACCGCGATCGCGCCGGTGGTGATCGCATAGGCCACCACGCCGGAGTCGCCATCGCGGTTGCCGTAGCGCTGCAGCGAGGGAGGACGGCGCGTGACCATGCACGCAGGCTAGGGCGGCCACGGTGAGGATGCCTTCAACGGACGCGGCCGCGTGCGCCACTGTGCGCGCGGTGGTGGCTCAGCTCGCCGGCAGCCCTGGCAACAGCGCGGTCAATACCTGGCAGCGCTGCGCGAAGTCTGCATGCAGCTGGCGGATGGCGGGCGAGAATTGCTTGCGATGCGGGCACACCAGCTGCAATGGCAGCCGGTCGCCGTAGGCCGGCAACAGCACCTCCAGGCGCCCGGCCTGCACATCGGCGCAGACATCCAGCCACGATTTGTAGGCGATGCCTTCGCCCGCCACCGCCCAGCGCCGCACGACGTCGGCGTCGTCGCACAGCATCGCCCCACGCACCGGCACGGTCTGGCGGCGGCCATCACCCTCGAGCTGCCAGCGGTCGTACGGCCGCCCGGCCAGCACGTACAGCAGACAGGCGTGCTCGCGCAGTGCCTCCAGCGTGCTTGGCCGCCCATGCCGGTGCAGATAATCCGGTGCGGCCACCAGCACGCGGCGATTGTCCGGTGCCAGCGGCAGTGCCACGTGGTCGGCGTCGTCGATACGCCCCAACCGAAACGCCACATCCACCGGTGCGCGGTACAGGTCGGCCACCTGGTCGGACAGGTGCAGGCGCAGCGTCAGCCGTGGATGCGCGGCGCGGAACGCGGTCAGCCACGGCAGCAGCACGTTGCGGCCCAGGTCCGACGGCGCGGTCACCTGCAGCAGCCCATGCAGCGCCTGGTCGCCGCCGCGCACCTGCTCGCGGCCATCGCGCAGCAACTCCAGCACCTGGCGCGCGTACGGCAGGTACTGCTCGCCCTCGGCGGTGAGCCGCAGGCTGCGGGTGGAGCGTGCAAACAGGCGCAGGTCCAGCGCCCGTTCCAGCCGGGCCACTGCGGCACTGGCCTGGCCCGGCAACAGGTCGGCCTCGCGCGCGGCACTGGAAAAACTGCCCAGCGCCGCGGTGCGCACGAACAGCGGCAGATCATCGAACCGGACCATCTTCTCTCCAACAGTGAAACTGCTTGCGCAGTTTGCCGGTTTTTCCGGAAATGGCGATGGCGCACGCTGCAGCTCCTCGCCCCCACGGCCACCGCCATGAAAGCCATCGCCTACCCGCAACACGGCCTGCCCATCGACGACCCGCGCGCGCTGGTCGCGCTCGATCTGCCGCTGCCCACGCCTGGCCCGCGCGATCTGCGCGTGCGCATCCACGCCATTTCGGTCAACCCGGTCGACACCAAGGTGCGCGCCACGGCGCCGGTGGAGACGCCGCGCGTGCTCGGCTGGGACGCCAGCGGCGTGGTCGACGCGGTCGGTGACGAGGTGACCCTGTTCCAGCCGGGCGATGCGGTGTACTACGCCGGCGCGCTGACCCGCCCCGGCACCAATGCCGAATACCACCTGGTAGACGAGCGCCTGGTCGGCCGCAAGCCCGCCACGCTCGACGACCCATCCGCCGCCGCGTTGCCGCTGACCGGCATCACCGCCTGGGAACTGCTGTTCGACCGGCTCGGCATTGCCGAAGGCGGCGGCGCAGGCCAGACCCTGCTGGTGGTCGGCGCGGCCGGCGGGGTCGGCTCGATCCTGGTGCAACTGGCGCGCGCGCTGACCCAGCTCACCGTGGTGGGCACCGCCTCGCGCCCGCAGACGCAGGACTGGGTCTACGCGCTCGGCGCCCACCATGTGATCGACCACACCGAGCCGCTGGTCGCCGGCCTGCAGCGCATCGGCATCGCCCAGGTGCAGCATGTGGCCAGCCTCACCCATACCGACCAGCACTTCGCGCAGTTGGTCGAGGTGCTCGCCCCGCAAGGCCAGTTGGCGCTGATCGACGACCCCGCCACGCTCGACGCGCTGCCGCTCAAGCGCAAGAGCCTGTCGCTGCACTGGGAACTGATGTTCACCCGCTCGCTGTTCGCCACCGACGACATGATCGCCCAGCACCACCTGCTCAACCGTGTCGCCGTGCTGGTGGAGTCCGGTGTACTGCGCACCACGCTGGGCGAGCACTACGGCCGCATCACCGTGGACAACCTGCGCCGCGCGCACGCCGCGCTGGAATCGCACCGCACCCGCGGCAAGCTGGTGCTGGAAGGGTTTTGAACGAGCGGTGGGTGCTGCACGGGGCGTTGATGTTCACCGGCTCGCTGTCCGCCACCGATGACACGATCGCCCAGCATCACCTGCTCAACCGTATCGCTGGGATGGTGGAGTGCGGCGTGCTGCGCACGACGCTGGGCGAGCACGACGACCGCATTACGGTGGATAACCTGCGCTGCGCGCACGCGGCGCAAGAATCCCACCGCACCCGCGGCAAGCCGGTGCTGGAGGGATTTTGAGCGAGCGTTAGTGGTGATGGCGGTGGCCGCTGCGGGATGTGGCGTCACAGCGCGTCTCGCGTCCGCGCGCGATGCAGGGCGGGCACTAGGTCGGCGGCGGCGGCGGCGCTGCGGTGACAAGGCCTGGATTGCGAGTGATGGCACGCGCTGTGTGGATGGCGGCACCGGTCTGTGCGTGGTGTCGTGATCAATCCCGCGAAGGACCGACTGCGCCTGGCCGACGGCCGCGCAGTCGGTCGTTGCAGTGCGGCGCAGGTCGCAGTGCCCGCCAGCGCGCGCCACGCAGTTCACCCCGAACCAGCACGCGCGCCCTCCCGACCATCAGGCAGCCACCGTGCCGACCCCACAGCCGGCCACCCACTGACGCAGCTGCTGCGACCGGCACCGCTACACTGCGCGCATGTCATCCGAATCCCTCATCCTCATCGGGCTGCTTTGCGCAGTCTTCGTGCTGCAGCTGGCCATGCTGCTGCGGCGCTCTTCCACCACCGGGCTGGAGCAGGCGCTGCGCGCCGAACAACGCGACGGCCGCAGCGAACTGCGCGAACAACTCGAGGGCCTGGCGCGGCAGCAGGATGGCCGCCTGGAAACCTTTGCGCGCAATCTCACCGAGCTCTCCACCCGCACCGACCAGCGCCTGGACCTGCTGCGCGACGCGCTCGGCGAAGATGCCCGCAAGGCACGCGAAGAAAGCACCCAGGCGCAGCTGCGCACCGGCGAGCTGCTCACCGGGCGGCTGACCGAATTGCGCACCCAGCTCGATGGTTTTGGCCAGCAGCAGGAAGCCCGCATCCACGTGTTCGGGCAGCAACTCACCGAGCTGATCGCACGCACCGACACCCACATGGCCGCGCTGCGTGAAGCGCTCGCCGAGGACGCGCGCAAGGGCCGCGCCGAAGCGGGCGAGTCGCAGCAGCGCTTCACCGAAGCGCTGGGCCAACGCCTGACCGAACTGACTCAGCGCAACGAACTGCGCATCGGCGAGATGCGCGCCACGCTCGAGCAACAGCTGGCCAGCCTGCAGAGCGACAACGCCAGCAAGCTGGAACTGATGCGCGCCACCGTCGACGAGAAACTGCAGACTACCCTCAACACGCGCCTGGACGCCTCCTTCAAGCTGGTGTCCGAGCGGCTGGAGCAGGTGCAGCGCGGCCTGGGCGAAATGCAGCAGCTGGCCACCGGCGTGGGCGACCTCAAGCGCGTGCTCACCAACGTCAAGGACCGCGGCGGCTGGGGCGAAGTGCAGCTGGAGAACATCCTGGAGCAGACGCTGACGATGGAGCAGTACGCGCGCAGCGTCCGGGTCAAGCCCGACAGCGCAGAAGCGGTGGATTTCGCGATCCGCCTGCCAGGGCGCGGCGACGACACGGTGGTGTGGCTGCCGGTCGATGCCAAGTTCCCGCGCGAGGACTACGAACGCCTGATCGACGCGCAGGAAAAAGGCGACCTCGACGCAATCAAGAGTTCGACCGCGCAGCTGGAACGCGCCATCCGCATCCAGGCCAAATCCATCAGCGACAAGTACGTCTGCCCCCCGCACACCACCGACTTCGCGGTGATGTTCCTGCCCACCGAAGGCCTGTACGCCGAAGTGATCCGCCGTGCCGGGCTGGTCGATCTGCTGCAGCGCGAACATCGCGTGGTGCTGGCCGGGCCGACCACCTTTACCGCCCTGCTCAACAGCCTGCAGATGGGCTTCCGGACCCTGGCGATCGAAAAGCGCTCCAGCGAGGTCTGGCAGGTGCTGGGCGCTGTGAAGAGCGAGTTCGGCAAGTTCGCCGGCATTCTCGAAAAGGCCGAACGGCAGATCACCACGGTCGGCAAGAGCCTGGGCGAAGCCAGCCGCAAGACCCGCACCATCGAGCGCCGCCTGCGCGGCGTGGAGACCCTGGCCGGCGAGCAATCGCAGGCGCTGCTCGACGACGCCGGCAACGACGACACCAGCAGCAGTGATGACGAGGCCGGTGACGAGCAGGAATGAGTGCGGCGTGCAGCGTGCCAGTGCGAATCGTTCGCTCGCGCGCCCAACGGTGAGCCGGCCACACCGTAACCAGCGCGTGCAAGCCACTCACCTCACAGCCGCACCCAGTGCATCGAACCGCCTTCGGTAGGAGCGCCCTCGGGCGCGATGAGGCCTTCCCGGTAACGCCCCATCGCGCCCAAGGGCGCTCCTACACGGCCAACGCCATCTCACAGCCGTCGCTGGTTTAGTCGTGATCCACTCCGCTGCAAATCGATGCACGAGCCACGTGATCGGCAAGCTCTCACCTCGCAACGGATCTCCCGTAGGAGCGCCCTCGGGCGCGATGAAGCCTTCCCTGTAACGCCGCAGTGCTCCCAGCTACGCCCCAACGCCGCAGCCGCAGACATCGCCCACCCGAGCACGCCACGCAGACACACCAGCCGCGATGCTTGCCTCACCTTGTTCAAGAAGAAGCCCGCATGTCGAGCCGATGGATGTACACGACACTGTCCGCACTGCTGCTGGCCGCCTGCAGCAATACGCCCACCACGCAACCGTCCCAGGCGGCGGGCGTGACACCTGCACCATCCACATCCACATCCACATCCACATCCACATCCACAGACGCTGCCGCCTGCACCGCCAAAGGCGGTCAGATGCGTCCGGTAGGCCGCATGCAGACGCCGCGGTGTGTGGTGCCCTACGCCGATGCCGGCAAGACCTGCACCGACAACTCGGATTGCAGCGGTGATTGCCTGGCCACCAGCATCGTGCCCACCGGCACCGCCACCAGCGGCACCTGCCAGCGCGACAGCGATCGCTTCGGCTGCCGCCAGGAAGTGGTCGGCGGCATGGGCCAGGCAGCGCTGTGCATCGATTGATCCGCTGACCTTAGCGCGCCGGGTGCAGCGCTCGCGCTCGCCCGGCGGTTATGCTCTGGCGCTTCCTCCAACAGGACGCACCGATGAGCCAGAGCATCCACGACATTCCCGTGACCGACATCAACGGTGGCGCCACCAGCCTGGCCGCGCATCGCGGCAAGGTGTTGCTGGTGGTCAACGTCGCCTCCAAATGCGGGCTCACCCCGCAGTACGAAGGCCTGGAAGCGCTGTACCGCGACAAGCAGGCCCAGGGCCTGGAAGTGCTGGGTTTCCCGGCCAACGACTTCAATGGGCAGGAGCCGGGCAGCGAGGCGGAGATCGCCCAGTTCTGCCAGCTTACCTATGACGTCACCTTCCCGCTGTTCTCCAAGATCGCCGTCACCGGCGCCGAGATCCATCCGTTGTACCAGGCGCTGACCAGCGCACAGCCGCAGGCCACCGGCGATGGCCCGATGCGCGAAAAGCTGGCCGGCTACGGCATCGCCGCCAACCCGGCACCGGGCGTGCTGTGGAACTTCGAAAAATTCCTGATCGGCCGCGACGGCCAGGTCATCGAACGCTTCGCACCCGACGTCGCCGCCGATGACGTCCGCCTGCGCCAGGCCGTCGATGCGGCGTTGGCGCACTAACCGGCGCTGCTTGGACAAAGACATATTGCGACTCGTCATCCAGTCAGCCACCTGTTCGATTTCGGTCCAACAGGGCGCTGCTACGCGGGCGGTCTCAGCAGTTGCATTCCACGTTGACTGACCGTGCAGACGTAGAGAAGAGCAATGCGTGAAAGCCAAAGAGACACCGTGATGCACCTACTTCCACTCCTGAGCCTTCTTTACTGCGTTTCAGCACATGCATCTGATCTATGTGTGGACCTGGCGACGACTGCGCAGAGCAATGCTTGCTGGACCAAAGAGGTTGCGCAGTCGCAGGCACACCTCGACGACTATCTGCAGGCGGCACGCACAAGGGCGCTGACAGATTTTGGTCTGTCAGCCGATGCGTTCGATGCAGCGCAAGCTGCCTGGCGGACTTACAGCGAAAGGCAATGCGGTAATGTGCGTGTGTTGTGGGGCACCGCATCAGTCGCGCTGGCGAAAGCGGCGAGCTGTCGCGTCGATCTCAACGATCAGCGCTCCCATGATCTATGGAAGAGCTACCTCACCTACGCCGATCGCACTCCTTCCGTCATGCCCGAACCGGCGCTGCGGTCCGGTAAATAGTGGCGCCGTGGAACGAACGCCTGCTTAAACGCAGAAGGCATCGGTACCAACACGCCGCATGTACCACGCGGATCAGGGCGGCATGCGCCACAACAAAAAAGCCCGGGATCGCTCCCGGGCTTTTTTATATTTTCCAGCAAACCACTCACCCACCCATCAGCGAATCCACTGCGGGATCGGCATGGCGTCCACCGGGACCGTGCTGTCCTTGTCTTCGCGCAGGTATTCCGGCAGCTCGCCGTCTTCCTTGCGCTGGCTGCGCAGGTCGCGGGTGATCTGGTAGTTGCGGCGCTGCATCCAGGCATCGCGGGTCAGGGCGTATTCGTCCGGGGCCTGGTCGCGTAGCGAATCCAGCGACATCAGCTGCGCGCGGGTGTCCACCAGCTGCAGGCCCTGCAGGGCGAAGCGTGCGCCGCCATCGTTGACCTGGCGTACCCACGACAGCGGAATGTCGCCGCCCAGGCCCAAGGTATCGCGCACCGTGCGTGGGCCGAACAGCGGCAGCTCGAAGTAGCGCGAGTTGCGCCAGCCCCACACGCCCAGCGTCTGGCCGAAGTCTTCGCTGCGGCGCGGGATGCCGGCGGCGCTGGCCGGGTCGAACAGGCCGGCCACGCCCAGCGTGGAGTTCATCACGAAGCGGCCCAGGGTCTGCACCGCGTAGACCGGATGGCCCTGCAGCAGCTGGTTGACCATGGTCAGCGGCGAACCCAGGTTGTCGAAGAAGTTGGTCACGCCCAGGCGCGCCGGGCGCGGCACCACCTTGGTGTAGCCGGTCGCCAGCGGCCGGGCCACGCCGCGGTCCACCGCCAGGTTGAAGCGGTGCATGCCGCGGTTGTAGCGCTCCCACGGGTCGTAGGCCGGGGCACCGCCAGGCAGGGCCGGGCCTGCGGCAGCGCCGCCGGCTTGCGGCGTGGTGGAGCCGTACAAGGCGTCGAAATCATCTTCGGCCGTGGTCGGCGCGCCAGGCGTGCCGCTGTCGGCAGCGCTGCTGGCCGGTTCGGCCGGTGCAGTCGCCGCAGTGGCCGGCAGGGCGTCGGGCGCGGCGAAACCGGCCGCGGCCGGCTGCGCAGTCACCCCGGCATCGTCACGCACGGCGGTGTCGGAGGCGCTGGCAGCAGCATCGGCGGCGGGCGGGGCAGACTTGGGCGTCTGGCTCGCGCAGGCGCCCAGCAGCAGGCAGGCCAACAGGGAAAGGGAGCGGAACTGATTCATGGGGGTGGCACTCAGGCCTGAAAATCGAGAGAGGGCGACAAACGGTAGGCGGCGCACAATTCGTCCAGACCGGACGCCTTGCCCACCACCGTGCCATTGCCGTTGCTGCGCAGGCGCGCGGCCAGTTCGGCCAGCATCGCCACGCCGGCGCTGTCCAGGCGTTGTACACCGGAAAGATCCAGCGTGCGGGCGCCAGCGAGTTGCGCGAGCGCGCGCGGCCACAGATCCGTGACCGCGGCCCGGTCGAGCACGCCGCTTACCGCCAGCGTGTCGCCGTTGCGCTGCAGTTGGTCGTTACTGGCCATTGGCCGGTGTCGCACCCACCTGCAGGTTGCCGCTGCGCAGGTCGGCCGCGACCTTGGCGATGCCCTTTTCGCGCAGCGGGCCGTCGAACTGGGTCTTGAAGGTCTGCACGTAGGAAATGCCTTCGATCATCACGTCGAAGATCTTCCATTGGCCGCCGCTGTTGCGCATCAGGTAGTCGACCGGGGTCGGGTCGTTGCCGGCGCGCAGCAGGTCGGTGGAAACCTTGACGCCGCGGTTGCCCGGCAGCGCGCTTTCAGACTTGGCGCGGAAGGTCGGCTTGCCTTCGAAGTTCAACAGGGCAGTGCCGTAGCGCTGCATCAGGTTCTCGGCCAGCGCATCGGCAAACAGCTTGACGTCCGCATCGGAGGCACCGCGGCCGTGCACGCCCAGCACCAGGCGGGCCGAGTAATCACGATCGAAGGCCTTGTTCAATTCGCCATTGATGTACTGGCGCAGGGCGGCCGGGTTGCCGCGGAATTCGGCGCGGCGCTGATCCAGCGTGGACAGGATGCGGGTGCTGCTGTCGATGACGGTCTTGGTGGCCGCGCCCTGGGCAGCAGGCGCGCTGGCGGTGGCCGGCTGTGCCAGCGCCGTGGCCGGTGCGCACACCAGCAGGGTCGAGGCCAGGACAGCGGAGAGCAGGGTGGTCTTCATGGGGTTGGTTCCGTAGAGGGGGAGGCGGGCTGCGCAGGCGCGGGCGCCTGGCCGTTGGCAGCGGGGGCATTACTGCTGCCGCCGCCACCACTGAACATGTATTTGCCGACCAGCTGCAGCAGATCCACCGCCGGTTGGGTGAAGCCGATTTCTTCGCCCGGCTTGAGCGTCTCCGGGTCGCCGCCCGGCTGCAGCCCGATATAGCTTTCGCCCAGCAGGCCGCTGGTGAAGATGCCGGCCGAGGTGTCGGCGGGCAGATCCTTGTATTTGGTGTCCAGCGACAGGGTCACCACCGAATCGAACTTGGTCGGATCCAGGCTGATATCGGAGACCTTGCCGATGGTGACGCCGCCGATCTTCACCGGCGCCTGCGGGCGCAGCTGGCCGATCTGGCTGAAGCGCGCAATCAGGGTGTACTGGCTGGAGCCAAAGCCCCAGCGCTGGTTGGTCGAGGCCACCGCCAGTACCAGCAGCGAGGCCAGGGTCAGCAGCAGAAACGCGCCGACGGCAAATTCGAGTCGTGGTCCACGCATGGCCATGGGGTTATCTCACTCCTGGTGGTGCAGGTGCCCCGACGCGGATCGGAGCGGATGGTTCGGTGGGTCCACACACCGCATGTTGCGGGCGGGTGCGAGAAGAGCGGCGGATCATCGGAACAACATGGCCGACAGCACGAAATTGAACATCAGCACCAGCAGCGAGGCGTTGACCACCGCGCGCGTGGTGGCGATCGAGGTGCCTTCGATGGTGGGCTCGGCATGGAAGCCCACGTAGGCGGCCACCAGCGCAGCAGTGCCGCCGAAGATCGCCGACTTGAGCATCGCCACGCCGAAGTCGTCCCAGAAATCCACGCTGTTGCTCAGCCCCGACCAGAAGGTGCCATTGTCGATGCCCAGCACGTGGACGGCTTCGAAATAGCCGCCGGTAATGGCCAGCGAGCAGAACACGCCGGTCAACAACGGCACCGTCAGCACCGCGGCCCAGAACCGCGGCGCCACCGCCTTGGCAATCGGGTCGATGGCCATCAGCTCCAGCGCCTTGATCTGGTCGGTAGCGCGCATCAGGCCGAGCTCGGCGGCGATCGAACTGCCGGCGCGGCCAATGAACAGCAGCGCGGTCAGCACCGGCGCCAGCTCGCGGTACAGCGACAGGCCGAGCAAGGTGGACAGCGCATCGGAGGCGCCATAGGTGGTGAGCGTGCGGTAGCCCTGCAGCGTCAGCACCAAGCCGACGAAGGCGCCACCCACGGCGATGATCGGCAGCGAGCGCGCGCCGACCTTGTAGATCTCGCGCACCAGCTCGGCAATGAAGTCGCGTGTGGGCAGCGAGCCGCGCAGCACGGTCAGCGAGAACAGCCCGGCGCGGCCGAAGGCACGGATCGATTCGGCAATGGCCATCAGGCAGCACTCCGGTCGCGGCGCGGCGCCGCATCGAACGGGATCGGGCCGTCCGGTTGGCCATGCAGGAACTGCTGCACCAGCGGGTCGGTGCTGTCCTGCAATTGCTCGGGGGTGCCGGCGAACACGATGCCGCCATTGGCGATCACCACGGCCTGGTCGCAGATCGGCAGCGTCTCGTGCACGTGGTGGCTGACGATGATGCTGGTCAGGCCCAGGCTGTCGTTGAGGCGCTGGATCAGGCTCATGATTACGCCCGAGGCGATCGGGTCCAGCCCGGTCAGCGGCTCGTCGTAGATCATCAGCGGCGGGTCCAGCGCCAGCGCGCGCGCCAGTGCCACACGCCGCGCCATGCCGCCGGACAATTCGCGCGGCCAGGCATCGGCCGCGGCCAGCAGGCCGACCGCATGCAGCTTCATCTGCACCAGGCGCTGCAGCACCGGTGCCGCCAGGCGGGTATGCGTGCGCAGCGGCAGCGCGACGTTGTCGGCCACGCTCAGGTCGGTCAACAGGCCATTGCCCTGCAGCAGCACGCCAACATTGCGGCGCATCTCCAGCAGCGCCCGGCTACCGCGCGGAATCTCCTGGCCGAACAAGGTCACGCGGCCGGCTACCGGGCGCAATTCGCCCGTCAGTGCCGCCAGCAAGGTGGACTTGCCGCTGCCGGAGGGACCGAGCACGGCCGTGATGCTGCCGCGTGGGACATCCAGCGAGACATCGCGCAGGATCGCGCGTCCGCCGCGATCGATGCGGACACCTGACAATTGCACGACAGGGGATTCGGACGCCGTCATTGCAGCCTTTAACAGAATTCCAACGCGATAGAGTAACCGTCACACGGCTGAACATAACCGAACCGGTGCGTGCAGTATTGTCGCATGCGCCTGTACCGCAGGCAGATGGCCAACGTCCCCACAACTGCAACGCCCCGTCTCACGAGCGTGACGCAGCACGGGGTTCCTACATGGCTACGTTGTGTGAGGTATGCCTGCACGTGGATGATGGAGCCGCCTTAGCCAGCCCGAGCGTGCAGATGGATTTGCTGACCCTGGAACACTTCGCAGGAAGCGTCAACGACACCTTCTCTGCTGCCTTGAACGACGGCGAGATTCCCTTCGTGCTGGTCGAGGCACGCCCGCTGCCGACCACGCAGGCGGTGCACCGGGCGCCGTTCTCGCTGCTGTTCCGCAACAGTTCGGCGTTTCTGTTTCCACAGCAGATCTATCAGCTGCGGCACAGCCGGCTGGGCGAGGTCGGGGTGTTTCTTGTGCCGGTGGCACGCGAGCGCGACGGCTTTTTGTATCAGGCGATCTTCAACTGAGCGGCGTGGCCGCCCTCTCGGCAGGCTGCCAGTGCATCGCAAGGTGGGTACTGCTGGCGTCACCTGCGAGAAAGCCCAGGCGCGTATAAAGCCGGCGCGCCGCAGGATTGGCATGCAAGACGTGCAATGCCACGCCACAGCCTGCGGCCTGCGCCAACGCCTGCGCATGCATGATCAATGCGGTGCCCACGCCCCTGCCGCGCCAATGCGGTAACAGACTGATATCGACCAGCACGTGCTGCACGGCTGCGCGTTGAAGATACAGCCGGCCGATGCGTTCGTCCGGCGTCTGTACGATCAGAAAGTCGGCGTCGCGATAATGCTGCCGATAATGCGTGCGCTGCAGCGCGAACTGCTGATCCACAAACGCGCGCTTGGTCGCCTCCGGCCAGGGGACGTGCGCCAGTTCGTCGCTGCGTGTGCCGGCATAGAGATAGCGTAGCCAAGGCACATCGGTGTCGTGTTCGGCGCGCAGTGCGATGCGGTGCGCAAGCAGTGCAGGCATGCGCTCGCACGCTGCTTGCGGATACACGCTCGTTGGAGTCGCGGAAGCATCGCCCTGCATGGCGTCAATCGAACTGTGGATAGGTGCCAGACAATGCAATGCAGAAATTCACCGCCAGATACGGTTGCTGGTTCTGGTGGGCCAGGCCGTTGCCGGTTGGCAGCAGCGCCGCCGGCGAGAACTGGGTGTCGGGTTGTGTCACCGTCACGAACGGGCGTGCTGTGCTGCCGCCCAGCGCTGAAAGCGCTGCGCCATTGGCGGGCGTGCCGCTTTTCTTGGTCGAATCCGGTTGCGTGAACGCGCTGACGCCATGCTGGTGCGGCGGGATCTGCGTGGGCAACAGGCTCACGGCGGCCGTGCCGAAGCTATTACCCAACTGCCGGCTGCTCAGTCCCGGGCCCTGCCCCTGCTCGCAGCCGGCGCGTCCACAGAAGTTCGGCAGTTGAAACGTGGTCGTGCCGTTACCGCCATAGACGATGCCGAGCAGCGAGTACAGCGTGGTGTTCTGCTGCAGCGGCAGCGTGGCGCCGTTGCACAACGCCCAGCCGACGGGATTGAAATCGAAGCCGAATAGCTGGATTTCGCCGATATAGGGTTCGGTCATGAACGCGGTCCTTCTGTAGAACGTGCAGGCACCGCACCGAGCGCGGCGCGGTGAATGGGCTCAGCTCTGCTGCGGGAAAATGCCGACAGTGGAAATGCAGTACTGCACCGTCAAGGTCGGCATGGTGTTCTCGTGCGCCAGGCCACCGCCGGTGATCGTGGTCGACTGCGTGGCCATCGGCGCTGCCGTGGCACCGGTGGTGTCGGTCGCGTAGAACACGTCGCCGGTGACTGTGCCAGGCAATAGGCCGGACGGCGCGGTGGCCGTCGCGGCAGCGGTTGTGGCCACCAACGTATGTGTGTGCGCCGGCAACTGCAGTCCGGTCAGTGCAACTGTCTCGGTGCCAGCCGTCTGGGCGATCACGTAGTTGCTCAGGCCCGGGCCCTGGCCCTGATGCAGCGGCACGCGCCCGCGCAGATCCGGTACCGCGAAGGTGTTCTGCCCATCGCCGCCGTAGGTGGTGCCGATCAGCATGAACAGCACCTCGTAGTCGGAGATCGATAACAGGCTGCCGTCGCAGGCCTGCCAGCCTTGCGGAGTACGCCCGAAGCCGAACATGCGGATCTCGCCGATGAATGGAGTGGCCATGGTGTCCTTTCTGGTCGATGGGCGCGCTGCCCCGCGGCGGTGGCACGCTGCGTTTATGAAATGCAGGCGCCGCGCTAGCTGCGCGAGGGAAAGATGCCGGACAGCGCGATGCAGAAATTGAGCGTGGTGTACGGCTGCAGGTTCGGATGCGGCTGGCTGCCACCGGCCTGAGCCACGGTTGCTGGATTCATTGCCACCAGGGGTCCCGGCGCCGCATACAGCGCGGTGGCCGGACCGGTCGTGCTGGCATTGGTGCCGAAAGAGCGGCCGCTGGGACTACGGTTATTGCCCGCAGCGCTGGAACCCTCCAGCAAATGGTTGTGCGCTGGCAGGTTGTCGGGCAGCAGCGAAACGTTCTCGGCGCCGGAGTTCTGGCCCATCGGTAGCGGCGACGGTTGCCAGGCCGGATCTGCAGATGGCGCAAAGCCGACCGGGGTGCGCCCGCGCATGTCCGGCAGCGCGAAGGTGGTACTTCCATTGCCGCCGAAACGCGTACCAAGCAAGCTGAAGAGCGCCTGGTTCTGGTTGACCGGCAGCAACTGCCCATTGCACTGCGCGAAATATTTTGGCGCGAAAACGAAGCCGGTCATCATGATCTGACCCATGAAAAACTCGCTCATGCGGATTTCCTTCCCGTAAGTGCAACACCGACCGCGTGTCGGGGTTATTCGTACAGATACTTGTCCAGTCCTGATTGAGCAAGCCTGGAATATCTGGAACTGGAATGAAGTATTAAGTTTTCATTGTTTATTCGTCAGTCAGTTCCTGTTCAAATACGCTCGCAATGCCGAAGGGGAAAATCTCTAGGGCGGCGTTGCCTTCAGGCACGAGGATCGTTGCCGGCGCCGGGGATGGCGCGCTCCAGGGGTGTGGACAGTGAACAAGCAGCGTAGGTTTCTAGCGGACGCCACCGGCGGCCGCGCACGTTTGGTCGTGATGTTTGTCCTGTTCGCGATGACGCTCTTGGCACCAGGCTGGGCGATGGCGCAAGCCTCGACCTACTGCCCGACCTTGAACGCCACTGTGGTGCAGGGCGGTTCGGTACAGATCGACGTAACGACCTGCGATGGCACGGGGGTAGACGATATCGGCGTTGGCTGGAACGGTGTGCAACCTGCGCACGGCACGATCGTCGTTCCCAACCCAAGCGGCGCCCAGGGCACGCAGATCGTCACCTACACCCATAACGGTGACAACGCCACCAGCGATACGTTCCCGCTAGAAGATGGCCGGAGCGACATCATCACTGTCAACATCACCATCACCCCGAGCCAGCCGACGCTGTCGATCAACGACGTCTCGGTGAATGAAGGCAATGCCGGCACGAGCAATGCCACCTTCATCGTCTCGCTCAGCCAGCCGGCCGGTGCCGGCGGCGTCAGCTTCGATATCGCCACCGCCGATGGCTCCGCCACCGCAGGCGTGGACTACGTCGCCTCCAGCCTCACCGGGCAGACCATCCCTGCTGGTAGTAGCAGCGCGACTTTCACCGTGCTGGTCAACGGCGACACGCTCAGCGAACCCAACGAGACCTTCTTCGTCAACGTCAGCAACGTCAGCGGCGCCGGAGTCAGCGACGCCCAAGGCCAGGGCACCATCGTCAACGACGATGCGCTGCCTTCGCTGTCGATCAACGACGTCAGCATCAACGAAGGCAACAGCGGCACCACCATGGCCACCTTCACGGTGAGCCTGAGCGCGGCCAGCGGCCAGACCGTGTCGGTCAATTACGCCAGCGCCGACGGTACCGCCACCGCCGGCAGCGACTATGTCGCGCGTTCCGGCACCCTGACGTTCGCGCCCGGCACCACCGCGCAAGGCGTGGCCATCACCGTTAACGGCGATACCGCGGTCGAGCCGAACGAGACCTTCAGCGTCGGCCTGTCCGGTGCCAGCAACGCAAGCATCGCGCGCGCCACCGGCGCCGGCACCATCCTCAACGACGACGTGGTGGTGACGGTCGGGCCGGCATCGCTGCCGGCGGCGACCGCGGGCAGCGCCTACAGCCAGAACCTGAGCGCCAGCGGCGGCACCGCGCCGTACAGCTTCGCCGTCACTGCCGGTGCGTTGCCGGCCGGGCTGACCCTGAGCGCTGCCGGCGTGCTGTCCGGCACGCCCACGGCCACCGGCAGCTTCAACTTCACCGCCACCGCTACCGATAGCGGCGGCAGTCCCACCAGCGGCAACCGTGCCTACACGTTGACCGTGGCCGGCGCGACGGTGACCTTGCCGGCGACCAGCTTGCCGGCCGGCACTGCAGGCCAGGCCTATTCGGGGGCGCTCAACCCAGCGACCGGCGGCATTCCGCCGTATACCTACGCCGTCACTGCCGGCGCCCTGCCGGCGGGCATCACGCTCAATGGCAGCAGCGGCGCCTTGACCGGCACCCCCGGCAGCGTGGGCAGCTTTGCCTTCAGCGTGACCGCCACCGACAGCACCAGCGGCACGCCCTCGCAGGGCACACGCGGTTACACCTTGAACATCGCCGCGCCGCCGATTGTGGTTGCGCCGTCCACGCTGCCGGCCGCCACGCGTGGCACTGCCTACAGCCAGACGCTGAGCGCCAGTGGCGGCACCGCGCCGTACACCTACGCACTCGCCAGTGGCGCATTGCCGGCCGGCCTCACCCTGGCCAGCAACGGCACGCTGTCGGGTACCGCAACGGTGGAAGGCAGCTTCAACTTCACCGTGACCGCCACCGATGCGGGGAGCTTCACCGCCAATCAGGCCTACAGCCTGACCGTGGCTGGCCCGAACCTGGTGTTGCCGGCAAGCAGCTTGCCGGCAGGTACCGCCGGGCAGGCGTACTCCGCGTCGATCACGCCCGCCACGGGCGGCACCGCGCCTTACAGCTATGCACTGACCGCCGGTGCGTTGCCGACGGGTGTGGTCGTGGACGTGGCGACCGGTGGACTCAGCGGCACGCCGACCGTGGCGGGCACGTTCAACTTCACCCTGACCGTGTCCGACAGCACGCCCAGCCCGGCGGCGCAGGCCAGCCGCAGCTACACGCTGAGCATTGCGGCACCTGTCATCGTGGTCGCGCCCACTGCGCTGCCGGCGGCCACGCGCGGCACGGCCTACAGCCAGACGCTTAGCGCCAGCGGCGGCACCGCGCCGTACACGTATGCCGTCAGCGCGGGCAACGTGCCGGCTGGCCTCACCCTGGCCAGCAACGGCACGCTGTCCGGCACCGCGACGGTGGAAGGCAGCTTCAACTTCACCGTGACTGCGACCGATGCAAACATCTTCACCGCTTCGCAGGCCTATGCAGTGACGGTGGCCGGCCCGAACCTGGCCTTGCCGGCCAGCAACTTGCCGGCCGGTACGGCGGGGCAGGCCTACACGGCGGCGATTTCGCCGGCGACCGGCGGCACTGCGCCGTACAGCTATGCACTGACCGCGGGCGCATTGCCGAGCGGTGTAGTGCTGGACGCTGCGACCGGCGCGCTCAGCGGCACGCCAACGGTGTCGGGCACGTTCAACTTCACCCTGACTGTCACCGACAGCACGCCCAGCCCGGCCGCGCAGGCCAACCAGAGCTACACGCTGAGCATTGCCGGCGCCACGTTGGTACCTAGTCAACCCACGCTGCCGCCAGCGGTGCGCGGTACGCCGTACAGCCAGGTGTTGACCGCCACCGGTGGTGTTGCGCCGTACACCTACAGCGTTGCCAGCGGCACCTTGCCGGCCGGACTGACGCTGGCCAGCAACGGCGTGTTGTCAGGCACGCCCACCGCCGAAGGCAGCACGTCCTTCACCATCGCGGTGGCCGATGCCGGCAACGCTACTGCGACGCAGGCGTACACCTTCACGGTGAGCACGGCGGCCCCGGTTGCCGTGGCCGATACCGCAGCGACCATGAGCGATGCGGCGGTGACGGTGCCAGTGACCGCCAACGACACCGGCAACATCACTGCGATCGCCATTGCGACCGCGCCGACCAACGGCACCGCCGCGGTCAATGGGCTGGAGCTGGTGTACACGCCGGCGGCCGGGTTTGTCGGCACCGATGTGGTGAGCTACACGGTCACCGGCAGCGGTGGAACCTCGGCCGCAGCAACGGTGACCATCGCCGTCAATGCGCGCCCGATCGCCGTGTCGGTCACCGCCGAGGCGGTGCCGGGTGCGGCCTCTCAGGTCGATCTGACCCGTAATGCCACCGGCGGGCCGTTCGTGGCCGCCGCGGTGGTCGCAGTGCTGCCGGCCTGGGCCGGGACCGCCACCATCACCCAGGTGGGTGGTGCAGCGGCGGCAGCGGCGCGCACTTCCGGCTTTGTGCCTGCGGCCACTGCGCAGGCTTCTTCACCCAGCTTCATGCTGACCTTCGTGGCGAACCCGGCTTTCGTCGGTCAGGCCACCGTGCAGTTCACCTTGTCCAACGCGTTCGCCACCTCGGCGGCGGCAAGCGTGACCTTCACCGTGGCGCCGCGGCGCGACCCGAGTGTGGATGCGGAAGTGCGTGGCCTGATCGATGCGCAGTCCGAGTCGACGCGGCGCTTCGCCAAGGCGCAGATCGACAACTTCCAGCGCCGTCTGGAAGCCACCCACCGTGGCGGCAGCACGCTGAGCAATGCGGTGACCTTCCAGCCGACCTCGCATTGCCGCCAGGCCGATCGCGGCATCAGCGCGCAGCCGTGCAGCCCGGACACCCAGGATGCCGACAACGAGTTCCGCGATGCGCCAGCGATGGCGACCGGCGGCACCGGCGGTGCGCAGGGCCAGGGCGACCTGGGCCTGTGGGTGGGCGGTGCGATCCGCTCCGGCAGCCTGGACAGGCAGGCCAACACCAACGGCGTGGACTTCCAGACCGATGGCTTGAGCGTGGGCGCGGACTACCGGCTGGCGCCGTCGCTGGCAGTGGGTGCGGGCCTGGGTTGGGGCCGCGACGACAGCGATGTAGGCAGGAACGGCAGCCACTCCAAGGCCACCGCCTACACCATGGCGCTGTATGCCAGCTTCCATCCGGGCAAGGCGTTTTTCTTCGACACCCTGGTGGGTTATCAGTTGCTGTCCTACGACCTGCGTCGTTTCGTCACCGACGACGCTTCGATGGCCGAAGGCAGCCGCGACGGCAAGCAGTGGATCGCCTCGCTGTCCAGCGGTGCAGACCTGCAACGCGGCAATCTGCAGATCACCCCGTATGCGCGGGTGGATGTGGCGCGGGCAACCCTGGATGGCTACGTCGAAGATGGCATCGCGCCGTTCGCGCTGCGCTATGACGACATGGATGTGGCCACCACCACCGGCAACCTGGGCCTGCGCCTGGAATGGCGCCGCGATGTGGCTTGGGGACGCCTGACCCCGCAGGTCCGCGTGGAGTATCAGCGCGACTTCCAGGGCCGCGGCGACGCAACGCTGGGCTATGCCGACATCATCGGTGGCCCGGTGTATCGCACCGGTCAGAACGCGTTCGATCGCAACCGCCTGATGGTCGGTATCGGTGCGGCCCTGCTGACCGAACAAGGCCTGTCGACGCGGCTGGAATACCGCGGCATCACCGACGGCGACAGCGGCAACGATCAGACCTGGATGATCAACCTGGAAAAGAAATACTGATCGCGTCTGTCGACGGGCAGTGAGCAATGCGAAGGGCCGTGCAGATGTACGGCCCTTCGCGTTTGTCGGGTGCGTCGCTTAGGAGCGTGCAGCCGGCGAGTGGGTATGCCCGTCGCCGGGACTAGTGGTGCAGCGCTGCAGGTCCATAGAGAGGGCATGACAGCGGTCATTGCAGTGGCGATGTAGCGACCGCACCAGCAACGTGCATTGCGCTCTGCGGGGCGCAGTGCGCAATGCACGCATACGCCTCCCCAGACTGCGCATCTCGCCTGCATCCGGCACAATGCCGCACGCATGCATGCCACGTCCGCGCCCGATTTCCGTCTGTACCCGTCCAATGCGCTGGATACCCTGGCCGCCTTGCTCGCCGAAGAACTGCGCCGGCCGGTGCCCGAGCAACCGGTGTTGCAGCCGGAGGTGGTGCTGATTCCGCAGGTGGCGATGCGGCGCTGGCTGCAGTCCACGCTGGCGGCCGAGCACGGGGTGGCGGCGAATCTGGAATTCCTCACGCCCGGCGAATTCGTCGCGCGCGCGCTGGAGCGCAATCTCGGCCCGGCCGACGACGACCTGGACATGGCCACCACGCAGTGGCGTCTGTACCAGACCCTGCAAGGCGAGCTGGGCAGCGATGCGGCGTTGGTGCCGCTGGCCGGGTATCTGGCAGATGGCGATGCGCTCAAGCCGTGGGCGCTGGCCGGCGAGCTGGGCAGCGTGTTCGAGAAATACCAGGCCTGGCGGCGCGACTGGTTGCTGCGCTGGGAAAGCGGTGCCGATGCGGACGACCCGCAGGCGCGGCTGTGGCGCAGCATCGCCGGCGGGCGGCAGTACCGTGCGCGCCGCATCGGCCAGTATCTGGACCGTTATGCGCGCCCGGACGGCCCGCTGCCGCAGGGTTTGCCGAAGCGGCTGTTCGCCTTCGCCATCCTCAATGTGTCCCCGGACGTGCTGCGCGTGCTGGCCACGCAGGCGCGGGTGGGTACGCTGCATTTCTATCTGCCCACGCCCACGCAAGGCTATTGGGGCGATCTGCAGACGCTGTGGCAGCGCCGCCGCGAGGGCGGGGCGGTGGCGTTGTTCGCCGAGCAGGTGCAGGAAAACCCGTTGCTGCAGGCCTGGGGCGCGGCCGGGCGCGATTTCATGGCATTGGTCGGCGATTACGAAGTGGTGCACCCGCTGGCCGAGATCGCCGCCTACGCCGACCCGCTGGACGCCGGCCGCCGCACGCTGGCCGAGGGTGGCCTGGGCGACAGCCTGCTGCGGCGTATGCAGAGCGACCTGTTCCATCGCCACGCCCCGGCCGTGCCGCCCGTATTGCCGGCGGTGAACCTGCACGACCCCAGCCTGCAGGTGCACGCCTGCCACACGCGATTGCGCGAGCTGCAGGTGCTGCACGACCAACTGCGCGCCTTGCTGGACGATGCGCGCTTCGACCCGCCGCTGCAGCCGCGCGAGATCGCGGTGCTGTCGCCGGACATCGACCCGTACGTGCCGTATCTGGACGCGGTGTTCGGTGGCCATGGCAGCGATGACGGGCTGCCGTACGCACTGGCCGACGCCAGCCCGCTGGCCAGCGAGCCGTTGGCCGATGTGTTCCTCACCTTGCTGGGCCTGCCGATTTCGCGCTTTGGCCTGCACGAGATCCTGGACCTGCTGGCGAGTGCACCGATCGCCGAGGCCGCCGGGCTGGACGAAGCCGGGCTGGAGCGCCTGCGCGGTTGGCTGCATGGCGCCGGCGCGCGCTGGGGGCTGGATGCGGTGCATCGGCGCCAGCACCAGGCGCCTGGTGACGATGCCTACACCTGGCGCTTTGCGCTGGACCGCCTGCTGCTCGGCCACGCCAGCGGTGCCGAGGACGACATCGACGGCGTGGCGCCCTGGCCGCAGCTGGAAGGCAGCGCGCTGGCGGCGCTGGACACCTTGCTGCGGCTGCTGCGCGTGCTCGATCGCCACCAGGCCGCGCTGGCCGAGGCGATGACGCCGGTGCAGTGGCGCGAATGCCTGCTCGGCCTGCTGGAGGCGCTGATCCCGGCCGCCCCCTCGGCGCCGCGGGCGCAGCGCGCGCTGGAGCGGCTGCGTACCTTGATCGACCAGTTCGCCCGAGACGCCGTACGCGCCGAGTACGCCGGCAAAGTGCCAGCCGAGGTGGTGCGTGCGCACTTTGCCGCCGTGCTGGGCGAGTCGGACACGCGCGCGCCGCTGCTCACCGGCGGCATCAGCTTCGGCCGCATGGTGCCGATGCGCCTGCTGCCGTTCCGTGCCATCTGCCTGCTGGGCATGAACGATGGCGACTTCCCGCGCCGCGACCCGGCTGCCGGGCTCAATCGCCTCACCGCCGAACTGGGCACCGAGCGCCGCCGCCATGGCGACCGCTCCACCCGCGAAGACGATCGCTTTTTGTTCCTGCAATTGTTCGCCTCCGCGCAGGAGGTGTTCTATCTCAGCTATCTCGGTGCCGATGCGCGCGATGGCACGGTGCGCGAACCCTCGGTGCTGGTGAGCGAGCTGCTGGGCAGCGCCGCGCAGTACCACGCCGATCCAGGGGCGATCGATGCGCTGGTGGTGCGCCACCCGTTGCAGCCGTTCGCCGCCGCCGCGTTTGGTGCGGTGGGCGAAGACGGCGCCGACCCGCGCCGTTTCAGCTACCGCCGGCAATGGCGGCCGGCGGTGGACAGCCTGGCCGGGCAACGCCAGCCGCTGGCGCCGTGGGTGGCCGGTGCGTTGCCGGCCGACCCCAGCGCGTTGCCGGCCAGTGTCTCGATCGACGACCTGCGCCGCCTGTTCGCCGACCCGGCCGGGCAGTTCCTGCGCCATCGCCTGGGCATGCGCTTGCCGGACCCGGCCGGCGAAGACAGCGACCTGGAGCCGCTGCTGGCGTCCACCCGCGGGCTGGAGCAGTACGGCTTGCAGCAGCAGGTGTTCGACGCCGCCTTGGCCGGCGATGCCGATGGCCTGTACGAGCGCCTGCGTGCGCGCGCACTGCTGCCATCGGGCCCATTGGGGCGGCGCCAGCTCGATGAGCGCCTGCGCCAGTTGCGCCCGTATGCCGACGTGTTTCGGCAGTGGCGTGGCGATGAACCGGCGCAGTCGCACCGGCTGCAGGTGGAGATCGACGGTACCAACGTGCACGGCCGCGTGCCCGGGTGGTATGCGAACGGGGTAGGGCGTGTGCAGGTGGGCGCGCTCAGCGGCCGCAGCGCGATTCGCGACGGCCTGGAATGGCTGCTGCTGCGCGCGGCCGGCGAGCGCGTGCCGTTCGTGCGCTTTTTCGAGCACAACGACAGCCTGGGCCCGCATCCGATCGACCCCGAGCCGCTGTCGCAGACGCAGGCACGCGCGGCCCTGGCCGAGTTGCTGCAGCTGTACCGGCACGGCCTGCAGACGCCGCTGGCGTTCGCGCCGTACAGCAGCTGGAAATACCACCAGGCCGCCCGCAACGACGAATTGGACAAGGCCATCAAGGACGCGCATGGCCAGTGGCAATCGAGCTTCGGCTGGAGCGAATCGCACAGCCCGGAGCTGCGCCTGGTCACCCGTGGCCGCGACCCGTTCGGTGATGCGCAGCAGTTCGTTGACTTCGCCCGCACCAGCCATCAGCTGTTCGCGCTGCTCGAACACGGCAGCGCGCCGGAACCGCTGGATCCCGCGCGCGTGATCGAGAGTTGGCGACAGTGGCGTGGCGCGCAGGACGACGCCGAATGAGCAACAGCCCCGTGACCGACCCGTACCTGCACCTGCCACTGCACGGCGTGCGCCTGATCGAGGCCAGCGCCGGCACCGGCAAGACCTTCACCCTGGCCACGCTGTTTACGCGGCTGGTGGTGGAGCGGCAGCTGCGCATCGGCCAGATCCTGGCGGTGACCTTTACCGAAGCCGCCACCCAGGAGCTGCGCCGCCGCATCCGCGAGCGCCTGGCCCTGGCCGCCACCCTGGTCCCCGACGCCATCGCAGACGCGGCCGCAACCGAACCGCAGACAACGCTGCTGCGCGACGTCCCATCCGCCGTCGTAGGAGCGGCCTTGGCCGCGACCGAACCTTCCCAGGCGCAGACGACCGATGCGCCATCACCTGCGATCGGCACGGCCCTGCCCGCGACCGCACCTGCTAACCACCCATCGCACCCACACGCGCAGGACGCACCGGACGCCATCCTCACCCGCGCCATCCTTACCGCACACCTGGCCACTGGCACCGAAACTCCCACCGCGCTACGCCGCCGCCTGCAGCAGGCGGTGGAAGAAATCGACCTGGCGGCCATCTTCACCATCCACGGCTTCTGCGCGCGCGTGCTGCGCGAACACGCGCTGGAAAGTGGTCAGGCGTTTGCCGCGCCGCAACTGCTGGCCAACGACCGCGAACTGCTGGGCGAGGTGGCCGCCGACCTGTGGCGGCAGCGCGCTGCCGATGCCGCCATGGCCGACGATCTGGTGGCGCTGTGGCCGGCCGGCCCCACCGCCCTGGCCAGCGACCTGCGCGCGCTGGTGCAGCAGCCCGAACTGCTGCCCGCCGTCGCCGCGCCAACGCCGGACCCGCAGCCCGCGCGCCAGGCAGCCGCGCAGGCCGTGGTGGCCGCGTTGCGTGCGCATGGCGATATCGCCTACGACGCGGTGGCCGCCGCGTTCGAGCACAAGATCTTCGATGGCCGCCGCGCGCGCCGCCCCAGTTTCGACAAGGCCTTCGAGCAACTGTGGCAGGGCAGTGCCGAGGCGCATTGGGTGCTGGACGACGGCGGTCATCTGGACAAATTGCTGCCGCAGCGGCTGCGCGAATTCTGCAAGGACGGCGCGCACGACCGCGTGCCGTGCTCGCCGCTGTTCGACGCGCTCGCCGTGTGGCAACAGGCCGATGCGTTGGTGCGCCAGTGGGAAGGGCAGCGCCGCATCCGCCTGCTGCATGCGCTGCGCGACGATGCCGTGCTGCAGCTGGCGCAGCGCAAGCGCCAGCGCCGCGTGCAGACCTACGACGACCTGGTCGATGGCGTCGCTCGCGCATTGCAGGGCCCGCAGGCCGAGGCGCTGGTGCAGCGGCTGCGCGCGCAATACGCCATCGCGCTGGTGGACGAATTCCAGGACACCGACGACCGCCAGTGGCAGATCTTCTCGCGTGTGTTCGGGCCCGAGCAGGCCGCAGCGGGCGAGGCATTCGCGCCAGATGATGACGCGGATTTCGACAACGCTGCCGGCACCGCGCCGCCGCGCCTGCTCGCCTTGATCGGCGACCCCAAGCAGGCCATCTACGGCTTCCGCGGTGGCGACGTGCAGACCTATCTGGCCGCGGCCACCACCGCACAACGCGCGCCGCCGCTGGAGCACAACTTCCGCTCGCGCCCCGGCGTGCTGGCGGCCATCGACGCGCTGTACGCGCAGGCCGGTTATGCCGAGGCCTTTCTCACCGAGGGCATCGCGTTTCATCCGGTGCAGCCGGGCACCAAACGCAGCGACGCCGATCTGCTGCGCGATGGCGCCGCTGCCCCGGCGCTCACGCTGTGGCGCGCGCCTGCGCCGCCACCGCCGGCGAAAGGCAAACCCAAACCCTGGAGCGCCGGCCGCGCGCGCGAGCTGTGCACCGCTGCCTGCGTGGCGGCCATCCGCGGTTGGCTGGCCGGTGGTCGCGACGGCACCGCCACCATCAATGGCCGCCCGGTGCAGGCCGGCGATATCGCGGTGCTGGTGCGTAGTCATGGCGAGGCCACGCGCATCCAGCTGGCGTTGGGCGCGGTGGGCATTCCTGCGGTGGCCGCCGGCAAGCAGAGCCTGTTCGCCACCGACGAAGCACTGGAACTGCTCGCCTTGCTGCAGGCCTTGCTCGACCCGGGCGACGACAGCCGCCTGCGTGCCGCGCTGGCCACCGTGCTGATCGGCGAAGACGCCGCCGCCATTGCCGCCCTCGAACACGACGGCGAGCGTCATCGCCGCTGGCAGCAGCAGGCGCTGGACTGGCGCGAACGCTGGCAGCGCGGCGGCCCGTTGGCCCTGGTCGGCGATCTGGGGGCCACGCATGGGCAACGCCTGCTGGCCCTGGTCGATGGCGAACGCCGTCTCACCAACTACCTGCAACTGGCCGAGCTGCTGCAGGAAGCCGACACCCGCGCGCTCGGCCCGCACGGCCTGGTCGACTGGCTGGCACGCCGCATCGCCAATGCCGACGACAACGACGAAACCCAGCAGCTGCGGCTGGAATCGGACGCGCGCCGCGTGCAGATCGTCACCCTGCACAAGAGCAAGGGCCTGGAATACCCCCTGGTGTTCCTGCCGTACATCGGCATTGGCCGTGCCGATAAAAGCCCGGGCCGCCATTGCGTGGTGCACGCGCCACCGCATGGCCGCCAGCTGCACTGGAACACCTCCAAATGGAGCGCCGACGACACCGCCAGCTGGAGCACCGCCGAGACGGCGTGGAAGCACGAACAGCGCGCCGAAGACGCGCGCCTGCTCTACGTCGGCCTGACCCGCGCCGAGCACGCGCTGTGGATCGCCACCGGCGCCTTCCACCAGCACGAGCGCACCGCGCTGGCGCCGATGCTGCGCGACCCGGCCGCACTGCAGGCCAGCGCCGGTGCAGGGGTGATCGCCCTCGACGACACCGCGCCGCCGGTCACGCTGCCGCGCCTGCCCGCCGACGACGCGGTGCAGGTGCCCGCCGCACGCGTGGCGCAGCGCCACGTGGTGCCGGACTGGTGGGTCTACAGCTTCACCCAGCTGGCCAATGCCGACGCCGGCAGCGACCCGATGGCCAGCGCCACGCTCGCCAGCAGCGGCGGCAGCGACGAACCACCGGCCAGCGAGCCGGTGAGCGCGCCCGCCGAGGTGGAGGTGTTCGACCCCCGCTTTGCCGGCAACCGCTTCGGCGTGGCCATGCACGATGTGTTCGAACGCTGCGACTTCGCCGCCTGGCGCAACTGGCGCCCCGGCCAGCCCGCGCCCGAGGGCCAGGCCGCGGCCATTCTCGAAGCGCTGCAACGCGGCGGCTACGCCCAGGACGAACTGGACGACGGCCTGGCCATGCTCACCCGCCTGGTCGGCCACACCCTCACCGTGACCCTGCCCGAGGGCACCTGCCTGGCCGCGGTGCCCGAGCCGCAGCGCCGCAACGAGATGGAATTCCACTTCGCCATGCGGCCCACCCGCGTGGACGCCCTGCTGGCGCTGCTGCACCGCTTCGGCGTGGTCACCGGGCGCCAGGCCTTCGGCGCGCGCCACCGCCTGGAAGGCCTGATGACCGGCCTGATCGACCTCACCTACTGCGCGGACGGGCGTTGGTACGTGCTCGACTACAAATCCAACCGCCTGCCGGCCTATGACCCCGACGCCCTGGCGCGGGCCATGGCGCACAGCGAGTACGAACTGCAGGCGCTGATCTACACCATCGCCTTGCACCGCTGGCTGCGCTTCCGCCTGGGCGCCGGCTACGACTACGCCCGCGACTTCGGCGGCGTGCGCTACCTGTTCTGCCGCGGCCTGGATGCGGCCCGCCCGGCGGCCGACGGCCTCCCCGCGCCCGGCATCCATGCCTGGCGCTTCGACCCCGCCCTGGTCACCGCCCTGGATGCCCTGTTCGCCGGCACGCCAGAGGCTTCGGACGCATCAACGCCTCTGGCTAACCGGGAGACGGAGCGGAGTGAGGGCACGTCCGCACCGGGAAGGACAGCACCATGACCAACCAGGCGTCATTCCTCTCCAGCGCTGCGCCGGATTTGCTCTCCCCTTGGGGCGAGCGGGCACCGCTGACGCGCCACAGTGGGCTTGCTTCGGAGCGCACAGGCGGTCACGTGCGGGCAGGGGCGCGGAACGGCGGCTGGGGCGAGCGTCCGTCAGGTCGTGGGAAGGACCGCACCATGACCAACCAAGCTCCACACCTCTCCAGCGCTGCATCGAATTCCCTCTCTCACCGTGGCGAGCAGGCTCCGCGTACGCACCACGACGTGCTTGCATGGGAGCGGCCACGCGGTCACGCGCGTGCGCAGGTGCCGAGTGAGGAAAACGGCGAGGGCACGTTGACCTCGGGAGGCACCGCGCCATGACCCAACCCACCTCCCTGCTCGACGCCCTGCAACGCGCCGGCACCCTGCGCACCATCGACCTGGCGCTGGCGCAAAGCCTGCAGCGGCTGGAGCCCGACACCCATGGCGACGTACTGGGCGCCGCCGCGCTGGCCTCGCTCGCGGTGGCCAGCGGCCATGCCGGCCTGGACCCGGCGCGCGCCAGCGTGCTGCTCGACCCCCGCGACGGCCCGCCGCCCACGCTGCCCACCCCGGCCGACTGGCAACGCACCCTGGCCGCCTCGCGCTGGGTGGCCGAGCCCACGCCGGACGAGCCAGCTGCCGCCGACTGCCCGCTGGTGCTCGAACACGGCCTGCTCTACCTGCGCCGCTATCGCGAGTACGAACGCCGCCTGGCCCAGGGCCTGCGTCGCATCGCCGCCCACCCGCAGCCGGCCTTCGACGCGGCCGCGCTGGCCCCGCTGTTCGCGCAACTGTTCCCCCAAGCGTCCCCGCTCTCCCCGGAAGAGGGGGCCCGACGCGCAGGTGAGGGCAGGGACCTGCCCACACCATCGTTCGACCAAGAGGGCGCGCAACTGCCAGCGCCCTCCACCGACCGCCAGGCCCAGGCCGCCGCGCTCGCACTGCGCCGCGCGCTGCTGCTGGTCACCGGCGGGCCCGGCACCGGCAAGACCACCACCATCGCCCGGCTGTTGCTGCTGCGAATCGCCCAAGCGCTGCACGCCGGGCACTCCGGCGTGGCCACTGCGGCCAGCGTCGGCAACACATCAGCCGGTGAAGCCACGCAGCAGCCCGCACCATCAACGTGCACCAGCGCGCCACCACCAAGCGCACCCGCCACCCACGCCGCCGCACCACTGCGCATCGCCCTGGCCGCGCCCACCGGCCGCGCCGCCGAGCGCATGGCCGAGAGCCTGCGCGGCGCCGTGGCGCGTGCCATCGCCAGCGGCGTCGACCCCAGCCTGGCCGACGCCCTGCCCACCGGCGCCAGCACCCTGCATCGCCTGCTCGGCGTCATCCCGGATTCGCCGCACTTCCGCCACGACGCCGACAACCCGCTGCCGTTCGACCTGATCGTGGTCGACGAGGCCTCCATGGTCGACCTGCCGCTGATGTGCAAGCTGGTCGACGCCGTGGCCGATGGCACCCAGCTCATCCTGCTCGGCGACGCCGACCAGCTGCCCTCGGTGGAAGCCGGCGATGTGCTCGCCGCCATCCTGCAGGCCGCCGGCCCCGGCGATGCCCTGCAACAAGACGATGCCCAGGCGCTGCAGCCACTGCTCGGCAACCTGTCTGGTGACGTCACACCCAAAGCGGCCACGCCGGCCACCACCCACAGCGGCGGTCTTGCCGGCCACCGCGTGCACCTGCTGCGCGGCTACCGGCAGGCGGAAGACTTCGCGCTCGCCCCGCTGGCCGACGCCGTGCGCGCCGGCGACGCCGACACCGCCCTGGCCCTGCTGCGTAGCGGCACCCTGGCCGGCGTGCATTTCCACGAAGACGGCGAAGACCCGCTGGCACTCGGCCGCGACGCACTGCTCGCCCACTGGCGCGCCCTGGCCGACGCACACGACCCCGCCGCCGCCCTGCGTGAGGCGGGTCGCCTACGCCTGCTCACCGCCGTACGCGCCGGCCCGCAGGGCGCCCGCGGCCTCAACGCCCGCATCGAGCAACTGCTGGCCGAATCCGGCTCCGGCGCCCGCCGCCTCGGCAGCGCCTCGCCCTGGTTCCAGGGCCGCCTGCTGCTGATCACCGAAAACAGCTACCGCCACGGCCTGTTCAACGGCGACGTCGGCATCTGCCTGCGCAGCGAAGCAAGTCCCTTCCCGGGGCGCAGCGACGCACCGCCGTCGTCAGGGCCAAGCCAGCCCGGCGCCGCCGCGCACCGCCACGACCCACCCACCGACAGCCGTGCCCAAGGCCCGTTGGTCGCCTGGTTCGAAGGCGACGGCGACGGCCAGGTGCGCGGCTTCCACCCGGCCGCCTTGCCCGCCCACGAAAGCGCCTTCGCCATGACCGTGCACAAGGCCCAGGGCAGCGAGTTCGACACCGTCTGGCTGCAACTGCCCACCCGCGACGCCCGAGTGCTCAGCCGCGAACTGCTCTACACCGGCATCACCCGCGCCCGCCGCGCCCTGCACCTGGCCGGCAGCGAAGCGGTCATCCGCAGCGCACTCGCCCGGCACGCCGCACGCATCTCAGGCCTGGCGTGGCGGTTGGGTGCGCAGCAGCAGGCAGCACCCGCCAAGCCAGCAACAGAACCATCCACTGCGTTGCCCGTACAGGGGTCGTTGTTCTAATGGACGCGAGCCGGCGCAATGGCAGCAGGGAAAAGTGTTCTCAGGCAAAGAGCTGTAGCAAAAGACAGTTATTCGAAACTTTCGAATAACTGCCGCCTACAGCAATAGCTGCGGCACCAAGCATTAAAATCGCGGCGATCATCGCCAATGAGCAAGAGGCATCTGCCCATGACAGTCCTACCCAACATCCACCCCGGCGAAATCCTGCTTGAGGAGTTCCTCGAGCCGATGGGCATCAGCCAGAACGCACTGGCGCGGGCCACCGACGTACCGCCGCGCCGCATCAACGAGATCGTGCTGGGCAAGCGCAGCATCACCGCCGACACCGCTGTGCGTCTGGCCGCAGCGTTGGGCACGACCGAGCGCTTCTGGCTGGGCCTGCAAGCCGATTACGAGCTGGAACAAGCGCACCGCGCGCTGGGCGATCTGCCGTCGCGGATCAAGCGGCTGGCGGCTTGAGGGGAAGGGTGTCTCGCACGTCACGCTGACAACGGAGCACGCCCAGTGACCTGTAAGGCCTGTCGATCGCGGAGCAGCGCAGCGTGAGCGTGCACAGGCAGGAACGCGCACACTGATGCCTGGTGTCACCCTAAACGCGAGGTCAGGCGATCCACCTGACCTCGTCTGCCAGGTAGCAGGCCGGGCGGCTTACTTGCCCTTCTTTTCCTGCTTGGCCGCGCGCTTTTCCTTCAGCGTCTTGGTCGGCTCTTTCTTCTGGCTCTTCTTCTGGTCCATCCCCTTGCTCATGACACCCTCGTAGTTGTTGGATTGATCGGTGGGCAGCGCCATGGCCTGGCGTGCCTGCGCACTGTACGACGTGCGCGTGGCGGAGGGCAGGGGGATCGCAAGGCTGGGCGAGGGGCGGCCTCAGGCGTGGCGTTCAGTGGCAGGCCCAGCTGCCCATCGACGCGGCCGGTAAGGCCCCAAAACGCAAAACGCCCGCATGCGACCGCAAGGGTCTGCACGCGGGCGCTGGCGAGCGCTGCGGCCTTACTTGGCCGGCACGCGCTGGTACTGCTCGCCGCCGGTGTTGAGGTGGCCGTTGGCCTCGTCAATGGCGAAGTTCACCGTCTCGCCATCGCTGCTGACCTGCAGCGCCCCGTCCTTGTAGACCGCCGGGTAGCTCTCCGTCTTGGGCTTGCGGCTGAAGAACTTCGGCGTGGTGCTGCGGACCATGAAGGTCTCGCCATTGCGCTCGATGTCCATCGTCTCTTCCTGCGTCTGCACGTTGACCCAGTGGCCAACGAACTTCTCGCCCTCCACCTTGGCGCAACCGCTCACCAGCAATGCCGCGGCCAACGCGGTGCCCATCCACTTCATCATCGTGTGTTCTCCCGTTGAGTCTGGAGGCGAGGATGGCGGGTGGGGGATGTATGGGAGGTCAAGGACCAAGAATGCTTCCGGGGACAAAAAAACCGCTGCCGCCTCGGATGCATAATTGGAACAACGCGCTGCCACGTCTGATGAGGTTCCAAGCCCGATTTGACTTGCCAACTGCTCAGGGACGAGCGAAAGCTAGTGATGCCATCGCCAGCCCTTGTGACGTTCCGCTTGAGCTATGGGTAAGCTGAGTTGGTCTTGAAGCAGCCGTTAAGATGGGCCTTTCAGATGCCACCGCAATCAATAAAGGAAGAATGATGAGCATGGGTGCCTGTCGCTTGAATCCATATATCGCCTTTGCTGCGGTGCTTTGTATCTCTATGGCGGGATGCGCTTCGCCCGCCCAGGCAGTCGCCCCACAGCGTGAGCATCCCAGGCAGAACAACGGGCAAGCATCGGTCGCTTGTCCCTCGAAGGAGTTCACCACATTTCTTCAGCTCTATGCCGATGTTGCAAACGATGGCGTACGTCGCCGTTTCACCAATGATCCGCTGGAGTATGAGGTCCCGACTTACACTGTCGAAGACGTAACGCCAGCATCGCCGGCCACGCACATCTCCAAGCGGAAAGGCCCTTCTCGCCTCGACCTATTCCCGTTTCGTTATTTCAAGGACGCAAAAGTCTTTGATCAAACTATTCCAGGGGCAAAGGGGCCTGAGCGACAAAGTGAGGTTGGATATCCAATCTCCATTGAGTCGACAGCCGACGATGGGCGCAGGGTGGACTTTGGTATGGAGTATGAGATGGATACTTATGTCTTCAAGCGAAGCAGGGGTTGCTGGTACTTGACTCGCGTAATCAACCTCAGAGACTGACAAGGAGTTAGTCCATGGCAACATCAGACGCTACCCAGCAGGTCCCGTATCGCGTCATCCAACTCGAATGGGAAGCTAAGAAGGGATACACCAACGAGCCTGTCGAGAACTTCGACGGCTTAGTGACTCACCACCCAAATAGCAACAGATTCGCTCGTCTGGTCAATGGCAGCGCTGTTGGCGGTGAGCCAGGTCGCACGATGGGGCTGATTGGTGGTGAGATGCAGGAAATTGAGGTCGTCAAACCAGGCAGGTCGTATGGCCTTCGTGCTGACCAGGTGTTGTTGAAGAAGGACTTCATACTTGAAGATTCCAGGTCGCCTACAGGGCCGGCTTCAAGAGCGCTCGATGTTCCATCACCGGTTGCGGGAGTAGTAGGCGCCGTCGATACGACCGGGGGACTGGTTGAGGTTCTGGATAGGAAAGATGGTGACGTCATCCTGCGTGTCCGGCACATGTCTCCACTTCACGTAAAGGTTGGTGATCAGGTCGAGTACGGTCAGGCACTAGGAGTGCAGAGCAAGCAATCAACTGCAAAAATCCACGTACACATGGAAGTTGATACTCGCTACTACCAACACTACGAGAACTATGTAGGCGATCTGGTCAGCGGTCGCCTGTCGATCGATGCAGAAAGGCGGGATCGTGGCATTGAACCCAGGCCGTTCGTGGATGACGGAACAATCCGCATCGGTGAATCGTCTGAGATGGTTCAAAAGGTGCAGCAAACATTGAATGCCGAAGGCTATCGCGGCGCAGACAATCAGCCACTTCAAGAAGATGGTGTCTACCGTCTTTCGATGCAGGCAGCAGTGATCAACTACCAGCAGGCGCATGGCCTCTCTCAAACAGGCGACATCGACCCCGCGACATTGCAGCAGATTGCTCCGCGTACCTTCCCGCCCGAGCTGAATCGGGAGGATCACAATGCCACGCCAAACTATCGCAATCTCCAGGGCGCCGTGCCCTCGCAAGACCCACTACATCGTCAGGCCGAAGAGGCCGTGCGCCGCCTGGAGCAGAGCCTTGGCCGCGACTATGACGACAACAGCGCGCGGCTGGCGGCCAGCAGCGCCCACTTGGCCAAAGCGAACGGACTAACGCAGATCGACCACGTTGTATTGAGCAATCAAACAGCTGCCGTGGGGAAAGGCGAGAACGTGTTTGTGGTCCAGGGCGCATTGGATAACCCCGCTCATCTGATGGCGCACATGAAGACGAGCGATGCTATCGCTCAGCCTGTAGAGCAATCTCTATCGCAGCTGCAGACGCTTAGCGAAACGCAGCGGCAGCAACAGGCCCAGCAGCAAAGTCAGCAGCAGGAACAGCAACAACAGCCGAGCTCGCCTCAGCATCGAATGGTCTGAGCCGCTCAAGCTTTCATCTGTCAGTTCGACTCTGTGGCCGACGAGCTTTCACCCTCCACCTTGGCGCAACCGGTCACCAGGAGTGCCAAGGCCGGCATGGTACCGACCTCCTTCATCATCGTGCGTTCTCCCGGTGCGGATAGGGGCGAGCATGGCGGTGGGGATGCACGGGAGGTCAAGGTGTATCCGCCCAGGCCTTCGAAAGTGAGCGCTAGCGAGGGTAGAAAAAGTCAACCTGACCCCGTTACCCGCACTGATTAAAAATTGACTCCATTTACGGTCAAGAAGGCCGAAGCTTGTTTGCAAGATGCGCAAAGAGAGGGCGTCGGCATCGAATAGCTTGGCGAGCGCCTTCTATAAGTCGTAGCTGTGTCTATCGTGCTTTATGCACCTTAGCTCGCCTCATCGCTTGTTGGATGTTGAGCGGCGACCCCTCTCATTAGGATTGCATCCAGCCTTTCCGTTTGAAATTTTACGCTCTCGGGAGAGCTATAGCCCCGCTGAAGTAGAGATGTCATGATGAGGAGCATCCATGCTGTCCACTGACTCATGTCAGCAACGTCACGGGTAGTAACGTGTTGATATGAGGCGCCATGAAGTGCGCGACACCTCATGGCATAAAGTCTAGTAATTCTTCGCTTCAAACTCACGTACTCATCTGGTCGAAAGAAGTCCCCGCCACCGGCGACGAGCACCGTCGCCAATCCTGTTGAAACAGATCTAACTACTGATTCTTTCGTAGAGAAAAATGTTTCTACGCAACTCCAGTATTTGACAAATTGCATGACTGGTACAACGTCCCGCTGGGCATCCCAGAACCAGTACAATGCCTTCACCATAGCTTCTTCAAGTTCATTGCGTGACTCCATTTCTATAGCACGAATACCTCGCTCAAATAAACCTTGATCAAAAAGCTTCTCTTCAAAATCATTTAGTTTTAGCAGCTGACCGCTTGCAAAACCCATGTGAACTGTTGCTTCCTCTGAATGCTCAGCCCAGGAGAAGTAAGTGGCCTTTCCAAGTGCTGTCTCAGATGAATATCTAATGCCGAAGCGGAAGCCTGTTGCCCCATTCTCATAGTTGGCGCCCACGAACACAGCTAGAAGACCCATAAGAAGTTCCGCCCTCGAGCGGAATCTGGCTTCTGCAACTTCTGAGGTTCCTGTGACCTGTCCAACGATCAGTGGGTCTTGTCCAAGGTTGGCTATTGACCTAGATACGAGGTTATCTTTTGAATTAGGAAGATGTTCTATGTCTATCGGAAGTCCGACTGCCATTAAGCTCTCCATGGTTGGTGGGATGAGAGTGAAGTCTCCTAATTTGACAGGTTGATTGGCTTCTAAATGAATGCCATAGACGGATATGGCAAAGCTTCGTTTTATAACATCCGGCGCAATTTTTTCGCGTACCAACTGTACAAGCTCACTTCCATCGTCGGGTCTCTGGTCTTCAGACAGCAAAGACTCTATAACGCTCTTGGTTGCACGCCAGATGTCGCTATAGCTAGCATCTTGCCCTAGGATCTGCATCGAATATATGTTTTTAACGATATCTTTGAACTCGCTAAACCCGGCTTCCGTGAACTCAAGAATTCTATGCCTAGACAATTGAATCATTCGAGCAAGCGTATCTCGTGAGTCTTCCGCTTCTTTGCTAAATTTAATTGGCCCTATCCCTTTATACATTCTTCCGAGAGAATGGTCGATTTTTCGCATGGCCTTATTGTTGATTTTCACTTGATGCTCCATATTTTTATCCGGTGTCTCGCCGATCTGAGTGGCGGTCGATTTAAATTCCGTTTCAGATGGTATTAATTTTCACAATGGGTTGGGTATAAGCGGACAGTTCCATGTCGTCGATTAATTTCTAGATTCGGTCTTGTTTATATTCGAGTCGCCAGCGCTCGATTTTGGTTCAAGCCTCCCGTGTTGCTGGTAGCCAATGCTAGTTGAGGCCTTTCTAGCGTAATAGCCGTTAGACGATTCGAAATAGTCGTTCTGGTTAGGCCTAGCGAGTTGGATTAGCCAAAGAAACGTGGGGACAACGCCGAGGTTGCAAACGAACTTAAGTTTTTGCTAGTCGCGCGGTTCCCGTGATGGAAAGCCACCACTTGCGCGAGATAGAAATTGCATCGGTTTTCGATCTTAAGTTTACGAAAGAGTTGTTCACAGCCCCCCTAAGGAAGACGGTGTTAGGTTCATTTACGCAGTTCCTTTGCACTTCGGAAACTGGCTGCAGCCTAGGAAGTTTTCGCTCGTGCGCCGGTTTCTTCTCTGTACTAGCGCGCTGCCGCAGCGCGGGCAGCTCGATGTGGCAATGGCCGCGGAAGCAGCAGAAGTAGAAATAAAAGCGGGTTCGATGCGTGACGGTGTCGGCTGTGCTGTGACTTGTTGTTGCACCGTTTGAATCATTTTCAGCAGCTGTCCACCACCAATTAGCTCAATCGGCTTACCTTCAGCAAACCGCTTTGCGTCTTTCGTATAGGTGCCAACGCAGGCGATCTTGACCGAGTGGGCTTGGTGATGGGCCAGCAGGCCGTACATCTCTCGCACGACGCTGACGCCGACTTGCTGGTGCTTCCATTGCTTGCATTGCACCAGTGTGCGGCGGCCGTCCTTGCGCAGGATCAGGTCGATGCCGCCGTCGGCGCCGCCCAGGCCGGTTTCTTCGACGCTGTAGCCTTGGCGGCGAAAGGCTTCGCCCACCAATAGTTCGAACTGGCGCCAGCCGCCCGCGGCCAGGCTCTCCAGGCTAGTGCGTGTGTCCAGAAAGCGCCGCCGGCTGCGTGCGCCCAGATAGGAGAACAGCGCGGCGAGCCAGCAGATGCCGAGCAGCATCCACGCCAGTGGTCCAAACATCGCCGTTGATTGCTGTGCAATGCCCTGCGACAGCATTCCGCCGTGATGCGAGAACCACCAGCCAATGCCGTAGCGCACGCCAAGATACGCAACGATTCCCGCAACAACGCCCACCGGCCACGGCAACGTAGCCAACGCTTCAAACCCGCTCTGTTTCTTTCTGCGTCCCATGCAAGAACCCCCGTTCCAGCTTTGACCATAGCCGCTGCAACGGGTTTTGTCAGCAGACCATCGGTGCTGATGCGCGCAATTTCCTATCTGCTCGGCGCGAGGTTTTGAGCCGACACGAGCCCGATTTTCGCGCTACAGCTTGAGTTCGCTTGCGCGTGCATCGGCTCACTCGCGCGCACATGAGCATCGATGCTCTCAACCAAGCCGCACCAGATAGTGCTGTGTGCGTTGTCCAATCGCGTGTGCCACGGATATCGCTGGAGAGTCGCACGGCGGTGGCGATGAGCGGTACGGTTGCAGAGCAAGGCGTTGCGGCGAGGTACGATTCCCGCCTACTTGCTTGAGTGCGCTTTCGCCACTGCCATGTCCGTTCCACGCCCCATCCGCGATGGCATTCCCGCCAGCCAGTTCCAACTTCCCGTTGGCCCCTGGCAGACGGTGTTTGAGGCGCTATGCACTTGCTTTCCGGGCGTGGCTGCTGCCACGTGGCGTGACCGCTTCGCGCGCGGGCGTGTGCTGGATGCGCAGCAGCAGGCGCTGGAGGTTTCTGCGCCTTATCGGCTGGGTGCGGAGATCTACTATTTCCGTGAGGTGGCGGATGAGCCCATCATTTCGGCGGTAGAGACGGTGGTGCATGCCGACGCGCAGATTGTGGTTGCCTGCAAGCCGCACTTCCTGCCGGTTGTCCCCGCGGGTGCGTATGTGCGCGAGACGTTGCTGGCCCGGCTGGTGCGGCGCTTCGACAATCCATCGCTGGTGCCACTGCACCGCATCGACCGCGATACCGCCGGGCTGGTGCTGTTCTCAGCCAACCCGGCCACACGCGGAATCTACCAGGCGATGTTCCGTGAGCGACGCATCCACAAGCACTACCTGGCGGTGGCGCCGCCACTACCGGGGCTGACGTTTCCGTATGTGCATTGCAGCCGGCTGGAGCCGGGCGAGCCGTTCTTCCGCATGCGCGAGGGCGTGGGTGAGCCGAACAGCGAGACGGTGATCGATGTGGTCGCACGTGGTGCGGACACGTGGACGTATCGGCTGGAGCCGGTCACCGGGCGCAAGCACCAGTTGCGCGTGCAAATGGCCGCGCTGGGCGCGCCGATTCTGCATGACCGCTTCTACCCCGAGTTGGAAGATCAGCGGCCCGACGATCCGGAGCGGCCGTTGCAGTTGTTCGCACACACCTTGGCTTTCGATGATCCGGTCACTGGTGAGCTGCGGCGTTTTACGGCAACGGTCGGGCCGAATAGTCAGGAGTGAAGCAACACGCGCTGTCCGGGTGGATTACTTTAGTTCCTTCTCGAACTCGGTAACGAACTTGGTAAGCGAGGTTCCGCATGCATTGCAGAAATTCCGCAACTGGAGCAGATCCATCCGGCGACTGCCTCGCTCGACGTCGCTCACGTACGACTGTGGACGCTTGAGCGCTGTGCTTAGGGCCACCTGCGTTAGCCCAGCGGAGAGGCGAAGCTCGCGCAGTTGCTGCAGCAAGATGTCGTAATGATCTTTATGGATTGACTTGGTTGGCATGGCGGCAACGTTGATAGGCCGCACTAAAGCTATATCCCCTTTTCAAATATCTGAAAAAGGGATAAATTTGGGTGGCGGATATCTTGTCCGCTCACGTCGAGGACGGATGCCATGACGACTTCGAAAACCCGCAAGACGCCTACGCCAGAGGCCACCCTGCAAACTCAGGAAGAACACTTCACCTTCGGCGTCACCATCGAGCAGATCGACCGGTTCCACACGCTGTTGCGCACGATCACTGCGCAGAGCGACATGGTGGCGGTGTGCAGCGGCAAGCCGCTGGATGCCACCAGTCTGTCGGTTCTGGGCGAGAGCATCTTCAATGCCGCCCGGGCGGTGCGTGGCATTGTCGATGAGATCGATGCGCAGCGGCTACACGCTGGTGGTGGCGCAGACCCAACTGGCTGACTTGGCGCGGCAGGAAGTCGCGCGGGTACCGGCTCCAACAAACAGCATCAAACGCCCAGTGTGCGCGCACCGTGCGTTGGTGCCTCTTGCTGTTGAGCCAATGTCTGCGCGTTCTGCTGCTGCAACTGTCGGCGCTGATCGATCTGCGCCAGTTCGCGAAACGAGGTTTCCACTGGCGTCGTAACCGCCTGGTCGGTTGGCATGTGTGCGCGCAGATGCGCTGGGTTCTTTGGATCGCCTTGCACTACGAACACGTATTGGCCCGCCTGCGCATCGCTGCCGTCTTTGCTTAGAGACACGTGGTCCACACGGTCGAGCCCATTTGCTGCCGCCAGTGTGGTCAGGCTGGCGGTCATGCATGCGCTGCTTTGATCGGGTTGCCGTCCAAGTTGGCGGTCCAGTGCGTCGACCCCGGTGCTGCACTGCTGATGCAGCGCAAACCGTGGGTGGCCGGGTTGATCGGGCGTAACAGCGGCCGCTAGCTGTGTTGCCTGCTCCTGGGCATTGGACGGCGTGTTGTCGGATAACAGGTAAGGGCTGCGAACGATCGGCAGGTTCCGGTACGGGTCATCGGGATGGAACTCGCGCCTCAACTCCTGCCGGTCCAACCTGAGTTGGCGCGTCTCGTTGAGCTCCTGCAATTGGTCGGCATCTCGAATTGGTTGATACGTTGGCGTCTCTCCTGCTGAGGTCACCTGGGTCCATTGTCTGGAGCGCGCGTCGTACAGCGCGTAGGAACTGACCGCCCCAATCCGGTCTGGATCCGTATTGGGCAGCGCCTGGGTCGCCAATGTCCTTGCCCCAGCCATGCGCCCCATGTACCCCGCCGCATCCAGCTCCTGGTCGTTGTAGGTGTGCATGGTGTCCCAACTGGTCGTGCGCATGCGCGACAAGCCAAGGGCCGTGTTGTCCAGCATCATCGTCCAGGACTGTTCTGCCTCACCTTCACCGCCATGGCGACGTGCTGCTTGCAGAAACTCACGAGGCGTCCAGGCGTTGGGATCGATCTGGCGCGCTTGAAAGCTGCGGTCGTGCACATCCTGCACATCCCGGACAGGGAGGTTGAGTGCAAGATCCGGGCGCCCGGCGCGCATCTGGCTGACGCGCTCATCCAGATCGCGCCGCATGAGGTCCACACCGAACCCATTCCATTCGCGCTCACTCATCCGGACGCCGCCATCGCGTGCGCGGGTATCAGCGAAGATATTTGCGGTCGCTCCAGGGGCGTTGTCGTTGCGCACCACGCCCAGGGCAAGCAGGCCGTAGCCATCGTTGCCGTCCTTGTGGGCGAGATAGTTCCAGTAAAGCTCGCGATTCTCTTCCCGCGCATAGGAGGAAAGGATTCGGAGATCGTCTTGCGTGAGTCCTGGCATGTATCAATTCCTTGTGGCCAGCGATTGCTCAGGCGCCAACGGGGGCGGCCATGAACTCCTTCAGTGCGCTCCGCGCGCGGTCCTGGATCTTCTTCCAGTCCTTCAATGCAGCGCGCACATAGTCAATTTCCACTGCGACCTTCATTTCCGGAATGACGAAGACATGCGTGCAGGTGGGTAGTTCGTGTTCCTTGCTACGGGCAAGCTTGCCGTCGCGATATTCCACGCCCGATTGCTCAACCTCGCGTGAAGTGCACTTGATGATGGTTTCGATGTTTCCTTGGGCGTCGCGGCTGACATACCAGTCCTTGTAGTAACTTGCAGCCATGATGGAGTTGGACGGTTTCAGCCCTTGTGCCAGGTAGTGTTCGCGGTAGGCCGCGACATTGGCGTAGTAAGGCGTTAGTCCGTCAATTTCCTCCCCCTTTGTGCGGGTGTTGATATCTGCTTCGGGCGCGTCGTGTGCTGCCCCATCCGGCGTGTACTGCCGCTGCAGATAAGCATCGGTTTCTACGTGGTCGAGGTAGCGGTAGCCGATGTTGACGGTGCGGGTAGCGACATCCAGCTTCAGGTGCGCGCGCTCGCCGGGAGCGAATGCGTTCAACTCCGGGTACTCCAGATACAGCCCGAAGCTACCATCGAAGTTCGGGCCCATCTGATCATCGAAGTAGTTCGCAGGGATATGCAATTTGTAAGGACCCAGGCACGCCTCCATGACAGGCGGCGGTCGAGTGCCGGGATCTTGCGGACCGCCACGTTGCCTGACGCATCCTTGTTCGTTAGTCATGGTGCTGGTGCCTTTCTGTGGTGCGCTGCAGCCTGGGACGGAAAAGCCCAATGCCATGAGCGCAAGGCCTGCCAGGGCCAATGGGTGTCTCATGGATCCCTCCTTTGCTGCGTGCTGGGGTTGAGTATAGGTAGAGCTGGAAGCAGGTGAGGGAGTCTGTATCCGCCTGCAACGAGCGCGGTGCTGTCCCCCCGCGCGTCAGCTCAACGCACCTTGTACAACACCGCCGCACCCGGCCTGGGCTCGAACATCGGCACGGTCTGCTGCTTGAGCGCGGTGCCCTTGGCGTCCCACACCAGCGTCTCGACGGGGTAGTCCTCGCTGCGGGTCATGTTGCCGATCTGCTGGACGATCACAGTCTTGGCGGCGGGCACTTCCGGGTTCCAGGCGAACACGCCCAGGCGGCCGTAGAACACCGCCGGGGCTGCGGCATCCAGGCGACGGTCCGGACACATCACCAGGCCGCGTTCGAGCATCACGCGCAGCGCGCCGACGGGCACCGCCTTGACGGTGGGCGAGGTACGGTCGGTGCTGTGGCCGGGGCAGACATTGGCCGAGCGGGTGAGCATGTCTTCGACCACCTCGCGGTCGGGCTGGGCAGACGCCGGCAGGGCGGCGGCGGACAGGGCAAGTGCGGCAAGTGCGGGCTTCCAGGGCATCTGACAACTCCTCATGAGGTGACACTCCAATCCTGCAGCCCTGCAAGCGCGGGCTGCTGCCAGTAACGCGCCCGGATCCTAGCAATCCGTTCGTTAAGCGCCGGGAATGCGGGGCGCCGCGCGCGCGACGCAGTGGCCGTCACGCAGCGCACGTCGCACCTGGGCAGCGCCGCCACCGGGTGGCGCCCATGGCCGTGGCCGGGCCGGCGCGAATGACAACGCAAGCTGACGCCTTTATCGGCTGTCGGGAGACTCCTGATTGAGCGGCGGCGGTGCGGCAGATAGCGTGCGCTCTATCACACTGGTGGACTGCCCCATGGAACGTGCCGACCTCATTGCAGCACTGCTCACCGGCATGCGGCGTGCCGAAGATTTTCGCGCGCAGGCGGCGTCGTACCGCACCGCGCACAGCGAGCAGATGGAGCACGACCACGGCAAGGCCGCCGATGCCGAGCTGGTGCTGTCGCTGTTCGCGTTCACGCCCGACCACCTCAAGCTGCTGGGCAGCGCCGGCATCGAGGCCCTGGGCGAGATCGTCTGCCACGCATGGGCCTTGAACGGCGGCAATAACGAGGCGCTGATCCGCTGGTTCCGTGAGCCGATGAACGCGCTCGATGGCCAGACACCCGCATCCATGGTGCGCGCCGGGCGTCTGCAGGTCTTGCTGCTGGTGCTACGGCAACAGGCGCAGTGGGAGTTGCCGAGGCGCTCGGCGTGAGTCGCTGACGTGTAACAGCGCCGCTGCAGGGCCGGCGCCTGGATGGTGCGCGTCACGACGTGCCGATGCGGGCGGCTGATATCACTCGGTGCGGGTTGATGCGTGTTGCGCGTTCTTACCCCTGCACGCGAGTGAGTGTTGGCTAACGCAGAACTGCGCTGCGCCGTGAGTGGTGTTGATGCTGGCCGTACGCAGTGCAGCAAGCCGCAATGCCGCGTTCGTTGCGCGTGTGGCTGCGCAGCGTGCTGTTATTGCTGGGTTGATGCGTGTTGCGCGTTGTCAGCCCTGCACGCGAGTGAGTGTTGGCTAACGAAGAACTGCGCAGCACCGTGAGTGGTGTTGATGTTTGGCCGTACGCAGTGCAGCAAGCTGCAATGACGCGTCGTCGCGGCCACGGCAGGCGAGGGCGGCTACCGCTATGCGCCGACCCTGCGCGTGTGGCTGCGCTACGTGCTGTCATTCGCCATGCCCTGACACGCCGGCCGCACGTCGCACGCACGGCCGGCACACCCAACAGCACAGGCATCCATGCAGCGGCACGCTTAGCGCTTCGGTCGCGCCACTGCGTACATCTCCCAGGCGATCTTCTTCATCAAGGCGTTGCTGTCCTCGCCCTCTTTGTACAGATCGAAGTGGGTGCGGCCTTCCAGATAGCGGAAGTCGCTCTTGGCGCCCAGGCCGTCCAGCACTGCCTGGAATTTACGCGCCGCGCCATCCAGGTAGAACGTATCGGCGGTGCCCACGATCAGGTGGATCTTGCCGTCCAGGTCGGGCTTGAGCGTGGGCCACTGCGCGGCCACGCGCGCGGAAATGTCGTAGTGGGTGCGCCAGTAGGCCACCACGGCCGGGTCCACCGTGCCGGTGTCGCGGTCGAACATCGGCACCGGGCGCCCGTCGGCGCCGCGCGGTGAAAACACCCACTCGAACGAGGTGAGCTGGCCGCCGTAGGGGCCGAGCACGCGTTCGAGCTTGGCGAAGGTTTCCAGGTCGGCCAGCACCTTGCCCTGGTCACGCACCAGCTGAAACTGGCTGCCATCGGCGCGCCGGTAAACGTTGGCGTTGGGCGCGTACAGATCCGGGCCGGTGAAGTCGTGGAAGTCGCTGGAATCCGGTGAGGTGGACCAGGTGCCGCCAAATAGCTTGGGATAGCGCGTCTGCAACCACAGCGTGGCCCAGCCGCCGGACGAATGCCCGTTCAAGAACCGGCCGCTGGCCTTGCCATCCATCTTGTACTGCTTTTCCAACGCCGGAATCAGTTCCTCGGTGAGCGCGGCGCCCCAGGGCCCGTTGTTGACCGAATCGGCGAACTCGTGGGTGCCGGTGGGCGTGGCCTGGTCCAGGAACACCCAGATCATCGGCGGCATCTGCTTGGCTGCCATCGCGCTCCAGGTGGAGGCGATGCTGCCGGCAAAGCTGTTATAGCCGCCGCCGAAGCCGTGGGTGACATACACCGTGGGATAGCGCGTGGCGGCCTTGGCGTCGTAGCCGGGCGGTGTGAGCACGCGCGCACGGATGGACGTGGGCCGGCCCCAGAACGCACTCAGCGCCGGGCTCACCATCGACGCATCGGCACTGTGCAACTTGGCCTCGGGCACGGCATCGCGCACTGCCTGCGGCGCCCGCGGCGATACCTGCCACGGGTCGTCGGAGACCGGCACCTGCGTGCTCAGGGTCAGCGTGGGCAGCGCGGCGTTCTTGCCCAGCGTGGCCGGCGTGACCGCGCTCAGCAGGTCACCGCCACCGCGGCCGCTGTAGCCGTAGTTGTGGTCCGCATCCAGCACCGCCTGCAGCAGATACTCGCCAGCCGGCAGCGCGGAAAATGCGCTGGGGAAGGCGAGGTTATCCAGGTCGATCTGCACACTGCCGCCGGGCGCCAGGCCGGTGACTTCCTGCGCCGCTACTGCCACCGCGCTGGGGCGGAACGGGCTTGCGTCCACCTGTTCCACCTTGCCGTCCTTGTTGCGCTCCTTGGCCGCCGCCTGCGCGTCCTTGGCCAGGGTGGCGAACACCAGCAAGCGGCCAGACGCGGTCTGGTCGCTGGCGCCGCCCAGGGTGACGCGCAGCAAGTGATGGGCCGCCACCGGCGTGGCGGCGTGCGCGCAACAGGCACACAACAGGCCAATGGCCAGGCCCACACGCGGGGCAAGACGATGCAGGAGCATGGAGATCCTTTGGTAGCGGGTGGATGGCGTGGGCGACACCGCCCTGCGCAAGACTGTAGCCAGTTTCCTGCCGCTTACGTGCTCTGGGGGCGAGAGGACGTCGCTCGGGGCGACTTGCCGTTTGCGCGGACCTGCGGTGGCATGGCCTGCCTCCAGCGAGATGCCGTCGCGTGGGCGAACCCGGCACGCGGGCGCAACGCACCTGCGCAACGCTGCGCTGCCCGCGTGGTCTGCACGCGATCAACCCCAAGGGTTGATCACGTCCAAGCCCATCGCTGCGAACGGCGCCGTGTCACGTGTTGCCACCGCCAGGTCTTGCGAGGCTGCGGCTGCAGCGATGTAAGCATCTGCGCGGCCGAGGGTCAGCGCGGTGTTTCGGGAGTTCGACGCAAGCGATGCAAATGCGTGCGAGGCGTGCAAATCGAACGACAGCAGGCGCCCCTTGAACAAGGGCAACACCTCGCTTTCCAACCGCGAATGCAATGTGGACCGCTTGCGGCCCTCGGGCAGGTTGCTTGCACTTTAGAGAAGTGCAAGCACTCCGGTTAGAGAAGTGCAAGCACTCCGGCGACTTCAACCTGCCCGGTATCGATGCAGCCATTCCAGCATGTGCAGGTAAGTGGAATCCGGGCCCACCTAGTCCCCACCACTCACCGATACGGCCCAGGCCCACGCCATACCGGTTCGCCCTGGCGGTAGACCTCCATCATGTTGATGACTTCGCGGGCGTCGCCAATGCTTTTGAGCTCGGGCGAATCCGGCGGCAGCAGGCGGCATTTGCTGGAGCCGCGTTTGAGCGCGACGTCCAGCGGGCAGACCATGCGTTGCTGGGTGCCGGGCAGGATGATGGCGATCTCCTGCATGCCTTGCTCCTTCCAGGCGCGCAGCTGGGTTTCGCTGCGCACTTCGTAATACACCTGGAAGCCGCCCACATCCATGCTGGGTTGGGCGTTGTTGCGGTCGTTGCGGCGGCCCTGGCTGATGGTGGAGGTGTTGGCGGTGCCGTCTTCGGCGCCGTCTGCCTCTTCCTCCAGCATGCCGGGCGGGCGGCCAGTCCAGGTTTCCGGGCGGCGCTGGGTGGAGGCGGCCGGCGGCGCAGGCGGTTGCGGCGGGGTGGGACGGGTCTGGCGCCGGGTCTGGCGGCGGCGTTCGGCCAGGCTGCCGGGCGCGGTGTCGCCCTGCGGCGGCACCGGGTTCTTGGCCTGCTGCACCAGCGTGGACTGCACCGGCGAGGCGGCCGGCGGCGGTTGCACGGGCGTGGGTGTGGGCGATGGCGGTACCGGGGTGGGCGAGGGCACCGGTTGATCGGGCTGGGAGGTGTCGCCGACGAAGTCCACCTTGGTGCGGCCACCGCTGGCCGAGCCCTGTGGCGGGGTCATGCTGGGCGTGGAGGCCGACAACAGGATCAGCAGCATCAGCACATGCAGCAGCGCGCTGATCAGTGCGGCAATCCACGGTTCGATGCGCTCGATCACCGGTTCGGTGCGCGGCAGCCAGTCCTGGGTCTCCAGGCGCACATGCAGCAGCTGCAGGGCGTCGTCGCGCACGCGGTACACCAGCACGTACGGGGTGTGTTTCACCGTCCATTCGCGGGTACCTGCAACCCGGCCGGCACGGCCACGCCCGGGTTGCTCGGCCAGGGTGCGGGTGGCTTCGCGCACCTGCCGGGCCATCGCCGCAGCCGCGGTGGGGTTGAGCGCGTGGTAGTGATCCTGGGCGTGGGCGAGCTGCGTGGCGGCCGGGACGGTCCAGTCACGCCGCAACATCAACACCCCATCTGGCGAACATCGCCGTCACCTGCGCCGGGCTGGCGATCTGGCCCTGGTCGGCAGCGGCCATGCCTGCATGCACCGCGGCCTCGAAGCGGGCGCCGTCCACCGCGCGCGCAAGGTCGTCCCACCCGGCGGCCTCGGGCAGCGCGTCGATCAGCTGGTGCGCGTGTTGCTTGATGGGGGACATGGCACTGCGGTGGGGGAACACTGGCGGCAAGTCTACCGCCGCCGCCTGGATCCGCGTGTGGCAACGGCTGCCGCAGGCGGGCGTTGCGTTCACCGGCCGGCCGCGGCGTGTGCGAAGCCTCCCCGCGCGTTGCGGGTAGCTGGGGGTTCGGCGGCGCGGATAGCTGCAGAAAGTGACACTTGGCACCTTGTTCGTGCCGGGGCCGGGTTTCATCCTGCAGCTGTCGCTTCACCACCTCACCTGCAAAGGATGTTGCATGCCCGCCTTCGCCATTGCCCCGCTGACGCCCTATCTGTCGATGGCTGCGGTTGCGTTCTTCTACTACCGCCGCATCCGCCGCAGCTTCGGACGCCAACCCTGGAAGCCGGTGGCTGCGACCTTGCGCACCGCCCTGTTGCTGGTGGCCACTGCAGCCTTGGGCTACGCCGCCTACGGGTTGCCTGGGGTGGCGCCCGCTGTGGCGCTGGGCGCGGTGGTCGGCGCGGGGCTGGGCGCGGTGTCGTTGCGTTACACGCATGCCGAATGGGTGGACGGCCGCGGTTGGTACACGCCCAATCCGTGGATTGGCGGCGCGCTGATGCTGGTGTTGCTTGGCCGCCTGGCCTGGCGCTGGGCCGATGGCGCCTTCAGCGGCGGCGCGGCGGTGGCCGGGTCACAGGCCAGCCCGCTGACGCTCGGCATCGCCGCGGCGCTGGTGCTGTACTCGCTGGTGCACGTGGGCGGGGTGTGGTGGCGCTTGCGTCAGCTGCGTCTGCAGGCCTCGGCATACTGAGGGAGCTGGTGTTGGTTGGCGCGCTGCAGCTCACACCTGCGAGCGGATCGGAATCACCAGCTTCTCGGCCAGCTTCTCGCGCAGCGGGCGCGCGCGCCAGCGTTCCAGGCTGTAGGCCTGCGCCTGCTGCAGATCGCGTTCGAACACCGTGGTCATGCGCGCGGCCAGGGTGCGGTCGTACACGTTGAGGCTGGCTTCGTCGTTTAGCCGGAACGAGCGGATGTCGAAGTTGGTCGAGCCCACCGACACCAGCAGCCCGTCCACGATCAGCAACTTGGTGTGCAGCATGGTGGTCTGGTATTCATGGATCTCGATACCGGCCTGCAGCAACGGCTCCCAGCTGGCCTTGGACGCCAGCCGCACCGAAATCGCATCGATGTGCGGGCCGGGCAGCAGCACGCGGATGCGCACCCCGCGCGTGCGCGCTTCCAGCAGCGCGCGGGTGATCAAGGCATCGGGCACGAAGTACGCCGCCGCCAGGTCGATGGAGGTGGACGCCGCGGCGATGGCCACCAGGTACATCAGGTGCATGCTCTCGCTGCCACCGGAGGGCGAGGCGACGAACAGCTGCGCGTCGCTGTCACCGGCAGGTGTGAGCGCCGGGTAGTAGTCCGCGCCGTTGACCACGCGGCCGGTGCTCTTGATCCAGTTGTCGTTGAAGGCGGTCTGCACCTGCGCCACCACCGGCCCTTCAATGCGGTAATGCGTATCGCGCCAGTGCTCCGGGTCCTGCGCATCGCCCATCCACTGATCGGCCACGCCCACGCCGCCGGTGAAGCCGATGCGGCCGTCGATCACCAGCAACTTGCGATGGGTGCGGTTGTTGATGCGGTGCAGGTTGTACCAGGCCAGCGGGCGGTAGCGGTGCACTTCCACGCCGGCCTCGGTCATGGTGTCCACCAGCGCGTGATCCATCTTCAGGCTGCCGCCCCAGTCGATGGTGACGCGCACCTCCACCCCGGCACGCGCGCGCTCGGACAACGCTTCGCTGAACTCGCGGCCGATCTCGCCCGACCAATAGATGTAGGTTTCAAAGGTGATGGTGCGCTTTGCTGCGCGAATGGCGGCCAGCATCGCCGGGAAAATCTCCTGGCCGTTCTGCAGCACGTCGACCTTGTTGCCGGGCAGGATCGCCGGGCCCAGCAACACCGACATCTCGCGCTTGAACTGCGGGTCGGCCACGTCGTACAGATGCTTGGGGATGTGCTGGAGCTTTTTTTCCGGCGTGGCGAAGTTCAGCGCCAGCAACCCACCCACCAGCGTGGCAATGACCGAAGCCACGATGATCCATGTCATGCATCCACTCCCGTGTCCCGCGCCGTCGCGGCCTCAAGCGGCCGGCATTCTGGCAAGCCGGCGCGGTGGAGGTTGTGAAGGGGAGCGGCAACTGCGCGCTGGCGGAGAGATGCGAGCGGCCGTTATCAGCGCCGCGGCTTGCGCTAGTGCGCCGTCGCCGGTGCATCGGTGGAAAACGCGATCACGCGTTGGGCTTCGAGCGCGGCCAGGCGCGTGCTGAGGGCGGCGTGGATGGCGTGATACGCCGCGGTGCCCATGACCAGGCGCAGCGGCGGTGGGGTCTGTTCGGTGCAGGCGATCATCGCGTCCACCATGCGCTGCGGGTCGCCGGTGATGACCCAGCTGCCGTCGTCCAGCGCGCGGAGCAGTGCGTCGACCGGGGTGTTGGCGTAGTCGGGCGGCAGTGCGGTGCGTTCCAGTGCGGCGCCGAAGTTGGTGCGCGCCGGGCCGGGTTCGGCCAGGGTGAACTGGATGCCGAAGCCGGCCACTTCCTGGCGCACCGCTTCGACATAGCCTTCGATCCCCCACTTGCTGGCGTGGTACAGGCTGAAGCCGGGGTAGGCGATCTGCCCGCCCTCGGAGGACACTTGCACCACGTGCCCGCCACCTTGCCGGCGCAGGTGCGGCAGCGCGGCCTGGATCACGCTGATGGAGCCGATGAGGTTGGTGTCGATCAGCGCGCGCACCTGCGCGTCGGTGGCGGCCTCGGCCGCGCCCAGCGTGCCGTAGCCGGCATTGCTGATCACCACATCGATGCGGCCCAGCGCCGCGAATGCCTGTGCCACGACCGCCTGCACCGCGGCGGTGTCGCGTACGTCCAGCTGCAGCACGGTCAATGCGTTGCCGTGCGCTGCCTGCAGGTCGGCCAGGGCGTCGCGCCGCCGCACGGTGGCGGCGACGCGATCGCCGCCCGCCAGCAGGGTCTGGGTCAGACCGCGGCCGAAGCCGGAAGAGGCGCCAGTGATGAGCCAGGTCTTGGACATGGGAATGGCCTGTGGTTCGGAGAGAAGGCCCACTCTAGGAAGCGCGGATTGCTGGGTCTATGGCATAGAATTCGAATGAGTTGATGCGGTTTTGCCACCAATGCCCAAGCCCTCGTTCAACGACCTTGCCGCGTTCACCGCCGTGGCCACGCACCGCAGCTTCCGGCGCGCGGCCAGCGAGGTCGGGTTGGCGCCGTCGTCGCTCAGCCATGTGATCAGCGCGCTGGAGCGCAACCTCGGCGTGCGCCTGCTGCACCGGACCACGCGCAGCGTGTCGCTCACCGAAGCCGGCGCGCGCCTGTACGCAAAGCTGGTCCCGGCGCTGCAGGACGTGGACCAGGCGTTGCTGGAGCTGGACGATTTCCGCGGCGGGCCCAGCGGCACCGTGCGGATCAACGCGCCCGAAGTGGTGGTGCGGTTGCTGCTGCAGCAGGTGGTGCCGCAGGTGCTGGCGCGCTACCCGGCGCTGTCGGTGGATCTGGTAAGCGAAGGCCGGCTGGTGGATATCGTGGCGGCCGGGTTCGATGCCGGCATCCGCTTCAGCGAATCGGTGCCGCAGGACATGGTGGCGGTGCCATTCGGTGGGCCGGCACGTTTCGTGGCGGTTGCCGCACCGGACTATCTCGCACGCGCCGGGACGCCCGACACGCCCGACGCCTTGCAGCGGCACGCCTGCATCCGCCACCGCATGCCCAGCGGCAAGCTGTACCGCTGGGAGTTCGAACGGCGGGGCGAGGACGTGGTGATGGATGTGCCCGGGCGGCTCACCCTGGACCAGATTCCGCTGATGTGCAAAGCCGCCGAAGGCGGGCTGGGCATTGCCTATGTGCCCGAATACGCGGTGCGCGCAGCGCTGCAGCGCGGCACGCTGGTGCAGGTGTTGGAGGCGTGGTGCCCGGCGTTTCCGGGGCTGGTGCTGTATTACCCGGGGCGACGCCAGTTGCCGCCGGGCTTGCGCGCGTTGATCGATACGCTCAAAGAACTGCTGCCGCAGGAAGCGTGAGCGCGCGCATGCGGCCTCGAGCGTGTGGCGGTTTGCATGCCTGCGCACGCGCCAGCACCGCACCGCGCAGGCAGCAGATGCCAGCCATTTGCGGTGCTATCGTCCGCGCCATGGGCACCGCCGCCATCCGCTGCACCACCACCTTGCTGCAACCGGCAACGCCGGCCGATGCCACGTGGGTGTTTCTAGTGCTGCCTGCCAACGCAAGCGGCGCATTGCCGACGCGCAGCATGGTCAGCGTGCGCGGCCGCCTGGCCGGCCATCCATTGCAGGCCACGCTGCAACCGGACGGGCAGGGCGGGCATTGGCTGAAGCTGGACGCCGCGTTGCAGCGCGCCGCCGGGGTGGCGGCCGGCGACACGGTGACGCTGGAGATCGCACCGGTGGAAGTGGAGCCCGAGCCGGTGGTGCCCGACGATCTGCACGCCGCACTTGCCGCGCACCCCGCCGCGCAGGCGACCTGGAACGACATCACTGCGGTGGCGCGGCGCGACTGGATTTTCTGGGTCACCTCGGGGAAAAAGGCCGAGACGCGGAGCAAGCGCATTGCCACCGCCTGCGACATGCTGGCGTCCGGAAAGCGGCGCGCGTGTTGCTTCGATCGCTCGGGCATGTACAGCAAATCGCTGAGCGCACCCACGCCGAAAGCGAGCTGAAGCGTCACGCCTCACGCAATGGAGCGTGGCGATGGAACAGGCGCAGCGCGCCTGCAATGTAGTGGTTTTCCAGCCGCAGACACCGGCGGACTAGCCGCTTGCGCGGCGCCTGCCTATGCGCCGAAATGCTTACATGCGTCACACAAGCGCGCACCTATACTCCGGGGCTGTCCCACCAAGAGGTTCTGACCGCATGAGCGCACCCCCATCGTCTCCGATTGCCGCCGGTTCTGGCGCAGCGCCCGGCAGCCTTCGCCGCTCGGTGTCCAACACGCTCAAGGGATCGGCCGGCAATCTCGTCGAGTGGTATGACGTCTACGTCTACTCGGTGTTCGCGACCTATTTCGAATCGCAGTTCTTCTCCAAGGAAGACAAGAACGCCACCATGTTCGTGTGGGCGATCTTCGCGATGACCTTTCTGATGCGGCCGATCGGCGCGTGGTACTTCGGCCGCTTTGCCGACCGCTATGGCCGCCGGTTGGCGCTGACCATTTCGGTGTCGATGATGGCGCTGTGCTCGTTCGTCATCGCGATCACGCCGACGGTGTCCACCATTGGCATCGCCGCACCGATCATCCTGTTGCTGGCGCGCCTGTTGCAGGGCTTTGCGACCGGTGGCGAATACGGCACCAGCGCCACCTACATGTCCGAAGCGGCCATTCCCGGCCGGCGCGGATTCTTGTCGTCGTTCCATTACGTCACCCTGGTGGGCGGCCACGTGCTGGCGCAGACCACGTTGCTGGTGATGCTGCATTTCTTCGATGCCCCGCAGGTGTCGGAGTGGGGCTGGCGCGTGGCGTTCGGCCTGGGCGGTATCGGCGCGTTGGTGGTGTTCTGGCTGCGCCAGACCATGGACGAGTCGCTGAGCTCTGAGTCGATTGCCGATTCGCGCACCGGCAAGGCCAAGGCGTCCGGCTCGATGCGCGAGTTGTTCGTCAACCAGTGGCGCCCGCTGCTGTTGTGCTTCTTGATCACCGCCGGCGGCACGATCGCGTTCTACACCTACTCGGTGACCGGCCCGAAGATGATCCAGACCGCGTTCGCCGGTGGCGACGTGATGGCCGGCACCATCATCAACCTGGTTGCGCTGACGGTGCTGATGCTGATGCAGCCGGTGGGTGGCTGGTTGTCGGACATCGTGGGCCGCAAGAGCCTGTTGGTGTTCTTCGGCATCGGCGGCGTGCTCTACACCTGGTTCCTGGTGATGGAGCTGCCCAAGCAGACCGACTGGCTGACCGCGTTTGCGATCCTCACCGTGGGCTTTGTGATCCTGACCGGCTACACCTCGATCAACGCGGTGGTGAAGGCCGAGCTGTTCCCCACCCATGTGCGCGCGCTGGGCGTTGGCCTGGGCTATGCGCTGGCCAACTCCGCGTTTGGTGGCACCGCGCCGCTGTTGTACCAGGCCTCGTTGAAGACCGGCCACGTGAGCGAGTTCGTGATCTACGCCACGGCGGTGATCGCGGTGTCGTTGGTGGTCTACATCTTCTTCCTGACCAACAAGGGCAGCAATTGGCTGGACCACGAAGACGTGATGCATACGCGCAAGCGCTGAGGCGTGCTGGCGAGCGTTGGGGTCCTTCTCCCGTCGGGAGAAGGCGCCCGAAGGGCGGATGAGGGTGCGGCTCAGCGCACTGTGAGGTGGCGGCGAGGACTACCTTGCCGCCACACGTCTTTGAAGATGAGGCACCTGCTGCGTCAGATGGCGTCTTGAGATGGTGGTGAGCGCGCTGTCTCGGTCCACGAGCCGCGCGGTGGTTGATGACGATCAGCACTGCACGTATCGGTGCTGTCTCTTGCGTGCTGGCTACGCGCCAACACGCGGCGCGGTGTCGCAACACCGGCGCGCACGCCAACGCGCACCAGTGGCATGCAAGCACTGCCTGATCGCTCCGTGAGAAGCGCGACTCACGCCAACTGCGGATGCCCCGGCGCGTGGTCCGGCACGGTTGCGTCAACGAACAGGCTGGAACGCAGGCCGATCAAGCCGAGCAAGGCTTCATCGCGGTGCGTGCCGGCCGGCACCTGGCCAACGCGCGCCAGCGAGGCGTCCAGGCGTGTGCGCAAGGTGTCGGGGCCGGGCAGCGGGCGCTTGTGCGCCACCTGCTGCCGGTAATGCGTGGCCACATCGGCCAGGATCGCGTCCACCGCGGCGATGCTCGCTGGCGGCAGGCCATGCCGGGCGCGGCGCAGCTGCAGGATGTTCAAGCCCACGCGGATTTCGGTGAGCATGTCCACCGATGCCAGGTCGCTACCGGGCGGTGCCACCGCCAGGCGCGGCGCGAGCAGGCCGAGCAAATCGAGCATGCGTGCGGCGAACTGGTGGCGGTCCTGCGCACCACGGCCATCGGCGGCAGCGGCCAGCGTGCGCCAGCCCTGCCGCACCAGCCGGCGTGCGCTCCATTCGGCACCCACCGAGCGGAACAGCCGCGTCAGCACCACGGCAAATCCAATGCCTAGCACCATCGCCACCGCAGCGTTGACGAAGCTCTGGATGTTGGCGTTGTAGGTGTTCTGCAGGCTCAGCAGCGCGGTGAGATTCACCACCAGCGGCAGCGCGATCAACATGGTCTTGGGCCGATGCAGCAACGCGCCCAGCGGCAGGAACACCGCGGCCAGTACCAGCACCAGCATCGGGAAATCATGGATGGCCGGGAAGATGCCGAACAGGTAGATGCCCGCCACCACGCTGGCGACCACCGCCCAGGTAAGGAAGGACACCATGCTGGGCGCGGGGTCGTCCTGCGCGGCAAAGAAGGCGGCCGTGACCGCCGCCATCATCGCGCCGTTGCCGCCGCCTTCCCAGCCGATGCCGATCCACAGCACGCAGTACGCCATCAGTGCGAAGCCGGCGCTCAACGCAGAAAACGCCGCCATGCCGTAGTCGATATGCCGTGCGTCACCTGCCGTGGCCGGTGCATCGGTGGAAAGGCGGCTGGAAGAGCGGGCGAGGCGTTGTAGCAGCGATGCGGGCTGGCTGGGCGCGGTGTCCGCGTGCGTGGAAGAACTTTCTGAGGTGTCGCCGCCAGACCCGTCCACACGTTGCGGCACGGTCGATCGCAGGCGCACTTCGGTGCCGGCTTCGACTTCCGGTGCGGCGCGATCGCGTGCTGCAGCCGCCAACGCAGGCAGCGCAGTGCCCTGCAGCAAGGCGGATTCCAGCGCGCGGCAGTCCTGCCACAGGTCCAGCAGTTCCTCCAGGCGCAGCAGCAGGCTGGCCAGCAGCAGATGCTGCAGGTCGTCATCCACCGCCGGGCGCAGTGCAGCGATGCGGGCACGCAGGCCGGCCACTGCCGCGTGCGCATCGGCGTCGCCTGCAGAGATCATTTCGGGCTGCAGTGCAGCGACCTGCACGGCATCGGGCCCAGCGCGCTCCACCCAGGCGCCGATGTCCTCCAGCAGCGCGATCAGCTCGCCCGGCAGCGGGCGCGAGGCCGCGTGCAAGGCATCCAGCCGGTCGGCGATGGAGGACAGCACCGGCAGCAGCAACAACATGCGCGCGCGCAATTGTTCCAGCGCGGGGGCAGCCCCGGCGTGGCGTGGGTCGTCATGCCGCACGAAGGCGATCAAGGCCTCGAACTGCACCAGGTCGGCGGCCAGCCGGTTGCGCGGCGCCTGCGCCGGGCCGCGCTGCAGCACCTGCCGGCACCATTGCGCCGCGTCCTGCATCCAGTTGCCGATGCGCGCGGTGAGCATCGGCCGCACCGAGGCGGGGAACACCAGCGCCGCGAACAGCACCGCCATCACCGTGCCCAGAATGATCTCTTCGCTGCGCGCCACCACGGTATCGAAAATGCCTTCCGGCGCGGTCACCGCCGGGAAGCCGATGAAGGCGGTGGTGTAGCCGGCCAGCAGGAAGGCATAACCGCGCGGGCCACGATTGAGTAGCGCCAGGAACAGGCAGGCCGACAACCACAGCGCCATCGCCGCGCTGAGCAGCAGCGGTGTTTCCACCAGGTTGGGCAGCATGACCAGCGTGGCCGCGCCGGCCAGCAGGGTGCCAAGCACGCGGTACACGCCCTTGGCGCGGGTGGGGCCGAGCAGGGGCTGGGAGACGATGTAGACCGTGGCCATCGCCCAGTAGGGGCGCGACAGATTGCCGGCCAGGCCCACGTACAAGGCCGCAATCGCCGCAGCGAAGGTCTTGGCCGAAAACAGCCACGCCTGGCGGTCGCGCAGCAAGGCGTTCATCGCGCAGCTGTCGCGTCGGTGGCCGGTTCCCAGCCGCCGCCCAGGGCCAGGAACAACTGGATCTGGTCCTTGGACACCTGCGCCTGCGCATCGGCCAGGGTCATGTCGGCGGTGGCCAGGGTGCGCTCGGCATCCAGGCTGGAGAGGTAGGGCGAGCGCCCGCCCTGGTACAGCCGGCGGTTCTGCGACGAGGCCAGTTCGGCCTGTTGCTGCGCCTGTTCGAGCAGGCGCAGCCGGTCCATGTCCTGCGCATAGCGCGAGAGCGTGGTCTGCACTTCGCGCAGTGCCTGCAGCACGGTGTGGTCGAACTGCGCCACCGCCGCGTCGGCGCCCGCCTCGGTGGCACGCACGCGGGCATGCGCGCCGCTGGACGGCAGCGTCCAGGAAATCAGCGGGCCGATCGACCAGGCGTGGGTCGCCGGCTCGCCAATATCGGCCAGCAGGCCGGTGGCGCCGATCGAGCCGCCCAAGCGGATGTCCGGATACAGCTCGGCGGTGGCCACGCCGATGCGCGCGGTGGCCGCGGCCAGCCGGCGTTCGGCCTGGCGGACGTCCGGGCGACGGGCCAGCAGGGTGCGGCCGTCGCCGATCGGGATCGGCTGTTGCAGCGCCGGTGCGTGCGCGCAGCTGTCCACCCCGGCCGGCAGTTGGCCGGGGGTCTTGCCCAGCAACGCGGCCAGCGCGTAGCCGGCGGCCTGGCGGCGTGCACGCAGCGGCGGCAACGCGGCTTCCAGCATCGCCACCTGCGCGGTGGCGCGGGCCAGATCCGGCGGCGTGCCGCGGCCAGCGCTGATCAGGCGCTGGGTCACCGTGCGGCTGCGCTGTTGCAGTTGCAGCGAGTGCTCGGCCACATGCAGCTCGTGGTTGGCGTTGCAGATCTCCACATAGCTGCCGGCCACCTGTGCGGCCACGCTGACGCGGGCCAGGTCGATCGCCGCCTGCGCGGCCTGGGTGTCGGCGTGCGCGGCTTCGGCACCGCGTTGCAGCTTGCCGAACAGATCGAACTGGTAGGACACGCCGAACTTGCCGTCGGCCAGGTTGAACACGGGCAGTTTTTCTTCCTGCAGGAAGGCTTCGGCCGAGATCTGCGCGCGGCTGACGCCGGCTTCCACTTCATAGTCGAACCCGCCGGCGTCCAGCGCCTGCTCGTACACGGCCGCGGCGCGGCGCAGGTTGGCACTGGCCACCTTGAGCTCGACGTTGTCGCGCAGCGCCTGTTCGACCAGGCCATCGAGCATCGGGTCCTGATACAGCGCCCACCAGCGTGCCGGGAGTGGCGCCCCGGGGCGCACCTGCGCGTTGCCGGTGTCCAGGAACGGCGCGTTGGCGGCCGGCCGGTTGTAGACCGCCTCGTGCGGCAGCGCGTAGTCGGGGCCGACGGTGCTGCAGGCACTCAGTGCGGTCAGCGCGGTTGCCAGACCCAGGTGACGCAACGCGGCGCGGCTCATGGCGTGGCCTTCGCCTGCACGCGGGCAGGCGCACTGGCCGCTGCCGGGCGCGCGGCATCCGGCAGGATGGTGACGGTGGCGGTGCGCCCGGCGATCAACTGCACCTGCGCCGGTACCGCATCCAGCGCAATGCGCACCGGGATGCGCTGCGCCAGCCGCACCCAGTCGAAGGCGGGAGTGACGTTGGGCAGGGCGCCGGCGCTGCCGGTGCGGTAGCGGTCCTCGATGCCGGCGGCGATGCTCTGCACGTGGCCGTGCAGCGTCACCGGCTCGCCCATCAGGTGCACGTCCACGCGCTGGCCCGGGTGCACGCCCTGCAGGCGGGTTTCCTCGAAATAGCCATCGACGCGGAACGAGCCGGTGTCCAGCACTGCCACCACCGGGCGCCCGGCGCTGACGTAGTCGCCCACGCGCACGGTGCGGTCGCTGATATGGCCGTCGGCCGGGCTGCGCACTTCGGTACGGTCCAGGTTGAGCTGGGCCAGGTCCACCGCCGATTGCGCGGTGGCCACGGCGGCCTGCGCCTTCTGCACGTTGGAGCGGCGCACTTCGGCGTCTTCGGCGGCCACCAGGTCCTGCAGGCTGCGGTCGCGTGCGATCTCGCGGCGTAGCTGGGTCAGGGTAGCCTGGCGTTCGGCCAGTGCGGCGCGGGCCTGTTCCAGCGCAATCGCATAACGCGCGCGGTCCACCACGAACAGCAGCTGCCCGCGCGTGACCGCCTGGTTGTCGGCCACCGCCACCTGCTCCACCAGCCCGGACACATCCGGCGCCACCTGCACCACATCGGCGCCCACGTGCGCATCGCGCGTCCATGGTGCATCCATGTAGTACCGCCACAGGTGCTGCAGCACCATCGCGGCCACCACCACCATTGCCAGGGTCAGCAGCGCCGGCCCCGCCGTCTTGATCAGCTTCTTCACGATTGCATCCAACGCATGAGGGAAAACAGGCCGCCCAGCAGGGCCATGTACAGCGCCAGGTTGAACAGGGCCGGGTGCCAGATGTGGCGATACGCCCCGGCCCGCGTCAGCAGCACGCCAATGGCGCTGTTGAGCAGGTAGGCCAGCGTCATCAACGCCAGCAAGGTGGGAACGAACACACCGTAGAGACTGAATTCTCCGTACATCGGCCACATATCCTGGGGAAGGGGAACAACGACGCCCGGCGCGGCCAGGCCACGCGGCAACCACGGCGGGTCGTCGGCACAACTAGGGCAGGCGCGCGTTCGCCTCGGCGATCAGGCCCCACAGCTTCAACACCACCTCCACCTCGGCATCGCTGAGCGCGCCGAACACCTCGGCCCGCAGCGCCACCAGGCGCGCCTCGATCTGCCCGACCAACGCCTGGCCGGCCTCGGTCAGCCACAACTGGTTGGCACGGCGGTCGCTGCTGTCGGCTTCGCGGCGCACCAGCGCCTGCGCGCACAGCTTGTCCAGCAGCCGCACCAGCGAAGGGCCTTCCATGCCCAGCTGCTGGGCCAGGGCCACCTGGCGGATGCCGCCACCGGAGCGGCCAATCATCAGCAACGGCCCGGTGCAGGCGCTGGACAGGCCGAACTCGCCAAATGCCTGGTCGGCCAGGCGCTGCCATTGGCGGCTGGCAACCAGCAGGCCGGCACTGAGCTGGGCGCGGGGAGGGAGATAGGTGGTCATCACAATAGATAGGATGCTATCAATTCAACAATGAATCAACTGTCAACTAAACCCCCGGCAGGCAGGGCGGGCCACTGCTGGGGCCGCCGCCCCGTCCTCGGGTACCATGCACGCCCCCTTTGGGTGCATGCGCATGAGCCAGTCCGACCAGCCCGATTCATCCGTTACCCAGGCCCAGGCCGAAGAGGCCGTGCGCACCCTGCTGCGCTGGGCCGGTGAGGATCCTGCCCGCGAAGGCCTGCTGGACACCCCGCGCCGGGTGGCCGAAGCCTATGGCGACTGGTTCAGCGGCTACCGCGAAGAACCGCGCGAATACCTGGAACGCACCTTCGAAGAAGTCGCCGGCTACGACGAATTGATCGTGCTGCGCGACATCTCCTATGAAAGCCATTGCGAGCACCACATGGCGCCGATCATCGGCAAGGTGCACGTGGGCTACCTGCCGCGCGGCAAGGTGGTGGGCATCAGCAAGCTGGCCCGCGTGGTGGAAAGCTACGCGCGCCGCTTCCAGGTGCAGGAAAAGATGACCGCACAGATCGCCCAGTGCATCCAGGACGTGCTGCAACCGCGCGGCGTGGGCGTGGTAGTGGAAGGCGCGCACGAATGCATGACCACCCGCGGCATCCACAAGCGCGGCGTCAGCATGGTGACCTCCAAGATGCTCGGCAGCTTCCGCGAGGACGCGCGCACCCGCGCCGAATTCCTGCAGTTCATCGAAGTGGGCGGCAAGCGTTGAGGCAGCTCCGGCGGGCGTCATGAAGCATCAGGCACGGATTGCCGGCTACCGCCACTTGCGCGACCAGCCGGCGTGGAAATTGCTCGCCGCCGATCACGCACCGGAGCTGATCGGCCTGCTGCAGACCCTGTTGATGGACGGCGAACGCCGGCTGCCATCGGCGGTGTTGCATGCGCGCCTGCAGCGCCAGCTGGATGCCTTGCGCGGCGACGAACTCTCCCGCGAGCTGCCGCGCACCGCGCAGGCCTACCTGGCGCACTGGCTGGCGCAGGGCTGGCTGGAACGCCGCCTGCCCGAAGGCGCGGCCGAAGAAGAATACGAACTCTCGCGTGCAGCCACCCAGGCCATCCGTTTCATCGCCGGCCTGCGCGAGAGCGGCAGCAGCGCCACCGAAAGCCGGCTGTCGCTGGTGATCCAGCAGCTGGTGCAACTGGCCGGCCAGACCGAAGCCGACCCGGACGCGCGTCTGGCAGCACTACGCGCAGAGCGTGAGCGCATCGATGCCGAGATCGAGCGGGTGGCCGCCGGCCGCGTCGGTGCGCTGGACGGCAAGCGCGCGCTGGAACGCACGCGCGACCTGATCCATCTGTCCGATGAACTGGCCGAAGATTTCCATCGCGTGCGCGATGACTTCGAACAACTCAACCGGCAATTTCGCGAACGCATCATCGACGACGAAGGCGCGCGCGGCGATGTGCTGGAGCAGTTGTTCAACGGCGTGGACGTGATTGCCGACAGCGAGGCCGGACGCACCTTCGAGGCGTTCTGGAGCCTGCTCAACGACACCCAGCAGAGCAGCCAGCTGGACCAGGCGCTGGACGCACTGCTGGCACGCGGCTTCGCACGCAAGCTCGACCGCCGCGAACGCGCCTTCCTGCGCGGGCTCACCGGTACCTTGCTGGAGCGCGGCGGCGAGGTGCACACGGTGATGCAGCACTTCGCGCGCAGCCTGCGCGGGTTCGTGCAGAGCCGCGGGTATCTGGAACAGCGCCGGCTCAACCAATTGCTCAAGCAGGCACAGGGCGAAGCCTTGCACCTGCGCGAGAGCCTGCACGCCACCACCGCCACCGGCTACACGCAGGCATTGAGCGGCAGCCGCCTGCGCTCGTTGTCGCAGTGGCGCCTGCACGACCCGCGCCTCACCCAGGTCGATGGCCGCGTGTACGCGGCTGACGCGGCAGAGATCTCGCTGGACAGCGTGGGCGATTTGGTCGCGCAATCGGAGATCGACGTGCGCAGCCTGCGCCGCGATCTGCACGCGCTGCTGGGCGAGCGCCCGCGGCTCACCATCGGCGATGCGTTGCAGCAGCGGCCGGCGGTGCAGGGGCTGGGCAGTGTGATCGGCTATCTGTCGCTGGGCACGCGCCACGGCCTGGTGATCGATGGCCACATGGAAACGGTGCAATGGGAAGGCGGCGACGGCACGTTGCGGCGCGCGCGCATTCCCTTGGTGTGGTTTACCCGGGAGAAACGCAATGAACTGGTCTGAGCAGGCAGCGCTGGATGCGCACGACGACGATGACGCCGACGCACACGCCAGCGCGCTGAGGCTGCCGGCCAGCGATGCCGCCAGCGCCGCGCAGGGCGGCGCGTTGTTCCTCGGCGACACCGGCACGCTGCCATTCGATGCGCGCCGCGCGCTGTGCCAGCTGTTGGCCGGCCCCAGCATCGACGCGCAGCGGCACGGCGCCTTGTGGCCGGCCTTGCTGCGCAACGAGCCGGCCGTGCGGCAGGTGCTGTGCGAACTGTTTCTGGAGCTGGTGCTGGACCGCGAAGGCGGAGTGGCGTTCACCCGCCAGGCCGACACCGCCGAGCTGGAATCGCCCACCTTGCTGCGCAGCGCGCCGCTGACCTTCATCGAGTCGGTGCTGCTGCTGTTCCTGCGCCAGCAACTGGCCGAGGCCGATACGCGCGGCGAGCGCGCGGTGGTGGACGAGGCGCAGTTGGTGGAGGCGTTGTCGGTGTACGAAAAGAACGTGTCCACCGACCGGGCCGGGTTTACGCGGCGGGTGATGACGGCCATCGGCAAGATGCGCGAGAACCAGTTGCTGTCGCGGTTGCGCGGCAGCGAGGAGCGTTACGAGGTGTCGCCGGTGTTGAAGTTGTTGTTCTCGGCCGAGGATGTGCAGGCGTTGGTGGTGGCGTATCGGGAGTTGCGCGAGGGGGAGGTTGCTGCGGATTGATGTCGTCTGCGCCTGGGACGGCATCTCCCTTCTCCCATCGGGAGAAGGTGCCCGGAGGGCGGATGAGGGTGCGGTATCAGGGGGGGGGCGTGCTGTGCGGATTTGTTCTGCGCCTGGGCCTGCATCTTCCTTCTCCCTCCGGGAGAAGGTGCCCGTAGGGCGGATGAGGGTACGGCGTCGGGCGATGGTTGGTTTGTCGTGGGTTGTGGGTTTGCTTGAGGTTGGGTGGAGTAGAGCGAAGCAAGGCTTTCACGCCCTTGCGGGCGCGAGTTACTTTCTTTGCTTGTGCAAAGAAAGTAACCAAAGAAACACACCCCGTCCTCGCGCCTTCCGCGCTGCGCGCTCCAGGTGCGCAAGGCCGGCAGAAATTTTTGTAAGGGACATCCGTGTCCCTTACAAAAACGTCGCGCATCCCTGCGCGCCGCCCTGCGGGTTGTATCTGCCGGCCTTGCCGCTGCGGTATGGGGGCCCGGAAAGCAAACTGCGCAAGCAACGGCAACGGCAACGGCAACGGCAACGGCAATGGCAATGGCAATGGCAATGGCAATGGCAACAGCAATGGCAACAGCAATGGCAAGAACAGCAGCAACAGCAGCAACAGCAACAGCAACAGCGGCGAGAAGAAGAACACGTGAGGTTTTGTAAGAAACGCAGTGGCGTTCGCAGCAAGACGTCGATGCAGTCGCAAAGAGCGATGTAGTAACGAAAGACGGTGCAGTGGGCGAGAAGGAGCAGTGGTGGTCGGTTCATGCCAAGCGTGTTGATGGTGCAGGCGTTCGAAGAAAAACCTGCTGCCGCGCGTCTTCTGACCGTCGCCTCAACGGCCCAGGGCACCCGCTCTTGTAGGAGCGACCTTGGTCGCGAAGCCGTCCACGCAACCCATCCGTCGTTCTGCCACGCTCGTCCCGCAACACGCAACACGCAACACGCAACACCGCACCACAAGAAATGCGTCATCGTTCGTATTGGCCTGTCCCTGGTGTCTCTGTCGTTCCGTTTTTGGTGAGTGAGCAATGAATTCCCAGTCCAACCTGTCGCCGGCGTCGCCGGGTGCTTCCTTGTTTGCCGAGACGCTGGCTGAGCAGCGTGCGCAGCAGTTTCGTATGCGGCGTTTGCAGGTACACAACTGGGGCACGTTCAACGGGTTGACCGAGGTGCCGATCGCGGAAAAGGGCTTCCTGTTCGTGGGGCGGTCCGGGTCGGGCAAGTCGACGTTGCTGGATGCGATGTCGGCATTGTTGACGCCGCCCAGCATCGTGGACTTCAACGCAGCCGCGCGCGAGGCCGAGCGCAGTGGGCGCGACCGTAGCCTGGTGTCGTATGTGCGCGGTGCCTGGGCCGATCAGCAGGACAGCGCGTCCGGTGAGATCGCCACGCAGTACCTGCGCAAGGGCGCCACCTGGACGGCGTTGGTGCTGGAGTACCGCAACGCGCAAGGCGAGGCGGTGAGCCTGGTGCGGCTGTTCTGGATCGCCGGCAGCGGCAATGCCGCGGCGGATGTGCGCCGGCATTACATGGTGGTGCCGCGCGCGTTCGATGTGGCCAGCGAACTGGAGGGTTTCGATCTGGATCTGCGCAAGCTCAAGGCGCGGCTGGGCGAGGACGTGGCGCATTTCGACGGGTTCGCCGGCTATGCCGAGCGCTTCCGGCATGCGTTGGGCATCGGCAACGACATGGCACTGCGGCTGCTGCACAAGACCCAGTCAGCGAAGAACCTCGGCGATCTCAACGCCTTCCTGCGTGGCTTCATGCTCGATGAGCCGCGCACCTTCGAAGCGGCAGACCGGCTGGTCGAAGACTTCGCCGAGCTCGATGGTGCGCACCATGCAGTGGTCACCGCGCGACGGCAGGTGGAGACGCTCAGCCCGGCGCGCGAGCACCATGCCGCGCTGATGGCCTTGCGCCGCAGCGTTGGCGATTTGCGTGAATTGCAGCTGGGCGTGGACAGCTACCGCGAGCAACAACGGCTGGCCTTGCTGGAGGCGCGCCTGCAGGAGGTCGACAGCCAGGACCGTGGCCTGGCCGGCGAAGAAGGCCAGCGCCGTGAGTCGTTGGACAACCACGAACAGAAGCTGGCCGGGCTGGAGCGCGAGCAGCGCGCCGCCGGCGGTGAACAGATCGAAGAACTCGAACGCGAGCGCGTGCGGGTGGAGCGCGAGCGCGATGAGCGCCTGCGTCGCCGTGCGCAGATCGAGCAGGCCTGCCGCCAGCTCGGCACCGCCTTGGCGGCCGGTGCCAGTGGGTTCGCCGCCCAGGTGGCGCATGCGCAGGGCGTGCTCGATGGCGGCAAGCAGCATGCCAGCGCACTGGACGAGGCCATCGCCGAGCGCATGGGTGAACGCCGCGACGATGAGCGCCGCTTTGCCGAGATCCGTGCAGAACTGGACGCGCTAAAGAAAGCGCCGTCGAGCATGCCCGCACCGATGCAGGCGCTGCGCGCGCGGCTGTGCGACGACACCGGCATTGCCGAATCCGCGCTGCCCTTTGTCGGTGAGCTGTTGCAGGTGCGCGAGGACCAGGTGGCCTGGCGTGGCGCGATCGAGCGCGTGCTGCACGGCTTTGCGCAGTCGCTGCTGGTGGACGAGCGGCATTACGCGCAGGTCAGCGAATGGGTCAACCGCACCCACATCGGCACGCGGCTGGTGTACTTCCGCGTGCGCCGCAATGACGAGCTGCATTCGCGCCGTGTCGATCCCAACGCACTGCCCGGCAAGCTGCAACTGGGCGAGCATGCCTTCACCGAGTGGCTGCGCAACGAGCTCACCCGTCGCTTCGATTACGCCTGCGTGGACAACGCCGCAGCGCTGCGCAATGCCGACCGCGCCATCACCCGCGAGGGCCAAGTCAAGCATCCCGGCGACCGCTACGAAAAGGACGACCGCCACGCCGTCAACGACCGCAAGCGCTGGCTGCTCGGTCACGACAATCGCGACAAGCTCAAGGTCTTCGAGCGCGAAGCGCAGGCCCTGGCCCAGCGCATTGCCAGTTGCGACGCCGACGTGGCCGCGCTGCGCAAGCAACGCGAGCAGGACCAGGAAAAACAGCTGGCCGCGCACACCCTGGTGGAGCGCGACTGGGACGAGATTGACGTCGGCCCCAAGCTGCAACGCCTGAGCGATATCGACGAACAACTGCAACAGCTGCGCGAAGGTGATAGCGGCCTGCGTGCACTGGGCCAGGCGATCGACACCGCGCGCACGCTGCGCGATCAGGCCAAGCGCACGTATGAAGACGTACGGCTTGAGCGCGCGCAGCTGGCACGCGAGCGCGTGCGGCTGGAACAGCAGCAGGCCGCCTGCGCCGGCCGTGCCGGCACCGCTGCGCTTACACCCACGCAGTTGCAGGGCTTGCAGGAGCGCCTGGCCGCGTTGGCCCCGCTGTCGCTGGACACTCTGGAAGCGCATTTCCGTGTGGTCGAACGTGGGCTGGCCGAGCAACTGGCCGAAAGCCAGGGCCGCGACAGCCGGCTCAGTGCGCAGCTGCTCGAATGCTTCCGCCGGTATTGCCAGCAATGGCCGGAAGACAGCGGCGACTTCACCGTGAGCCTGGCCAGCGCCGACGATTTCCTCGCGCGGCTGGACCGTCTGGAAAGCGATGGCTTGCCGCGTCACGAGCACCGCTTCTTCGACCTGCTGCAGACCCAGAGCAAGAACAATCTACTCGCCTTGCAACGCCACACCGCCGAAGCCCATAAAGGCATCAAGCAGCGCATGGACGAGGTCAACGCCAGCCTGGAGCAGGTGCCGTTCAACCGCGACACCATCCTGACCATCGAGGTGAGCGACCGTCGCCTGGCCGAGGTGCAGGAATTCCAGCAGCAGCTACGCGCCGTGTTGTCGCATCAGCAGACCGAAGATCGCGCGTTGGCCGAAGCGCAGTTCGCCACCTTGCGCACGCTGGTGGCGCGGCTTGGTGCACAGGAGCCGGAGGCGCGGCGCTGGCGCGAGCAGGTGCTGGATGTGCGCCTGCATGTGGAATTCATCGGCGTGGAGCTGGATGCGCAGAGCCGCGCGCAGGTGGAGATCTACCGCAGCTGCGCCGGCAAGTCCGGCGGCCAGCGCCAGAAGCTGGCCACCACCTGCCTGGCGGCCGCGCTGCGGTATCAGCTGGGCGGCGAAGACGGTGAATTGCCGCGCTATTGCGCTGTGGTGCTGGACGAAGCCTTCGACAAGGCCGACAACGAATTCACCGCGCTGGCAATGAACATCTTCGAGAATTTCGGCTTCCAGATGGTGGTGGCCACGCCGCTGAAGTCGGTGATGACGCTGGAGCCCTTCATCGGCGGTGCGTGTTTCGTGGAAATCAGCGGCCGCCACAATTCCGGCGTGTTGTTGATCGAGTACGACGAACAGGCGCAGCGCTTGAAACTGCCAGAGCGCTCGCGTGGGGAAGAAGCGGCGGTGCCGGCCGAACAGGGTGGCGCTGTGGCACCAGGCGAGCGCGCAGAACGTGCTCCGGTGATCGCTGTGGAGTCTGGCGACGCGGCAAGCGTGCACGTAGCGGAGAGCACGGCAGAGTCTGCGCAGGGCGATGCAGCCACGGACGGACACTCGCGCGGCAACACGCGCACACGCGCGGCGGCCACCGCATCGATGGCGGCGCCAGTGCCTGCGCCCGCTGGCAAGCGCAGCACGTCTGCAGCTGCAACATCAGCGACGGCCGCGCCAGCCACGCGCACGGCGGACGCGTCGAACGGACAGCGCAAACAGGCTGTAACCCCTGCCGCGCCGCCGAAGCCAACCAAGCCGGCGAGCACGCGAACTGGGTCCTCCGGCAAGCCCGCTGCCAAGCGCACAACCACCGCGAAAGCCGCGGCCGTGCCGAAGGCCTCCAACGCCACGCCGGCCGTTGCGGCCAAGCGCACGGGCAAGGCGCCGAAACGCGTGAGCAAGCCAGCATCAGCTCAGAAGGTGGCCAAACCGGTATCGAAATCCAAGCCCACGGCCAAGCCCGCGACGGCGGCTTCCGCCACGAGCCGTGCCGCGTCCATGCGCGGCCCTGCTCCCAAGGCGCGCAGCAAACGCTGAGCGCGGCCCCCGCGACCGCGCCACCGGGGGGGTCGCGAGGGCGCGGTGTCTACGCGATGCGGCCGCACGCCTGCAGTCGCGCCGCGTCTGCAACGGCGACAGGGATGGACGCGCGCACGCGGGCGTTGCAGCGTCGCCAATGACGCCCGCTGACTGGATGGCACGCCTGTGTCGCACGTTGTGTGCCGCTCCGGCTTCAAGCGAGAGCCGGCCCACGGATACGCCGCCGCTCCAGGCAGGCCACGCCCGCAGCGACACCTGCAGGCTGTCCTGAAGGCTGCAGACACGCACGCACGTCAGGCCTCACGCGGAAGACCTCAGCGTATCCAACAAGCCAACCGCCACCGCCAGGCCCACCTACATGCCGACACGCGCGGATAAGAATCGTTATCATTGATGGCCGGATGTGTCCGCTCTGCGGCGTATCGCCCCCGCAGAAGAGCCCGATGACCACACTCCCCACGCGTCGCCACCTGTTGTTCGTATCCCTGTTTGCCGCAATGCCGGCCGCCGCGCAGGAGGCCAGCCTGCTCGACGCCATCGTGGTCAGCGAAAAGCGCGCCCTGTATCGGCCCGAAAAAGCCGCCGGCGCCACCCGCACGCAGACACCGGTGGAGCGCATTCCGCAGGCGATCCAGGTGGTGCCGCGTTCTGTGATCGACGAGCAGCAGCTCACCCGTCTGGTCGATGTGGTGGCCAATGTCTCCAACGTGCAGCCCGGCGGCACGCAGGGCAATCGCTCGGAAACCTTCGTGATCCGTGGCTTCGAAGCGTCCTCGTACGCGGTCGACGGCATCCTGCTCAATCCGGCGCAGAACTTCACCGAAACCGTGCGCGATCTGGCCAATGTCGCGCAGGTGGAAGTGCTCAAAGGCCCGGCGGCAGTGCTGTATGGGCGTGGCGAACCGGGCGGGGTGATCAACCTGGTCACGCTGCGGCCGGACGATACGTTCGGCGGCAACGCCTCGGTGCAGGTGGCCGAGCACGGCCTGCGCCGCGTGCAATCCAGCATCACCGGGCCGCTGAGCCCCACGCTGTCGGCGCGCCTGAGCGCGGCGGCGCAGCAGACCGGCAGTTTCCGTGACGCCCAGGCCGATGGCGACCGCGTGTTCGTGTCGCCATCGCTGGCGTGGCGGCCGAATGAGCGCCTGCGCGCGGATCTGGATATCGAATACACCCGCCAGACCAGCCCGGGCGATCGTGGTCTGGTGGCCATCGACGGGGTGGTGCGTGGCCCGGCGCAGCGCAGCTTCGGCGAGCCGTGGTCGCGCAATCACGGCACCTCGCGCACGGCCCGCGGGCGTATCGAAGTCGACGCCACCGATTGGCTCACGCTGCGCCAGATCGTCAATCACCAGGACGGCGACAGCGGCCGCGACGTGGCCGACTTCACTGGCTTCAGTGCCGACCGCGCGTTTCTGCAGCGCCGCGCCGTGCGCCAGGACCAGCAGGTGCGCGCCACCACCTCGCAGACCGAAGCGCTGGCGCGTTTCGACACCGGCCCGTTGCGCCATCAGGTTCTGGCCGGTGCCGAATATGTCGATGCGCATCGCCACACCGACGAGGCCCGTGCGCCGCTGGCGCGCATCAGCGTGCGCGCTCCGGTGCAGGGTGCCTTGCCGGGCACCTATGTGCCAGCACGCGAGATCGCAGTGGATGCGCGCTATGCCGCGCTGTACGTGCAGGACCAGATCAGCCTGGACGAGCGCTGGGATGTGCTGGCCGGCGTGCGCTGGGACGATGTGCAACAGACCACCGTCGACAACGGTGCGCGTACGCGCGAAGACGGCCGGCGCGCCTCGCCGCGCCTTGGCGTGGTGTGGAAGGCCGCACCGCAGTTGTCGCTGTATGCCAATACCTCCACCTCGTTTCGTCCGCGCAGCGCCAGTGTGTTGACCGGCGGCAGCGCGCCGCCGGAAACCGGCCGCCAGTACGAGCTCGGCATGAAGAGTGCGCTGCTCGACAACCGCGTGCTCGCCACCGTCGCCGCGTTCCAGATCACCAAGGACAATGTCGCCACCGCCGACCCGAACAACGATGGCTTCGTGTTGGTCACCGGCCAGCAGCGCGTGCGCGGACTGGAGCTGGATGTCACCGGCGAACTCACCCCGAACTGGCGCCTGATCCTGGGCGCCGGTTATCTGGACGCGCAGGTCACCCGCGACACCGTCATCGCCACCGGCAACCGCCTGCGTGGCGTGCCACGCGTCAGTGCCAGCCTGTGGAGCACCTACCACGTCGCCAGCGGCCCGCTGTACGGGCTGACGCTAGGCGCGGGCGCCGTGCATGTGGGCGAGCGCGAAGGCGATCTCACCAACAGCTACCGCATCCCCGGGTACACGCGCTTCGATGCGTCGGCGGCGTACCGCTTCGGCGGCCGCTACCAACTGGCGCTGCTGCTGCGCAATCTCGGCAACCGCTTCTACATCGAACAACCGGTCACCCAAACCACCAACTACCCCGGCGCGCCCCGCACGCTGTCGGCAACGCTGAGCATGGAATTCTAGGCATCGGATTGGCTCACGGCGTCACGCTGCCGCGGTGTGCGTCTCAGTGCAGCAGGTCCCAGCCCATCTTGCCGATCAACACCACCACCAGCACCAGGAACAACTGCCGGATCAACGGCGTGCCGCCGCGCAATGCCAGCCGCGTGCCGGCCACCGCACCGGCCACGTTGGCCGCCGCCATCGGCACGCCAATCGCCAGCATCACCTGGCCGGTGGGCAGGAAGAACGACAGTGCGGCCAGGTTGGTCGCCAGGTTCACCACCTTGGCCGCAGCCGAGGCGCGCAAAAAATCCAGCCCGAAGAAGCGGATGAACAGGAAGATCAGAAAGCTGCCCGTGCCCGGGCCGAAGAAGCCATCGTAGAAGCCGATTGCCGCGCCCATCGCCAAGGCGGTGACCAACTCGCGGCGGCCGATGGCGCGCGGGCGGTGCAGGGCGCCGAAGTCCTTCTTGATCAGCGTGTAGCCCAGCATCGCGATCAGCAACACCAGAATCAGCGGCCGCACCGCCTGCTTGGGCAGCAGGCTCACCGCCGTCGCACCCAGAAACGAAAACGTAAACGCCGCCGCGGTGGCGTAAAGCACCGGCCGCCACGGAAACCGCACATTGCGCGCATAGCGCCACGCCGATGCACCGGTGCCGAACATCGCGCTGAACTTGTTGGTGCCCAGGATCAGTGACGGCGCCTGCTGCGGCAGCGTGGCAAACAGCCCCGGTAACTGGATCAGCCCGCCGCCGCCCACCGCCGCATCCACCAGCCCGGCCACGAAGGCGATGCACAGCAGCCACGGCAACTCGGTGGGAATCAGTTCCAGCAAGGCGGTGCTCCGCACGACGGGGGCGACAGCATAGCCGCCGCACTGACGGCGCTCCACGCCGAGTTGCTCGCATGCGTGTCGCGATGTTCTCCGCGCGCTGGTCGCGGCATTCACAAGGACAACAACGCCGCTGTTCTGCGTGGCAACAAGGCAAGGCGCGCAGCTGCGTACGCCCGTGCTCGGCGATCTACGCTGGCGACTCCCCGTCGCGGTTCAAAAAGCCGTGCGAGTTTGCCGCGAAGCGATTACGGCGCAGGCCGCTGTCCACCACAAGAATGCGGCGGCGCGCACGCGCGCTGTAAGAGCGGCTAACAAAACGTAGCGAGCAGTCGTCAGGTGGGTGCGGACGGCGCGGAGGAACCGGAATGTACGTGGGTACATGCCGATTCCGAGCACCGGCCGCGTCCGCCTGGCGGCTGCGCAGTCGTTTTGATAGCTGCTCTAAGCCGGCCAAGGCGTACTCGGCACAGGCCTGCGTCTTCATCCCAATGGTCGTCGATGCAGTTCCAGTAGTCGCGGTGTTCGCGCACCAGGGGTGGCCTTGAACTCCTTGGCCGGCTGCGGCTAGCCATCGGCCTTCACGCGAGTGATCTCGAAGCGCGCGTTGCTGTTGGCATCGGCGCCGTCGGTGTCGTTGAACAAGGGGCACACGCCGATCAGGGCTTCGGTGTTGCGCGCCTGCGCAGCTGTGCAGCAAGCGCGGCCCGGATTAAGAAGTAAGCGGTGGTTTTACTGAAGCCCGCCTGCGGGGGAGAGCTAGGCGTGAGAGTAATGCGCGCAGCCTCGCTGATTCCAACGCACAAAGCTGCGGGCCACTGCCGAGAACGCCACTACGCAACTTTGCGCGTACGAAGTGACGAGGACGCGCAAGCAAGGAGCATCACTACGACGTGCATATCAGTGCCCGCTCATGCTCCCGCACACTTCAACTACCAAGTAGAAGCCCGCATCCCGCATCCCGCATCCCCAATTCCCACCCCAATTCCCAATTCCCAATTCCCAATTCCCAATTCCCAATTCCCAACCGCAGCCCGCACAATCCCACCATGTCACCGTCCACAGCCACCGATCCCTGTCCCTGCGGCCGCGCCGCCGGCTACGCCCAGTGCTGCGGCCAGTACCATGCCGGCGCTGCGGCGCCCAATGCGGAAACGCTGATGCGCGCGCGCTACAGCGCTTATGTCCGCCGCAACGTCGATTACCTGCTGGCGAGCTGGCATCCGTCCACGCGGCCGGCCGAGCTGGCGCTGGACGAAGGCGGCCGCACCACCTGGCTGGGCTTGAACGTGCAGCGCGCCATCGCCACCGGCGCAGACACCGCCGAGGTGGTGTTCCTGGCCCGTTACCGCATCGGCGGTGGCAGTGCGGTACGCATGACCGAACACAGCCGGTTCGTGCGTGAGGACGGCCACTGGTATTACCTCGACGCCCGGTAAGGCTGCGCTGACGCACCGACGTCATCGCCCAACGCCGCACCTGCGATCACGGTGCAAGGCCGGCGCGCTACACGGTCCGCCGGGTCGCCGGGCATTCCGCAGTCGCGCTCACGTGCCACGCCAGCCAGCCCCGACCGCCCGACGAACGGCGCCATCCGCCCGGTTTGTCGACGCCACGTTCGCAGCCGATCCCGGAAGCTTGCCGCGCCGGCGGACTGCGCCGCGGGGTGGGACGGGATCATGGCAACCTTCAATCTCTGGCAATGGCTGCTGCTGGCACTGGTGGTGTTCGCGATCGTGCTGCCGACGCTGGTGGCCGCCGCGATGATCTGGTTCGGCCCCCGTCACGACACCCCGCGCCTGCCACGCAGCGTCCGCCGCAGTGGCGACGCCACCGGCGGCAGCCCGGCGCTGTCGCTGCTGTCGGGCATCACCGGCGACGGCAGCTAAACCAGCGCCGCCTCACCATCACGGCGGCGCAACCAGCATCGCTAGCCCAGCACGGCGCCAGACGCCTGCCTGATTCCGGCGCCCCTGCACGCGCCCCGGCCGTCAGGTTGGCTATGCTCCCCGGCTCGACCCGCCGCGCAGGAGCCTTCACCGCATGCCGTTCGTTTTTCTGCCGGCCCTGAGTCCATGACGCCGCTGCGGCGTGCGTTGCCGCTGCTGCTGGGCCTGGCGCCGTTCGCCGCCTGGGCCGACCCCGCGTTCGACCGCTGCCTGGCCGGGCTGCAGACCCAGGCCGCCGCCAAGGGTGTGGATGCCGCCAGCTTCCAGCGCTTCACCGCCGGTCTGGCCGCCGATCCCAGCGTGTTGCCGCTGCTGGACGCGCAACCGGAATTCACCACCCCGATCTGGGACTATCTGGCCAGCCTGGTCGATAGCCAGCGCGTGAGCGATGGCCAGGCCATGTTGGTGACTCACCGCGAGCTGCTCACCCGCCTGTCCGAACAAACCGGCGTGGACCCGGCCACCATCGTGGCGGTGTGGGGCGTGGAGAGCGATTACGGCCGCATCACCGGCAAGCGCCCGTTGCTGGTGTCGCTGGCCACGCTGTCGTGCGCCGGCCGCCGCCAACCGTTCTTCCGCGGCGAATTCCTGGCCCTGCTCGGCTTGTTGCAGCAGGGCGACCTGGCGCCCGAGGGGCTGACCGGCTCCTGGGCCGGCGCGTTCGGGCAGACCCAGTTCATGCCGTCCACCTATGCGCGCATCGCCGTCGACGGCGATGGCGATGGCCGCCGCAACCTGGTCGCCAGCATTCCCGACGCGCTGGCCTCCACCGCCAACTATCTGGTCAAGGCCGGCTGGGAACGCGCCCGCCCCTGGGGCATGGAAGTGCGCCTGCCGGCCGGCTTCGACGCCAACAAGGCCGGCCGCACCCGCCGCCAACCGCTGCAGGCCTGGCAGGCTGCCGGCCTGCTCGGCACCGATGGCAAGCCGCTCGCCCCGACCGGGCTGCCGGCCGAGACCGCCGCCGCCCTGTTGCTGCCGGCCGGCCCCACCGGCCCCGCGTTCCTGGTGTTCCGCAACTATGACGCGATCTACGCCTACAACGCGGCCGAAAGCTACGCGCTCTCGATCGCCCTGCTGGCCGATCGCCTGCGCGGTGGCCCCGGCCTGGCCGCCGCCTGGCCCACCGACGACCCCGGCCTGGGCCGGCCCGAACGCCGGCAACTGCAGCAACTGCTGCTGGCGCGCGGCCACCAGATCGGCGAAGCCGATGGCATGGTCGGCACCGCCACCCGCCGCGCCATCCAGGTCGAGCAGACCCGCCTGGGCCTGCAGCCGGCCGATGGCCGTGCCGGCCAACGCATCCTCACCGCCTTGCGCACCGCCCCGCCGGTGACCGGCGCCGCCGTTCGTGGCACCGCGTTCACGCTGCCTGCCGCCTATCCCACATTCGTCCAATCTCCCATTGTCCAGAAGGCATCCCCCATGTCCGACGTCACCGGCCTGCGCACAGGCGACTTCCACGGTTTTCCCTCGCTGCTGATCGATACCCCGTATTCCACCGCGGCCATCAGCCTGTTCGGCGGCCAACTGCTGTCGTTCGTGCCCAAGGGCGGGCAGGACGTGATGTGGCTGTCGCCCACCGCCAAGCAGCCGCCCACGCCCATCCGCGGCGGCGCGCCGGTGTGCTGGCCGTATTTCGGTCGCCAGGATCAGACCGGCGACGTGCCGGCGCACGGCTTCGTCCGCACGGTGCCGTGGCAGCTCACCGAGAGCCGCCGCGAAGACGACGGCACTTTAGTGCTCACGCTGACGCCGCCGACCTTCGATGACCTGGCGCTACGCCTGCACATGACCCTGCGCATCGGCCGCACGCTAGAACAACACCTGGTCACCGAAAACGTCAGCAAGGCGCCGGTGCGCTTCACCCAGGCCCTGCACAACTATTTCCGCGTCGGCGACGCGCTCAAGGTGAGCGTGCAGGGCCTGGAAGGGCTGGACTATCTCGACAAGTACGAGAACTACGCCACCGCGCACCGCCAGCAGGGCGACTGGAGCCTGCGCGATCCGCGCGACCCCGGCCGCAGCGACCGCATCTACACCAACGCCGGCGGCCATTACACCCTCACCGACCCGGTGCTGGGCCGCCGCATCGACATCCGCACCGAAGGCAGCCGCTCGCTGGTGGCCTGGAACCCGGGCGAAGACGCCGCCAGCAAGATGGCCGACGTGGGCACCGGCTGGCGCGACTACGTCTGCCTGGAAGCAGCCAACGCCGGCCCGGACGTCATCGAACTCGCCCCCGGCGCCAGCCACACGCTGACCCAGACCATCAGCGTCGAGTAAGCGCAAGAATTGCCCCAGGCTCGCCCAGCGCCCGCGCCGCTTCCAAGACAGGAAAGAAGCAGCAACGACTCCCTTCTCCCATCGGGAGAAGGTGCCCTAGGGGCGAATGAGGGGACGTGCGAAGCCTGGTGAAGTTTGAGTGGACCTGCGGCTTCGCCCCGTACCCTCACCCCAACCCCTCTCCCGGCGGGAGAGGGGTTCTAACTCCATCACGCTGACCTTGCGCCAGACACAGGCCAAACGCTTCCCTTTCCCCAGCGGGAAAAGGTGCACCGCAGGGGCGGATGAGGGGACGGGGCGTATCAGGCGGCAGCCCATCCACATAACCCCACTATCCACTCCACCGCTACACTCGCCGCTTCGCCCCTGCGTGCCGCGCGATGTCCATCTCTCCTGATTCCGCATCCGCTCCCGCCCCGGGCCGGCGCCGCGCCGCACTGATCTTCATCTTCATCACCGTGCTGATCGACGTGCTGTCCTTCGGCGTCATCATCCCGGTGCTGCCCGATCTGGTCAGGCAATTCACCGGCGGCGACTACGAGGCCGCAGCCGGCTGGATCGGCTGGTTCGGGTTTCTGTTCGCCGCCATCCAGTTCGTGTGCTCGCCGCTGCAGGGCACCTTGTCCGACCGCTACGGCCGCCGCCCGGTGATCCTGCTGTCGTGCCTGGGGCTGGGCCTGGATTTCATCCTGATGGCACTCGCCCACACGCTGCCGATGCTGCTGCTGGCGCGGGTGATTTCAGGCGTGTGCTCGGCCAGCTTTTCCACCGCCAATGCCTACATCGCCGATGTCACCCCGGCCGACAAGCGCGCCGGCGCGTTCGGCATGCTCGGCGCCGCATTCGGCATTGGCTTTGTCGCCGGCCCGTTGATCGGCGGCTGGCTGGGCAGCATCGGCCTGCGCTGGCCGTTCTGGTTCGCCGCCGGTCTGGCGCTGTTGAACGTGCTGTACGGCTGGTTCGTGTTGCCCGAGTCGCTGCCGCCGGAGCGCCGCACCGCGCGGCTGGACTGGTCGCATGCCAACCCGTTCGGTGCGTTGAAGCTGCTGCGCCGCTACCCGCAGGTGTTCGGCCTGGCCTCGGTGGTGTTCCTGGCCAACCTGGCCCATTACGTCTACCCCAGCATCTTCGTGCTGTTTGCCAGCTACCAGTACCACTGGGGCCCGCGCGAGGTGAGCTGGGTGCTGGCCGGTGTCGGGGTGTGCAGCATCATCGTCAACGCCGTGCTGGTCGGCCGCATCGTGCGCTGGCTGGGTGAGCGGCGCGCGCTGTTGCTCGGCCTGGGCTGCGGCGTGATCGGCTTTGTGATCTACGGCCTGGCCGACAGCGGCCGCACCTTTCTGCTGGGCGTGCCGATCAGTGCCTTCTGGGCGGTGGCCGCCCCGGCTGCGCAAGCCTTGATTACCCGCGAAGTCGGTGCCGACGCCCAGGGCCGCGTGCAGGGCGCGCTCACCAGCCTGGTCAGCCTGGGCGGCATCGCCGGCCCGCTGTTGTTCGCCAATGTCTTCGCCTGGTTCATCGGCAGCGGCGCGCCGCTGCACCTGCCCGGCGCCCCCTGGTTGCTGGCCGGCCTGCTGCTGGCCGCGGGCTGGTTCATGGCCTGGAAGCGGGCAGGGCGCAGCCCGGCACTGGCGCAGGGCTGAAACCAACCGGTTCATCCACCGGACGCGCCCGCTTTTTGCCTGGCTCGCATGCCCTGCTAGGCTGAGCAGCTTGGCTTTTGACTGTCTTCCTACGCATGCGTTCTGACACCCCGGTTGCCCCGCTTTCGGCTGCGCTCGCGCTGCGGCATGCCACGCAGGAGGCGCACACCCGGGTTGAGGCGGTGCCGCTGATGCAGGCGCTGGGGCAGGGCCACATCGATGCCGATACCTACGCGCAGGTGCTGCGCCGGCATCACCGGCTGCTGGCCGGCTTCGAAGAACAGCTGAGCGACTGGCTGGTGACCCTGGTGGGCAGCGGCTGGCAGTACCGCCGCCGGGTGCCGGCGTTGCGGGAGGATCTGCGCGTGCTCGGCCAACCCGTCGATGCCGCCGTGCCGCCGCCACCGGCCAGCAGCGAGGCGGCGCGCTGGGGCATGCTGTATGTCATCGAAGGCTCTCAGCTGGGCGGCCGGGTGATCGCACGCATGCTGCGCAAACATCAGCCGGGCCTGGCGCATGCATTGCAGTACTTCGAACTGGCCGACGAAGACCCGGCCGGCTGGCGGCGCTTTCAGGCGGTGCTCGAGCAACGCCTGCAGAGCGCAGCGGCGCGTGCCGAGGCCATCGCCGGCGCGCAGGCCATGTTTGCCCATTTCCACACCTGCCTGGCAGCGGAGGCACGTCCTTGAGCACTGCAACCAACCCGTTGGACCTGGACGTCTGCGCGCGCGAACCCATCCATATTCCCGGGCTGATCCAGCCTTACGGCGTGCTGCTGGTGATCGACCCCGCCGACGGCCGCATCGTGCAGGCCAGCACCACCGCCGCCGATCTGCTCGGCGTGCCGATGGCCGCGCTGCTTGGCATGCCATACACCCAGGTGCTGACGCTGCCCGAAGCACAGCCGTTCGCCGTCGATGACCAGCCACAGCACCTGATGCATGCCGAGGTGCGGTTCCCGCAACGCGCCATGCCGCCAGACAGTGCATGGGTCGCGGCCTGCCATCTGTATCCGCAGCAGTGGCTGGTGGAGATGGAGCCGCGCGATGCGCGCCTGCTCGATGTCACCCTGCGCGAGGCGATGCCGCTGCTGCGCAGTGTCGAACGCGATCCCGGCATCGCCGAGGCCGCGGTGCGCGTGGCCAAGGGCCTGCGTAGCCTGATCGGCTTCGACCGCGTGATGATCTACCGCTTCGATGAGGAGTGGAACGGCGACATCATCGCCGAGGCGCGCAAGCCGGAGCTGGAGGCCTATCTCGGCCTGCATTACCCCGCCAGCGATATCCCGGCGCAGGCGCGCGCGCTGTACCTGCGCAACCGGGTCCGCCAGATCGCCGATGTCGGCTACCAGCCGTCGCCGATCCAGCCCACCGTGCACCCGCAGTTGGGCACGCCGGTGGATTTGAGCGATGTGAGCCTGCGCAGCGTTTCGCCGGTGCACCTGGAGTACCTGGCCAACATGGGCGTCACCGCCACGCTGGTCGCCTCCATCGTAGTCAACGATGCGCTGTGGGGGCTGATCTCCTGCCATCACTACAGCCCGCATTTCACCAACCACGCCATGCGCGATGTCACCGATGCGGTGGCGCGCACCCTGGCCGGGCGGATCGGCGCGCTGCAGGCGGTGGCCCGTGCGCGCCTGGAATCGGTGCTGCTCACCGTGCGCGAAAAACTCATCACCGACTTCAACGATGCCGAGCACATGACCGTCGAGCTGCTCGACGACATGGCCCCGGACCTGATGGATGTGGTGGACGCCGACGGTGTGGCGATCTTCCACGGCAACGACATCAGCCGCCACGGCACCACCCCGGACGTGGCGGCGCTGCGGCGCATCCGCGATCACATCGAATCCGAACACCACGAGGCCCTGCGCGAAGACGCGGTCGGCGCGCTGCATGTGGACGCCATCGGCGAGGTCTTCCCCGAGCTCGCCGATCTGGCGCCATTGGCGGCCGGCTTCATCTTCGTGCCGCTGATGCCGCAATCGCGCAGCGCCCTGCTATGGACCCGCCGCGAGCAGATCCAGCAGATCAAATGGGCCGGCAATCCGCAGCTGGCCAAGCTGGAAGACATCCCCAACTCGCGCTTGTCGCCACGCAAGAGTTTCGACCTGTGGCAGCAAACGGTGCGCGGCCGTGCGCGGCGCTGGTCGCCGCTGCATCTGGAATCGGCCCGCAGCCTGCGCGTGCTGATCGAACTGATGGAGCGCAAGCGCTTCCAGCAGGACTTCACCCTGCTGGAAGCCTCGCTCTCACGCCTGCGCGATGGCGTGGCCATCATCGAGCGCGGCACGGCCAATGCCGCACACCGCCTACTGTTCGTCAACACCGCCTTTGCCGATGTCTGCGGCAGCGACGTCGCCGAGCTCATCGGGCGTGACCTGCAGACGCTGTACGCCAGCGATGCACCACGCGCCAACGTGGAACTGTTGCGGGATGCGCTGCGCAACGGCCGGGCCGCCTACGTCACCTTGCCGTTGCAAGTGAGCGACGGCGCACCGGTCTATCGCCAGTTCCACCTTGAACCTCTCCCCAGCCCCAGCGGGGTGACCGCGCACTGGTTGTTGCAGCTGCGCGATCCGGAATAAAAGCAGCGATCAAAACGACTGCGCAGCCACCATGCGGGCGCGGCCGGTGCTCGGGATCGGCATGACTCCGGTTCCTCCGCGCTGTCCGCACCCACCTGACGGCTGCTCGCTACGTGTTGTTAGCCGCTCTAAGCCATCGCGCGCAGTGCGCGGGCGTACCCCGAGGCGACGCGCTGTCGAATGAGCGCGCACTCTTCGCGGCGTCAAGCATGGCGGCTTGATGCCGCAGGACCGCCGCCGGCCATATGCGGTGGCGGCAGCGACCTGAGGCACAGGCGCATCGTCCATGGCGCCGTATCAGTGCTGCGGTCGGCGCGGCCGCAAGGCGATCAAGGTGATCGCACCGGCCAGCAAGCCCCAGAACGAGGCCCCGATCCCGCCCAACGTGAGTCCGGAGGCGGTCACCAGGAAGGTGATCAGCGCCGCCTCGCGCTCCGGCTCCTCGCGCAACGCCGCCGCCAGGCTGTTGCCGATCGTGCCCAGCAGCGCAATGCCGGCGATCGCCATCACCAGTTCGCGCGGGAAGGCCGCAAACACCGCCGCCACCGTCGCCCCGAACAGGCCGATCACGATGTAGAACACCCCTGCGGCCACCGCGGCGGGATAACGGCGTGCCGGATCTTCGTGTGCCTCGCGGCCCATGCAGATCGCCGCGGTGATCGCCGCCAGGTTCAAGGCGTAGCCACCGAACGGCGCCAGGACGGTATTGACCACACCGATCCACCCAATCGTCGGCGAGATCGGCACCGTATAGCCGGAGGCCCGCATCACCGCCACGCCGGGCACGTTCTGCGAAGCCATCGTCACCACAAATAGTGGAATCGCCAGCCCGAACAGGGCCGACCACGAGAGGTCAGGCACCATCAGCACCGGCCGGGCCAGTTCCAGCCGCACCGTGTTCCAGTGCATCAGCCCGCCACCGGCGGCAATCGCGATCCCAACCAACAAGGTCGCGATGACCGCATAGCGCGCAAACCAGCGCCGCCCGATCAGATAAGTCGCCAGCATCGACAACGCCATGGCTGCCTGGCTCTGCATCGCCACGAACAGGTCCAACCCGAAGCGCAGCAGCACCCCAGCCAGCATGCCCGACGCCAGCGAGAGCGGAATCCGCCGGATCGCCCGTTCGAACAATCCGGTGAACCCGGCGATCGCACCCAGCACGGCGGCCACCACGAATGCACCGATCGCCTCCCGCAGCGGCACCCCGGCCGCAGTGCCAATCAACATTGCCGCACCAGGCGTGGACCACGCCGTGACCACTGGCACCCGGTACCGCAGCGACAGGCCGATGCAGGTCACGCCCATCCCAATGCCCAGCGCCCACATCCATGAAGCAATCTCGGCCTGATCGGCCCCCAGATGCCGGGCCGCTTCGAACACGATCACCGCCGAGCTGGCGAAGCCCACTAATACAGTGACGAACCCTGCCGCGATGGCAGGCAGGGACAGATCGCGGAACAGGCTGCGTGCGGAGGACATCGTCATCCTTGCGGGAGGGCAGTGCATTCTTACCGAGCACGTCGGCGTCTTGCATCTCTCTAGAGGGTGCATCTCTCTCTCTATGGCGCGCACTCCCAGGAACAATGTTGCACGGCAGAAGGGCGCTGCCAGTTACCTGCCCAGCTGCAGTCACCAGTTCGTACAGCGCGTGGCAACACGCTATCGACGGCCATGCGGCCTATCAGATAAAGAGGGCGTCAAAAAATGCTTGCACTTCTGCGCAGGCTCGATAAACTGCGCGACCTCGCTCAGGACGGCGGCGCTTCTCGAAGCACCGCAGCAACGAACGGGGCGAATCGGAGACACCACAAGGTGTTGACGAAACGGAAAAGCCGGCTATGATGGGCGGCTCGCTACACGGAAAGACGCTACGGCGGATTGATGTGCAGCGGCGGCAACGTCCTCTTCACGAGGGGTTGACGAGGATGAAAAGCCTGCTAATATGGCC